>CAJJKI010000036.1 GCA_905188025.1 uncultured Eubacteriales bacterium | reverse complement strand
ACTATTCACCTTTCCTTCAAAGTACCCCAAATAGTAAGGAGTTTCTTCAAAAGAAATATCTTCACCTTTATTACAAGATATAGACAAAAATAATAACATACTAAATAAAAAATAGATTACCTGTTTCATATTACAATAATTTTATATAAATATAATTCTTATTTATCAATTACCTACTTTAACAGAATCAGTTCGTACATTCTATCTTAAATATAGATATTATTTTTAAGATTATCTCTACATATTACAGTCAAAAAAATATCAAACCACAAAAATTAATTATATTTTAATGGACTTAGTGCTAATTGATACCATCCAGTCCTATATTTATCTGTATAGTCAGGTTTCCAATCCCTTCCAGTTGATAAATTCTTCTTTGATTTTAGGATTTTATCTTCAAAATTAACAATAACTTGACCTAATTCATCACTAGCTAAACTTTTAGTAACTGTATATGAAACTGTTTTTGATGTAGTTGCTGTAGCTCCAAATTTTAAACCAATCTTTACTTTTTCTCCAAAAGATGGATCAAATCCAAAATTAGTTACAAATGTAGCTGTTGAAGATTCTACACTTTGAATAGTTTCACTAATATCTAGTTCTTCTATCGCTATTTTTATTATTGCACCATAATTCTCTATATTCCATTCGAATAATGGAAGGTCCAAAGCTATTCCATCTGTTAACTCTATTGATTTAACTTCGAATTTACTACTAAGCGGATCTTTTGGTGTTATTTTAAACAATGCAGATGGTTTAACTATAAAATTATTAATATATTCATTACCTATACCAGCTTGATTTGCAACATACACTTTTACTATAAATTCAAGTGATCCGTCTGTCCATGGTGTAAGAATAGTACTACCTCCGGGACGACCACCTCCTGTTTCTTGATGAGTATTTCCATCAATTCTAGGATCTTCACTTTGATCACAAATTTTGTTCATAACTGTACGTGGATCTCCTAATAATTTAAAATACACCAAACTTTCCTTAAAATCTCGATTGAAAGGTCCTTTTGGCTGTTGAGGAGTCAAGCCATAATATATATAATCTCTCGGCCATTCATTTGTTGCAGCAAATACGTCGTAGGCTTCATAAACCTTTTTCATATTTTCAGGTATTGATCCTGTGCGATCTCTAGTATCACCACTAGAAAAATTTCTATTCTGTATGACTGAAGAAGCATTCTCTGTATTATCAAATACATCACTAAAGAATACAATATCAGGATTTATAATACTCATCGGTGACAAATTCCTTTGAGCCTTATTTACAGAAACCACTCTTTCATTTAACTTCACTACTACAATAGGATATTTAGGAATTTCATTTGATGGTATTAAGAATTCTTTATTTACTCCATAGCCCATTACATCATTACTATTTTTAACTCTTAAAGCTGTATATGGAACTTCACTCTCCACATTCCAAAGTTCAGCAGAAAAACTGTTATCAGGCAATTCTGGTACAAATATAGTTAAGGTTGAAAATAATTGTTTTATTTTTTCTAATCTAGTTATATCCATATACAAGCTCATTAATTCATCAACCGTTTTTCCAGAAGTTAATCTATAAGAATTAATAGATAAATATAATACATCATAATCATAATCAAACATCTTTAAAGCTTCATTTTTAATAATACGCCTTAATTCTATTGAAGAATCTAAACTATAAGCTAATGCCTTACTAAATTCTTCTAATAATTCATGATTTGTTATTGTATCACTACTAACAGTGGTAATATTACGGCTTACTTCATTTCTTGGTAAACTATAATCTATTTCCTCTACACAAGACATTAATAATAATACTGATAAGGAAAACATTATTTTAATTATTTTTTTTCATAATAACTATTATTTATAATTAATATTTTAATTAATAAAATCTATAGAAATAAGAATCCATATACATTGTTATAACCATCTGTTATTTGCAACACACCTTTTTCTTGATCTTTTAAAGGTATTACTAAAGATGGCATAGTACTCGTTTGTACCTTTTCATTATAGATCACTTCTCCCGTAGAACTAGTAACGATAACACGCACATTACCTACATTTTCATAGAAGTTCACTATCAGTTCTCCACTAGCTTCTTCAATAGAAGCGTCCATAGGCAAATCTACGAGAATAGATTTTTTTGAATGCTTCCAGTTACCATCTAAGTGAACCCGCCTACCAAAACAGGGAATAGCACTTAACAAAGCCATTACTACAAATAAAAATTTAAATAATTTCATTTCTCATCTCATTTTTTGATTTGGATGCGAAGAACAGGCTAATAGCTCGAATAACAAAGAAAAAGGGCTAATAAGTGACGGACAAACTCAATTTATAATTTACTGATAATTAATAAATTATAAATTCATGGATAGGACAAACATTTCATGGATATATACATATATCTATCTAATAAACAAAAAGTTACATCATATTAATAATATAGGTATACAAATCTAGCTCCTCCCCTATAATTCCTAGCTTCTGACGTACACGTTGGCGACGCTTATTTACAGAATCCGGCTGAATGTTTAATAGAATAGCCTCACTGATCGTATCTAAATGAAATAAAACTAAATAACAATAGCGTAAATCCGCAAGAGTCATATTGAACTCAGAGAATTTCTTTTCTAAAGATGGGTAGACCTCATTTGCTTGAGTAATAATATTTCGCCAATATTTTTCTGAAAGAGGGGATTTTGTCGTACCAGGAATTACTTTTTGGGATAGTTTAATCACTTTCCTTGCTATCATAGATGATAAAAACAGATTATTACGCTGTTCTGCGATTCTCTGGATAATGGATTTTTCTTCTTGTTTCGTTCGTTCATATCGCTCCTCTAACTTCGCTCTAGAATAAGATATATTGAGCAATTCATCTTTTTTTGATAACTTATCGAATAAATCCTGAAGCTCACGTTGTTTTATATTCAAGCTATTCTGCAGTTTCAATAATTCAATATTCTTTTGCTCAATATCGATTTGCTGGACATATATTCTCTTATTTTTCTTATTCATTTGCAACTGATAAACGAATAACAATAATAGACAAACAGTAATAGAAGTAACAAGAAGTATAAAAGTCCATTGTTTATCCATCTTTAATTGGGTATTTTCTAACGATATTTTTAAATGATTATACGCTTTTTCTGTCTTTACGATATTCGCTTTATTTTGTAATGCTAAGATAGAATCTGCGGCTTCATTATATTGCTCTAAATAGGTTAAAGCATTTTCTATATTACCTTCTGCTTTTTCCAGTTCATAATAATTATAAATTATGGAGATATGCGTATTTTCATTTAGGGTTGGTATGATGTTCGCTTGCTCTAAACATAGGCGAGCATTCTTGAAATCTCCTTCTTCTATATAGACACCGGCTAAAGCGGAATAGTCTGGAGCATTATCCAATTCAGAAACATTTATTGATTTCCATAAGTATTGCTTAGCGAGTTCTATATTGCCTAACACACTATAAACATTTCCTATCCCATTGGATATATATCCTATATCAGAAGAATCCCCTAGTTCCGCTATAATAGTATCAGCTTCTAGCAAATATCTCAACCCGACCTCTGACGAATCCGCAAAAACATACATACGTCCCACATCTCGCAAAGCGAAAGCTGCGCTCCGCATATTTCCGACCTTTCGAAAGTACTGTTCCGCTTTTTTATATTTATCTTTTCCTAATAAATAATCACCGTCAAAATGATACAAGTCTCCCATATAGCTACAAATATACCCGGCTTGATTATAGTCTTGACAACGTAAAGCGATATCCAACGCCTGTAAATAAGCCTTCATAGCCAGCTCGTTATCCTTATCCTCCACATACGAACGCCCCAAGTACAAACCGATCCTCGCTTGCTCCTGCCCCGTTCCGTGCGACTCGTAATAGGCTTGCGCACGCCGCAATTGCTGTACGTAGGGCAGATCCGTATATAACGTGTCCGCCACTTTACCGGATAGCATACACCAAC
>CAJJKI010000035.1 GCA_905188025.1 uncultured Eubacteriales bacterium | reverse complement strand
TGGTACTAATAAAACTCTCTTATATTTTCCTCTTTCCATCTCTTTCATAATATAAGCACTAAATACTAAAGCACTACTAGCAGGCCCTGAAGCTCCCGCATATACTGGTTGTTTCTTCCTATCATATAAAATTAATCCACAGTCATCATAATTCTTACTAATATCTATTCCATCACTCTTCAAATATTGAATAAGTATCTCTTTTCCATATACCCCTAAGTCTCCCGTTAAAATTAAATCATAATAGTCAGCCTTAATATCTAGATCTTTCAAATGTCTCTTAATAGTATCCGCCGCTGCAATTGCCATAACTGCTCCCATATTATTAACATCCATTATTCCCTTATCTTGAACCATTCCTGCAGTAGCACTAGCCACCCTAATAGCACTCTTCTTATTACTAAGCAGTAAACTAACAGCACCCGTTGAAGTCCAAGTAGTTGTCTTCTTCTTAGGAGCTCCATATTCCGTAGGATTCCTAAATTGTTTCTCCGCTACCATATTATGACTTCCCGTACTAACAATCACCCTATTAGCACCCTTTCCTTCAATCAAATTAGCAGAAAGTAATAAACCCTCTCCAAAAGTAGCACAAGCACTATATATCCCAATAAAAGGAATATTAAAATCTCTCATTGCATAATCTGAAGCAGCTATCTGATTCTCAAGATCTCCTGCTATCACATAATCAATATCACTATCAATCACCTTAGCTCTATTAATTAACTTATCAATACTATTCCCGATCATCTTCTCTTCAGCCTTCTCAAAAGTATCACATCCATAATAAAAATCCTTATCATATATCATATCAAAATAATCCGCTATTGGCCCATCCTTCTCATATATTCCTGCTATTGTATATTTCTCATTTATATATACATTATTAAATTTTCTAGTCATCCTATCCTCCCATCACTATTAATCTAACAATACCAAATACATATACTGATACTATTCCATATAAAATAACTGTACCCGCTAATTTAAATATATTAGCCCCTATTCCAAGTACCAGTCCCTCTTTTCTATATTCTAAAGCCGCCGAAGTCATCGAATGAGCAAATCCCGTTATCGGTATAATAAGTGCACTCTTTACCCTACTAACCATCGTATCAAATATTCCTAATGCCGTCAGTATAGATGCAATCACGATCAAAGTTAAAATTACCACAACTCCAGCTTCTTTTCTAGGTATATTAAGCCACATCATATATCCTCTAAGTAATAACTCACTCACACTCCCCAAAAGTCCTCCTACTAAAAAAGCCACTATTGCATTTTTGCTTCTATCTTCCTTAGGAGTATATTTCTTAACTATCTCATTATATTTATCCATCTTATCACCTATCATTATTATTACCCAAAAATATCCAACTATACAAAAAAAGATCTTATCGATCTTCCTTTATCTTATTAATAGCATATACATTTATTATTGCTAAAAAAGCCACTAAATAATCACACAAATTCCACAAAATACTAGGTTTTATATAACAAGAAATAATGATCACTAACAAAAATATTATCATAAATATCTTCTTCACAATATTCTTTTGACTAAATATTCTTAAATTACTAACTCCAAAAAAATAACTAGATATTATCGTAGAAAAAGCAAACATAACTGTAATAAGTGATAAATTAATCATTCCCTTAGAACCAAAATGACATTTAAAAGCATACATTACTATCTCTATACCATTTATATTTCCAAAGTTAACACTCTCATAATCAGTCGTTATAATAATTAAGAAAGTAGTTAAACATATCAAAAAAGTAACTACATGTATTCCCATCACTTCAAGCATCCCTTGTTTATCCGGATCATTATCACAACTACTAGCAGATATTGCACTAGTACCAATTGATGATTCCGTAATAAATATAGCTCTTTGCATTCCCACTAAAAAAGATGTAAGTATACTCCTAAAACTAAACGCTTCTTGAATCATTCTTCCAAATATCCTACCCATATCCTGATAATGATTAATAAAAACATATCCCCCTAAAACTACATAAAAAATAAGCATTACCGGTACCAGTATACTATTAACTTTAGATATTCCATCTAACCCTTTCCTAATAATTAAAAAAGTAACCAAAAGCAACACTATCCCAATAATTCCCTTATCTATATCCAAGTAATATAGTGAATTAACTATCGTATTAGTCTGTATAGATAAGAATAAAAAACTATAAGCCACGATCACTAATAATCCATATAACTTACTTAAATATTTATTCCCTAAACATTTCTTTATATAATAACTAGGCCCACCTACATACCCATTATCTATCTTATCCCTATATCTAATTCCCAATATACATTCCCTATATGTATTAATAGAAACTAATAAACTAATCACCATTAACCAAAATATTGATCCTATTCCCCCAAAATATAAAGATAATGCTACTCCCGATAAAGATCCCACCCCTATCTTAGCAGCTAAAGACACACAAAAACTCTCCAAAGGCTTTATCTTTCCATTACCACTACCTTTAATAGCCCTCACAATCCTCTTTATATTAAACTGTCTAGCCTTATACTTAATACTATATTTAAAAGAAGAATACATGATCATTACACTAGCTATATACCATACTATAGCTAAAAGTAATAAAAAACTATCATAAGATACTATATTAAATACTATCCCTATCACTAAAAATAAACTAATCATTAAACATAATTTCATACTAAAATATATTCTAATTAGGTATAAATAATGAATTTTTTAATAAACTTTACATATCTTATAATGAATATAAATAAAGGGGTGGATTATATATGTGTAATAATACTGAAGTAAATAACTGTGAAAACTGTATCGCTGATATTTTAAAAGTAATCTTAATACTACAACAAAGTGTTTGTCAAAATGATACTTGCTTACAGACTTGTGATCGTGGTTTTCTAGGCCAAAATTGCACTACTTTCTGTAATACTAGACCAATCGTTTTATATACATGCTCAAGTGGTAGTACACCACTAACAATGCCTATTAGTAAAGATCCTGCAGTAACTACTACTTCTAATGTTTTCCGTTTAGAAAAACTAGATGGCTGTTGTGCTACATGTCGAGTTCTAGCACCAAATACTGACGAAGCTGCAACATATCCTTATGTTGCCACCAACTCATTCTTTACTATTAATTTAAACTGTGTCTGCATTCTTAGATGCCTAGACGACACCTTCGTCGACACACTATAAAAAACTATCCAATCGGATAGTTTTTTTATGCCTATATTCTCAAAGCAAAGTCATCATACACCAATCCAAAAGCAAGTCATAATGCTTCAATAAAAGAAAGAACAACACGAAAACTGTTGTTGTTACCTCGTTCACGTTAACTGTTTAATCCCTATATCAATGTCAAAAGACATTAATACCAATTTAAATATTTATACCCCGTGTCATTTTTGCAAAAAAGAGGCAAAAATGACACATCTAAATCCTAATCTATCTATCTTCATATTATTTCCTTATACCAATCTAGTGGTCTCAGAGCAAGTCGCTACGCTCCAACGAAGGAAACAACCGAACGGAAGCCGCCGACGTTGCCGGCATCGCCATTGCCGCTGACAAAGTAGAATGCACCCACAACAGCACCAACAACGTCCATGCTGCTACCACCTCGTACGAACCAAGGACTCTCGGCATAGACAAAGCTCGCGGAATCATCATACCATCCATTAGTTTCAGATAAGGCATGTCCATAACATATACCACCATTACATGCAGTTAATGGGTCAGTTGTTATGTAATCACTATAATATTTACTATCGGGTTTACTACTAAAACCAGAACTATTACCATTTGAAGCTGCTCCCCACGTGTCACTTGCCCCACTATAATATCCCATTACATATTCCCAAACACCTCCGGACATGTCATATACTCCTGTTATATTACCAGTTGTACTAGCTACTTTACTTATATCATGTGTTGTAGTTTTTGTATTAGTACCATATGATAGTAAATATCCATCCCATGTATAAAATCCATATTTATTATATTGCTCCGTAGAAGTCTGGTCAGTATACACCGTGTTTATTGCTGTACTACCGCCAACATTTCCTCCACTTCGTCCGGTATAAAAACCACTTGAATTATTTATATACACTTCCCTATTTACTCCATATTTAGAATGAGACAAATATGCTACCGCTCCCCATTCACTATTCTTCATCATATGGGCATCTACTCTTGAAGTAGAACCATATGTACTCGTGCCAAATTTTTGGGCAGTAGTAAATTGTGTTGATACATTTTGATTAATTAAAAAAACATTATTCCCTTTAACAGTAGGAACACTTGCACTACCAGTAGTTTCAAATTTGCCTACCCATATTCCATTTAATTCAGTATTACCAAAAGTAAACGCTGGATGAGTATGATATATATCTATTGCATCACCATTTTGTTTAGCAGTAGTTTTATTCTCAAATACTATATCTATTTCTCTAGGGCCTGTTAAATTATTTGAAGAATTGAAATTCGTAGTATATGTTATATCAGGATCATTTTGTTCATTGTAAAATCCTATCATATCAGCAAACAATAATTCACCAACGCCAGTTACTGTAAATGAACCATTTTTCATTCCAGTATTGACATCTTGCGTAGCCTGTTCTAAAGTATAACTGGTATTCATTTCAGCTGATATAAAACTATGCCACCAAGTAATTAATGAAGTTTTATCACTATCACTTAGTATATAATTATAACAAGTAGGATACTCATCTACAGTTGGATTGCTTATTGTAGAACAACTAACCATTGGTATTCTATAACTATATCTTGGTATCCATACGTAATATGCTAATATATCATCTTCATTT
The DNA here is from genome assembly GCA_905188025.1 of uncultured Eubacteriales bacterium. Taxonomy (GTDB): domain Bacteria; phylum Bacillota_I; class Bacilli_A; order RF39; family UBA660; genus RUG705. The sequence continues at coordinate 190 of CAJJKI010000035.1, read as the reverse complement.
ACTGTTACTCCACTAGTATTTAAATATTTACTTCTTGATGATGAATTTACTAATACTACATTAGCCCATTCTTTATCATTATAGTTATACCAGTTGTTATCATCCTTAGATACTGTTGTAACTATTCCATTATTAGATATAACTACTGGTATCATTCCATCATCTAAGTCAGGTGCACTAGCTGGTTGTG
>CAJJKI010000034.1 GCA_905188025.1 uncultured Eubacteriales bacterium | reverse complement strand
GTATCTAAATAATTAGCAAATTTAAATTTAGTCCAACTATCTGTATATTCATTAATAGATTTTACTTCAGAACAAGTAATACGATTCATGCTCTTTACATTATCTTCAGCGTATATAGAACTTTGAATATAACTTTTAGCGGTATTAGTACTAGAATATGCTGAATTATATGTATACATAGGCTTTCCTTGAGTGTAATTTGTATTTAATGCTCCAGGCTCTGTTAAAAAATAAATATTAGCTTCTCCAGTCTGAGCATTACCTGTAGATACCGTAGTATCTTGAGAAAAATGTTCATCGTTTCTATAGTGCAAGTTTACACTGGATTCTAAAGGTATATAAGCTGCAACAAATCTCTTAAAACCGTTTCTATCGTCTGGGTCATTCCTAGTAAACAACAAGGTGTGTGCATAATCTAATACTCCTAAATATGTATCACCACCGAAACACATAGCTGTATCATATTTTTCCCAAGATGTTTTGACATAAGTATTAGTACTATAATAAGTAGAATAACTTCTACTTATAAATGTATTGCCACCATACTAAGTAGCACTCTTCTTTATATTAACAAAAAGCACAGAATTATATCTAAACTTTCTTAACATTGGTGTTGTACGTATACCTGTAAAACCACCAGAATATACATCTGGGGCACTAACAGCTAAACATACTCCGTGAGGTCCAAGAGCTTCGTTAGAACCAATGCTATAATTGATAAACCCAAATCTATCTATATAGTTTACTATTTGTTTAGCATCAAAAGCTTCTTGGTAAGGAGATATATTAGTAGGTTTAACGACGTCTTTTATAGGAAAAGATTGACGCAAATTAGAATTGTCTTTATGAGCATAGTTCTTACCAAACATCTAATAATATTTACATACCCCTCCACTAAGTCTGCCATCATTTTGCTCAAATCCATCAAATACTCCAGATTTCAATTTAATACCTGGTCGATCTCCATCATAATCCGATCCTTCTACTACACCACCAAATGAATTTTCAGTCTAATTGTTATCATTTCTACCTAACACTTTTGTGAAAGGTATTCCTAGTCTGTGATGTTTATATCTATTATCATCACAATATGTAGCGGAATGAGCACAATATAATGGAACTATATTCATATTACTAGTAACAATAGAATCTGAATTTTCTTTATTAAAACATATATCAGCTGTTACTAAATCAAATATACCGTTAACGTCCATTGGGTTTATAGCTTGAGTATCTTGCTATACCATTTTGTTATCATATATATGATATATTCCTTGTGCAAACGGTGATACGGTAGTGTCTGTAAATGTTGGCATAATAGTAGGTCTTCTATCTATGCTACCAATAGAATATTCAGCTCTATAATCTTCAGTATTATTCTACCACCCATTGAATCTAACAGTTTTGTTTAGTAATCCCTAAGTAACCACAGTTCTATCCGCTAACGTTCTGTCGCATCTTACTATTTCATAAGCTACTACATCTACAGGAAGATTCTATACATAAAATACTATACCTAACGGATGAGATATTAATTCATAATTACCAGTTCCATCAACTGTATCAGCAAAAGTAAATGGTTCATATCCTTCAATATCACCAGACGGAAATCTAATATCTCCGATCCAATGTACAGGAGATGGTATATTTTTCTAATTATAAAATACTATTCCAAATCTATATACTTCGTCTCTCTAATACCCTAAAAAATTAGATACGTAAAATGGATCGCTATAATTTCTTATTCTAGATGTATTATCATTATTATAGATATATACAGTTTGACCGTTCTCTGGACATTTTAACTTAATAGTAGCGTCTACTCTTTTAGATGCAGATAATTCCATATTATAAGCTAATAATTTATTACCTTCTTCATCTACAGATGGAGTATTGTCAGATTCTATTAAGTCTGTAGTAACAAATCTATAACTTATATTTACTCCTTTGCCACCTCTAACGGTTCTACTATCATCATATCCGTAAGCATATTCTTCAGTTTCATTATTTGGATATACTATTTGACTATTCATAGGGTTAATACAGTCGTGTTCTTCTGGTATAATAAAGTCGTTACCTTGACCCAATAACTAATCAAAAGTTAAAGTTAAAGAATTTTCAGTTATACTAGAATTTAGCTATATTGTTCCATTTTTATTGCACCTATATGCCCTAGCATCGTAAGCTACATCCCATGTTATTTCTTGTAAGTTTGAAGCAAATAACCTATTATTCATTTTAGCTATACTCTTAGCATTAAATTCAAACGGAATTATATTGTTAAACTCTTCAATTGATAACTCATTAATATAATTCTTACCAATATCATTATGTGTAAAAGTAATGGTAGGATTATCAGATTTGGGCAAATCTAATTCATTTATAATGTATATTTTTGGTACTTGATTTTTATTAGTGTACTGTATTCCAATTATTCTAATTCTTTCAAATCTACCATCATTAAATAATGTAGCTGACAATAGACACCCTTTGTCTGTACTTTCGTCTTTATTGTTTCCATTAAAGTTTTTAGATGAATTAGTGTTACTAGAAGATACAGGTATCATAGAACTTAGTGATGAAGTTGTAGTTTCACCGCCATGCACATTGAATAGCTAATAACAATACTGTACCATACCTGCTGGCAAATTACCAGAAGTCCATTCAATAAACTTAAATGGGGCAATAGTAGAACTTGGTAACAGATCAAAGTATGTACTATCTGTTATTGGACTAGTCTTACTTGTATTATATTTCTTCTATATATTAATGCATTTGATAGAAGTATTACCGTCAGATATATATACTTTACTAACATTATTAGACTCAAAATTAGTAACAATGGATACGTTGTCTGTAATATTTAATTGTGCAGATACTATTAGAGTCCAAGTTGGACTGATACTATTAAAATCAGTTACTATCCAAAGATTATTAATTCTATTTTGTTCATACAATTCTTTAGTAAATACTATTCCACATTCTTCTACTTTTTCTTTATCTGTATTATACCATCTACTAACAGCCGTACCTAGTATATTTTCAGAGATTTCTAAACCTCCTAAATATTGTCTAATATCTTCTATATTCTATAGAATTCCAGTAGTTCCGGCATTATCTGTTAACAATCTAACATTCTATGCCCATCTATACTACTTGTCAGATAGCATAGTAATATCAGAATCTAGATTCATTCCTTCGAGAAATGTATTTACTTGGCTATTTATCTCCATAATCTATTATAATTCTAATTGTAAATCTATTGTCTATCGCCAGTAGTACTAAAGAAAGTACGTTCTTCATCCATTTCTGGAACTAATGTATTCCATGTATACTTAATATTAGTTAATTCATCTTGATTAGGCATCAAAGATTCAGCATATGCTTGCTTTCTATAGAAGTTATAAGAGTTCTTAGCATCTATCCACAACTATCTGTGTACTTCTCCTTTTATATACTTAATATAAAGAATCTTTTGTGCACAATACCAAAAGCAAGCTTCAAAGTAAGACTATACGTCTGGCATCATTGGCATACCATCTTCGTCAGTATAGATAGCGTGGTATGAGATTTTTGCATATCCTTCTGGGACATTTGAGATAAGATATCCTGGTTTGACATCATATTGTGGCGTATAACTGAAATTAGTACCATTAAAACTAGTGTGCTGTAATCTACCATTTTTGCTACAAACTGTATAATTATTAATTAATGTGCTAAGTGTCTATCTAGTATTAGTATCTTTATTAAGTATTTCTAATGCGTCTTTATCTTTAGTAAGATTATGAAGGTTCTTTACTAATGGTATTAATACATCATCGTGTATAATCATATTACAACAATCACAGTTATCTTTCTTATCATATACACTGAATGTACCAGTGCTCTTTTTCATAGGTATCCAACCACCACAATCACATGTAGAGTAAGCTACACTATTTAATCTTTCTAGGTCACATGGTAACTTAGCCTAATAACCATTGATAGGTATTACTTCTACTTTGTGATCTAATTGATTGACAGAACCTATATTCATTAAACTCTCTCCTATCCATTGTTTGATGTCTGTAATAGGTATTTCAGTTTCATTTAAACCTAAGTCCGCAATTACTTTAGCAATCACGGCTTTACTACTTGTCATTTTATATATCATGGCTGCTATTCGTAATCGTGAATATTCTATTTAATTATTTGTGCTAGATGTCTTTTATTTGCTCTAGTAAGTACAATCTAATACTTACTCTTATTAGACACTAGCATATCCTATTTATTCCAATAAAGTCTATACTTATAGAATCCTGAGTGTTCGTTAAGTAAATAAGTAAGTTTACCTAATTCTTTTGTAGCTTTATAATCTATTCTAAGACTTCTACCGTCTAAATGTTTAGGTTGTTTCTTTACTATTTGTATACTACCCATTCTATAAGGTAATTTAACTTCTTTACTTTCTTCTAATAACTAATCTCTTAAGTGATAAAAGTAGTCTGTTACTATCTTTCTATAAGTAGTATAATCTATATCGTATACTGTATCTGGTTCTATACTACTTAAGTAATGGTTATAGAATGAAGGTATAGTATAAGATACCGTTTTATTAGCTGATTTATTTAATTCATTCATCGTCTTATACTTCTGTTAACATTCTAATTCATTACATTCTAAGTATCATCCTTACTATCGTTAGTAGTATCAGATACTTGCTATCTCATAGTTAAGAAATCTTTAGTAAAGATTAACTACTTAACTGTTCCCCACATATAAGCTGGTAAAGGATATTCATCCTTATCAGGATTGTAACATAGTTTATCTTCAGTAGGATCTTCAGCAATTATTTCTACATCAATATATTCTAGTTGATTAGCATCACCTTCTACATATATCCTATTACCTTTAACATATGCAATATAATCTTTGCAAGTGTACTTTCTATATCTCTAGAATTTCATCTTAGTTTCAGAACCTAATTGAATAATGTTTCCATAGGCATCCTTTACTGTTATTACTGAAGTAGTAAGTTTAGTACCAAGTAAAGTAGGCAATTCTTTATCCCCTTGGTATTCT
>CAJJKI010000033.1 GCA_905188025.1 uncultured Eubacteriales bacterium | reverse complement strand
CAATGGAACATCAGTATCATCTTTACAAACGTATCTTCTAGAAGATCCTTTAATAGCTACAGGAACTAATCTATTACCAACTTTCTCTCTATGAATATAAATACCTTTATTACTCGTATTTATTACAGGAACCATGTTATTATCCTGCCAGTTATTACGATAGATTTCATCTATATCATCTGGAGTAAATAGATTAGAGAAATTATCTATATTTTCCTCTAAAGTTCTTACAGTCTCATAATAACCAAGTTCATCTAATATTCTAGTAGGTATAAAATCAAACAGAGAGTTTAAGTGTTTAGTACCATGACCACTAAATACTGCATATCGAACTAAATCGTAAGCTAAATCATGTAACTCTTGATTATCACTATCTAATAATTCTTGCCAGTATTCTCTAATCTGTCTACTAGCATTAGAACTAATATCATCTGAATAATCTAAACGAATATAATCTATAGCTTTACCTGTGGTATCAGTTACACCAGTAATACTATTAAGGAATAGATTACTAATTCTACCATTAGTAACAGAAATAATTGGGTATTTACCACCTTTAGAAGCAGCATCAGAGATAATATCAGTTTTAATCCTATTGATTCTCTTAGCAATGGTATTAGGACCAATGAATAAGTCCCTCAATTCTTTCATACTATTAATTAATGGACTACTAGTACTATCATACAATGCATAAGCTCTCCAGTAAGAATCAATAGCATTAGTAAATGCTGTTACAGCTTGTTTATCTTTTACTTTGGAAAATCCACTAGCATTGATAAGAGATCTAAATACCCTATAGTACTCATCAGAAGATTGTATATTAATTTTACCAAGTAAATCCAATGTGAACTTGATGCTATTATCTATCTTCTTTTGTAAGAATGTTTCCTTAAAGAATTTATTAATCATTTCTGATGTGAAATATGGACTAGTATAACAATCAGCAACATTTTGTAGAAATGTCCTCATTTCAATAGAGTTCTTACCAAACTTCTTAGTATCTACTTGGGAAGCTTTTACAAGATCAGACATTGCCTGAGCCATAGGTTCTAGTTCCTTATATAATTTATATACGAGAATTTGTCCATAGTAATAGTCAAAATCTTTTTCTTTATCATTTGCTTTACGAAGAAGATTTTCTAAATAACCTAACTTTCCTTGTTCAGGAACCTCAAATAATACTTGATCTGTAACTTGTTCATTCTTAAGTAAGAGATCAAGATTTTCTTTATCCTCATTGGATTTAGCTAAACTCTTTGCTTTAGTAACAAATTTATCATATACTGCTTTTTCCTTTTCTTGGAATCTTCTATAAAATGGTTTAGTGTTATCTATGCCATAAACTCCCCTACTCTGTATATAATCATTTGCAAGATCTTTCATGATCTCTTGTGAAACAAAATACATAGTATTCTTGCCAGCACCATTTCTTAATAAAAAGTTAGTAAGATTATAGGTAAATCCATTTACATTTAGTTTGATGATATAGTTATCCTTAGCAACGTCAACGTGAGCACTAATCAATGCAGATAACCAGTCTAGAATATGAATATCATCTACACCACTTACTTTATGCAAGTTACCTATATTCGGTAAGTACTCTGGAGATTGCATTACTAATTCAACTAACTGACCTAATACATGATGCGGGTTATTTAATGCAAATGGTCCAATACCACCTTTACTATCAGCGAAGTCTTGTTTTAAAGTATCTTGATATTCTTCTGTATACTCATATAAAGCAGCATCATTCTTTTTATCAGGGAAATACTTCTTTACAATACCGTTTTTCATGATGTTAACAGGAACATCCAATGGTCTAGTAGTATCATGAGTATTTTTAGAATCAAGTAATGAAGCCATAAATGTATCAATCAATAGGTTTTCTATAGCACCTTGAGATTGTTCATTCATTGACTTGTTATAATCAAATTCTGTCTTAGAAGATATATAAGGATAAACTTTATAGGTTGCATCTGTGACATCATACATAACATTAGAATTCTTACTTTTAAGATAATCATTAACCAATGCTGCCATATTCTGTATAGACCTTCTTGTAACAGGTTCACCATCTTTAATAGCTAAGATTTCATCAGCATATTCATTAAATCCACTTAATGCTAATTCTATTTCATCTTTAGTTGCCTCTCTTCCGGGTTTATTACTTCTACGAGAAGTATAATTATATCTTGTTAAGAATAACTTATCAATATCAAAGTCAGAACCAGTTCTTGCAGTAAACTCATCCGGTAATATAATTATATCTCCTGCTTGAGACATTACTACATCTTTAATAGTTAAAGCAGCAATAGAAGACATACCCTGAGTAGGTACACGATATGCCATTGCAGATGGTGAAGCATTTGGACCAATTATATTGTTATCCATTAACCACTGCCTAGCTTGTAAGAATGACATATTTTCATATCCGGGGATTATGTGTTTCAATAGATTTATTGAAATAACACACTCCATAGATCTATCATCTGCAATTAGTTTAAGTCTTTCACCATTATTAATTTGATACTTAGAATATTGACCAGCTTCACTAGCTTTTACTTTATCAATAGATTTTAAACCAAAGGAAGACATCTGCACAAATGTACCACCCGGCAAATTAATATCTACAGTCTCTTTGTTTACTGCGGATATAATCTTTGTAACCAATTGCTTAGCTACAGGAGAAGCAGACAATGGAACCTTAAAATTACCAGTTTCATCAAGAGTAACCTGATCGATAATATCAGAATCCATATTAGATGAAATCATATCCCTTACTAATTTATCAGATATACCTTGTAGATCCTTAAAAGAATATGTACCATCTTCATTCTTTTCAGCGTGCAAATCCTTAAGAATTCTATTGAGTCCTCTATCTGATAAATTATCAATAGCGTCCATTGCTAATTTAACTAGCTGTCTACCACTGACTTTCTTACCTTTTCTACCTGTAGTATCTTGGTCTACACCACTACTAGAAGGAATAAAATAGTCTCCATCTAATCTGATATTAGAGAATACTGTCTTCATAGCCTGAGTAACCAACATACGCTTTTCAGCATCATGGGCTTCAATAGGCATCTGATTAAGTAAGTTACTAAAATTCTGTTGTCTATATACAATAGGTTTAGAATAGGTTCCTTTATCATCCTTTTTGAATTCTTCTGTTATTTCATTTTGAGTAGCATCTGTATAGAAATCATACTCTTTGATATTACCTACTTTTACTGCGGATTTTGTAGTAAACATATCAATAGGATTATTAACATCGTTCATCCTATCATATAGTACTCTTAAATCTCCAGTAGCTAATACTTTAAATAACGGGAATATAGCCATCTTATTAAAGATAGGCATATTAATAAATTCACCGGGTATTGGCTGTAGTATTTCATTACCAAAGTATACCATCTTTTTAGGAGATAATACAGCAGATAATGTATTTACATATTTTCTGATATCACCCAAATCATCAGCATGTTGCTCTACGTAATCAATAGCTTCTTCTACTTTAGGATCTAATAAACCTTGACTAGCTAAGATAGCTTTATACATAGTAGGTGAACAGTATACGGATGCATCGGCTTGGTTAATTGGAGTTTCTTCTTCATTAACCTCAATATTACCTTCTTTATTCATCTTAATATCACCATACAATGATAAGTCACGCTCTGTACTCTCTTTAGCTTTATCTTTGATACCTTGTGGTATACTCTCATTACTGAATAGATCACCAGATTCAAATACAGTATCAATGTATTCTTTGGTATATTTACCAGAGTTTTCCATTAATTCCCTTACATATGCATCATAGATTGCTTTGTATAATTCTTTTGGTTGATTAGTACGCAACTCAACATCTTTTAATCCAGCTACATTATATCTACCTTGTTTATACCTAGCAACTTTATTCATTAAATGGTTAGGATCAGAAAAGTCTGTTCTAGGTCTATCACCAGTTGATAATGTACCAGCAAGACGTTTAGATACATCAGGATAATTCTTAAAGAATGCTACATCTTTATACAGGATTTTTTCTGTTTCAAACATTGATACAAAGTTATTAACAGTAAATGTAGAAATAGCATCATAAATAGCTATATGGTTCCTATTTAGTTCATTTTCCTTTCCTGCTAATGTGGCAATATCATTAGATAGTTTATTAGCTCTGTCATTAATAGAACTTACAGGTAAGAATTTATTCTTATAATACCCATCATTTGTTTTCTCAATTAGACCTAATCTTTGTATATAATCTAATTGTTTATCAACAAATACTCCTAATGTAGTATTTAGATCTTCTTTCAATTGAGCAGTATTATTAAAATAATCCATCAATTCCTTATCGCTCATTGAATTAAAAGATATGTATTGTACATTACCATCTTCAGTATAGTGATATACACCACGAGCAATTCTAAACTTACCTCCTTTACCGTTATCCTCACCTCTTTTACCAAAGTACATGGTAGGTCTGTTGGAATCATCAATCTTATCTTCTACTAATTTCATTCTACGATACTGTAGAATTGCATCATATTCACTTCTATAGTATTTATAGAATTGATTTAATACATCGTCAGAAAATCTCATTTCAACATAATCGTCAACAGGAGTAATGTTTAAAGTACGACCTTTAAACATTTTTAATCCTTGAATTGGCATATATGTCTTTTTATCAGACATCGTAGGTAAGATAAGAATATCATTTTCAGAACATACAAATTTAGAAATAAATGTTTCTATTCTAGGAGCCGATTGATAATCTGTACCAGTATTACCAGAATTATATTCTGTAATATTAAGTAAAGTACCTACAGTAAGTCTAGTATTAGGACTATTCTTTAATGTATTATAAACTAGTGAAGAAGAGTTAATAGGACATTTTAATAATCTACTAACATAATTTCTATCATTATTAAGCTTCTTAATTTCCAAAGTAAGATAATTATGCTTAGATAACGGGTACACTGTAGTATTCTTAGGTCCTAATACTTTCTCCTCTAGATTATTGTTATTAAGCTGATAATGAACAATAGCTAAGTTTAATATACTGTTTTCCCCAGTAAACACACCATCAATAGATCTTTTGATTCTATCATTAGGTTTATCTTTAACAGGTCTACG
>CAJJKI010000032.1 GCA_905188025.1 uncultured Eubacteriales bacterium | reverse complement strand
ATTCTACATGACCTGGGTCTTCTTCTATTTTATCCAAATGCATGCGTATAGTCTAATAGAAGATCTAGTCTAATTGCTCTCCCTTATCTAACTTCTGTTTTAATAGGTAAGCTCGATATGTTTTAATCCACAACATTATCTAATATCTAGAAAGTTTTTCAGATTCTCCTATGTTGTTATTACGTGCTTCTAACAATACATCGTCACAAAGTTCATTTAATGTCATATCGTTATATTTTATATTTCCAATTATACCCTTTACATTTATTACCTCTGCGAATAGCTTTCGATATAGCTGCATGACTTACATTAAAATATCTACTAGCTGAGGATATACTATGAAATTCTATTATCTCATTTTCTTTATACCCTACAATTGTTATGCAATTTGAATGAGTAAGTCTTTGTTTTTCAGATGTACGTTCGATGCAAGTTCCATATGAATGATTATATGATTTAGTACACCATTCTAAGTTATCTACACAATTGTTTAATTTATTCTCATCTTTGTGATTTACACAAGGTAGATTATTAGGATTAGGTAAGAATGTTATAGCAATTAATCTGTGTACGTTTTCGCTCTTTTTTAATTTATCTGTATTTATTGGTAAACCTAAATATTTACCGCTATTTAAACACGGAGTCATTATTCTTCCTCGTTTTATGTATTTTATTTCTTTACCTTTTAAAACAGTTTTTATAACTCTGTCCTTACTCTTAATTCTACCAAGAGTACTAGCCATATAATATTTTTCATATCCGGGTATATCTTTCCAAATCTCTTCCATATTTACTAACTTTATGCTAACTTATAATAAAGAGTGTATAAGAAGCCGTTAGCTAGCATTCATAGGTAGCTACTCCTATTTATCCTATACACTCAATTTATAAACGCAAAATAATAATATTTGTATTTATTACACCTAAAAGGAATACATTGATTCTTTTTTTTAATAGCTGTTTCTATAAGTACATATAATAAAAAAGGTAGACTTTTTAGTCTACCTTAAATATCTTTTATTTCATCTATGGAGCTGGTACATTAGGCATAGGTGGCATTGGTGGTTTTGGGAATCCTCCCATAAACATCTTCTTAGTATCTTCGATCATCTTCCTAATATCAGCAACATCATTCTTTAAATCGTTTATTTCTTTACTATTGTCAATAGTATTTGTTACTATAGGATCTTCTACCTGTGCTTCTAGTTGATCTAGAATATCTTTACACTTCTCCATTTCTTCATCGTACTTACTTGCTGCTTCTTTTTTAGCTTTGAATTCGTTGTAGTTCTATCTAACCATATTAGCTATTTCTTCTTTGTTGGTAGCAACAGTAAGTCCTATAGAAGTATCGTTGATTATTGAACGTTCAGCTGGTACTGATAGTTTCTTAGATTCTCCATTACAACTAATAAATACATCGACTAATTTACGTCTGTTCTATCCTGGTATTGGAAACTAACCTTGCGGCAAAGCTTCATCATAAGGATTTGAAACCTAGGTAATAGAACCAAGACTATAAACAGTAGTCTTTTTAAATGTTCCTAGAACTTCCAATACGTGCACGTGATCTCCTATTTTTAATTGACTAAATAACATAATTGAATTGGTTTTAGTAGGGCTACCTTTTACAGTAGCCCTAAGTTTTTTATTAAGCAGCTGGTGCTACAATTGGTCAATACGTCTTACACGATAAGGATTAAAGAAAGGATTAAACATAATTACCTCCTTTCTTATTAGCAACCACAACCGCAACCGTCGTTATATCCGTATCCGTAACCAGTGAATCCACCGTTACATCCGAATGGGTTACAAGTTAAGTAAGCAGGTACTGGACAAGGACGCAACTGATTTACGATATTAGCAGTTTGAGCAGATTGAGATAGACCTAATTCAAGAGCTGACTTCTCAGCACGCAATGTGTCAATCTTATTCTGCATTTCACGCATCTCAAGTTGACAGAACTTATCGTTAATCATTTGAGTTTGTGCATCTATCTTAGCACCAATTACATTAAATTTATTAGTATTATCTGTTAACAAGTTATTGAAACCACCAGTGATTGCATTCTGCAAAGTATTAGTTTGCTGACAGATAGACAGTTTATTATCAGCACTCATTTGAGTCAAGTTCAAATTAACAGAGTCAATTGAACGTTGAGTCTGGCAGCAGCAGTTAGCCAATTGAGAAGCTAAGTTAGCATTACCAGAAGTAATAGCATTAATTACTTCACAGCTAGCCAATTTAGTATCACAAGCAATCTGACTTACACTAGTATTAATAGTATTCAAAGCTGTCTGTACAGCATTAATATCACAATTTAAAGTATTAGACAAAGAACTGATAGCATCTTTGTTACCTTGAATAGCCTGCATTAACAGACTTGTATTAGTATCGGTATTCAACTGAGAAGCAAGACGACTAGCATCATCGCTACCTCTACCAAAACCGTTACCTCCAAAACCGCCCCAGCAGAAGAAGATTAGGATGATCCAAATTCACCACCAACCGCCGTTTCCACCGAAACCGCCGTTGTTCATCATAGCCATAAGAGCAGCAGGGTCCATATTACCTTTGTTTGCATTCTGCAAAAGTGCAGCTACACCTGGATCTATACCAGCGTTTTGTACTAAAATTTTTTCAGGTTCGTACATAGTTCTCATAAATTTTGATTAAATTAATATCTTGATATTCTTCTTTCATACATAGGTTCATATCTATGCATTCTTTCCTCTTCACGTTCACGATCTAAATATTCATCGTCTTCGTCATAGTCATAACCGTAGCGAGTCATTCTTCCTCCTCTACCTCTTCCACGTCCTCTACCACCACGAGCGTAACGATACTCATGCTCTTCATCTTCATCGTCTTCAAGCATTAACATCGTCTTAGCTGCTTTGCGCAATTTATCACACATAATATAGCAATAGTAATACCACATCTTTCCTTCTTCTATGTCTTTATCATTCAACCAAGCTTTTGCTAGTTCTACAAAGTACTTAATGTGATCGCTACTTGTCATAGTAACAACTGCACGATAATAGTCTGAACGTATCATATTGAGAGCAACGTACCAATCATACTTGTTGTATTTCTCACCTTTCAGATTGATTCCGTACTGGTTAGCGATTGAAGTAGTTTCTTCTAAACTCCAATGTTCTCCACGAGAGCCATCTTCGTTTTCCATCTTTGAGACTGCTTTTAGTGCACATTCTTCATTGAAGTGTGGACCATACATAGCCTCATGACGCTCTATTTTCAGTCTTTCTCTCATTGCATTAATTGATTTAATTATTCGACTTATAAAGTTCATTTTGATAAATCTATTATTCTAGTATTTTCTACATTGATTAACTTGTTACTGTTATCAATTTGGTACTTATAAATAGTTCGTTTTTTAAAATCAAAGTGAAGGAGTCGCTAAAACCAATTACGATAATTACGCTTATATTCTTTTTTAGTATGAATAAATAGTGATTGTGTATTGCGAATGTCGATACTATGTGTTAGGAGCGTATCTCTTTTATTTATTACGATTGATGTCAAATTATTTGGTTTGATTTCCACTTTAAAGTCAGTTGATCTAACTACTATTGTAGTATCGTGTACTACTTTCTACTCCTATATCTGTATCTATTTCAACTCCTTCTCTTTGATTTTCAATTTCTTTACTGTAGCCTGTACTTCTTGTATCAAGCTATCTTTGGTTTCTTTAAATTCATCCAGAGTAAGCTATAGAACTCTGTTATCATTCTTCTACTATGTTGCTAGCTATTCATAGTAAAGATAGTTATTAGTTACTCTATCTAGTTCTCTATTCTTCTTATCTAGCTAGTTATTCTAATAAAAACAAATGGCAGCGAGAATCATAATGATAATCACTGCCATTGCTTTGTAATTTCTTTTAAACCAACCGATAATGTTACTTGTTAATCTTTTTGCTAGACTTATCAGTATTGGTATCATTTGTAATAGTATTTTGTTCTTCTAAGATGTCTGTTATATCTACATCTAAATATTTTTCTGCTTTCGACTTTATAATCTTTGTGAAGAGTCTTGTAACTAATGAATTAGGTTTTAATGCTTTCCTAGATTCTAATAATGATATTATTTCTGCAAAACATACTGCTCCTGCTGCAACTTTAGCTAACGCCAGATCAGCATATGTCATAAATATAAACTTATCTAATAAAGTAAATCCAGCTATCATTATAGCTGCAAATCCTAGTTTCTCAATAGTAGACCAAAACTTACCAGATTCAAAGTAACTATTATTGGTTACTTGTCTACATACTTTATATCCATAGATTAAGTCTAATATTATGAATAGAAATGACACACCTATTAATGGTGCAGCTGGTGCTAGTATAGTCGCTATACCTGTTAGCCAACCTACTATAGATTGATATCCATTAGCAAATATACGTCTTGCAAGATTCATTATATATAAACTTCTACTCAACACAACTTAAAATAATTTTATCTGAAATAAAAATGCTAGTCAATATTTATTACTGCTAGCATATGTTAAAGTCTCTGCGATTATATAACTATAACGTACTCATTATGCGTATGTTCTATTTCCTTTACGTATATCCAGGTAATCTAATAGCTCTTTATGTTTAATAGTTTTAGTAAGTAAAGAATAACAGTTAGCATGTTTAAACCATCCTATATAGCTAGCCATTTTTCTTCTATAATATTTGTAGTTAGTACTCCTTTTATTCAGTTTAGCATTCTTCTTACAGTATCTTTTCTTTAATGCTTTTCTAACTAAAGTAAAATTATGATATATTTTATATCCCACAAAATCTATACTTCTACTTTCTACTGGGAATACCTAATAGTTATTCTTTAACTACAGTTTTAAATTATCTTTTAGATACTACTTGATATCTCTAAGTAATGTCTACAAAGACTCTTTATCTTTATAAAGTATTACTATATCATTTGCATATCTATAATAGTACTTTATATTTTTATCTTCTTTAACCCAATGATCAAAGTAAGATAGATATAGATTAGCAAAGAACTAAGATAAGTAATTACCAATAGGCACTCCATCTGATGAATCTATTATATCATCTAGTAACTATAATAGTTCCCTATCTGATACTTTTATTCTAATTATCTATTTTAATATATCATGA
>CAJJKI010000031.1 GCA_905188025.1 uncultured Eubacteriales bacterium | reverse complement strand
AGCTTTAGCACCATTAATACTATCTCCAAAACTATAATACCTACCAGAAAGCGAATTAATTATATCATTATAAACTGCCGTAAAAAAGCCGGTAGTAGCACATATAATATTTAAACCTAGATTTACGGTAGTTCCTAATGCTTTTAATCCTAGCATTAATTTAGTAAAATTAACTTTTCTAGGTTTTATATGACCTTTAAATCCTAGTATAGAATAATCTCTTTCTTTGATATCCCATATAGCAGATTTAGTCTTAATGTCATATATATTCATCTCTACGAAACTTTTAGCAAACTTATATATATTAGATTCCTATCCTTTTTTACTTTTCCCTCTGTACTTACTTTTAACGTCTCGATTGCCTATAAATTGTAAGATAGCTTCGGTTTTAGGTTTGAGTTCACTTTTTATTCTAAAGTTTTCAGCCATTTTAAAATACTCTACTATAGAGCCAACAGTATTAGCTGTAATAGTAGAAGGATCATCCAGACTTTTAACATAATTCTATGGAACAAAATATAATTTATCTGTACCAGTATCTACTGCTTCATCATTCAAGCCAGTATCATCATTTCTAGTGGACACCTTATCTTTCCAGTATTCTTTAAAGCCTTCAAATCCTCTAGCTCTAACATATCTCCACATAGAACCTGATATTTGTGGCAATCTATATGAACTTAAATTAGTAAGATTAGTAAGTTTGCTATTTGATTCTTTAAGAGTATTCACACATTCTTTGTATAATTCATGTAAATCTTCATTTGAAGATACTTTATTAAATGCTTCTGAATTATCGTATAGTTCTAATTTAGGCAAATAGTATTCTCCCTAGTCTTCAACTTCTGGTTTATAATTCTTATTAACGAATGGAGAATTCTAATCTACCTCTGAAAAGTATATAGATGGCTGTTCTTTAAGTATATATTTTTCTTTTACTGGAACAACTGTTGTAAGATAAGATTTAGGATATATATTACCTTGACTATCTCTATTACAATGTGTCATTTCAAATTCTGCTAAAGTTCCATTAGCAATGGCATCAGCTCTAAGTTTATAAAATAATTTAGATGGTATTACTTTAGCTATATCATTGAATTTTAATCCAGTAGTTTTCTTTTTACCGTTTCTTTTTCTTATCTTATATAAATCTACATCTATTTTATCTAATTCAGCCTGAGCAACTCCTGGTATTAATTTTTCAATTTCGTGTGTCTTATCATCTCTAAATTGTTTAAGTATGGCTCTTTTTCTTTCTTGTAACTATTCATATAGCTTTTTATCTGATTCATTATTTATTTCAGATCTTTCTACTTTAGAAAGATCATCGTAAAATTCCTAAGTATACTCATCTCTAGAATTATACTATAACCATCTTTGATACTGAGCTTCAGATAAATTTGCTTTTTTTTCAGCCTTGATTTTATCAAATAATGCTTTATTTGATTTTAAAACCATACCTTTAGACAACTTATCATTTAATGCAGCTAGTTCTACAGCTATTTCATATTCTTCACCTTGTTTTAATTTTCCATCTATACCATATATACTAGCTAACTATTTTTTTTCTAAATATAAATCCTTTAGTTTACTTTGATTTTCTTCTGATAACTTACTTGTGTCATAGAATCCATTAGCGTCTTTTACAGTATCTAGTAATTTGTGTATTTTGATTTGTACTAATTCTCTAGCATCAGCAGCTAAAGGTGATAGATTGTTAAATAGTTCATAGTATTCAGGAGTATATTTTCTTTCACAATGTTCTGATAACCATTTGTTTTTTCTTTTATTGTACTCTGTACGTATAGTTGGATTTACAGAGCGTAAATCATCTACATCTAACATGCCTAAATCACTTCTAAGCTACTTTAAGAATTGTTTATAGTCATTGTTAAATCTACCATAGTTTCTTTTTCTAACTAGATATCCAGTAGGTAAACCATTTTCATCAAGCTCTACTAATTTTTTTTGATTAAAAGTACCAGCTTTTTTTAATAGTTCTGTTAGTTTATTATACTTTTCGTAAGTAGCTCTATTAACTTCAAATTCTGCATTTTGAGTTATATGAAATAAAGCTCTAATGGCTTCGTCATTAATTTTATCTCCAGCTCCTACCCAAGCAGTAATAGCTAATATGTCTTTACCTACTGTTTCTTGATGTTCCTATATATAATTTTCTATAGTTGGACTATTAACAGATATACCAATTCTTCTAATTTCTTCAGCAGACTACTTAGTAATCATATTATTAACATTGTTAGCTCCTACATTTAGGATAGTCTGCATTCTTTTTGCTTCCTTTAATAAATTTCTATATAGATTTTCTCCAACTATATATTTATATTCTTCTGTAGCAGATAAAGTATTAACACATTCATCTAGCATTGGACAATAAAAATTAAAGAAATCTTGTTTTAAATCCAACAGCTACTTTAGTGTCATTTTATCCTACACTCCATTTACCACATCTCTGATTTGTCTTATGGTAGATAATATATCATATTTAGTACTATATATAAAGTTAGTTATATTCTAAATTCTATCTACTGTCCTATTTTCTAATTCAGATATTTGTAATGTTAAAGCTGCTTTAAATTCATCTGTAACATTGGTGTCTTTTTTATTCAGAGTATATAATCTAGCTTTAAGACCATCGTGTATTTTTTGTATTACTCTTTCTAATTCTTTTTCAAGATTTTCTTTAGTAGCATAATCATATTTATCAAAATACTATCTGTATGCTTCTATATATTCTTGTACATCTTGTTGATACCTTTCATCTAGACTATTAGTTAAGTAATACTACAATGATTCATCTAGCTCTGATCCTTTTATTCTACTGTCAGAAGCGGAAAAAGAACCAGTATTATCAACAGATTTAATTTTAGATGTATCTAACTCTGTTAATTCTTTAGTAGAATCATATTCTGGATCAGAAACAAACACTCTATCTCCATCAAATTCTGTAATAATAGGTTCACCGTTTTCATCTATAGCGGTAGATCCTTCAAACCACGTACTAAACGTTTCTGTAAAGGTTTTAGCTCTTCCTTTTATAGCAGCAGCTCTGTCTCCATTATAATACTACAGTAAGTCTGAAAATAGCTTAGATGGCTTACCATCTTTTGTCTAATCAATAGGATTACCATTGTTTTCGTTCCAGATATGGTAGGCGCCAATTTCGCCTACCAATTCTTTTAATTCATTAAATTCTTTTAGGACATTCTTATCACTAAAATTTGGACATATAATCATAATTATTTACCTTTACAGTTTTTATAAGCTTCATCATTAAATTTCATATCTTGAACAGTATCAGTCCCAGTATTCATATCTGTAATTATATCTTGTACCTATTCATACTGAGTAATACCAGCATTTAATATAGAATCAAAGTATGGACTTTCTCCAAACACATCATCAGTTATTTCTGTAAAATTCAATACATCGTCACTTATTATAGTCTAAGTTCCATCTTCCATATCTACTTGCATATCTGATAACGTAACAGAATCATCTTGTCCTACCGTTATTGTAGAAATTTGTTCGTCTACTTCTCCATAAATAGTAGAAGACTAAGTATCTTCTGTATTATGTATTTCATTAGATGCTTCTAAATCTGAACCTACTGTTGTAACTTCTGGCTCTTCAAAGCTAACTATTTCTTGTTTTTCTACAGTATTAATTACTATAGCATCTGAAGATTCATACACTAAAGTGGTATGATTTTTATTTGTCATAGGTTCAAAAAATTTCTAGACTAATTGTTCTATTTGTCCATTGTTCCAAATAGCTTCTTTAGGTAAAGCGTTTTCTTCAAATGCAGATTGTTCCCCAGATTGTTTTTGATATTCATAGTAAACTTTTCTATCATCTTTAGTACCTAAAGCTGGTATAATTTTATATACAGATTGTTTTGTATTTTTTACTGGATCACCATTTTCATCAGTTTGATATACTGTTGCTACTTTCTGATACAATATATAACTATTGATGTCATTAGGATTAAGTTGAATCTTAATAAACGGTTGATTAGCTCTCCAACTACTAAATACTGCTGGCATTGGCTTAGAATCAGGCTTTATTTGAACTAATGTACCATATTTATTATCGTAATTACTTAATTGATATGGTTTAACTATCTTATCGTTTCTATAAGCATTTCTAGCTATTTCTGTAAATAACTCTGTAAAGTTATTATTCTGCATGTTTTCAGAATTAAAACCAAAATAATCCATACCTACTAATTTATCATTATTAAGTATTTCTATAGCAGCTTTAATTGCATCTGAATAACCTTTTTGTTTCTTCCAAGCAGTAGTTATTACATCGAAGAATGAATCAGTACTTCTATTATCGAAACTAGTTAAGTAAGCATATACACCCAATCTATTAGCAAACTTTCTTATACCTTCATCTTCACAGTCTAGTAGATCTTGATATGCCGACAATAATCTGTTTTCATAAGTAGCAGTATTAGTTAAAGCATTATCTGCTGTTACTATTCTATCATATTTCTAGTTAGTACCATCAGATGCATATTCTTGTAGATAGTTAAGTAACTCATTCTTAATATGACCATTGAACGCAATTGCTGGTAAATCATTACGTTTTCTTAAATCATTTTTAATCTAAGTTAACCTTTTAGCTATACTTTTAGGTCCTCTTAACATATTAAGGAATTTCTTATCGCTAATATTAAAGTCCTCAACTGCATTCACTACAGCTTTAGTTCTTAGTGAGGTAGTTAATATTTTTGATAATTCAGCTACAGTGTTTTTATCTGAAGAATTACCTAAAAAGAAGTCACATGCAGCATTAAATATTGTCTTATATCCTTTTGTAGCTTCTATGACTTGTCCGCTTAATAATATTCTAGGAGTATTTATACCAGCATCTAGTTTCTACTTAAGGAATGTAGAAGATAAGTAATAGTTTATAGGTTTTTCTATGTTATCAGCTCCATTTATATAGAACCTACTTTGATAATTATCTATATATCTATTTAATCTACGTTTGAAATTTAACTGTAACGGTAAGGTATTACCAAATTTCTTAGTGTCAATCTATGATAATTGAACTAAATTTGACAAAACTTCTGTATCTGAAGACAAATCTTGATAAGCTCTAATAGATATGACTTGTTGATATAATCCATTGACTTCTTTTGGTTTTTTTAACGCTTCAGATGCTACTTTCTTATCAAACACATCATTATAATTGACCTCAACAGCATCATATCCTTCTATAGATGGAAGTGAATATTCACTAGCTAAACTATTATAATACTGTGCATACTTTGCTTTATTAGAATCACTATCATCTAATGATACAATCGCTGCTCTCAAAGAAGTCATATATTCTTTAGCTATAGATTTAAGTTTATCTCTTTCAGTTATTCCTTTTTCTGCACCTATTATACCTTTACTTTCTAACATTTCCTTAGTAAACCTACGCAATGCAGGTTGTGCTAAGAAGTAGAAAGTATTCTCACCTTTACCACCTCTGATAAGTAAAGAGGTCATATTATAAGTAATGGAGTTTACGTTCAAAGCCATAATATATGGATCCTTTGCAACGTCCACGTGAGCATTGATCAATGCTGACAACCAGTCCATAATACGTTGATTATCTTCTCCATATACCTAATCTAATTGACCTAAATTATATCTATTAGCGTTAGAATAATTGATACATAAGTGAGTAAATTGAGTTAATGCATGATTAGTAGAGTTAAGTGCAAATGGAGCAATACCAGCTTTACCACCAGTATACTCTGTCTTTCTAGAAAGCTAGAAAGAAGGAGCTAATTCATACATAGGATTTACTTCTACAGTATTTTTTGGTTGAACTATTGGAAGAATCTGCTTTTGAAGAATCTTTGTTAATGTATCAATAGAAGCTCTAGTTTCAGCAATATTAGTAAAGTCAGTCAGTACTAATGAGTAATTATCTAGCAACTTATTAACGTAACCTTGTTCCGATTTTTCGTCAGAACTTACTCTTTTACCATCTTTATATGTATATGTAGCTAGATAAAGTTTATCAACATCGAAGTCAGAACCAGTCATAGCTGTAAATTCTTCCGGAACTATAATTGTATCACCAATAGTAG
>CAJJKI010000030.1 GCA_905188025.1 uncultured Eubacteriales bacterium | reverse complement strand
TTAAAAATAATTTCAGTTTACTTAGTGATTATCACAATAGTACATAGATGAAACTAATGGAATATTTTCAAGTAGGTGCTGAAATAAAAACAGATAGACTTAATCTATCTACTTTTCAAAAACAAATAGCTAGAAACTGGGCTTTTGGAGTATACTCTTTAAGTGATTATGTCGTAAAGGGTCATATACTAAATTCTGTTATGTACAACTATAGATACGTAAATGGAGAGTTTCTTAATAGCGAAGAATTTAAACGTAAATATAGTAACGACGAAGTAATGTTAAATCAATGGAACACATTTAGATCCTCTAGAGATTTAGTAGAGTATAAAAATGGAAATATCGTAACCAAAGACCCTGCTTATCAAAAAGCCTGGGATGCTAAAAAAGAAACCATTGGTAACACTGCTAGAAATTTAGCTCAATCTGCTGATGGTTAGCTTACTCCACTATAGAAAACTATGTTAAGTAGTAATATTATAGGAAGTTTAGTAATGATGCATAGACAGTTTATGCCTATTATACTTCAAGAAAGATGGGTATAGAATAGACAATGGGATTATAGTTCTCAAAGATATAAAGAGGCTTTGTTTAGAGTTCCTTTTAGTATTATTTCTGCAATAAGAAGAGATACTAGGAATATTAGTTTATGGTAGAAGTATATGTAGAATTCTACATACGATTAGCGTAGAGTAATAAGACAATTATCTTTAGAACTAATAGGTGTACATATATTGCATTTCTTCTTAATGCCAATAGCAAAGGCTTGGGCAGATGATGATAAAGATAATATATTAAAACAATTATTAGCTTTTGCTTTAGTAAGAACAGATTTTGAAACTATGATGTCTTCTACCCCTTGGGCAATCCAAGACGCTATCTCAACTATCAAAACTCCATTCCCCATTTATAGTTATTATGATAACTTTTCTGGATTAATTTCTACTGTACCAGCATGGGTACATAATCTGATTAATAATGAAGATGAAAAAATAGATAGAGGCGCTTATAAAGGTTTTTCTCCTACTTTTAAATTTGGAATGAAAATAACTCCGTTTAAAAATATATGGGAATTATAGGATATACCTTCTAAAAGAAGATACTACGAAACTCAAATTGCAAATAGAGATTCTGATTAATGAAAAAGGCTGGATTATTTCCAGCCTTTTATTTTTAACAAGTACAAGTATAATCAGAGCAAAAGTCATTTGACTTAAGCAAATCATCAAATTGATCTAAGTAGTCTTTCCAAATAACAACTAAATCTTTTACATCTAAATAACTATCAGTAAATCTACCTTTTTTACAGAATTCTAATTCTTGTATTTTATCTTTACTAACTTTAAATGAAAAGACAATATAAGATTGTTTATTTATAGTATAAGGAAACCAGTTATAATATGTTTTATTACAACTGATTTCCTCTATTTTTTTAAATAGTTCATAATGACTACTAAACTTATAAACTAAATATAATTTTCCTTCAGAATTGTCTCCTTTTAAATTTGTATACATATTTACAAATGCTGGACAATCAAAGTAAGATATTTTTGCTTCTATAAAATCACTTAAAAATATTAAGCATTTATTATAGTTCTTCAACACCATCACCTTCGTAGTATTCTACTGAGTGATCCCATTGATCTGTACTGATATGATATGAAATTTTTTGTAAAGAATTGTTAATTAAATCAATTTTCTCACTGAGTAATTTATCATTTTTCATGTTAAACACTCTAATTTGATTTTCAGAATCTTTACCAATAGCAATAATATATGCTTCAAAATCATATTCTTCAGAATTAAGATTTAATACTTCTTGCATATACCATTGGATTGCTAATCCATAATAAGCAATTTGCCTATAATAATCGTATTCTTCTACTGAATGTGCAAAATCATAGACATTTACAGTAGTCTTTAAGTCAATTAGAATTATCTTCTTATTAACATGATCAAAACATACTCTATCTAGTAAAGATTTACATTTAATATTATTGATTCTATTAACTTGCCAATTAATATGAAATTCATTATGAGTTTCAAAAGTAGATGGTAAATTAAAAAGCAATTCATTTGCTTTCTTATGATTCTGAATATTATCTTTTATCTTTTTAAGCATTTGTAAATCAGCAAAACTAATTATCTTCTTATTATCATCTTTTTTACTTAGATATTCTAAATAATCTTGATAAATCATAATAAGACCTTCAGCTTCTTCAATACATTTCTCATCAGATTTCTTATTACTATAAGCTTTTTTATAAGCGGATAGTTTAAGCTTATCCTGAGATTCTAATGGATTTACTTGCATAAGTCTATGATACTCATCTAATAAATCCTTTTGCTGTTTTACTTTAGGTGTTGCAAAATCAAGAATAATATAATCTTTCCAGAATTCATCTGGTTGAAGTAAATATTCATGAATCATAGTTCCTTTTTCAAGAAAAGAAAAGTTCATTCCCTCTTCTTTTCCATCAAGCATATCACGAAAATATCTAGGACCTCTTTTAATAAACCACCCTATTGCAGAATTGCTTACTCTACTATTATCTTCGTAATAAGGAATACTAATATCCATCTTATTCTTTAACATACTCTATAATTACTTTTTCTTCTTTAGCTTGTATTTCTATAGTATCATCAATAACATTATTGAACATTGCTTCAATCACAATACGTTCATTATCTGTAACAATTCCTTCTACCTTCATACTTAATCCTCCATCACTATTCCTTACATTCTTCTAGTAAATATTTTTTAAATTCTTTTAGATCTTCTAGCCGTCTTTTTTTATATTTTAATTCTTCATATTGTGAAAAAGCTCTTTCAATATCTCCAAGTTCGATATATTTTTTAATGTTTTCGGTATAAATATGAATTCCCTCTTCTGTAGAAATAGATTTACTTTCTATAAAGCAATTTACTTTTCTTGTTAGAAAAAGTAAGTCTATCTTTTCTTTTGCTTTATCTATAATTTTCTTTAGTAAGGTCATAATTAATCCTCCATATCGCTAATTACAGCTGACTCAGGAACTTCTGCTGAAGTATCCCAAACTAGTTCATCTTCTTTATCTTGTTGTAGTTCAACTTCTTTAAATGTCTTAAGCCAATCTGCTACATTGTTATTGTATGCTTGACTAATAAGCTTATCCAAGAATGCTTGTTCTACTTGTTTCTTTTCTTTTTCCGTCATAATATCTAATACTATAAATTCATAATTCTTTTTAAAACTATAACAATTATTCAATCTAGAACAGTTGTATCTTCCAGAATTTACATCACTAGATCCATCATGCCAATGTCCATATAAATGATATTTACTCTTTCCAAAGGAGAAAACATCTAGAGCTTCATTACAAAATGGATTATCGTGTGTTAGTAGTATATCACACTGTGGTATATCTTCATAAGTATCAAATCTACTAAATGCCCATCTATCCTCTTGAAATTCAATTGGTTTAATCCAAGGAGATCCGTAGAATTTAACACCTTCATATATATACATTTCATCTATAAGAAATACTAATTTACCTTTAGATAAAACTTGCATATAATCTTTAAAAGAAGTCCATTCATTTAATTTATACTTATATTCTAAGTAAAAATCATGATTACCTGGTATGACAACCACCTTCTTACAAGGTAATTTATCTATCCATTTTATGAATTTTGTTTCCCACCAATGTTTAGATGCTTCAATATTTCTTTGAGCATTTAATGTTACTATATCACCACATATACATAGTACATCACACTCAGGTATATTCTCAATGAGATTACCATGTATATCACTTATACCGCATATTTTCATGTTTATATAAGTTAAAAGGCTAGAATATATCTAGCCTTATTTGTTCTCACGCTGCATTACAACATTCACAATCGTCATATACATCATTACATTCGTCACAGTCATCACATTCATCATCGTATTCTACAGTATCACTAACTTTAGTTGGTATGTTTTTAGTAGAGATATTCATAATGTTTATAATTTCCTGAAGGCTAATGTCTTCATCTTCTAGCATTTTGACTTCACTCATGAAAGAAACAATGTTATCCATAGAAAGCAGTTTAATATTTTCTTTACAGAATTTTACCACTTCTTCTTTGTTCTTAATACCAAAATCATCAGCTAGCATAGGTAAGAATGCAGCATTTTCATCAGGAGAATATCGACGTAAATAACGAACACGTGAACAACGATCTTGCATATACTGACTAACCTTGCTTAAGTCATTGCAAGTCATAATTACTAGTTTCTGTGCAGTCTTTTCAACTCCATCTAAGAAATCTAGCATATACTCAGTTTTGAAGTTCTTTTCAACTTCGTCAAACAAAACACATACTGGAGTAGTAAAGGACTTAAAAAACTTAATAAGTTTACCTTCTGGATAATCAGGATTAACTACAATAATAGGTAAACCTGATTCCTTAGCTAATATTTTTGCCATTACAGTCTTACCTGTACCTTTAGTACCAGCTAGCATTACACCAGTAGTATTTGTATTTGCTTTATTAAAATAGGTTATAATACGCTTCTTAAATACGTCATCAGTTTTAGTAGAATAGATTTTCTTTGGTAGATTTAATTCACCATTCTCCTTAAATATAGGTGAATCTTCCCATCTATTCCAACTCAGATCATATACTTTACCAGGTATCAAATCATAATCAGCACCTTTAGGTTTTGCAATTATCTGTTCTCCTATTTTAATAAATTCGTTCTTTGCCATAATCTGAAAATTTAAGATTTTAATTTGTTGATTAATTCATCAACTTGTTTTTTATTCTTTACTAAGTAAAACTTAGTATCTGGTTCATTTAAGCTTAAATAATACTTGAATAGTTTTTCTCTGTTTGCCCAAGAATCTGTAGCAAATCCTTTGCATTCTATAACAAAACCATCTCCTACAAAATCTGGTAAATAAGTAATAGCTCTAACTGTAGAGTTATTATATGCAAACTTAGGAAGTAAAGTATATCTATGCTGTTCATATTCGGCTGATATACCTGCTTCCTTTAGTTTCTAATATGTATAAGCTTCTAACTTAGATCGAAATACTATTCCATCTATTTCTTGTTTAGTAGCATTACGCACTTTCTTGTTTAAGACTTGTTTTAGCATAATTAATATAATGTTGCATACTATCACTAGTTATTTTAAACGTTTCAATTCTTTCAGAGAAATTACCATTTTCATCCGTAAATCCTACTGAATGCAAGAAAGAATAATCTTTATTATGTTTAAAAGCTTTAAACATTTCTTTAATCGAATTTCCTATAAACTTGCATTTTTTATTCCATTCAATAAATTCTCCATGCAACAACACACTTACTAATTTGATTGGAATCAATAATAACTTTCCAAGTATCAGAGCTAAATCAAAAGGTAATGCTATTACTTTACCTATAGTTTTTAATAGTTTCATTTAACCAATTTTTTATTTCTTCAAAGCTGTTTGCTTTAACAGCATCAGATACATCTTTAGCTTTGAATTTTTTGTTAATAAATATTGCTTCTAAGCCTGTTTCTCGGCTTAATTTGCGACTTCTTTTTACTCCAGCTACATCTCTATCAAAAAGTATTATAATACGCTTAAAACGCGTCTTAAGTTGCTCTAATACGTCTTTAGGTAGAAATGTACTCTCTGAAGATGGAGAAACTGCTGGATAACCCATTTCATGCAAACACATAATATCTTTCATGGACTTTGTAATAAATAGTATATCACCTTTCTGAGGCAACTGCTCATAGCCTTGGATATCATAGTCTGTAAGATTGTTTCTCCACTTAGTATATTTATCTGCTAGTGGTCTATATATCTTAAAGTTATTATAGACCTTATATGCATACATTGGATTTTCTCGTTTATAAGTACCCTTTACTATTCCATTACATAAATAATATTTAATACTATTTACATTGAATTTCTTTAGAGTATTTATAGAAATATTGAACTGTTTCCAGTAATTGATATCTACATCAGTAAATTCCTGACGTACTACACCAATTACTGTTTCAGTTGGCGGTATATATTGCTTAGAGCTAACGAGTTTGGTGTTATTAGTAATGTTTAACTTATCTACTATATCAGATAGTATATCATTATATTCTGTTTTACCAGTAAATAATGATACAAATTTAATTACATTACCACATTCACCTGTTCCATGATCTTTAAAAAGTAGTTGTTTAGTACGTTTACTATAGTAAATACCAAAGGATGGATTTTTATCCTTCCTAAATGGACTATTGTATATCATACCTACTTTAAATTGACCTATATATTTTGCATATATATCATATTCTGTTACTTTAGAAAGTATCCAATCTAGAGTAATGTTATCTGGGAGTTTTGCTCGCTTTCTACTATACATATGCAATCTGTTTTAGTTTGCTACTAGTCGTGGAATCGAACCACGCCTATCCAGAGATAGATTTTTATTTCTGCTGTGCAGGCTCACGCTTCCATAAATTATCTAATATCCTTAAAT
>CAJJKI010000029.1 GCA_905188025.1 uncultured Eubacteriales bacterium | reverse complement strand
TGCTGGAGTGGTAATTAGTGAAGGTAAGATTATTCAAGGAGGTTATGCTTCTTCCGGATTAATTGGCTTTACTAATGATAATAAAATGTACTTGGGATATATATCAGCTACAGAAGCTATTAATAAAGGAATAAGAGATGCTGTTGAATTTGGGCCTTTCTTGATAGTTAATGGGAAGAAGGCTGATATAAGGGGTAATGGTGGATATGGAATTCATCCGCGTGCGGCAATCGGCCAAAGACAGGATGGCGTTATATTATTTTTAGTAATTGATGGAAGAAGAACTGATTCTATGGGAGCTTCTATTAAGGATGAAATGGAGATAATGGCTAAATATGGAGCAATTAATGCAGCTAATTTGGATGGTGGAAATTCAGCTGTTTTAGTAATTAATGATAAGATAGTTAATAGACCTATTGATTGGTATCAACGTGAACAAACACGAAAGATTGCTACGGGATTTGTAGTTGTAAAATAATTATGTGATATAAATATACATGGATACATATGCTTTATATAGTGATTTAAATGCTGAAATTTGACGAAATAATAGTAATGTGCTAAAATATTTAACTTGCGAAAGGGAGTTTTTATATGAATGAGTTTGATATTTATGATAGTACTAATTTAATGCCAGTTAAATCTCAAGAAGAAATACAAGAACTTTTTAAGAGATATCATGAGGGTGACTTGAAAGCTAGAAAAATTTTAATTGAGTCTAATATGAGATTAGTTTTCTTTAGAGAAGTTTGGATGATTAAGCACTTTTCTCTTCGAGAAAGTCCTCTTTTTGAACAAGATGATTTTACACAGTGTGGATTAATTGGACTTATTAAAGGAATAGATAGTTATAATCAAGATAAAAAGATAGCTTTTTCAACTTATGTTACAAGGTGTATTGATAATGAACTCTTTATGTATTTGAGAGGTATACGTGAAAGAAGTAAGCTAGGCGTTTTAAGTTTGGATTTTAAGGATGAAAATGGTTTTAGTATTGCTGATTTTACTAAAAGTGAAGATTATTTTGAAGAAGATATTATTGATAAAGAAGTGGTTTTATTAATAAGAAAGATGATTGATGAAGAACCTGAACAAATTAGAAAGTTTTTTGAAATGTATTTTGGACTTCTAGATGACGTTTGTCATAAGCAAGCTGATATAGCTAATCAGTTTGGAATAAGTCAGTCTTATGTTTCTATAATCTTAAATAAAGAATTAAAAATGATGAAGAAAGTAATAGAAGATGAAGCTGCTATTAAAGGAACAAAATCTTTACTAAGAAAGAAACATATGTAGAGTTAACAAAAACGGATACAAGTAGTATCTGTTTTTTTGTTTTTAGTTATATAGCTGTTTAGGAGTATGATTCTTAAAATTATATGGTTGTTATTAGTTATATTGTTAAATGGTTTATTGATATATTATAAGTATGGTTATTAGTATTTTGTATATATGGCTGTTAGTGCTTTATAGTGAGAATATTTTATTTAATGATAAAAATAGGGTAAATAAATTTAACAAACAAATGTATGGAAATATATTGACAAATGTTTGCAATAATGATACAATTATATTGTTTAGGGAAATATGATTAAGAGAGTGATATAATACTAAGATATAACTTTGACATGATATTTAAAAAAATTATTTTTGGCGGATAAAAAATGTAGATTTTAGATAGAAATAATGATATAATTTATATATAGGTGGTTTATATGGATATGACATTATTACCGGCAGATAATTATATAGTTATTAATAAGAGCGTGATAACAGCTCATGATATGGAAATTATTAATTTATTATATTTACCTATTATTGGTCCGTTAGCAGTATCTTTATATAATGTTCTTTATAATGATTTGGATCATTTGAAGACAATGAGTGATAATTTAACTCATGCACATTTATTAGCTAATTTGCATCTTTCTTGTAAGGAATTAGTAGAAGTTAGAAATGTACTTGAAGCGATTGGATTAATTAAGAGCTATGTTAAGACTGATAGTGTTAATAGATATATTTATGAATTATATTCGCCAGTATCTTGTCATGAATTTTTCTCTCATCCTATACTTAATATAGTATTATATAATAATGTAGGAAAGATAGAATATGACCGACTAATTAATTATTTTAAGATACCAAAAGTTAATAAAGAAGGATATACGGAAATTACTAAGAAATTTAATCAGGTATTTGACAGTGTTCCTTGTACTTCTTTTGATATGTATAAGGATAATATTAGAAAATATAATAAGCAAAAGTTAAATATTGATAGTAATTTTGATATAAATTTTTTGATAGAGAGTATGCCTAAGCAAATTGATAAGAAGATATTTACGAAGGATTTACAAGAGTTAATTATTTCATTAGCGTATTTATATGATATAGACGCTACGAGGATGGGAAGTATTATTAAGTCTTGTATTAATGAAAGAGGAACGGTTAATCGTGATGAACTTCGTAAGGTAGCAAGAGATTATTATCAATTTGATCATAGTGGTTTGCTTCCGACAGTGGTTGAACAGACACAACCTGAATATTTGCGTAAACCGATAGGAGATAATTCAAATATTGCTAAGATGATTTATACTTTTGAGACAGTTAGTCCATATGATTTCTTACGTAGTAAATGTGGAGATGCTGAACCAGTTAAGAGAGACGTTAAGTTATTAGAAGATTTACTTATTGATCATAAATTAAAACCAGGAGTAGTTAATGTGCTTGTAGATTATGTACTTAAAACTAATGATAATAAACTTACAAGATCTTTAGTAGAAACGATAGCTGGTCAATGGGAAAGAAAGAAGATTGAGACAGTAGAAGATGCTATGGAAATTGCTAGAAAAAATCATCAAGCACATATGAAAAGTCAAAGTGTTTCTAAGAAAACAATATCTAAAGAGAATAGTGTACCAGTTTGGTTTGATAAAGAAATTATGCATGATGCAGCTACTGATGAAGAAAGACAAGCAATTGAAGAGATGCTTAAGGAGTATAGATAATGGAAAGTATGAAAGAAGTTATAAGTAATTCTAAGTATGGAAAATCAATGTATCGTTTGGAACAAGATTTTCAAAAAGATTATGATAATGATATGGTATTTAGAAGAATATGTAATAATTTAAAATTAGATAATAATACTTTGATGAAATATACAACTAAGATAGAGAAAAGTGCTTGTGAGCTTAAGAATTGTCAAGGCTGTAAGAATATTATGGAATGTAAGAATGAAGTTAATGGATATGTGTATTACCCTGATAATAATATGGGACTGGTAGAATTTTCGTATGTTCCTTGTAAGTATAAAAAAGCAATGGATGAAGATAATAAGATACTAGATAATGTTTATTACTTTAATATTAATATGGATATTAGAAAAGCTACGATGAAAGATATTGATACTAAAGATAAGAATAGATTTGAAATTATTAAATGGATTAAAGAATATTTAACTTGTTTTAAGAAGAATGAGTATCATAAAGGATTATATTTATCAGGAAATTTTGGATGTGGAAAGACTTACTTGGTATCAGCTATGCTAAATGAAATAGCTAAGAGTGGTAAGAGAGTTGCAATAGTTTATTATCCAGAATTTTTGAGAAGTTTGAAAGAATCGTTTTATGATGGAGATGAATATAAGAGAAAGTTTAATAAGATTAAAAAATGTGATTATCTTTTATTGGATGATATAGGTGCTGATAGTGTAACAGAATGGTCAAGAGATGAAGTACTTGGTACAATATTACAGTACCGAATGGAAGAACGATTGGCAACTTTCTTTACTTCAAATTTAACAATAGAGGAATTAGAACAACACTTAGCTGTGGCTAATAAAGAAGTTGATCATGTTAAAGCTAGAAGAATTATTGAAAGGGTTCGTCAATTATGTGAATGCAAAGTAATGATAAGTGAAAATAAAAGGAAATAGAAAGTGAGGAAAAAACATGAATAATATGAGTAAGAGTTTTAAGAATGATGATGGTTCTGAAGAAACATTGATGATTAATTCAAGTGATAATTATAGTCTTAGATTAGATAAGAACTATAAACTTGCTAATCATACAATGAAAAAGGAAAGCAAACTTGCAAGAAAGTTTAAAGGATCTATTCTTGGAGCGGATATTGGAGTTAAAAGTGGTGGATTTTCAAATGTAGCCATCTTAGCTTCAGTTATTGCTGTAGGAGTAATATTAATAATGTACTTTATGTGGAGATTTTAGAGAAAGAAGGAGTATTCATGAATTATACGGCATTACAAGTTAAAACTAGTTATTCAATTCTTAATAGTTTAAATGACATAAAAAAACTAGTTAGTAAAGCACGTGATTATGGATACAAAAACTTAGCGATTACTGATGAAGGGAATATGTTTGGCGTAATGGATTTTTACTTGGAATGTAAAAAGAATGATATTAAGCCAATTATTGGAATAGAACTGCATATTTTAGAATATGTAGTTTTGTTGTACGCTAAAAATATTTCTGGATATAAGAATTTAATTAAATTAGCAACGATTGTATCTGATAGAGAATTACAAATAGAAGATTTGAAAGAATACTCTAGTGATCTAATATTAGTGATGCCATATAATGGTTATAATGAAGAGATATATCAAATATATTATGAAAGGTTTATTGGATACAGTAATATAGATGATAGAAATATGATTCATGATAAGGCTGTATTTATTAATAATGTTAGTTATTTAAATGAAGAAGATAATGAATACTTAGATTATTTAGTGATGATAGGTGAAGGGAAGACTCTAGGAGAGTATGCTTTTCATGAAAAGACGGGAAGACACTTGCTTACTTTAGAGGAAGTAAAGGCTAATTCTTTAGAAGAAGATATAATTAATACAAAATATATTAGCGATAATTGTAATTTAGAATTGGGATATACGGCTGGTTTATTACCAATATATGATAAAAATATTAATAGTCAGGAACATTTAAGAATGTTAAGTCATAAAGGACTTTTGAAAAGATTAAATGGAAATGTACCTGATGAGTATATGGAAAGACTTGAATATGAACTTAGGGTTATTCAAGAGATGGGATTTAGTGATTATTTTTTGATAGTGTATGATTATGTATTATATGCTAAGAAAAATAATATATTAGTGGGTCCTGGTAGAGGATCAGCAGCTGGTTCTTTAGTTAGTTATACTTTAGGGATAACAGAGGTTGATCCAATTAAATATAATTTGTTATTTGAAAGATTTCTTAATAAAGAGAGAGTTACAATGCCGGATATCGATATTGATTTTGATGCTGATAGGAGACAAGAAGTAATAGATTATGTGACGGAGAAGTATGGCGAGAAAAAGGTAGTAGGTATTATTACTTTTAATACTTTGGGAGCAAAGCAGGCTATTCGTGATGTTGGTAGAGTATTAAATTTAAAGAGTAATCTTATTGATAGTGTTGCTAAAATGTGTGGTAGTGATTTAAGACAAAGTTATCAAGATAATTTACAACTAAAGAAATTAATTGCTAACTCTGAAGACGTTAGAAAAATGTATCAGATTGCTTTACATATAGAGGGACTTCCAAGACATATATCAGTGCATGCTGCGGGAGTAGTAATGAGTAATAGGAATATAGATGAAATTATACCTTTATATCGTAATCAACTTGGAATGTATGTATCAGGATACTCTAAGGATTATTTAGAACCACTTGGACTTCTTAAGATGGATTTTTTAGGAATTAGTAATTTAACGATGGTTAGTCGGGTTATTGAAGATATTAGAAATGATACAAGATTAAATATAACTTTTAGTAATATTCCTTTTCAAGATAAGAAGACTATTGAACTATTTAATAAGGGAGACACTGAAGGAATATTTCAATTTGAATCAGCAGGAATGATCAAATTTTTAAAACAATTAAAAGCAAATAATTTTAATGATATTGTAGCAGCGATAGCATTATATCGCCCAGGACCAATGGATAGTATTCCTGAATATATAAGAAGAAAAAATGGAAGAGTTAAGATTGATTATATTCATCCTGATTTGGAAGATATTCTTAAAGAGACATACGGAATAATAATATATCAGGAACAAATTATGCAGATAGCTTCGGTAATGGCAGGATATTCTTTAGGAGAAGCTGATATTTTAAGAAGAGCTATGAGTAAGAAAAAAGAAAGTATTATGCTTAGTGAAAGGGAAAAATTTGTTAATAATAGTATTCAAAGAGGGTATGATAAGGAAGTAGCAGTACGAGTATATGATTTGATTTTAAAGTTTGCTAATTATGGATTTAACAAATCGCATGCTGTGGCATATTCTTTGATAGCTTATAGAATGGCTTTCTTAAAAGTACATTTTTATCAATATTTTATGATAGGACTTTTAAATAATACAATTAATAATGAAATAAAGACTAGTGGATATATTGCAATGCTTAGAAGTAATAAGATAAAGGTAAAGAAACCTGATATTAATTTATCTATGAATAAATATATAATTACTGATGGGGAGATTATTTGTCCTTTATCGATTATTCATAATGTAGGAAATAATATTACTAATATGATACTTAAGGAAAGAGAAAAAGGCAAGTTTATAGATTTTATAGATTTTACTAAGAGAATGTATAGCCAAACGGTTAATAGAAAAGTACTTGAGAGCTTGATTATGGCTTCTGCATTTGATAGTTTTGATGATAATAAAAAGACACTTATGAATAACTTAGATGAAGTACTTAATTATGTGGAACTAGCACAGGATGCTGGACTTATTGAAATACCTGAACCAATGATAGATAAATTTCAAGAATATAGTAAAGATGAACTAATTA
>CAJJKI010000028.1 GCA_905188025.1 uncultured Eubacteriales bacterium | reverse complement strand
AGGAGGTTATCACTTTGGAGATTTTTCCATTGAAATCGACTACCGCATTCAATGTTAACTTATAAATACTAATTTATACCATACATGGAATAGATTTCGACATTTCCTAGAGTAATATATTTTTATGTTAAACTTAATACTATTATTGTTATGACTTTTAAAGAAGATTTTAAACCTACTAAAGTTTATAATAAACTTGTTAATGATGTTTGTTATAATGCTGATTGTTTAGAAGAATTTGAAAAACAAAGACTTGTTGTTGCTAATCCTTTTAGTTATAATAAAAGTACCAGAACTGGTATAGTTGCTGAATTTGATAATGGTTATTATCTTAGTAAAGAAGTTGGCATTAAACGTAATTTTGTTACTATTGATATGAGAGTTTGGGATATAATAAGAAAAAATAGATATGCTGTTATTATTTCTTTTATTGGTTATATTGCTGAAAATATTAAATTTAATAGTAATGTTATTTATATTTCTAATGATTTAATTAAAGGTTATGGTTTAGTTAAGCCTAATTATAGAGATTATTATAACGCTATTGCTTATCTTGAAGATGAAAATATTATTAAAAGAACTAATATTAGAAATATTTATGTTGTTAATCCTATTTACATATTTAGAGGTGATGTTAACAAACTTATTAATATTATTAGTGAAGCTAAATTAATAAAAACTTTTGATGATAAAGATAGACTTATAATTGATAAATTTGTTTTATTTAAAAATGATACTGATAAAGGTATTGTAATTGCGAATAAAGATTTGTATGCAACTGAAGTTATAGATATTGGTGAGGACTGAATTAAATGCGATGATAAAAATGATGATAATTATAAAGATGAGGGCGAAGATAATGGAAATAATGAAGATAAAGGTAATAAAGGTAACGATAATGAAAATGAAATGAAAAGTTATAATGAGAGTGATAGTGAAAATGATAGTAATGGTAATAATTAGAGTGAAAATAGTGTATATTGGTGTTTTAATGAGGCTAGTGAGTATAAGGGGTGGGTCATTAAATTGGACTTGACTACCCCCGTCAAATTCTAGGAGAAAGTAATAATAATTAAAAAGAAGAAAATTAAAGTGATGAATATGATAAAAATGATGTTGAAGATAATAGTGAAGAAGGTAATAAAAGCGATAGTGATGATGCGAGTGAGAATAAGAATGAATAAGATGATGAAAGTGATAGTGATAGTGATAATGGTAATTAAGTTTATTAGTGTTTTGATGAGGCTAGTGAGTAGAACCCCCGGTCATGTTAAACTTGATTGACTACCCCCGTCTAAAGTTGATAGAGTTAATGATAATCCTGCTCATTATCAACATTAAATACATTGAGATTATTCATCTCATTATATTACTAACTATTAATACTAATCATTATGAGAACAAACAAACCATTGTTGTTAGTTGCTATCATACTGATGATGCCAGCTATCATACTAGCATTGAAAGTAGAACCAACTAGTGATGAACAGATTACTGCTGTTGTATTTGGAATACTATCGGCTATTGTTAGTTATCTTAGTAGAGATTAATCTCTACTAGATGATGCTGCTCATTATCAACATTAAATACTTTGCAGTTGAAACGAAACAACTGTCAGTAATGCTACTGATTAGCGTAATTAAATCCTTAATAGTCATGCCAGACGTTAAAGATTTAGCGCAAGCTGCACAGAGTGCTGCTGCTGCTTCTGAGAGTGTTAATGTAGTTGAACCAACTACTAGTGTTAACCAACCTGTTCAACCTACTGTTGATACAGATAACCAAAGTTCTGCGCAAGTGGAAACCATTGATGATGTTGTTAGACGCATCTGTACTGATGGTCATAGTTATGTAATGACTACTGTCATTACTAATATTGATTGTCAAGAACGTACAGGTCGTAATGGCAAGTCTTATCTCAATGCGTTTGTTACTATTGCTAGTCCTGTTAAAGGTGCTCAAAGTATGCCTGATGGTACACATCGAATGGGTATGCTTGGTGCTATTCAGATGCCATTCAATCAGATACTGCTTGTAATGCGCAAAGACAAGTTCTACGGTAGATTTGTCAACTATGTTGGCGAGGCTGCTGAAGCTGGCTTTGCTAGTATGTATCTGACTGGTGTTGCTGTCAAAGTTCTTTGCCAGTTTGTACCTGCTGGTGTACAAGACCGTAATCCGTTTACTCGTAAAGATAATCTTTACAATGTTGTGGATTATGATAGATATGTATATCATGTTGTAGGTATCGAACAGCCTGCTGACCCTGTTCTTGTTGGTGCATATAATGTACTTATCAAGCAGATTATGGAGGACGCTCGTGCTGCTATTGCTGCCAAGCGTGAGGCTAAAGCTAAAGCAGCTAGTTTTGTTGCTACTGCAATGAATGATGACGACATGCCATTCTAATGAACATAGTGCTACTGACCTTCGGGTTGGTAGCACTGATGTTATCAACAATAGTTTTGTTGATGCTATCGCTAGTGTTCGACATGGAAATGCTCATTATCGACATTAAATAGATTGCAGTAAACGAACTTAACAGTCTGATAAGACTTATCAATCAAGACCTAGCTGCAAGGTCTGATAAGTCTTGTCCTAATATTAAACATTATGAAAGTACATCGTATTATTGCTATTATTGAAGTTGAGAATGATAATTCTATTACTTCTGTTGAACTTACTAAACTTAGTCTTGATAATATTAAGCACCCTCTTGTTGTTACTAATATGACCACTAATGGTAATGCTAATGATATCAAACAAGTATATAATAGTATTGATAAACTTAGATTAGCTATTGCTGTTAAACTAAAAAGTATCGTTAGTGTTATTAATGAAAGTCTTGATAAGCATGAACGTGATGAAATTACTGATGATAATACTATTAATGAAATTAATGATGATTTACTCCTATAACATTTTGTTATACTGATATTGGTCATGGAGATTTACTCTCATAACAAAAAGTTATAGAGATGAAGTTAGAGGTGATGAGAGGTATTGAATGTGGAGAAAGAGGATATGGAGATGAAAGTGGACATTGTAGAGTTCGTGGAGAATGAAATGGTGGAGTTGGATGTGGTTCAAATAGGGTTAAATTGAGGTTGAATGTGGAGATGAGAATGATTATGGGAGTGGTGAATGTGGAAATGAGGGTGGAGATGGTCATGCTAAAGGGACTAGTCCCGCTGGCATTCCTCTTCCTCTTCCACATCCTTCTCCACATCCTATTCCTAATCAATCTAAACCTATTGTTCCAACTCCCTCTCTTTCTCTCTTATAACTTCTCGTTATAACTCCATAACTTCTCGTTATAACTCCATAACTTTTCATTATAACCACTATAACTATTAGTTATACTATCATCTTCTCAATCTCATTCATTATAACCTTTAGTTATACCATCATCATCAACATTAGTTCTGACATCAGCTTTAGCTCTAGTTTCGTCATGAATTTTATCGTTAAGCCCAGTATTAAGACTAGTCCTAACAGCACTATCAAGTCTAATAAGACTTTTAGTTATAATGACCAACAGCATTAGTTCTAGCTAATAATAGCACTATTAATACTATTAATATTATAATGACTATTAATACTAGTCATGCTAATATTGCTGGTGGTATTACTAATGATATTCTTAATATTCTTGATATTACTGATTCTCTTTATACTAATGATACTCTTGATACTATTGATATTTATTATACTCATGGTAAGTTAATTCCTATTGCTATAACTATTTTAGTTATTTTAATATAGCTATTGATTATTAGTTAGAATTATAGTATAAATAAATTATAATATATTTGGAGTATTATATTTAATTATTATATTTGTCGTGTTGTTCAGTAGAGTAATATTGCTACTGATAATAATATT
This sequence comes from uncultured Eubacteriales bacterium, assembly GCA_905188025.1. Classification (GTDB taxonomy): domain Bacteria; phylum Bacillota_I; class Bacilli_A; order RF39; family UBA660; genus RUG705. Next base: position 4,236 of record CAJJKI010000028.1, on the reverse strand, counting down.
AATCTTAAACTTATAAGTGTTATGGTAAATTTTGATAATGTTACTAGTAATGTTCAATCTAAGCCTAGAAAGAAAACTATGGCTGAAAGTTTAGAAGAAGCTAAACAAGAGGGTAAACTTGTTGTTCCTGAAGAAGATACACAAGTTAATGCTGTTGTTAGTAGTGAAACTGTTCAACCTAAGAATAAAGCTAGGAAGAAGAAACAAAGTAAAGTTCGTAAACAGGAAGAACAAACTACTGTTGTTAGTCAAGCTAATGAAGATAATGATTTTAAAGATGCTAAGACTGATAAACGTGGTATTCCTGTTGGAATTAATGTTCCTCAACATATTCTTGATGTAGTTTGTATTGTTAAATTCAATGCTGCATTTAGACGTCATACTTCTCTTAATATTCTTCATGCTCTTGAAGATGATGGAAGAATATGTAATTCTAAAGGTGCTTATGTTGACTTCTTATGGAATAAGTTTAGAGTTACTGCTGATGGTGGTCTTCGTAGAGAATATAGATATACAGATGATTTATTTATTGATGCTTTAGTTAAAGCTCATGCTGATGTTGCTAGTGATAGTCAGCGAGTTATTGGTATTATGATTGATACTGAAACTGAACTTCATAAAAAGAATAAAGATTCTGAGGCTAGTTAAGTTTGTAGTGTAGACTCCCCGTAGAGGATGGATAGTGCTGTTGAGCTTATTAAAGCTAATTCTCATTTGCCTGCCATTTTTATCCATTTTGTTTATTGGGTTTGTTATAGTTAATAATGTTGATGATAATCATTCTCTACTCGGAGTTTATTTTATATATAAAGATATGGAAAGAACTGATATTTATTTTGTTGAAGATGATACATATTTCAATAATAATGTTGAAGGTGTTGAAATTCATGCAGAATGTCTAAGTCAAGATTTTGACGATATTGCTTGGGAACCAATAGTTGATGATAGTCCTATTGTTGACCCTGAAAATGATGTTTTTGGTTATTATGATTAAATAAATAAAATTATGGAAAATATTAATATTAAAGTTATTCTTGATGAAGTTTTTAGTAAATCTTGTGATAGTATTACTTGTGATACCTATAAATATAAAGAAGATTGTACTCTTATTAATAAATTCATTAATGATATTAAAGATAAAGGTTTATCTCCAGACCAATATGTTAGAGGTTTAGCTTTATTTGTATATGTTCTTAAAGAACAAAAATACATTAATGATTTTGGTAAAACTCAAGAAGATATTATTAAACTTGTTACTCAAGATGGATTTGAACTTGATTGGCTTATTAATCGTTGGGATAGTATAATTGAAGATAAAGATATTCTTAAACCTATTATTGCTGTTTTTCCTAAATATGCTAAAGATATGATTATTAATATTGTTGAAGCTAATACTAAAATTAATAATTTGATTGCTCAACATATTATTAATACTTCTAATGCAGAATATAAGGAAATTATTAAAATGGCTAATCAATCTGTTGATAATAATAAACAGGAGAATAAGTTTAAGAATATTAGTGATGATGAAATTTATGCTGAACTTAAACATAGAAAAGCAAATAAATCTGCTAAATAATCCCACATAAGTTTTTGATTTTATTTCTAATACTACTGTCTGTGAAGATAGTAGTATTATTTCACTTGCTGATGATGGAGGAATTGAACTCCGAAACTATGATATTGTTATTATCCGTTTTAATTTCTAATTGTAACTTTTGTAATAGTACGGTCTGTGAAGATAGTGCTATTAATATTTATCATAGTCCAAGTGTTATATGTCATATTTTGATTTAGTGTTAATTATTCTATTATTATTGATTGTGAAATTAGTAATAATATTCGTGTCAAACATTTCGTTTATATGATTTCGTATTTGTAGATTTGCCTAGTATTGTCTGTGAAGATAGTGCTAGGCTTTTTAGTATGTATATTATTAACTTTAAATATATAATTAAAATGGATAATTTTGATTCTCTTATTTTTGATGGTCTATTAGATAGATACATTAAAGAACAAGCTAAGTTTGAAAAAGGACAGGTAGTATATATGGAATATACTTATCAATATCATAATCAAACTAAACTTAGTGTTTGTGTTGGTATTGTGACTGAAGTTGGAATTACTAAAGTTGAACGTACAGTAGGTAATAACAAATACATTGATTATCCTATTGTATATACTGTAGCTCATGCTAAAGGTGTTAGTCGTTGTGTTAGTGAATGTAAACTTGGTTCTGTTGCTGAACATATTCTTAAAGAACGTCTTAAACGTAATGGTAAGAATAATGAACAGAATAATGAGGCTGCTACAAAATGACTAGCTATTTATGTTCATAATACATTCACAGATACAGTTCTTTTGCTCTCTGTTGAATTTTCATATATAATCTGATTAATCTATCACGATTAATATTGAGTTCAATACAGGGCAAAAGAACTAGCTAATAAATGTTAAACTAAAAATTTAATACAGTTTTATTATGAATTATATTGCTTATAAGAATATTGATGGCACTATTACATCTAGATTTAAAGTTAAACTTTATGATATAGTTACTTTGAATGTTGGTTATTGGAAAGATAAACTTGCTATTGTTCTATATATTAACGAAGATAAAAAACAAATTAAAGTTCGTATTATTGAATGTGGTATGAATTTAACTCTTAAGATTAAAGATGTTCAATTTGTTAATCATAATAATAGAACTGCTGCTCGTTCTTATATTGATTTATGTAGTAAACTATCTAAAGCCTTTCGTGATAAATATACTAATAAACAGTATATAAAAGATAATTGGTTTACTGATATGTTTATTATTAATGATATAACTGCTGATACTATCGCTAAAGGTATTGGTCAATATATTACTAATGTTGATAGTGATAGGTATTCTGTTAGTGCTATTATGTGGCTTAGTGATATTAAAGATTATATAGATGCTTTACTTAAATATGGTGATTTTGATTTTGTTACTAAAGCATTTAAAATCTATAATATTACTGATACTAGATTTGAACTCATTCGTAAACTTTATCATTATTTCTATGATTGAAAATGTTTCTCATTTTATACTTGGTATGATATTTGGTTTATCTGTATATCTTTTTATAAGAATTACCATTGTTAGTAAAAAACTAGATAGACTTATTAGAGATATTAATGATACTCAAAATTGGATTAGAAAGATTCAAATTGATATTTGCGATATTAATAAACAATGGGAAGTTAAAAGAGATAGGGATAGAAATAGACTAGATAGAATTGAAGATAGGATTGGTAAACTTACTAGTGATTTTAATGATATTATTATAAAGAAAGTTTAATGACTAGCTTGCTTCCATCCTCTACGGGGGGTCGCCACGGAGCGTAGCGTAGTGGCTCTACTAATCTTACTATTATTGAACTTATTATAGTTTTAACTATTAAATATAATTGTTTTATTAATCTTTAAAAACGTAAAATACTTATGAAAAAGTATGATGAAGTTTCTGTTGTTCGTCAACTTAATAATGTTGACGCTGTTATTGGAATCAATCCTGCTAGTAAAGTTATTAAAGTAGCTAAAAATAGTGCTATTGGTAACGGAACTAGTGGTAAGATTGATTTTCTCACTCATTATTGTGGTTATCATGTTGAGATTGTTGATGTTATTCAACAACAAAAAGAACGTGATGAAGAAATTGCCGCTAAGAAAGCTGCTAAAAAGGCTGCTCGTAAAGCTAAATTTGCAGAGGATAATACTTTTAAAGGTATTACTCGTGCTGTTGATAAACGTATGCGTACTATTAAAAGAAAGTAGTATGTTATGGTTAGCTTTAAATTCTCATTTGGAGTTGTAGGTAAATCCAAAGAGAAAGGAATAGTCAATAAATATGTTATTATAGTTGCTAAATGTGAAGGTACTATTAGATATATTGATGGTACTTATAAAGTAGAATACAATGGCAAACTATATAGCATTACTGGTGAAAGTTACAGAACTAAAGGAAAGAAAGTTATTTATGCTCGTCGATTAGATAAGTATAATCATAGAATTAAAATTATAAGAGATAGTGAAAATAGAAAAACTGTTGATACTAGATTTTATATTCCTTTTGCTGCTGGACTTATAGCTAAAGGTAAAATTGTTAAAATGCCTTTTGCTAAGGAATTGTTTCATATTACTACGTGTTATAATCGTGGCGATAGTGAATCTACTATTTTAGCTTTTCAAGAATGGAAAGAATATGAAGA
>CAJJKI010000027.1 GCA_905188025.1 uncultured Eubacteriales bacterium | reverse complement strand
ATTTATATTAGAATATTTAGTAAATTTTAAAATAATTTGAAACAAATTATCCTATAATTGTTAAAATTATCCTATAATTGTTAAAATAAATTAATATTGTAACACTTATCAGTTATTATGTTTAACACAACCTTAATTTAATAAAATATTTGAATAAAGTATAAGCCTGTCATCTTTCCATCACATGAAAAAAGCCAAGTATAGTAGTCATATCAAGATTATCCTCTCAGAACAAATCACTTTTTACCTGACTTTCGTTTTCATATAAACATTTTAAATAATTATCATCCATATTATCATAAACACTATTGTTAGTATTATCTCAACTTACCATTATTATATAGTTATCCTCATATATAGTTATATATATTTTTTTAATATTCTTATATGTCTTGAATCTTTTATATATCTTTATTTATTCTATATCCCTAATATCTTTTAATTTTTCTTTTATATTCTTGTTTTTCATATCTCTTATTTCTTTTAATTTCACTTATATATTATATATCTTTAAATATATCTATATAAAATTTATTTATAGCACTTCATGTCACACACTACACATATACAAGTAACATAATTTAACTTTTCTTAAAGTTAATTCCTATCATTGCTCCTAAAGTTCCCCCTAGAAGTATTACTCCATATATAATAAATACCTTTAAATTAAAAGCACTGCCAATAATTAATTTAATAATAGTAACCATAAGCAAATATCCTAAAGAAAACTTAATTCCTTCAATATATCCTTTTTCCTTAAGACCTTTACCCATAATAAAACTAGCTCCAAGTATTGCTATAATTGCTGTAGCTATCTTTAATGCATCTATTGGTATTTTAAAAAAATAATTAAATACTGATAATAATAAAGTTAATCCTATAATAATGCCTAGTAAATATGCATATCCCTTTAAATAATTTTTAATTACCATACATAACCACCATAATTTATCTTGCTTCCTTTCTAATAATACTTATGTTCAGTATATTTAATTATGACTTGGTAATACTAATAAAGGTGATAATATGGAATACTTCAAAATAATTTTTCGTATTAGTTTTTTCTATTTTTTTATAATATTTATTTATCGTTTAATGGGAAAAAGAGAAGTAGGGCAGTTAGGCATTGTTGATCTTATTGTATCCATTTTAATTGCCGAATTAGTAGCCATTTCCGTAGAGGATTCAACTAAAAGTATTTTAGCATCAGTTATTCCTATAATATGTCTTGTCGTTCTTCAAATAATTTTATCATTTACCTCTCTAAAAAGCCCTAAAGTAAGAGAGTTACTAGATGGTTCTCCGTCCTTTATTATAAAGAATGGTAAAGTAAACTATAAAGAAATGATTCATCAAAAATATAATCTTGATGATTTGTTAACTCAACTACGTGAAAAAGGCTATCGTAATATTGAAGAAATAGAGTATGCTATTCTTGAAAATAATGGTACTTTGTCCCTTTTCCCATACAAAGAATCACAGCAAAATGTCAAAACACCACTACCGATGCCTCTAATTTTAGATGGTAAAATTCAATATCAAACTCTAAAAGAAATGCATCGTGATAAGTCTTTCGTTGATACCATGCTAACTCGTAAAAATTTAAAACTAGAAGATATCTTTTATGCATTCTCCAAAGATAAAAACATATTCATTATAAAATATACCGATCTAGCATAACATATAAATATTCATTTTCACAAAAATCAACTATTTCAAATAAAATAAAATAAAACCTATAGAAACTATCATAAACTATTTACTTAAGTTTATATTTCTATAGGCCTTTTCGTTATAAAAATCATTTATATAATATTTCTACTCACTAAAGAATATTTATATAATCTTTATTTAATCATTAAAATCATTATTTAACAACTAGTATTATTAAATTATATATTTCAACTTATATAACCATTTATTAAAAAATATTAATTCTATTTAGTATATTAATTCTATACAGTTATATATTAACCATTAATAAAAATCATTAATTTTACTTAGTTATATATTAATTATTTCCCTTATTATAGTCTTTAACGTCCATAATAATAGGCAAGATAATTGGTACTCTTCCTGTTTTGTCTGATAAAATTGGCATTAAATTATTGATAAGTTCACTCTTGATTTCTCCAAAGTTAATATTTTTCTCTTTTAATTTATTGGTAATAATTTTCTTCGCATGCATTTCAATTTCTTTAATCAATTCAATAGATTCATTAACCAAGATATATCCTCTCGTAGTAACAAGTGGATTATTAAGCAAGATCTTCTTCTTTGTATCAATATTAATAACTATTGCTAAAATACCATTATTAGACATTAACATTCTATCTTTAACAACAATATTAGATACGTCACCAATTCTAGCACCATCTACATAAATATCAGCAGCTTGCAAGTGACCTTGTTTCTTTATTCCTTCTTTATTAATATTAAGAATATCTCCATTGCTTAATATAAAAGTATTATTTCTTGGCACGTCACAATCAACAGCAACATCAGCATGTGTCTTAAGCATACGGTATTCACCGTGATATGGTGCAAAATATTCTGGTTTAAATAGTCTAATCATTAATTTAAGTTCTTCCTGATTAGCGTGTCCTGATGAATGAATATCTCCATAATTACCATTAGTGTAAACTTTAACCCCTTTAAGATATAATTTATTAATAGTCTTAGCAACAGAAGCTGCATTTCCTGGAATAGGGGAAGAAGAGAAAATAACTACATCATTTGGAGTTAACTTAATCTGCTTATGAGTACCACTTGCAATTCTTGATAACGCTGCCAAAGGCTCTCCCTGACTACCAGTACAAAGCAAACATACCTTACTAGGATGAAGTCTATTAGCTTCTTCAGCTGAAATAATAATATTCTTATCTTTAATATATCCACATTTTCTAGCTATATCAATTGAAGTATCCATACTTCTACCAAATAAAGCAACCTTTCTCTTATTTTCACGACAAGTCTCAATAATATGTTTAAGTCTATAAATATTTGAAGCAAATGTTGCTAAAATAATTCTATTATCTTTATTATTTCTAAATATTTCTCCTAAATTCTCATCAACAATAGATTCTGATAAAGATATACCAGGTACTAAAGCATTCGTAGAGTCACTCATTAAAAGTTTAACTCCTCGTTGACCAATCGCTGCCATTTTTTGTAAATTAGCCATAGGTCCTACTGGTGTAAAGTCAAATTTAAAGTCACCAGTCATAACTATTGTGCCATTCGGAGTAGTAATACTAATACCATGAGAGTCCGGTATAGAGTGTGTTGTTCTAAAAAATTCTATATTAAAATATTTTGTCTTTAATATCGTGTCTTCTGTATAAACTTTTAAATTTTTATACTTAATATTTCTTTCTTCTAATTTTTTCTCTATAAGCTCTTTAGCTTGATTAGGAGCATAAATTTTTGGAATCTTCACCTGTTGTAGCAAGAAAGGTATTCCTCCAATATGATCCTCATGTCCGTGTGTAATTAGTAAATATTTGATCTTGCTCTCGTTTTCTACTAAATAACTAAAATCTGGAATAACATAATCTATTCCGAGTAAATCATCATCCGGAAACATAACTCCGGCATCTACAATAATAATTTCATCATTGTGTTTTATACAATAACAGTTTTTTCCTACTTCACCAAGTCCCCCTAAAGCGAATACTTGGGTATTTTTATTTTTCATAATTCCTCCTTTTCATTTATTAAAACCCGATAAAAAATATAATATAAAAAATTTAAGAATCAAAACACTAACTAATTATATCATATTATTAATTTTTTTGCAAAAATATTTCCCTAGGAAAATTTTTCTGAAGTGCTGCACTTGATTTGAAAATTTATAAAAATATTTCTTCATGTCGTAAAACCAAACTATAATAAAAGCATCATATCATTATAAAACTATTGTATCATTAAATAAATCAAGTAACCATTAATCATTCCAAATACCAAAATAAAATTTTATTTTACATTTTTCACTTTTTTTCTACATAAAATTCTATTTTATTGAAAAAATAATTAATATAAGATATAATAATTTTAGATTAATAGAATGACAAAAATATTAATTAATAAGCAAACTTGATAAAATGACTAACTAATATTAAGTCATACAAAATCAAGATATATAAAATCAAGATATATACAAAACATATAACAAAATATATACAAGACATATAAAATTAAGTCATATAAATAATTCAAATAAAAAACACAAAAAAATACAGATACAAATTCAAATCAAATAACAATAAAATAAATAAGACACAAAATAAAGAAATAAAAATAGTGAAGTAGGTGATAAAATGTCTAAAAGAAATAAGCATTTCAAAATAAACATTCTAAAAATATTATTAGTAGTCTTAATTCTCTTTATTGGAGTATTCCTTATCTATAAATTAGTATCTATAAATGAAAGTGAAAAAAATAATCCCAAAATAACTCTAATGCCTAATTTAACCAATATGGATATAAATGTTGCCAAAAAAACTCTTGAGTCATATCAACTAACCATTGAGTTAACATACGATTATAGTGACACCATTGCCAAGGATAAAATAATTACCCAAAGCATCAAACCAACCACTGAAATAAAAAATAACGATCCCTTAACTATAACGGTGTCTCTTGGCAAAATAGATAAAGAAAAATTTGCTACTGATGGAATTAATGAACTAGGTAAAGTACCAATCATGATGTATCATGGTATAAAGAATATGAAAAATAGTGAAACTTCCCATACTGGAGGAAATGTTGACAAAGACGGCTATACTAGAACTGCTGAAGCCTTTCGTGCCGATTTAGATTTCTATTATCAAGAAGGCTATCGCATGATAAAGTTATCTGACTATATTGATGGAAACATTTCCGTTCCATATGGAAAAAGCCCAATAGTATTAACCTTTGATGATGGTAATGATAACAATATAAAAGTAACTGGGCTAGATAGTGAAGGAAATATTATCATTGATAAAAATAGTGCCGTTGGTATCCTTGAAGAATACAAACAAAAATACCCGGATTTTGGAGTAACAGCTATCTTCTTCGTAACTGGAGCCTTATTTAATCAGCCTGAATACAACGAAAAAATATTAACGTGGTTAGTAGAAAATGGCTATGAAGTAGGTAATCACACTAAAGGACACAATAATTTCACCAAGATAGACACTGCCACTACCGAAGAAGTTGTCGGCTACGTCTATGACAAATTAGATACCATCATCCCAGGCAAATATTCTAAAATAGTAGCCTTACCATTCGGTACTCCATATAAAAAGACTCACGAAAATTATTCTCATATCCTAACAAGTATCTATAATGGAAAAACTTACGAAACCATCGCCGCTCTAAGAGTAGGATGGGAGCCAGAAGTAAGCCCATACAATAAAGATTTTGATAAAGAATTCATGAAACGCTGCCGTGCTTATGATAACAATGGAAAAGAATTTGATATTGATATGGTTTTCAATAATATTCTTAAAAAGCGCCGTTATATCTCTGACGGAAATGCCGATACCGTTGTTACTCCTAAAGCTAATTCCAGTCTTGTAAACGAGTCACTAAACAAAAAAGTAATATTATATTAAAATTATTATTCTACATTAAAATTACTATATAAAACTGTATATCAAATTATCTCACATAAAAAAATAAAATCTTATCAAAAATAAGAAAGGACAATAAATATATGAAATTAAATAATAAAGGTTTTGCCATAACCACTATCCTCTATGGTACATTAATTCTTTTCATGCTATTATTCGTGTCTCTCCTTGGTATTCTTAGTCAATATCGTAAAAATCTTGAAAAACTAACTGAAAGCAATAATGGCACCCGTGATATCGTAACCATGCTCCCTACACAAATAGAGTCTGGCAATACAATAACTAAAAGAGGAATTTATCAAATTACTGAAAGTGGCACCATTAAGTGTACATTGTATTTCAAGGCTGATGAGGTTGCCAGATGTGGCCAAAACTGAAATTAAAATACAAAAGCCAATTTAAAATTAAAAAAGCAAGAAAGTCAAACTGCAACCCCCCAAAAGCATCAAATATAATTTAGCCCTCATAATCGCCCTGAAAATTATTGCTTTTTGCTAACTCCTAGAAAAATATAATTCTAAAAACAAGCACAATTTTATACATTTTTTACTTTCTCTTAAAAATTGCAAAGTCAATAATACAGTCAAAATAACAAAAAGACTTTCTTTTTTTTTAATATTCATATATAATTATAAAGAAACGAAATTTTGATATTTATTTAAAGTTGCTAAATAAAGAAAGAAACAAGTATAAGCATAAATAAAGTAATAAAGAAACCAATAAATCAGAAAGAAGAATTTCAACTTTAAATATTCATACACAACAACAAATAAACAAAATAGACAACCTAAAAGAAAGAAGGATCAATATGAAAGTAAAATATGAATTATTACACCAAGATAAATCTACCAAAGCTAGATATGGCACTATTGAAACAAACTACGGAAAATATGAAACTCCAATATTCATGCCCGTCGGAACTCGTGCCACTGTTAAAACACTTGATTATCGTGAAATAAAAGAAATAAAAGCTGGCATCATCTTATCAAATACTTACCACTTATGGCTTCGTCCAGGAGAAGATATCGTCGATAAAGCCGGTGGCCTTCATAAATTTATGCACTATGATGGGCCAATTCTTACTGATAGTGGTGGCTTCCAAGTTTTCTCATTAGCAAAACCAAAAGACATAACCGAAGAAGGTGTAACCTTCAAAAGCCACATTAACGGAGAAAAACTATTCCTAACTCCTGAAAAATCTATTCAAATTCAAAACAAACTAGATAGTGATATTGCCATGAGTTTTGATGAGTGTATTCCATATCCTGCAACTTACGAATACGCGAAAGCCTCTACCGAAAGAACACTTCGTTGGGCTCGTCGTGGAAAAGAAGTATTTAATAATCCTCGTCAATCATTGTTCGGTATCGTTCAAGGAGGAGAATATGAAAGTCTTCGCAAATATAGTGCTGAGGAAACTGTTAAACTAGGATTTGATGGCTATGCTATTGGAGGTACATCTGTCGGAGAAGACAAAGACACCATGTATCGTATGATTGATTACGCTATCAAATATCTACCTGAAGATAAACCACGTTACCTCATGGGAGTAGGAGACCCATTTGATCTTTTTGAAGGTGTTGAACGTGGAGTAGATATGTTTGACTGTGTTCATCCAACTAGATTAGCTCGTCATGGCCACGCCTTCACAAAATATGGCAAAATAAACCTAAAAAATGCCAAATACAAAGAAGACTTTACTCCAGTAGACACTTCATGTGACTGTGAATGCTGCAAAAACTATACCAAAGCCTACATTCGTCACCTCTTAGTAGCAGAAGAAACCCTTGGACAAAGATTACTTTCTATTCATAACCTAAGATTTTTAATAAGAATTATGGAAGGTATTAGATTATCCATCCAAGAAGATCGCTTCCTTGAGTACAAAAAAGAATTCATGGATAACTATAACATAGGTAAAAATGCCTAGATGCCGTTGGGCTAACCTCAGTAACCCGCTATACCTAAAATATCATGACGAAGAGTGGGGCGTTCCCTCATATGATGATACATATCTCTTTGAAATGCTCCTCCTTGAGTCATTTCAAGCAGGTCTTTCATGGGAGTGTATCCTAAATAAAAGAGAATCATTTCGAGAGTCATTTGATAACTTTGATTACCATAAAATAGCAGCCTATGATTCACAAAAAGTTAACGAATTACTTCAAAATAAAAATATCGTTAGAAATAAATTAAAAATAAATGCTGCCATTAAAAATGCTCAAGTATTTATTAGTATCCAAAAAGAATATGGCTCATTTTCTAATTATATTTGGCGCTTTACAAATAATAAAATTATCAAAAATACTACCGGAAGCATTCAAACTCACAGCGACTTATCTGATAAAATTAGTGCTGATTTATATAAAAGAGGCATGCGCTTCGTCGGAACCGTAATCATCTATTCATATCTTGAAGCCATCGGCGTCCTAAACGATCACGAACCAACCTGTGATAAGTATTAGTCCGCTAGAATTATACATAATTACTAACTGTTATATCAAAAATATAGCAGTTTTTTCATTTGGTTAAATCATAGATATATCTTCCATATCCTCTCAAATCTTTTTAGTCAATAACAATTGCATCTTCATACTTGACACTTTTTTGCGTAAAATTTTATTTTTTAAAAATTTTACTCTCAGTAAACATTCTAACTACCAGTTAATTTTATTA
>CAJJKI010000026.1 GCA_905188025.1 uncultured Eubacteriales bacterium | reverse complement strand
CACTTATCTCTTTAGCTTCATGCATTTCTTTAAGTAATTTCATATCAGGATTCTCTATTGTAAAATACATTAGGAAGATAATTAATGATTCTATCGGAGTAGTCAATAATACATGTGGATATATATTTTGAATAAGTCCTCCTATTCCAGCTAAAACAATAAAAATAATTACTGGTAAATATTTATGAGTTTTAATGTTTTTATAATTTCTAATTATTATAATTAACCAAACAGTCATAATAACGAGTAAAATTAAACTCAAGCAATTAACCGAAGGCCCATATGAATAAACATATTTTCCATCATTATAATAATACATTGGTAAATACGAAACGATAGCAGATGATATAACAAAGCCAATAAAATCACATGTTTTAATTCGCTTTAAATTTTTATTAAATTTATTATTTTCTTTATCTTTATAAGCAATCACAAAAACATAATACGTATATAAAGCAATAAACCATAAATAATAAACAAGTAATAATTTTGTGACAAAAGAATTAAATAACGGAATCATTTCCATATGTGCAACCGAATAAAAACATAACAATTCTATTATTAATCCAACTGCATTTGACAACAATAAATATTTATATATATTATTTTCAATACTATTTAAATGCTTTTTAGAAAAATAAAATAAATTTAGTAATACTATATACACCAAACTAACAACTTGTAATAAAATTAAATACATTTCACACCTCACTATAATACTAATACAATTATAACACAAATAATAAATTTATACATAAATAATTGAATAATAAAAATCTATAAAGTATTGATTTACTTTATAGATCATTTTTATTTAATAAGCTTTTTACCAGAAATTAAACTATCATTATACATTTTTTCTAAAACCTTTAAATCATTTTTTTGATTAGACAATTTTGGAAGTTCAGAGACAAATATAATTTCTTTAGGTACCATGTATTCAGGAATACCTTCTAAACATTCTTTTTTAATAATTTTTATAAAATCATTAGTTTCATTATTTTTATCATTAACTACTACAAAAGCTATTGCCACATTTTCTAGTTTATCATCAGGTACTGTGATTACTTCACAATCAATTATACCTTCCATACCTTCTATACATTTTCTAGTTCTCGAAGGAATAATTTTTGTAGGATTTCCTGCTGAATCAAAAGTTAAAGCAATTCTTCTAATTCTATCATCTAAAAATATTTCTCCTTTTTCATTTTGATGAATAATATCTTCAGAATTATACCAAACAACTCCATCTTCATCTACTATTAAGTTGTTATTAGTTGCTTCTTCATCTCCATAATAACCAGTCATTCTAGCTGGAGAATATAAATATCCTACTCCCATTTCACCAGGTTTAACCTCTTCATGTGTATCTACATCTAATATTTTTAACATGTTTCCAACACATGGGACACCTAAGCTACCTAATGATGATTCATCATTATAACAATATGCAAATGATCCCAACATTTCTGAGGCACCATATCCTTGAACAATTTTTATATTTCCACCATTTTTTTTAACATATTCATCAGCAGCTAGCTTAATATCATTTGATAATTCAGAACCACCTGTTAAAACTATTTTCCATTTTGAACAATCTGTTTTTTTATTCATCTTAACCATCGTAGCTATATAAGGCGGAATAGTCAACCAATGATTAAATTGATATTGTTTATTTCTTCTAATTATATCTTTAGGATTAAATATTGGATCCAAAGCTAGTGCTACACCTAAGCAAATTGGCTCATGTATCATATTCAAAAGTGAATAATATATCCATAATGGAAATGTTGTAAACATTTTATCACTTGGTTCAAATCTTCCTAATTCAGTCATTCCCATCACTTGAATCATTGAATCAATTCTTTCCCATGTTGCCATACATGCCTTGGCATCTCCTGATGATCCACTAGTGTATGCAATAGTCGCTAGTTTATTAGGTACAAAAGTAGCCTCTTTTAAATCAATATTACTTTCTCTACCAATTTCTAATAATTTATTGAAACAAACTATATTATTATCATCATATTTCGATTTCTTAAGACCTTTCAAATATTCAACCAACTCGTATTTTATTTTATCTTTATTAATTACACCTAAAGGCATACAATCCGTTAAAGAAGATACAAATAACTTTTCAACACCAGTTTTTTTCAAAGTATCAATCATTTTATCGCTGCAAAATATATCATTCCCAACAAAATATTTTGATGAAAATTTATTCAATTCCCTTTTTATTTCATCAGCACTACCTAACGTATTAACCATATGTAAAGTAACACCTATTTTATCTAGTGCATATAATGCAATAATACTATTTGGCTCTGCCAACATACTCATAGCTACAGGATCATTATATTTAATTCCAAATTCACTAAATCCTTTAGCAGTATTATCTACAAGAGTTAACAATTCACGATAGGTAAAAACTCTCCCCATATAATATAACACTGGAGCATCTTCTTTTTCTAAAGCAACTTCTTTAAATCTTTGATACATTGTTTTATACTCTAAAACTTTTTCTATTTCACCAGGTTTATTTATTTTCAATACCTTTTCCCTTAATTCTCTTAAATATTCTTGTGTCATAATATCCCCCACATCTCCTTCAAAATATTATTTTAAATATTATTTATAACTACATTATATCAAAATTCATTCTATATTTCTACAATTATTTCTTTTTCTTCATCATTCAAATATAACATAACAATCCCCATTCAACTGACATATTATATATATACATTAAGAAATATCATAAAAGCAACCTCAATATAACATTTGCAAGCCCTATTATATCACAATTTATCAAAATATAAAGAAAAAAGATAAGCAAATAACCTACTTATCTCTAAAAATTAAACATTAACCATTCAGGTTTAAATATCATTAATATTCCTATCAATAACAATAAAACGCCTCCGATTAACTTGCTAAGCTTTCCATACTTAGTAGAAACTCCTGTAACTTCCATCGTCTTAACAGCAACAATAAATACAATTAAATCATCAATCAAGAAGAAAAGCATATATAAAGCTATATACATAACTTCTTGTACTACTGTTAAATTATTCATTGATAGTATCTGTGTAAACATAACCGGAAGTCCTGCTGAACAAGCCAACTCTACTATATTAACTGATATAGCTAATGCCATAACTCCTACTAATGCTAAAAAGAAATTCTCTTCATGAGTAAACTTTTTAATTCTATCAAATATTTTATTCCTCTTCTTATCATTTACTACATTGCATCCTGTCTCTTTTCTATGACGAAAATATCCAAATAAATTGAATACTGCTCCAATAATAGCTACAGCACCTATACCAATTCTCACATAATTAACCGATAAAAGCAAAGTAGCTACATTTAACCATGCCACCATAAATAGCAAATAGATAAATGCTGAAGTTACCAAGAAAGCCGTTCCCAAAGCAATCATCTTTCTCTTATCCTTCATTCCAATAAGCATACTAATTAAAAATAATAGTACCCACATAGCACAAGGATTAAATCCATCAACAAGTCCTATCAAAATAGCAATAACTGGTAAAGTTAAATTCTTAGTTTCTACCACTCCAAATAATGGTACCTCTATCTTATAATTATTATAGTCTTCAAGATATTCTCCTATATCAGGAGTCTCTTCCGGTAATTGATAACTAGGAAGTTCTACTCCTCCTATATATTCACCAACTATATCCTTATATCCATATTCTGAATAATATTCAATTGTTCCCATAAACTTAGCCTTAGAGTTCTCATAACTAAATCCCTTATATACCTTTCCTCCAATAACCGTAAAAGGTACACCAGTAACCGTAGTATCAAATAACCCTGCCACTTCATCTAACAATATAGAATTCTCTTGATTACCTATCTCATATCTATATATCTTAATATTCTTATATTTATCTTCTAACTCATCAAGAAGTTTTTCTTCTTCAGCACAATGTGGACAAGTATCTGAATAAAATAAATATATATTAACTAAATTATCCTTCTTACTATTATCAGTATCCGCAAACACTACTGGTAATGATACTATAAACATTAAGAATATCAACAAACACTTCTTTAATCTACTTATCATACTCGCTAATCTTCTTTCTAAGTAGTTCTTCTTTTACTTCTCCAATAACTCTCTCTAATTCCTGATCATTATCATCCATAAATATAATTACTGGTAATACTTTTCCTGGATTATATTTTTCTACTTCTTGACCATCCATATCATAATCTAATTCTATTATATTTAGTTCAGGATAATCACTCAAAATATTTTTCCACACTTTCTTCATCACTAAGCATCCAGGACACCACATAGCCCCTATCTTTATAATCTTCATATCATCACCTACATATCTAATTTCTTATAACATTCATCAAATATTTGAAAGAATCTATTTATTTCATCCATCGTAGTCATATAAGAAATACTAATTCTTAAACTATGATTAGCTATATCTTTATCTTTAGTAACTGCATATACTGCATTAGACATACTATCAGCACTTGAACAAGCACTCTTCGTAGATATATATACTTCATGTTCATCTAATGCATGCACAAAAGTCTCTGACTTAATCTTTCTCAAACTAAAATTAATCGTATGAGGAATACTCTTATCCGTACTATTAATATGTACCAAAGGATATTCTCTTAATTTATCACATATCTTCTTATTTAATTCTTCTATATATTTATAATTTTTATCTATATTAGGTATAATTAATTGCATAGCTTTCATCATTGATACCATTAATGGTAAAGCAGGCGTACCACTACGATATATTGTAGTACTTTTTCCACCATGAATAAGTGGCTCTATCACTATATTTTCTTTCTTATACAACAGTCCTATTCCTTTAAGGCCAAATATCTTATGCCCTGAAAAACTAGCAAAATCAACACCAGATAAATCAATATTAATCTTTCCTAAAGCTTGCGTACAATCTACATGAAAATAACACTTAGGATACTTTCTTACTATTTCACTAATTTCCTTAATAGGCTGTTTAAGACCAAGCTCACTATCAACAGCACAAACACTAACTAGTATCGTATCATCTCTCATAAGTCTCTTTAAGTCTTCTAAATCAACAAGTCCATTATCATCTATTTTAACAAAATCAACTTCAAATCCTTGACTAGTTAAATAATTAAGTGGTGCTATTATTGAAGAATGTTCTAGAAAAGTAGTAATAATATGTTTACCACGATTCTTATATCTCTCACATACTCCCTTTATAACCGTATTATTTGACTCACTAGCCCCTGAAGTATATATAATCTCACTCTTCTTAACATGAAGCATTTTAGCTATCTCTTCAGTAGCATAATCAGATAATTCATGTGACTTAACTCCTAAACTATGTAAAGAATTAGTATTACCAGGATACTCTAAACATACTTTATTAAATGTATCTAACACCCTCTTATCAACCGGAGTTGTTGCCGAATAATCTAAATATATCATCATATCACCTTCCAACATATATAATTTTATCATATATAAGATCAAAAAAAAAGCCCAATACATTTAATTATGTATTGTAAAACTACTTTTCTCCTTCTTTCCCCCTAAAATATTATAAACTATAATCTCCAATATTTTAAAATCTCCCTATATAATTATATTTATTTTTCTATCATTTATCCACTTTTAATAAAATTATTAATTAATAGAAATAAGCTTAATACTATCCTCTTTTCTATATAAATTTAATATATTATCCACAACTTCCTTTATCTCATAAACATCTTCAGTATCATTCAATACCCGATCATATTCTTCTTGTTTACTATCCATATATTCTCTAGGTATATAATATTCATCAACATATAAATTATCACTATATATCTTTTTAATCTTTTCAACATTATCATAATCTCTAGTAATTCCCACTACAGTCTTATACCCATCATCATCTACATAATATACATAATTATTTTGATTATTTTCTTCTCTCATCTTTTCATAACTATCATATGTCCCATTCTCTACTAAATATATCTTTGAAGATCTTAAATCTCCTGTAATATCATTTTGATAATTATTATAAACAAACTTTCCCATCACATATCCACATATAACAGCACTAATTATTGGTATCAATAAACTTAATATTTTCTTCTTCATCTCTATCACCAATAATACTATATCAGTAGCAACACAAAAAATATGTCGAATAATAATTAACTTTAACTATTTAATAAAAAAGGCTATCTTCCACGACGGCCTTCTTTTTCTTTACCATATCCCATTTGATTCATATATATTTCTCTTTTTATCATCTCAATATAGTATAACTTATATCTAAGCTGTTCAATAATTATTTGTAATTTCTTTAAAGTTAATCCTTCATATGTATGTCCCAAATATTTTACATAAGTATTAATTATTTGTAATCTTAACTTTTCTGCATCCATCAAGCTTTTTCTAATAGCACCCTCATTGTTTCCACTATCATCTTCATCAATAACCTTAAGTTCTTCTAGTAGAGCACTAATTTTCTTATCAATCTTTTTTCTAATAATCTTTTCACTAAACTCTTTATTAACAAATATAATTTTACTTACTTCTATTGAATCATTTTTTTTAGTCTTAGGCTTAACTTGATATCCATCTAATTTTTCTAACTCAAAAGAAACTATTTCTTTTTTCTTTTTATTCTTTGCTATATAATAACTCTTATTATTCATTACTATCACCAGTCAAATCTTTTCTTATTTCTTTAGTTCTTTTTATTCTTTCTTCTTCTCTATACTTTTCTATATTTTTATGATGTCCAGATAATAACACTTCTGGTACTCTCATTCCTCTAAATTCTTCTGGTCTCGTATAATTAGGATAATCCATAAGTCCATCATTAAAGCTTTCTACTTCTAAAGATTCCGCTGATATAACTCCTGGAATAAGTCTTGTAATTGCGTCACACATAACCATTGATGGTAACTCTCCTCCAGTAAGTACATAATCACCTATTGACACTTCCATATCAACAATACTCTTAATTCTCTCGTCAAATCCTTCATAGTGTCCACATAAAATAATCAAATGTTTTTTCTTTGATAAATCTACAGCCATTTCTTGTTTAAAAGTATGCCCTGCAGGACTCGTCATAATAACAAATGATTCAGGAGTCTTAATCTCGTCAAGGCATCTAAATATTGGCTCACACATTAAAACCATTCCTGCTCCACCACCATAAGGATAATCATCTACTCTACCATGTTTATCTAATGAATAATCCCTAAAATTATGTATCTTTATATCAACATATCCCTGTTCTCTAGCTCTCTTAATAATTGAAGATTCTAAAAAGCCATCAAACATTTCCGGAAATAATGACAAGATATCTATCTTCATCTAAACCACCTACTCAAATAATCCTAAAATATTTTTAACAATCATTTCTTTTTTTTCTAAATCTACATTTTCTATTATATCAAAATTATAAGGAATTAGATAGTTTTTTACATTATTTTTTATTACTAATATCTCATTTTTATTATGTTTCTCTATTCTTCTAACAGTACCTCTCTCTATACCGTCAGCTATTACCTTAAGTCCAATAATGTCTTCATCTAAATATTCTCCAGGATTCAACTCTATATCACTCTTATTAACAAAGACATATTCTCCTTTATATTTAAGTACCTGATCTATATCATCGTAGCCCTTCATCATAATCATTTCAAATATTTTATGATGCCTATAACTAACAATCTCTTCACATACCTTATCTTTTCCTATATATATCTTCATACCAGGTCTAAACACTCTATCCTTATATTTAAAATCAGATAATATTCTTACTTCTCCCTTTAATCCATGTGTATTAACTAACTTGCCTATCAAAACATACTTCATTTCTTATTCACCTCATACATAATAATTGAACTAGCTACTCCTGCATTAAGACTCTCGCACTTATCATTCATATCAATATAAATAAACTTATCACACTTATCATGTATCATTTCACTTATACCCTTACCTTCATTCCCAATAACAATAGCTACATATGAAGGTATATCTATATCCCTAATATCTTCTCCACAAGTAACATCAGTTCCATATATTGTATATTCACTAATACTATCAATAAATGTCCCTAGATTCCTAACAATTACATTCTTATTAAATATCATTCCCTTAGTACTTCTAAGTACCTTACTATTATACATATCCACGCAATCTCTACTAAGTACTACCGTATCAAAATTAAATGCCACTGCTGATCTAATTATTGTTCCTAAATTACCTGGATCCTGTATTCCATCTAATAGTATTAATCTCTTACCTAATTCCATCTCTTTCTTTTTCTCACATACACCGTAATATTCACTAACACTTTCCATATCACTAATCTTCTTCATTACTTCATATGTTACATTCACACATTCTATATCACTATAAGGACTATCATATCCTTCAAGTACATATAACTCTTTAAGTACCCCTGCCTTATAAGCTTCTTCTATTATATCCAATCCCTCTATAAAGAAAAGTCCTGTCTTATCACGATATTTCTTATCCTTTAATCTAACTAAATTTTTAATTTTCTCATTATTAACAGACGTTATTATCATACTATCCCTCTTCTTGTCTATATTATAACATTTAAGTATTGAAAAATAAACAATATTTTAAAACATAAAAAAATAAGTGTTTTGTATCAACACTCACTTTTTTTAATTACTTACTATAACTAACACCATGGTTAATATCGATATTAATAAACTAATAGCAAATAACATCACAAACATAACTTGTCCACGAGAACGAGGTTTTGAAGATACATCATCATATTCTTCATTCATTTCATTAGAAATATCTACCATAACCGATTTTTGTTCATTATTTCCAGTAATTAGTGTTGTCTTTAATTTATCTAAAGCTTCTATTGCTTCTCTATTAGCTCCTTCTTTATCATAAGTATTTTTCATAATATATTTATCTATATTTCCCTTTGCATCTATTGCTATATAAAAATCTTCTCCAACATATCCTGCTGTATACTCTTGCTCATTTTCTAAAATTCCTATATCATCAAGTTTCTTACCAGATAATAATTCATCTAATATCTTAACCTTACTAATTGCTATCTTTATTTCTTCTGGATCACTAACATATTTAACTGGTTCTCTTAACACATCATATTCTGGCATTGGTGTATCTCGAAAAGGCACTGCTTTTCCTAATTCATTAGTATTGGCTGATGCTACCAAAAAACATTTTCTCGGATCAGTATCAAAATAACCAGGAACGTTCACTCCATTTTTGATTAAATCCATTTCCATATTTGTATTTTCATTAAACCCGGTAAATGCATAAGTAGGTTCAATTACTACATTTTCAATCGGATATTCTGAATTCTTAGTTTTTTCAATTAATTCTTCTGATATTTTCCTACACGCTAAAATAATGTCATTATCAGATATCGTTGATACAAGACTATTTCTTAACTCATTTAAAAATATTGTGTTTCCCATTCTAAAGCCACTTACCCTACTAGCAAATTCTCCCGTATCTGTCGTAAATCTTATATGAAAACCTGCGGGATTTTTAATACAAAAATCAAACAATTCCTCTCCAACACCTCCAATACGCATACATGCTCCCGTTCTCTCACCATAAGTTAAATTAATTGGATTTGTAAAATTTCCCACATTAACTTTAATCTTTTTATTATTATCTAATGTATATTCAGTATCAATTGCTGGTATATTAATCTTACGACGCTCATACATAGAACAAAAATATTCTCCTATATGTGCTATTCGAGTTTTTTTACTCACAGTAGAGGCATAAGGTGTTGGATCAGCAAGAAATAAATTTTTATTATCCTCTCCCATCAAAATTCTTAATTTTTCTGAAACATTAAAAATATCTTTTAATATTTGCATAATATTTTTATCATTACCATTTTCATCTTGCAATTGTATATTATCAATAATTCCTAAAATATTTTTAAAAAGATATTCCATATCAAAATCAATATCAGCCTTTTGTAATAGTTTCATTAAATATTCATTAATTGCAAAAAGATGGTATTTATTAATTAATTCCAATAAAACTTTATATCTACGAGTATCTTCTTCTAAACATAATGTATATATGCCAGATAAATCACAAGATCCTTCCATAACATTAGCAGCTATTGAAAAATTATTTAAGAAATTTATATCGTTAGTATATTTAATAGCTTTTTGTGTTTTTAATAATTTAGCTAATTCATCATAATGTTCCATATATAATCTAATAAAAATCTCTTTCAATTCTTTAAAACCTTTTTTAATTTCCTTAGGAGCATTTTGTGGATCATTCTTTCTATATTTTAATATTTCTTCTAAGTCAGCAGTATATTCATTCGGATAATGTTTAATTATTAATTGTTTTAAATCTTCAAAATTATTTTCTTCAATAACATATTTTATTAAAAAATTTCTATCTATCTTTTTTATGCCCATCTCAGCATATATTTCTTTTTTTCTTTTATCTTTATAAACTTCCATTTTTAAATCAATATATTTTTTACCAATTAACCTTAATAAATTTAACGTGCTTAACTTTATTTTTTGAAATTCTTCTTCTGAAACTAAATTTCTAAACTGTTTATCATAATTAAATAATATATTTTTTACATCAAAAATATTAAAATTTTCTGCAAGTTCTGATTCATTAATACATTTCTTTAAATATTCAGGTTCCATTTCTTTAATAAAACGTAACATATCATCAAATATCACTTCAAAATCTTCTTTTTGATGGTTATTTATCATGTTTAATAATGAAGTATTAATTGACCATATATCAGCATTACTTATTTGGAATTCTCTAGATAAAATACCTTCTAATAACGAATCAAGAAAATTATCATCCATTATAAAATTATTTAAACTAAATAAACCAATAAATCTATCAACGGCAACTTTATTACTTAAAACTTTAACAAAATTTTCATTATTTTCACTATTCATAAGTTTTAATATATTAATATTTACTTTTTCTATAATTTTTTTCAATTCCTCCGCATAAATATAATTATTCTGCTTTAATTTTTCATATACTTTGTTATAAAAATCCGTATCATTAACATTTAATTCAAAAGTTTTAAAACTGCTAATTACTCTCACTATACTGTAATGATCCGTTAGTTTATCTAAACAAGAGAGCTTTGATTCATCTGTACTTAAACTCAAAATTACTTTTACTTTACTGTAATCATCCGTTAGTTTATCTAAACAAGAGAGCTTTGATTCTTCTGTACTTAACAACTCAATTATACTTAATTTAGTGGAATCATCCGTTAGTTTATCTAAACAAGAAATCTTTGATTCTTCTGTACTTAATCTATTAATTACAAATTGTTTATTCAAATCATCCCTTAGTTTATCTAAACAAGAGAGCTTTGATTCTTCTGTACTTAAACTCAAAATTACTTTTGTTTTACTGTAATCATCCGTTAGTTTATCTAAACAAGAGATCTTTGCTTCATCTGTACTTAAACTCTTAATTAC
>CAJJKI010000025.1 GCA_905188025.1 uncultured Eubacteriales bacterium | reverse complement strand
ACATGGGATATGGCGACTTAGGATGCTACGGCCAGCCATTCATACGCACTCCCCATATAGACGCTATGGCAAGCGAAGGAATGCGCTTCACACAAGCGTATGCAGGCAGCCCGGTCAGCGCACCTTCCAGAGCTTCATTTATGACAGGACAACATACAGGTCACTGTGAAGTACGCGGAAACAAAGAGTATTGGGGAAATTCACCCATTATCATGTACGGAAACAACAAAGAATATTCGGTAGTGGGACAACATCCTTATGATCCGGATCACGTTATCCTACCGGAAATTATGAAAGACAACGGATATACCACCGGTATGTTCGGTAAATGGGCCGGAGGTTACGAAGGATCTTGCTCTACTCCGGACAAACGCGGCATAGATGAATATTATGGTTACATTTGCCAATTCCAAGCTCACCTCTACTACCCTAATTTCTTAAACCGATATAGTAAAGCTCTGGGCGATACAGGAGTAGTACGTATAGT
This sequence comes from uncultured Eubacteriales bacterium, assembly GCA_905188025.1. Classification (GTDB taxonomy): domain Bacteria; phylum Bacillota_I; class Bacilli_A; order RF39; family UBA660; genus RUG705. Next base: position 11,210 of record CAJJKI010000025.1, on the reverse strand, counting down.
AATGGACGAAAACATCAAATACCCGATGTACGGTCCTGAATATCAGAAACGCTCGCAATATTCTGCCGACATGATTCACGAGAAAGCAATGGAATGGCTGGACCAACAGGATACCAAACAGCCTTTCTTCGGCATATTTACCTACACTTTGCCTCACGCAGAACTGGTGCAACCGGAAGATTCGATCTTAAACGAGTATAAAGCAAAATTCGATCCGGATAAGGTTTACAAAGGAAGCAAAGGTTCAAGATACAATGCTATCACCCATACACACGCTCAATTTGCCGCCATGATTACCCGCCTGGACTATTATGTAGGGGAAGTTTTGAAGAAATTGAAAGAAAAAGGATTGGATGAAAACACATTAGTTATCTTCTCCAGCGACAACGGCCCTCACGAAGAAGGAGGAGCCGACCCTACTTTCTTCGGTAGAGACGGAAAATTGCGTGGACTGAAACGCCAATGCCACGAGGGAGGAATCCGCATTCCATTCATTGCCCGTTGGCCGGGACACGTACCGGCAGGCAAAGTCAATGACCACATCTGCGCTTTCTATGATTTAATGCCTACTTTCTGTGATGTGGCCGGCATCAAAAATTATGAAAAGAAATACCGTAATAAAGAAAAAGAAGTTGACTATTTCGACGGAATTTCTTTCGCACCGACCTTGCTTGGCAAGAAAAAACAGAAACAACATGACTTCCTGTATTGGGAATTTAACGAAACCAACCAGATAGCAGTGCGCATGGATGATTGGAAATTAATCGTTAAAAAAGGAAAGCCGTTCCTATATAACCTAAAGACAGATATTCACGAAGACAACGATGTAGCACTCCAACATCCGGATATCGTAGAAAAGTTGAAAAAAGTTATATTTGAACAACGCATACCTAACCCATATTTTTCTGTGACACTGCCTAAGCAGTAACCGGATCAACAAAACAAGAAAACAGTGAACACTGTATGGAGTAGATTCATTAAGTGTTCACTGTTTTCTTGTTTATACAGATTTAGACTTATACAAATAGTAAAAACAACCGCCAATTAGTCAAGTGGTTTCAATCCCATTTTCGCAGCTCTTTCCAACATAAAGGCATGAGCGGCCTCATATTCATTCGGGATAACTCCATCCAATATAGCATCTTTAATCGCACTTTTCAAAGCCCCGACTTCACGGCAAGGCTGCAAACCGAAGGTTTCCATGATTTCCTCCCCACTTACCGGAGGCTGAAAATTACGAATCCGGTCTTTCTCCTCCAAATCTTTCAATTTCTGACGAACCAACTGGAAATTATTCAAGAAACGTTGCTTACGCTCCATATTCTTTGAAGTAATATCCGCTTCACACAGAGTCATCAAATCATCAATATCATCTCCCGCCTCAAAAAGCAGACGACGAACAGCCGAATCTGTCACCACGTCATCCGCAATCACGATTGGTCTCATGTGCAGACTAACCATTTTCTGTACATACTTCATCTTCTCATTCATCGGCAACTTCATCTTACGGAAAATATTCGGAACCATTTTTTCACCGATGAAATTATGGTTATGGAACGTCCAGCCAGCTTTTGTAAAGAAGCCGCTATGTATGCTGGACTAGAACTATCTACTGGAGATTATGTTGCCATTATGGATGCCGATCTTCAAGATCCTCCAGCCCTACTACCTGAAATGGTTAGTATCCTAGAAGATAAAGAAAGTGATTATGACAGTGTTGGAACAAGAAGAGTTACCCGTAAAGGAGAGCCTCCAATAAGAAGCTTCTTTGCAAGAAAATTCTACAAAATAATCAATAAAATGTCTAAAATAGAAATGGTTGATGGCGCTAGAGATTTCCGTCTTATGAAAAGACAAGTAGTTAACTCTATCCTTGAATTAAAAGAATATAACCGTTATTCAAAAGGATTATTTGAATTTGTCGGATATAAAACTAAATGGCTTGAATTTGAAAATGTTGAAAGAGTTGCCGGAGAAACAAAATGGTCATTCTGGAAATTATTCCTCTATGCCCTAGAAGGTATCGTTGCTTTCTCTACCGCTCCTCTTGCTATCGCATCCTTTGCTGGCTTCTTATTTTGCCTAATATCATTCATCATGATCATCTTTATCATCGTTAGAACCTTAATCTATGGAGATCCAACTTCCGGATGGCCAAGCCTTGTATGTATCATCTTCTTTGTAAGTGGTATCCAACTATTCTGTATTGGTATCATTGGAGAATATCTATCAAAAACATATCTAGAAACAAAGAAAAGACCAATATATATCATAAAAGAAACTAACTTGGAGCAAAAATAATGCAATCATTTCTAAAAAAATATCAAAATCAAATAATTATTATTACTACTATTTTATTAGTAGTTTTAATAAGTACTAGATTTACTAACATGTTTGGATCAAATACTGACTGGATCAATCAACATACTATTATTCCTGAATACTTCCGTAGCTTATTCTATCAAACAGGAAAACTTATACCTGAATTTGCTCTAAACTATGGTGCCGGAGAAAATATCTATAATTTATCATACTATGGCCTATTAAGCCCTATCATCTTGCCATCATATCTTCTTCCATTTATTAGTATGACAACTTATATGACCATCGTAGATATCCTTATCGTTATCTCTTCTGCCCTCTTATTTAATCATTTCCTAAAAAGCCATAAATTCGATAATCATATCTCCCTAGTAGTATCCCTATTACTAGCGCTATCAGCTCCATTAATCTTCCAAATGCACCGCCATATCATGTTTGTTAACTATATGCCATTCCTTATAATGAGCTTAATTGGAGTAGATAAATTACTTCATAACAATAAAAAAAGCCTTCTAATCATCAGTATCTTTCTAATGATTATGACTAGTTACTACTATAGTGTTTGTGGCCTCCTTGTAATAGGAATATACTATCTAATGGAATATTTCACTATAAATATCCATCCTAAAACCAAAGTATTTATAATTGACTTATTAAAATTCTTATCATATGCCCTTATCGGTATCATGCTAAGTGCTATTCTCTTATTACCTACTATATACACTTTATTATTAGGTCGTGGTACCAGTGAAAGTACATATACCCTCCTATCATTATTAACTCCATATCTAAAAATACATAAAATATTTTGTGGCACTTACGCTATAGGCCTATCCCTAATAGCCTTCGTAGCCCTTATATATCTACTATCTACTAAGAAGAAAAACTATATCATCGGAGCTTCATGTACTTCCCTAGTCCTCTTCATCCCAATATTTCGTTATCTATTAAATGGTGGCCTCTATCTAAGAGAAAAATGCTTTATTCCATTTCTACCTCTCCTAGCATACTTTATCGCTATCTTTCTAAAAGATCTTTATCACAAAAAAATCCAAATACTTGACTTCACCATCCTAGTAGCTATAATATCAGCTCTATTATATTATTATAATCGTCTAGAATACTGCTATCTCATTCTATTAGGATTCCTTATCATTTTACTAATCTATCAAAAATATCCTAAAAAAATCCTTATCAGTTCATATCTTATCGCAAGTAGCCTAGCCATCTGTATCGGTGAAAACCTCTCTGAAGACTACGTATCTATTCAAAAATATAACCAAATATTTAATCAAGATACTAATACCACTATCAAAAACATTCTCGCTACTGATAACACCTTCTATCGTATGAATAATCTAGATAATCCTACTACTACAGTAAATAAAATATATGATTCTAAATATTACACTACCAATTTTTATTCATCTACTTATAATAAATACTATCTAGATTTTGTCCGTAATGAATTTTCAAATAGCATTCTAGACTACAATTATTTCTTATATTCAAGTACCAAAAACCCCATACTAAATTCATATATGGGTATTAAATATCTCTATTCAACTACCGATCCCGGCCTAGGATACACTAATATAAGTAATAATCTATATCGTAACAATACCGCATTTCCTATAATTTATACCACTACAAAGAGTACAAGTACCAAAACATATAACACATATTCATATCCATATAATCAAGAAATATTACTAAATAACGTCATTATAGATAATGCTAATGATGATGAAGTAACTACTAATATTGAAGAATATCCTCTTGAATACACCCTAACCGCCTCAAATGATATCACCATCGAAAAAAATGATTCCGGATATATCTTAAATGCTACTAGTAACAATGCTTCTATCACCCTAAAATTAAAAAGCCCTCTCAAAAATAAACTATTATTTATTGAATTAACTGGTCTAAAAGAAAACACTTGTAGTATTGATAATATCACTATGACTATTAATAATGTCACTAATGTACTTACTTGTAAAACATGGATATATAGTAATAAAAATAATACTTTCCATTATCTTATCAATGATAATTATCTAGATACTCTAAATATTACTCTAACTAAAGGTACATATAATATTGATACTATTAAAACATATATCTTAGATTATAGTACTATACAAAACACTCTAAATAATAAAAAATCACTTGATAATATTACTATTACCTCATCAATGATAACCGGTTCAGTTAATTTAGATACTTCTAGTTATCTTGTAACAACCATTCCATATGATGAAGGATTCACTATCTATCTAGATGATAAACCAATCGATAAAATCCTAGTAAACAAAGCCTTTATCGGAGCCAATATCCCATCAGGTAACCATACTATCAAAATAACTTATCATACCCCATGGTTAAATATTGGTAAAATCATCTCCCTAATAGGTCTATTACTATACATAATAATTATTATCACTGATAATAAAGAAAGGAGTCTCATGAAAAAAATAAAAGAATTATATTTAAAATATAAAGAAATAATTAACTATCTAATATTTGGTGTTTTAACCACAGTAGTTAGCCTAGGTACATATTATGCCCTAGTATTAACTATTCTTGATGCTAACAATCCAGTTGAACTCCAAATAGCTAATATTATTTCTTGGATCGTATGTGTAACATTTGCATATATCACAAATAAAAAATATGTCTTTACTCCAACTAACAAGAGCATAATCAAAGAAATGATAGAATTCTATACTGCAAGATTAGCTTCATTATTTATTGATATGGGTCTAATGTTCCTCTTAGTATCTACTCTTCATTTCAATGATAAAATAGTTAAAATAATCATCCAAGTAATAATCATCATAGTTAACTATATCTTAAGTAAACTAATAGTCTTTAAAAAAGATAAATAATATTTAACTAAAAAAACAGTAATAACAATTACTGTTTTTTTCAATTAATTCAATTTATTAACCAACTTTATAACTGCTTTAGTATATTTCATAAGTTCTTTTTTATTTTTGAATCCACAAGTCATTGCATAATAATCAGTATAGCTATCATTTTCTTTTACTAACTTTAATTGTAAAGATTTATTTATATTATAATTCTCTTTAGCAGATAAGTTAGATAATTTAGAATAGTCTTTAACCGTTATATTATAAAGTGGATCATTACTCTTAAATTTATCATATATTTCATTTGATATTATACAATTATCAATTAGTTCTTGACTATTTTCAAATTCTATTAATATCTTATTAGATTCTGGATATACTGTTACATTTTTAACTCTATCAATGTATACTGCTTTTCCATCTTTTATTTTACCAACATATGGTTCTCTTGATGATAGTAAAACAATAATTAGTATAACAATTAGAAGAATACTTGAAATAATGATAATTTTCTTTTTAGATAGTTTCCTAACTTTAGATTTTGTCTTTTTCATATTATCATCCCCATTTTTATAATAAAAAGGAGTTAGAGAAAACTCTAACTCACAGTTTAATTTGTTTGTTTTCTTCTATAAAAGATTCCAGCTCCAGCAAGTCCTACGATTGATAAGATTCCACTTATTATATAGAATCCAATATTATCTCCAGTTTGTGGATTGTTAGTAGGCACTGTTACTCTTGCTACATTAAATGTATTATTCAATGATGGTGGAGAAGCAATTACAACATTTGGAGTAATAGTAGCACCATCTACATCTTTAACAGTTACAGTAAATGGTATTTTCTTATAACTTACTTTAACTTCTTTTTCTTCATTTACAGTAAGTTCTATTTTATTACCAGTTACAGTAGTTTCTACTGTATTTACTAATACTTTATCAATCATATATCCAGCATTTGGTGTAAATGTTATTTCAACTTTAGTTCCTTCAACAACACCTATTTTACTTTCTCTCTTAATTTTTCATTCCATTTAACAGTATCCTTTATTGTATCTTTTATATCTCTATTTTTAAAATCTAACTCTTTTTTAGCTTTTTCATTACAAAAATTAGAGTTAGCTGACAATGTATACAAAGAATATTTTGTAAAAAGTGGTGTTTGTTTTTTTATATTGTAATATAATTCAAAAAATGGTGCTATTAATTTTGCAATTCCAATTGGTAATACAATTTTAATTTTTTTTCTTCCTAATGTTTCACAAACTAAATCAGCTAATTCTTTAATTGTAATATATTTATTAGATAGAATATAGCATTCACCCTTATTATCTTTTTCGCAAGCATTAATAACACTATCAGCGACATCTCTAACATCAACAAAATTATATCCACCCTTTACACAAGCCAAAAGTTTACCATTTGCTATTTCTTTTATTAATTGTGTTAAATGGGTATTACTAAAATCATTTGGACCTATAATACCCGCTGGATGAAGAATGCATGCATTCAAGTTTTTATTTTTTACTGCATCTAGAACATATTTTGCCGCTTCAGTTTTTGTTTTGGCATATAAACCTTCCACTTTATCAGCATTAAAATTCGTTATCTCAGTTATTAAACCATTATTAGGTTTTTCAGGAATCACATGAACACTACTAAGATAAATAAGTTTAGCATTTATTTCTAAAACTTTATCTACTATATTTTTAACCCCATTAACATTAACATTATAAACCATTGGATTATATTTTGATTTTATATATACTACTGCTGCACAATGAATTACAAATACTTCTTTTCCATCGACATTTTCAAAAATTGGTGATAACGTTTCTTTTTTTGTAACATCTCCATAATATATCTTACATCTTAAATCATCTAATGCTTTTATAGATTCACCATTCAAAACAAAAGCCCTTATTTCACTATCATTATCTTGTTGTAATTTTCTTATAATATTATTTCCTAAAAAGCCATTTGCCCCTGTAATAATATAAACTTTCTTCATAGCATTCCTCCAATCTTCTTATTATAAAATTATTTTTATATCATTATTATATACATATTTTATAGCATATTTTATTTATCATCTCACAAAATAAGTATATCTTTCCCTTTTTATTTAATTATTCTTTTTCTAATTTATCAAAACACTTTTATTATCTACAGTAATATTTTCTTCATTAGATAAAGTAATATCAGGTTCTACTACTAGTACTTTTCTAATAACCTCACTCTTATTATTACTACTATCACTAACTGTATATTTAATTTGATATTCCCCTATCTTACTAGTATCTACATTACCACTAACAATTACCTTATCTTGAATATCCTTATCATAATTATCTTCTACCTTATATCCATATTCAACATAAGTACCCCCTAGTAAAACCTTAACCTCTTCTCCACCAATAAGCTCTATCTTAGGTTTACTCATATCAATTACTATTACTTCACGATAAATATATTCACTACCAGTATCAGTCTTAATACTATATTTAACTTGATAATTACCAAGCTTACTAGTATCCACTTCATTACTATCAATTTCTACCTGTTTACTTATATCTATCCCATGATATTTAACCATAATCCCATACTCTTTATACTCAGTATTAACATCCACATATAATAGTTGAGGCCCTATAAGTTCAAACTTAATCGTATCATCCCCATTATATTCATAAGAATAAGTTATCCCTATAAAGCTAACTATTAACATAATAATAAAGGTTGTAATATAATAATATCTCTTCATATTATCACCCTATCTTATACTAATAACATTTTATCATAAACAATCTTCTTAGTAAACACTATTCCCCATGATTTTCTAATTCTTCAATAGTTAATTCTCTATATAAACTATTAATACACTTCTTCTTTTGCGAATATTGTGCATGTACATATATATTTAAAGTAATATTAACTGAAGAATGTCCTAATAATTCACTAACCGTCTTATAATCACACCCAATTCTAATACAATTAGAAGCAAAAGTATGTCTCAAAGCATGAAAATTAACTTTTCTCATATCTAACTTATCAAGTACCCTATAATAATACCTTCTAAAACCTCCAGGTTCCATCGGAATCTTTTTGCCAGACAATATATATATATATCTTCATCTTTTCTCATCTTTCTCAAAAAATATAAAAACTCTCTACTAAGTGGTACTATTCTAGTAGCATTTTTTGTCTTAGGCTCCGTTATAATTAACTTAGTCTCTCCTCTATTTCCTTTCTCATCCTTTATATATATTCTTTGAATAGTCTTAGTAACCATTAAATATCCTCTCTTAAAATCAATATCTCTCCATTCCAAAGCACATAATTCTCCAATTCTAAGCCCCGTATATAAAGCTAAAGCCAATCCCACACTCTTAGTAGTTCTCACATTTTTAACATAATTAATAAGCATCATTTGTTCTTGTTTATCTAGTATCCTTATCTTATGATCATTATTCTCATTCAAATAATCAAATTCTAAATTAATAAATTCAATCATATTTATCTTCATTCCATATTTAATCGTAGACTTAATAACTGAAGTAATATCCTTAACCATCTTATGAGATAATCCTCCAAAATCATTCTTTTTACCTTCATGATATTTATCAATAATAAAATTTTGTAATAATTCATTACTTAATTCCTTTAAATAATAATCCCCTAGTTCAGGAATTAAATGATTATATACAATAGATCTATAATTAGCATATGTTGATTCCTTAACAAACTCCCTCTTCATCTTTAACCATTTATTAATTAAATCCTTATATTTTACTTTTTTCTTTTTCCTAAATATTATCATAACTTACTCCTTCTTAATACATTGTATCAAAAAAAGTATAGTTTCTTTTTGGTAATTAATCAATCAAAACGGTAAGATATTTACCAATAACTACCAATGTAGTAAAATAGCGTACAAAAAAAGAGCCTTATAAAGACTCCTCTAAATCATTACTTTTCTATTATATATTCCTTAGCCATTACATAATATTTAGCTCCAGATACTATTGCTAACACTGCTGCTAATATTAGTAAGAAATCAGATACTCTAACTGGTATTAATGAAAATGGTAAATCATAAAATAACTTAAGTGTTAATCCTATCATTAAACTAGCTGTTTTAAATTTAGCTACTTTAATAGCTGCTACTGCTTTACCTTTATTACCAATAAGCATCTTTATAGAATCTACTATTATATCTCTTGCAATAATTATTACTGCTATTACTGGAGGTACCATATTATCACAAGCAAGTACTACTATTAATGTATTAGTAAGTATCTTATCACTAATAGCATCTATCATTTTACCAAAATCAGTAACCATATTATATTTTCTAGCTACTTTTCCATCAATAAAATCTGTTAATGACGCTATCACAAAAATAACTCCTGCTATTATATATTTAAGTTCTACTGTTATACTTCCATTAATTATATATGTAGGCATATTTATTCCTACTTGATACCAAGGAAATAATAATACTATAAGCATAATAACTGCTAAAACAATTCTTGACATTGTAATTTTATTTGCTGTATTCATTTTTACCTCCTAATTTCATAGGTAATATTTGTATCTCTAAAATCATTTCCTGATACACCACTAGCTATAAAGTATCCAATAATAGTAAGAATTATCACTACAATAACTGATACAATAACCATCTTTAACGCTTTATTACCACTCTTAACTTCTGTATAAGGAGAAGCTATTTCTTTCTTTGTATTAGCATTATTTACCTTAGCTTTTTCTATTTCTTCTAATGGTATCTTTGAAGTAAAATCAAATAAAAATTCATTAAATTCATCAACCATCTTTTCTCCATCTAATCCCAAATATTTAGCATAATCACGAATAAAATATTTTAAAAATACAACGTCTTTAAAATCTTCTTTTTTTCCTTCTTCTAAGCTAATTATTTGACTAGGTCTCATTTTCAAATCTTCAGCAGCCTCTTCAACCGAGACACCATTTTCTTCCCTTTTCTCTTTTAATTTTAATCCTATATCTTTCATAATCCTCTTCCTTAAAAATAATATAAATTATCTTATAAGCCACATTTTGTACCGTAATTGGTGACAAACATTTATCTATGAGTTACCTCATCCATCTCCTAGATTCTAATTCTCCGGAAATAGTTCCCCTACCATAATTTGGGTTTCTCGCTTGTGGGGTTTACCTCGTTTCACTCTATTCATTTCTAAATAGTATCGTCTCTGTGGCACTTTATATCTATTTAATCATGGAATAATCTTTAGATCAAATAAATGCCGTCAGTTAACCTGCCTTAAGTTATTTTTTCCTTAAGCACAAACACTACTATCATCACAGATAGTGCGAGTGTGGACTTTCCTCTAAACATATTTCTATATCCAGCGTTTGTCCAGATAATTTATTCTTCTTTTCCAAGTACAATTTTCTCCAATTGACTTATCCTTCTAAGTAAATCGACATTAGTAATTTCTTTCTCTCCACCTTTAACAGTTTCAATACTAGATCTTAAACTACGCACTTCTTGTTTTAAAGAAGTATTTTCTGCTAATAAAGATTCATTTTCTTTTTTCAATCCTTTAATAATATTATTATATTCATTATAATCTCTTATAATAACATCCAAGAATTGATCTACTTCTTGCATTCTATAACCTCTTGTATCAACCTTAAACTCCTTTTCAAGAATGTCCTGCATGGTAAGCGTAATCTTATCCTGGTGCATACACTATCACCTCTATTTTAATTATAAAATATCTGTCTAATTTTGTCAATTTTAAATATAAAATAAATCAAAAGACTCTTCTCTTTCAAGAGAACAGTCCTTATTCTACCACATTTTATCCATATAGTCAAATTTAACAACCTGTTAATTATTACCAGTATCTTTGAATATATCTTCTCTCTTAATAATATTCTTATCAATCTTCTCTAATAATTCTTCCTTCTTAATAGGTTTAATTAATATATCACTAAATCCCATATTCAAGTATTCTTCATT
>CAJJKI010000024.1 GCA_905188025.1 uncultured Eubacteriales bacterium | reverse complement strand
ATATCAGCCACTTGGAATGAGAACATGGAAGACAAACCCTGTGTAGGAATACGATATCCTATACCATAAGGTTTAGATTCTACTTCTACACCGTCTACCATTCTACTACCTATTATACCATTATCAATTAACCATTTGCGTTTACTATAAAAACTTGCACTTTTAAGTTCTTCTGGTAATATATCTCTAAAGAAGTTTTCACTAAGTATAACTTGCATATGACCTTCTTTAGCTAAGAATTTTAATTTCTTTCCTTGATTAAAAGCTGAACCTAATTCTACATCAGTTTTTACACTTCTACCAACAGCTTCATATGCAAATGAAGACATCTGAATAGCAGAACCACCAGGAGTATTTACATCTACTACTGCTTTATTGACAAAAGAAGTTATCTTAGTTTGAATCCAATCTCTAATACTTTGAGCTTCAATTGGTACTATAATATTTCCATTTTCATCAACTGTTAAATTGGCAATTATTTCAGCAGACATACCTGAATTTGTAGCCTATCTCTAAAGATAATTTACTATTTTGCGATTATCTACTTTGCCGTTAGTAAAGAACTCTTTTCTTATTTTATTCTAACCTATTCTGGATAGTGAGTTAATAGCATCCATAATGTTCTTCTTAATTTCAGAACCTTTTACAGCTAATCCTTTATTTTCTCCATAAGTACGAGTATCTACTACGTTAGCAAAACCAATTTTAATAGCTTGTGTACCAAATGATCTTTCAAGGTGTTCGTGTGGATCAGTATTTAACTGCAACCTAATTTGAGTTAAATCCTAAGTATATGTTGCCAATCCTTTACCAGAAATGCCGTCTATATCACTATTAGATGTTAATTCAGATAAGTTTACTTTACCATCTTTATAGAATGATAACTTCTTTCTACCACCAACTTTAATAGCTGATTCAAACGCTACCATGTCTATATAACCTTTACTAGCATCATTCATACGATCGTATAAATATTTATTATCAGCTTTAGCAAAAGTCTTAAATAGTGGGAATAAAGCCATTTTATCAAATGTGTTTACATTCATACCAAGAGTCTAATCAAAGTGATCACCAAAGTAAACCATTTTAAGAGGTTGTGTGATAGCTTTAATTGCTTTTTGATACTTCTCAGTATCACTCAACCAGCTATCATCAGACTCCATAATATTATAAGCTTCTTCGATTTCAGGACTCCATTCTCCTAAAGACTTCATCAATCTCTTATAGAACTCTGGTCTGATGTAAACAGCAGCATCTGCTTGATTAATTTCTCCGTCAGCATATGGTTTAGCGCTATTTTTAGCTTGTTGTTCAATAAACTTAATAGCATCTGGATTCTTTTTACGTAATCTACCTAATGTACTTTCTATAGCATGATCGTCCTTAACAGCATTTAATGCTTGCTAATCAGTAACACCAAACTCTTTTTGGAACATATCCTTTATTAAGGATTTTCTAAACATACTATATAATGTATCATATACTGTAGATCCTATTTCATTATCTGATAACTATAATACTTGGAATTTAGAATCACTTCTATCTTCCTAATCCTTAGTATCTCCCCATTTAGTTCTCAAGTTTGTTCCAGTAGACAATACTGAAGATAGACGTTTAATTTTATCTACATCTCTACCAGTTATCATATAATAAGCAGAATAACTTGATTTATCTCCATCTGGGTCATGTTTATCTATCCAAGCTTCTAATGTTCTTTCATCTGATATAACAGGCACAAATGAATCATCATTGGGCTTATATACCATAAGTTCTTTTTGCCATTTATATAATGCTGGATCTCCAGTAAAACATTTCTCTATTTCTATAGTAGAAATCGCACTGTTGATGGCATGTGAAGCTATGATAGAGTATATCACATCTGTTCCTTTATCTCTACTATCAGTTTTAGAACTTATTTTTTCAAATTCTTCTACAAAGTTTATAGGTATATACTTATTACTTAAGTCTTCACCTATTACACCTAACTCTACAGCTTTTGATATTTCATTATTTACATAACCTACTAATAAATCATTGATAGCTTCCTTAATTACAGTATCGTTATCTAATGCCTATTTGATTACATTAAGAATATCTTGTATAGATTGTGAGTCATTAGAATATTCTGCTTTAGCTAGAATTTCATTTAAATTATAAGTATCACCATTAATGGTTATCTTATTAAAATATCTAAATCTTCCACCATTACCATCAGCGTATTTACCTTTTTTACTACCATAGTAATTACCAACAGATAGATTGGGATTATCTATAACACTTTGTTTAGTAGCAAAATACTTCTATATAGCATTATATTCATCTCTTAAATATCCTTTGAATATATTTAAAGTTCTATCTGAGAATCTTCTCTTTTGATCCTAAAATATAACTCTAGTTATATCTCCGTTTTCATTGTATTCGTAATCAGTGATAGCTGTAGATGGTAAGAAATCCTTGACCATTTGAATACCACTTATAGTGTGCCATGTCTTTTTATCAGACATAGTAGGACAAAATAAGTGATTATTAAATCCAAATGTCATTTTAGATAAGTAATCCTCTATAGGAGATATACCAAAGTAATCACGATTAGTGTTTTGCAGATTCTCTTCTAAGTTTAGATAAGTATTTAATTTAATTAAATCAGCATTACTGTTTATAGATTGTAATAACAAAGAATTTGCAGAGTAAGGATTTTTGCCTAATAATTCTCTTTTACCGTTCAAATTATATTTCAACCATCTTATTTGGTCTGACATATAATTATTCTCTGTAATAGGATATACTAGATTACCATCCGCTCCAGTTACACTAAATTCTTCTGGAGATGGGTGTGTTCTACCCCAAGCTATAGCCATTAGATTTATCTAAGCATCTGGTTTTCTACTAGTAAATATTCTATCAAATGTTCTAGCAGTTTCTCCACTTCTGGATTTTATACTACTTGTACCTCTAATTGCAGCTATGTTAATATTATTTAATATACTTTTAGTTAAAGAAGTACTAGCATTTGCAGATCTCCAGAAATTCTCAAATGATTGCATGTTAGGCTAACCTGTTCCATTAGTAAGTAAATAGTCTAATGCTAAATCATCCATATTAATAGATAGATTATTACACATATCTATAAAGTTAGATCTAACTTTAATATAATCATCCAAAGTTTTATCTTTCTTTTTTAATACGTTATCTATTAATATTTTATGTTTCCACACAGCAGAATGAAACTTATCTTGATTTATAGTTCTAGTACCATCTTCATTAACATCAATTAAATCTGACAAGAAGAACTATTGCGACCATTTCTTTGGTAATCTACTTATCTTTCTATATACATCAGAATTCTGAATTCTCCATTTTAATTTATTAGAATATTCTTGTGTAGCATATTCTATTTGTTCATCAGATCCTCTCTGTGCAAAAGGTATCTGCTTTCTTTCTACAATTATTGCAGTTAAACTATTTTTTGCACTTTTAACTGTATTTAATATTTGAGTCTAAGTGACCTCATCAATAGGATCATCTTTTGAAGTTAACTTATTATATACAGTCATAAAGAATGGATCTACTTTACCAAGATTATAACATTTATCTACTAAGTCTAAATAACTTTCAACGTTCCATAGATTCTCTAATATCTTATTCCACACAACATTGAAATCTTCAGATCTAGTAGTCATCAACAAGTCATCTTCCTCTTCTACTAAGTATTTATTACCTGTTTCTGGATCAAATTCGTATTTAGTTTTAGGAATAGAATAAAAGAATAGTTTCGCTTTGAAAGCTACATTGGCTTTTTTACTTATTGTATAACTTTCTTTATCCCAAGTATTATCAGGGTTATCCCCAAGTTCTCTTTCTTCTCTTTCTTGTTCTTCTGATTCTTCAGTATTCTTTTTAATAATACTAAAGTTTCTTAAGTAATCATCTATTTGTTTCTTAAATACTTCTTTATTATTGATTACATCTTTGATAAGTTGTTCTTGAGATTCATCATACATTCCTAACTCTAAGTTAGTAGTTAGAATATCATCAAATATATCATTAATCTTCTTAGGTAAACTTTGTAAATCTTCAATGCTACTAATATTAAATGTATCCATTACTGTAGCATTTAAAGAATCTACTACTGCGTAGAAAGTAGTAGCATCTGCTATAGAAGCTATTTTCTTTAATTCTTTATCCTCTACTCCTGGAACGTAATAGTACAACGTACCGCCAAATCTTTTTTCAAAATCTTCTAGTACAGACTTAGATGGTTTATATTTTGAAAACTCTCCTTTACGTATTTTATTAAATAAAGTTCTTACTAAATCTCCATTCCTAGTAATACCTAATACTTTAAGTATTGCATTAAATAATTTCTTAATTCTATATGCTATAGATGGTTTAGTTTCATTTAGCATATATTGTCTGAATTCTTCAGCAAGAGCCTCTTCTACTTCTTGTTTAGAAGCATCCTTTAAATATGGATATTGTTTTACGTAATCTTGATATACTTGTTCTCTAAGCTTATCATTTATTAATAACTAACTTACATAATGGAAACCTTCATGGAATTCTACTCCTTGCCCAGATTGTTCTGATAAGAATATTCTAGCTGCTGTATCACTACTAAGTCTATCCATACATACTTTTAAAGCACCATATACTTGTGGAGCATTAGCCATTCTAAATACTGCTTCTGAAGTAACAATATCTGATTTGTCAATACCTAGTTTGTCTTGCAGCCACTACCTAGCTTCATCCACATTTAATTTACCTTCGCCTTTTACTTGTGAAGTTAAACCCCTTTTAGCTAATTTCTGAGCAGCTTGCAGTTTACCGTTTCTACGAATTATTTGCCATTTACCAGTTTTATATTTGTATTGAGGAGAATTAGCTTTCATCCAATCTTTAATCTATTCTTCAGACCAATTCTCATCAGTAGAAACATATTCTATACCTGTAGTAGAAATAGGTTTATTATCTAATTTTACTTGTTTATTGTTAGTTTCCTCTACCTTTTTCTATGCTGATTTCTATACTGGCTATTGTTTGCTTGCACTAGCTAATTCTGTTTCAGTAACTTGTGGTACAGCTACTCCGTCTGTATATATGAAAGGAGCTCTGTATATAGTATCACCTAAATCTGTTTCAATTTTACCAGTGTTAATTAACCAAGTAAGTAAAGACACTGGTCCTTTATCAGTACCTATTCCTAAGTCTTCTCTAGTAAAAGCTAATTGCTCTAAACCTGCTATCTTAAATTGTTTAGCATTCGGATACTGTTTAAAATAAGAAGTAGCTAGTCTAACAATACTATCTGGTATAGGTTCTAATAAAGCATACTTATCTGTATTCCAATGCAGATCTTTAGCTATTTTTCTTATAGCTAATTTATGCTGAGATTCTGAAGCTCTGCTAGGATCAAATTCTACTTTTATGTGTCTACCGTTAGAATTTCTTACAGCAAATTGTATATGTGTGTTACCTTCTTCAGACTAGTAATAGAGCATTTTATCCATTAAGAATGGATATTTTTGTCCTATTTCTTCACTTATTAAAGTCTTTGGTCCATTATTAACAATTATATTAAGTACATCTTGCTCAGCACCACCAAGTTTTATTTTACCGATTAACAACTTATATGCTAATTCAGCTAAAGAATTTACTTTACCGTCTTTTCCCAATTCAACTGCATCTCCATAAATATCATAATCTAATTTATGTATAGATAATTGAATAGGAGCTATAGAACCATTAGGTGTTTGTTCTGCTTTTGGGAATATATATAATGCTCCAGATCTACCAACACCATTACCCGCTAATTCGTCATTGGACCCTAATTTGCGAATTACAAAAGGCTCAGTAACAAAGTCTTCCACAGAACCAGTACCATAACCAATTTGCATTTCCTTTACTTGTTGGTCTAACTTTCTTACGTTATTTTGTTCTAATCCAAAGTCATTAACTTCTGTAAGTTTACGTCTTATAGGAGCTCCTTCTGGGGATTTTTGGTTATTAAATTCTCCATTACTTATTCTTAATTTAGCTGGTTTAACAGACTTTATAATAGTCGTAGGTATAGTTTTATTACTACCAAGGTAAGAATTTACTATCCGTTGCCTAATTTCTATTAACTTTTCTTTCTGCTTTTGTAACTATTGAACTTGTTCAGAATTATAATTACCAGATGCTATTTCTTTATCTACATAATCTGGAGTTCTTAGAGAAGCTATCATTACTCCATCAGTATCTTCTAATACTAAGTGAATAGCTTGCATATATGGAGAAGTGTCTCCGTATCTATGGTTAGTTACTATATAATAAGCATTTACAGAATTTATCCAACCGTTCTTTAAAAGTCTTTTAGATAATTCTTTTCCTGGTAATACAGGTATTACTTCTCCTTTACTATTAGTAAAAGTAATAGGTTTACCATTCACAGTAATATTCATTGGAGATGTAGCATCTGGTTGGAAGAAAAACGTGTTAGAAACATGTTTTACTTTCTATACCTTTCTATTACTCAATGCATCAGAGTTATTAGTAACAGTTTCAGGTTTCATATTAGCGTAGCCAGTTTCTCCATATACTTCAGTAGAAGTATCTTCTAGCATTTTAGCTTCTGCTGCCAATACTTCATCAGATATAAAAGTAGTTCCATCATTTACATATATACCTCCATCAACTATAGTTATAGTAGGAGCATCCTGAGCAGGCTTGCTGTCTTCTACTTGAGTTGGAGTTGGTGGTACTGGATTACTTTTATCTTTTGTATTAGTGTTCTGTTCTTCATTTGCTTCTTGAGCATCTGTAGCTACAGCAATTTCTGGTACTTCTTCAGATGTTTGTTCACTAACACCAGATACTTCATCAGGATTCTATAAAGTTCTGTTACGTATATCTTCCTATTCTAGCTCTTGTGGAGAAGGTGTGCTATCTTCTATGTGACTAACATCGTCTACAGTTACATCAACTTTTTCTTCTCTGGCTATAATATCCTGTACTTCTTTTTCTGGCTATTGTATCTATTCTTCTATAGAACCTTCCACCAGAACATCTTCGCTACTAGGTTCTATTTCTAACTATCTACCTTTTTGATTTAGTAAAGCTTGCTCTTCTTCTCTAAGAATTTCATCTACATCTGTAGACATAGACTCTGGTATTACAGGTTCTGCTGTTTCTGTTTTAGTTTCTTGTACTACAGGCTGTTGTTGTACTCCTTCTTGTATTGGAGTTTCTGGTTTAACTTCTACTTTTTCTTGTTTCTTAGTAGTATCTTCAATAGCAGCTGCTGGATTTTCTATTACTCCCTCTTCTGGTAGTACTTCACCAGCTTCCTCTTTTTCTTTTCTAGCAACTTTTTCCTATCTAACTGATTTACTTAGATGTTCAGCAAATAACGAATTGGCTACAATTCTAGACGCACGTTCCTGATCAGCTAATTCTAGTAAATCATTATACTTCATCTGAGCTTGTTGATTATACTTAGATATAATAGATTTTCTACTAGGTTGAGGTTTACCTTCTCTTAGTGCTTTATCTGTATATTCTTGTATAATATTATCCTATTGCTCTTCAGATAAATCTTTGAACAAATATCCTTTGATATCCTAATATGATTCTGCTTTAAGTTTACCAGTAATATAAGCTGTGGCTTGATCTCTCAATCTATCTCTTACAGCTTTATTCATTACAAACGCTGTTACATAATTCTTTATCTATTCAGCATTTACTGGATCTTGAGCCTAATCTAAATTTTGTATACCATATGTACTTACTATTTGTTGAACGTTTCTTTCTATTCTTTCTTTTTCTCTTTTAATGTAGTTTCTCATATTATTTATATTTCTGAGATCTACATCTAAACCAGTATCCTCTGATAACTGTTGTAAAGTTTTAGTTCTATTAGTAAGAGCTTTATACAAATCTGTTATAGCTTGATTCTATAATTTTAGATAAGTAATATCATATACAGCATTTGAATATTCATCAAAAGTAGGTAAAGTAGATAAAAAATCTTGTTCTATTTCGTCTGCATATTCTGGAGTAGCGTTCATTTTGTATTGATAATCTTCATCAGACTATCTTTTACTTTCAACAAATGCATCATAAGATTCTCTAGCTTTTTGTAGGAATACATCATCTTTATTAGTTTTACCTTGCTCTATTATCTTTTCTAACTCTTTGGTTACATCGTTAGTTGATTGCTCTGCCTCATTCAATCTATCTTTAATATGTAGATAGTTCTTAACTATTTTTCTATGCTCAGAGCTGCCTCTCTTAATACCTAAATCTTTTAAATTTTCATCAATAGATTTATTACGATATTCAGCCCACAGATTAGTAGCTAGATTTTTGTCTTCATCTATCATTTCATCTGTTACTCCAGGCTGTTTCAATTTTTTAGCAGACTCTAAATAATCTGTAACATAATTAATATCTTTACCAGCTTGTAAAGCATCGAGGAAGACATCCATTTTGTTATCCTGTTCAGCATTACTATATCCTTTAGCAATAAGTTTTTGTACTTCTTTATCTGAAGCATACTGTCTTACTGCATTTTTCAATTGTACTGCATTACCAGCAAATGGCATTACTAAACCTATGAATCCACCAATATCCATCGCCTTCTTTAATTCATCATCTGTATTTAGATAATTATCGTTTGATAAACCAAAGTAAGCAAGATTGGCTTCATACCCAAGAAGACCAGCGTTGTATGCAGCAGATATAGGATTTATTCCTTTGTCTTTTAAATAGTCGTATTCTCCTCTTTGATATCTACTACCAACTACAGATTGAACACCTTCTTCACTACGTTCAGATACAAAATTAATAGCATTAGCTTTAGCGAATTTACCAATGTTTTCTAATAAATGTTTCCTAGTAATATTTTGTCCAGGTCTAGACGCTTTGTTCAGAATATTTTCCACCCCTCTGTCAATAGCTTTACCCAAACCAATCTAGTCTACTATACTTGGTATTTCATCTAATGGTCTTTCTATACCTCTAGCTTTTGCTAATGCTTTACTAGCCTAATTCCATAATATTTTACCTCCATAGGAAAACGGCATACTTTGTAAATAATCTGAATAACTTAAAGCGTCATTCACATCTCTAACCATTTGTAAGCCATCAAAAGCATCGTTTCTGATTTCTTCAAAATCTTTTTGATCTGTAGTAAGACCTTGAGCTAAACCAGCTTGTAGTTTTTCATTTTTGTCCATCTAATCTACAGGATAACCTAACTCACCTAATCTAGGTTCCCAAGATTCTAATACTCTATTTACATCTGTCTTATTATCGTTAGCACTTTGCAATACTCTTTGCTGATAGTTGTCAAACACTTCACTAGCTGTTTCAGATTGCCTGTAATATTTAGCTAACCAAAGATTAAAAGCTGATTCTCCTAAAGCAATTGCTGTAGCTGCTTGACCAATACCTGGAACAGCAGTTATAGCACCTCTAACAGCTAGACTTCTAGCTGCTTTATTAGCCAATATTGAAGTTCCTGTTTGTAAGAACATCATTTCTATTTCAGACAAAGAACTACCAATATGACCTAGATTATAAAACCAAGATTTAGGATCAGTAATAGATAACTCAGATTCATTTACTCTCTACTCAAATTCTTTAGTAAGAGCGGTAGGATCGTACAACCAATTACCTTTCTTTAAAGTATTCTATCTTTTTACTATCTTAGCTGTTTTATCTTCGTATTCATCATTAGCATCAGATAACACTTTCTAAATAGCGTCTAATCTTTCTTTATCAGACATTTGTTGCTATTTATTGTTCCATAAGAAATCTTGTTCTTCCTAGTTTAATGCGTTATCTTCTAACGCTGTAGCTATATTATCTAGCGGATTTACGTTGAATATATTATTATCTTTAAAGTCATTTAGCAAAGCTTTAAAGTTTATAGCTATACTACCATTTACATTCGTAGGATCTGTATCGTAGAATAAATCTCTTAAGTACGGATTAGATTTAGCATACTCTTTTATATTAGGTTCTAACTAATTGACAGTTTGTACTGCTATTTTCTATTCATCTGTAAGTATATTATTAGAGATATTATCTACAATAGACTTAGCTTCTAAATAGTTTTGAGCTTCCTATATCTGTGGTATCCATTTAGATTCTGTTTCCATTAAATTGTCTTGTAATTTAGACAATCCAACACTAAGTCTTTCTTTTTGTATATACTGATATAATGGATTAGCATTATCTAATACATTAGTTATTAGTTTTCCAGTATTCCATACAATATCTTCAGCTAAAGATCTTTTATTATCTTTAGCTTCTTCTACTACTGGCACTTCTTGTTCTGTAGTAAATTCATTTATTCCATATGACTATGGTAGTTGCGATATATCAAACCCTTCGCTGTACGGAGTCATAGCTTCCCTCACTAGCTATTGTCCTAGTGAGGGGGAATTCAAATTAAATTTATTTTTCTTAGCCATTTTTATGCGATTTTATTTTTCTTCTTCTCCGGCAGAATAACCAATGCCGTAAGCTTCCTGTTGTGTACTTGGATATAATTCAGATCTAAATGCATCTGTCATAGATAGCTTCCATGCTTGTTGATCTAAGTATTCAGTATTTAATTTATCTTGTGGATCTGGAAGTTTATTTAGTAATTCTATCTACCAATATACATCTTCTGTAGGAACATTGTAAGATACTTTTCCTTCATAGTTATATTTACTGCTATACTCTCCTTCTTCTAAGTATCTTTGAAATGGTAGTTTACGTTTATCTCCTTCTTTTATTTCTGTAGATAGAGACACCTTACCAGAGCGATCGTATATTCTTTTAGCTCCAGATATAACCATATCTGCGTCTGTTATACCTAACGCATCTAATTGACTTTGGGGTATAGCTACTGTAATTACCTAACTAGAATTAGGCTGTACTTGTCCATTTTTATTTACAGGTAAAGTAAGAATATTACCTCCCTATTGAAGAATAACATTAGTAAGCTTACCGTTTTTAAGAGCATCTCTAAACTTATTCTTTCCAGATTCTACATGTTTATAACCAGCTATTTCAGATATAACATCTATAGCTAAATCTAATTGTCTAGGATTAGCTATTACTCTATATTTACCTAATGGAGTAGTAACCGTTTCAGATGTAACACCTGGTATAGTAGTTTGTAACAAATCATTTACAGAAGCTATAGGAGATGGAGCTGCAAATCTATTCAAAATATCATTAGTAGCATTTGATAAATCTATATTAGTTAATTTACCATCTGTAGCATATTCTTTAAATATTTCATTAAACAGTTTATTTGGTGTGTAACTATTAGATTCATTATATATTTTTCGTAATTGTTCCTTAAATATATTTGCAGATAGAGTATCATTTGATTCGACAGCTTTATTATATTGATCGGTTAAAGAATTTATCTGATCTCTATATTTATTAGCTATGTAAGCTTGAGTTCCTAATTTAAATGCATCTCCACCAGTAGCTGCAATAGATTCTGTCAATCTAAATGGTTTTTGAGCAGTTTGTTGTCCTGTTCTAGCCCTCTTTAATCTATCTTCTTCGTATATCTTAGATAAAGGATTAAGTTCTCTATCTTCATATGCAAATTCTCTACCAGCTCTATATATACGACTAGCAAATAAAGCATTGGCTTGTTCTGGAGTATATCCTTGCTGTATTAATACTTGTATATGTTTCTGTGCTTCAGGAGTGTTATATATAGCAGAAATATTGTTAGCTATTTCTTGATCTGTTCTTTCAGATGAAACTCCTCTCCAATCATAAGCACCTTCTTGTCTAATAAATCCAGGCTTTAGATTATCAACATAAGGTTTTACTAAATCTACTTCTGACTTATAAGCTAATGGAGCAACATCATTAAATACTC
>CAJJKI010000023.1 GCA_905188025.1 uncultured Eubacteriales bacterium | reverse complement strand
CTTTCATATCTTTTAAATATTGTAATAGCTCATCAATATTATCTTTTCCAGTCTGTTGAAGTAATAAATCTAATTCTAACTTTTTATTATGTTCAACAGCATTCCTAAACGATTTTATTGCATTATCCATAGATTTGATTACTGTTATTTCTGATTTAGAATTTGTTCTTATTTTTCTTAATTCACCCTTTGTTGGATAGTTAAACTCTAAAGTATAATTACTATCTTTTACTCTTTTAATTTCTTCCTCGTAATTTGTAGTACTATTACTATCCAATATATATACTAGAAACTTGGAACGTGTCATAGCTGTAAACAAACTATTTCTACTTGTACTCTCTAATGAACTTATCGCATCACTGTTTAAAATAAATACAATATTAGCTTCATTACCTTTAGCACGATAAATAGTTGTATAAGCAATTGAATTTTCTAATTTAAAAAGTTTAGGATTATCTTTATCAACAACATTTATAGTATTTAACCATTGACCATTATCAAAAAAATCAACATTATCTTCTAAATTTGTATAAAATATCTCTTTAAATTTCATCGAATTTTTCTTAATATTTTTATCATCTAAATCTATAATTAATATATCATCTGCTAAAACTTCTTCATTCTCTATTAAACGCTTAATCTCATTTGTAACATATTCATATTGCTGAGTAGAATTAGTAAATTTTTGAAATCGTATAGGATCAGGTATTAAATTAGAATATATTTGTTTTCTATCAAGTTTAACATACGAACCATATTTTAAATTTCCCTCAACAACTTCATAACCAATAGATCCCCAAACTTTAATATCTTCTATCATATTAACAATTGGATTTTCTACATTACGATAAATTCCTAATCCTAAAGCATGTGCAGTTACTAGAATTTCTTTTGGAGTTCTATAACATGTTTTTAAATCAATATCTTCACATTCACGATTTCCAAAAATTTCATTTTTTGTTGGTACTGACTTTTTATTATCTCCTAGTGTTTGCATTTCATCATATGCATATATTAATTTTCCATTTTCTTTTAAAGATTTTAAAATTAAATGAAAGAAATTTATACCAAAATCTTGTGCTTCATCTAAAAAGACATAATCATAAATATTTAAATCATATTTTAGAGTATCTAACAAATCTTTTGATATACCTTCTAGTGAAGTTCCCATAGAATAAGAAATAGGTGCATTATTACTAACATTACACATTTTTGAATAAAACCCTTCATTATATTTCCCACCCCAACAATGCATAATATTTATTTTGGAAAAATCAGGTTCTCCATAAGGAACAAATTCTTTGTAGAAATCACAAAACAATTTTGTGATATATTGTTTTAAAGATATCGTATAAAATACATAACACAAATTAGCTTCTGGATTTTTAAAATGCATGTATGCCATTTTTTTTACTAAAACTATTGTTTTACCACTACCAGCCAATCCTCTGATTCGTAGATTACTATCTCTTTTAGTGTATATTCCATTAAACTGATTTTCATCAAAATTTGCTATTTCTTCTGAGCGTTTTTTTATGCAAAATCCTATTGAACCTTCTTTTTCTATTTTTCTTTCATCAAATTTTATAAGATTAAATGTATTTTGAAATAAAGAAATTATTTCCGTCAAATCGTCACATGAAAGGATATTTTTTTCTGGCAACAATTTGCCTTTTGAATTTAACTTTTCCACATAAACTGGATTAAATATATCAACTTCATCCATTTTATCAGCTATTAATTCTGATGACAATAAAATTTTCATTATGTATCTCTTATATCTTTTTAACTCATCTTCATTATTAATTAATATATTTATACCTCTTTCATTGATAATAGCACATTTTAAAATAGAATTATCTTTATTACCTTCAAAATAAGGATATCCACAAAAAGCAGAACTATTAAGTTCTTTAATTTCACTTACTTTATTGATAAATAAACGAATATTTTCTAATTCTATATTACTTAGATTATCTTCAATAATAAACTCTTTCATAGACATTTCACCTCATTTAATATTATAGCATAATATTATTAGATATTTTCATTTAATAATTATATTTGGCTTTAATTGTTATACATATTTTGTTACACAATGACCATCGTCACCTCCTGCATTCAAGTGATTAGACACCAGCACCACATTTGGATCATTCCCATAAAAAGACATCACCTTCTTAATCCTATCAGTAGGTTCCAATGTCGTATCATTATCCCTAGTTATATATACAGGCACCCCTAATTCTCTAAACCTATCATACATATATCTACTAATAAGCAAATTATACTCCTTCTCTAATAAATCACTACCACGAGCACCGCTATCAACGCCGCCATGTCCCGGATCAATAATCACACCTTCAAATATATTATTCACACATATCACCTATATAAAGTATATGTATAATTTCCAAAATGGTTAATGTCTACATAACATTTTTACCACACACAAACGCTACTCACACACCACTTCCCCACAACTATCCATCAACAATCCAACTACACATTAACCGCATCATTCTCATTCTTTATAAACTCAACTACGTTCTTAATCTCTTTATCACTAATATATGGAGCTTGTATCCTTACTACACCTTTACCCCTAACCTTAATCATAGCCTCCCCGCAAACTTTCAAAAATTCAGCCCCCTTTAAATTCATATACCTAGATTGTTCACTATTAGATAAATCAAAAGTAAGTACATACCCAAACAAACTAAATAGCTCCTTATCAAACTTACTCTTAACACACATATTAGTAGACATAATCAAATGAACACCAATATTAACGCCAACACTCCCTATACACCTAACCAACTCAATAAACTCTTTATCATGAATCATATCGTAAGCCTCTTCTATAACAATTACTACCTGAGCAAGTTTATCATTAGATATATCATTATATTTTCTTATATTACTAACACGAACACCACTAAGCAATTCTATCCTTTTATCTATCATTTCTTTAATTAATATAATTTTCCTCTTCCAATCTTCAGTATCAAATCCATTATCAATTATATGAGATAGTTCATCAGTATCAAATCCATTATCAACCATATGAGGTATTCCATCATATTCAAATAATTCTATTTTCTTAGGATCAATAAATACAAATCTTAAATCATCAGGACTATTCTTTAAAAGCAAACTAATTATAATACTATCAATAAGAACACTCTTTCCACTACCTGTCTCTCCACCTATAAGCATTAATGATATATCATTCAAATTTACAAAATATTTTTCTTTCTTATCATCAATTCCTATTGGTACTAATAGCTTATCATTTAAATCTTTCTTAAATAATAACTTACTCAAACGATAATATCTATCATCCAAATCATCCCTCTCAATATTCTTAATCAGTAAATCTTTACTAGGCATAACATATCCCTTATTCATTTAAACTCCTCCTTCATACAATAATATCTTAATATTTATGCTTCTTTTTATATATAAAATATGCAATAATACCAACAACCCCCACAGGTACAATACCACTAGGAGTATCAGCACTTTCTTCTTTCTTAGTACCCACCAATATCACTTCATCTACACGTTCCTTAACAACCACTCTATTTACTTCTTTACGTGATATTTCAGTACCGCCGCTATTTGTAATAACCTCGTATTCCACCCTTGTAATTCCATCTACGCCATGAATAGCTACTTCCTCCCTTTGATATTCCAAATCATCATTATCTTGATAAATTGTTTTATAATTATCAACAATCGTATCAGTAACTATTTTCTTATACCTACAGGTATTATCATCTTGAGTAGCATTACTATTATAATTAATTGCACCACTATCAGTACAGCCACTAATCGCCCTATATTGAGGTGTACAAGTACAAGAAGGACTAAGCGTTCCATCCCAACAAATTGTTCTTCCATTACTATTGCAACCAGCCTCACCTCCATGATGTGAACAACACCCTTTAGTAGCGTCCACACAAGTACAAAGCAACATAAAACAACTAATTCCAAATAAAACTTTTTTCAATACTTAAACACTCCTTACTACCATAAATAATAAAAAAGAAAGCCAGTAAAAACAATAAAGTCTTTACTAGCCCTTTACAACACAATTATAACATACAAGCATATCGTTAACAATAAATTAATAAGTAGTTTACAAAAAAATCTAAATAATTTGCTAAGATTCTACACTTTACAATACCAAAAAAACATTCATTTTACATTAGAAAGTAAAACATATATCTACCAGCAAAATTCAAAAAATCAGGGTTCAATAAAATCAGAGTAACATTACACAAAACAAAACCTCATCTCCTTTATCACAAGGAAATGAGGTTCATCATAAAATAGCTTTTATTTAACAATAGTTCAACATACAAAGTCCAAGATACAAAGTAATTTTTATCTAAACATTAACAAACTATCATATAAATCAATTTTCTTTCAAATATAAATAGACAACTCAATCATACCAGTTAATCTCACACAAACATAGTTAACTTTAGCTTAAGTCTATCAACAAACAAAAAGCATTAACTATTAGCATTTTTTCCTAAAGTAACATTAACATTTTGCATCTTACCATCACGATAGAATGTAATCTTAACTTTATCGCCTACATCATACTTATATAATTCATATCTAAATTCAGCTAAACTACCAACATCCGCATCATTTAGCTTAACAATAATATCGCCCTTCTTAAGTCCAGCCTTACTAGCAGGAGTACCATTCTCTACTGAAACAACAGCCACTCCCTCATCAACACCTTCAGGTATAGTTATTCTATTTTGCCATAAATAATATTCCTCTGACAAATCCAACATACCAATACCAAGATATGGTCTAGATATCTCGCCACCATCCTCAATCAAAGAAGCATACTTCAAAGCATCCTCAATAGGAATAGCAAATCCCATACCCTCTACTTCATCTTGAACAATCTTCAAAGATATAATTCCAACTACCTTACCAGATACATCACATAAAGGGCCACCTGAATTACCAGGATTAACAGCAGCATCTATTTGAAGTACTTTCATATAATAATCAGACGTATTACCTGCCAAATTAACTGCTACCAGTCTTTCCTTACCAGACAAAATTCCCTTAGTAACTGTTCCCTTATAGTTAACACCCATAGGAGATCCTACAGTAAATATCGTATCACCTAACTTAAGAGAATCAACCTCACCAGTCTCCACTACCGTATAATTATCATCCTTAATAGTAAGCACTGCAATATCCGCATAAGTGTCTCCACCTACAATACTAGCTTCTATCTGATCATTTTTATCATTAAACTCTACAACCACACTATCAGCACCATCAATAACATGATTATTAGTCATAATATAAGCCTTGCCATTATCTTTCTTATAAATAAATCCAGTACCAGTAGATATCTTCTTGCCATCCTTACTAGCTATAATAACAACAGCAGATCCATATACCTTATCAACTGAACTAGATATACTATTCTCAACTAATTCACTAGTAGTAATATTTTTAACAACTTGTTCTACACTAAAAGTCTTACTTATCAAATAAGCTCCAAGCATACCACAAACAAAAGATAAAAGAATACTAACAATAAGCACCACACTAGTATTATTACTCTTACTCCTACTTTTTCTTGTTTCCTTAGGAGTAACTCTCTCAATAACTATCGTATCATCTAAGTTAACCTTATTATTATCCCTAATAGTTTTCGCTTCACTCATAGAGTCAACTTTTTTTTCACTAGTAGTACTCTCCACTGAATCA
Source organism: uncultured Eubacteriales bacterium (assembly GCA_905188025.1). Lineage (GTDB taxonomy): Bacteria > Bacillota_I > Bacilli_A > RF39 > UBA660 > RUG705. The sequence continues at coordinate 7,225 of CAJJKI010000023.1, read as the reverse complement.
TCATTCACTTTATCAATAGTATTCTTTGATTTAACCTTATCCTTATTATCACTAGATTTCTTATCATCAATCTTCTCTAAATCTTTCTTCTTTTCAGTGACAGTTTCTCCATCTACCTTTTTTTCATCCTTATTCTTAATATCTTTTGATTCATCATTCTTATTATTTATTTTATTTTTCTCTTCATCATTAAGTAAATCCTTATCCATAATCTCACCTTCCTATATTTTAAAAATTATAAGCACTTAAACATAGTTAAATACTAATGACAATTCTTATTCATAAATGCCAAAATCTATACAATTGCAATATACATTTACATAATTATAAATATCAAAAATTTAACATTTAATCATAATACCTGCCATTTATAGAGCAAATATCAAAAAATCATCATTATATAACACTATTGTAATACCAAAAATCCACATTACTACATATCTAATATATCCATAAAATTCTTTGGTATTCCCATCACATCCAAAATTTTCTCTACCGGAATAGAATCAATTCTAGCATCTAACTCTTGAAATTCATAATTAAATTCCTTCAGCATCAACCTAAATTCATCATCCTCCAATAAAAACTTAAACATAATAATAACCGCAAATATATCATTTTTTCCATATATATATTCATCATCCATCCTAAATATATTAAGTTTTTTATGATATTCCGTATCCGGTATTGATCTCTCCGTCTTATGATCAAACACTATATCTTCATGAGCACATAAATTTCTATAGTTAGATAATATTGGCAAAAAGTCATCCAAATACTCCGTTGACAATCCAAATACTGAAGACACCTCTAACTTATCCTCATCTTTTAAAATCGAATACAATTCACATACCATTCCAAAAGACAAAACTTTAACCAATATCCATAAAGGAATATATCCATAATTATTCAAATAGTGAAGAGTAGCATTATGTCTAGAAGTATTAATTCTAATCTGTCTCTTCATCTTTTCAATTACATCCTTTACTCTTCTTCTCTTTTCCGGATCATTCGTAAAGTTTCTTACATTCAAATAATCTTTTTCTTTGTATCCATACTTTTTAGACATTTGATAAGAAATAACTGACTTAAGCCTATTCTCTATAATTAACAAATTCTTAAAAAATATATTTCTTGAATATCTATCAAACAAAAATAATGAATATAACTCAGAAAAAGTACTACCGGATATAAATGTCTTATCTGATGGTGAATTCATAAACAAATGCCTATATCCATTTAAAAAGAAATAATTTTCTTTAAGTAAAATATCATAAGCTCTTTGCTCATCATCAATTATTAATCCTTTCTTTCTTAATATGTCTATTTGTTGATCAATTGTTTTAAATTCTTTTATCACTCTAGCATCACCCTATTCTATTAAAGTATACCATATCTTTAGCAAAAAGTTAACAACAATTTTCACAACTCCTCTTAATTATATCCATAAAATATATCACTAATATGTATAAAATATGGAAAATTATGTTTTTCAAAAAATAACACCTATCTAAAAAACTCCATATCCCTAATAAAAAATATCTATTTAATAAAACAACATTCATCAAATACCCGTCATCTCACAAAGAAAAAAAGATAACTCACATTTGCGTCACCTTATAATTTATACAATTATATATATTTTCATTCACGTAACTACTCTAAATAGTTAACTTTCTTTCCATGTTTCATTGCATATTCTATTTCTGATTTAGTACTTTCTCCTATATATCCACCAACATTTATAACGAATATCTCATCAGACATATCAATCTTTGCTTTATGCATATCATCCAGCATTACCTTTGTCTTAGTAAGTGTATCTTCATCCATATTTTTCCATATCTCATCGTCGCTATCATGACTAAACATTCCCACTGATATAACTATATTCCCCTTCAAAGTCAAATCTCTTTGAGTCTTCAAGAATTCATTCTTAAATCTAGTAGATCCACACAATGTTATAACCTTATACCCTCTTACCACACTATCACTTCCTAAATCAAGTTATCTCTTACTCTAACATTTATTCTTCTATTCGTATACACTCTAATATCTATCTTCTTTGTACACTTAATAAATCCAATATCCTCAATAACCAAATCCTTATCATTATCTAACTTATATTCTTGATAATTAACCTCTCTAAGTCTAGGATTACTTCTACTAATACTCTTAATACTTAAATTATTAGTCATATAAAAAGTCATACTAGATCCTTGAGTATCATACTCTATCCTAATCAACTCTTCAATTAAAATAGCCCCTTTTCCCTTAATTTGAAAAGTAATAGGCTTAATCTCTTTCTTTGAATTAATCTTCTTTACTTCCTTATCATTAAGTTCATTAATAATACTATCTTCAATTACTATTCCTGGAGTATCTCTAACAATAATATCTCCTATCTTTACCTCTACTATTCCTAAAGTAGTAGAAGGATAATTACTCGTAGTAATCATTCCCTCAACTCCATTATAACTCTTTATCATTGCATTAAGTAAAGTACTCTTCCCACTATTAGTAATTCCTACAAAATAAATATTTCTATTCTTACCATCTCGTACCAACTTATCATATAATTCATCTATTTGATAATTCTTATAAGCACTAACTACCATAATATCTTTAATATTATTATATCTCTTTTGAATATAACTAATTATCTTTCCTTCTTTAACTGACTTAGGAATGACATCCCTCTTTGTAAGTACCAACATCACATTCTTAAATCTATCAATATAATCTAAATTTAAAGTAAGTAAACTAGATATATATACCACTAAATCATCATTATGAATCTTATCAAATATTTCTAAATAATCATCATTAGTCTTATCAATACTTTTATTATGACCATAATTCTTTATCATAAAGCATCTCTGACATATATCATGACTCATATCTTCAACATATCCATCTTGATTAGCGTCCATATCTTGCAAAATAACTCCGCATCCCAAACACTTCTTACTCATAATACTTCCCCTTAACTAATATATTTTTTCTAGCTAATTCTTTAAATTTCATCTTCTCTAATGGTCTAAATACTAACTTTGTAAATATCATATCATCTTTACTCATCGGATTAACTAAAATAGTTTTAATACCTACCCTATTTCCTCCTAATATATCTGTATATAACTGATCACCTATAATAGCTATTTCTGATAAATTGTATCCAAATAACTTCATTATCTTAAGAAAACTTTCCTTTCTAGGTTTCCTTGCACTAGCTAATGCATCTATATTAAGTTTATCTTTAAATGGTTTAATTCTTTTTCTTGGAGAGTTAGAAAATATAATAACCTTAAAATCCATATCTTTAAGTGTTTCTATTAAATCACATAACTTCTTATTAGGAACCTTATCTTTATAAGGCACACAAGTATTATCTAGATCAAATAAAATACACTTAATCCCATCTTCCTGTAACTTATCATAATCTATATGATATATACTTTTTTGATACATATCTGGAATAAAATTATTCATTATATCCTCTCCTATCTATATAATCCAATCAACTTCTTCATCTTTTCATATTTATCATGAGCCATCTCACGTACCAGTTTAGCATTCTCTCTTAACATTTCATCTATATATTCACTATCAATTAACTCACAGTATCTTTCCTGTATCTCTTTCAAAAAAGAACAAACTACATCTGCTACCGCCTTCTTAAATGATCCATAATTAGCATTTTCGAATAATATCTCTACCTCATTAGTAGTCCTATCAGTTAAAGCAGCATAAATATTAATCAAATTAGATATTCCTGGTTTATTCTCTAGATCAAACTTCACTTTCATCTCAGAATCAGTAGTAGCTCCCATAATTTTCTTTCTAGCTACTTCCGGATCATCAAGTAAACATATTACCCCTTTAGGATTATCTTCTGTTTTACTCATCTTCTTTGAAGGATCAACCAAATCCATTATCTTAGTACCCACTTTAGTACTAATCACTTCTGGTATTTTAAAAACATCCCCATACTTATTATTAAATCTAATAGCTATATCTCTAGTAATCTCAACATGTTGCTTTTGATCAACACCCACTGGTACATAATCAGCATCCACAACCAGTATATCCGTAGCCATAAGTACTGGATAAGTCAAAAGTCCCACTGAAAAGTTAGCATTTTGTTTACTCTTTTCCTTAAACTGTATCATTCTAGATAATTCTCCATAATAAGTATTACATTCAAGTAACCAAGATATACAAGGAATATATTCAATATCAGATTGTAAATACATAATATTCTTCTTAGGATCTATCCCACAAGCAATATATAATGCTATAAAATCACGAATATTTTGATGCAATAATTCTTTATCAACAGGAACTGTTATCGCATGTAAATCTGCTACAAAAAGATAATTAATATAATCATCCTGTCTCTCTTTCATTTGTTTTATTGCTCCAATATAATTACCTAATGTCAAACTACCCGTAGGTTTAAGTCCTGTAAGTGAAACTTTCTTCATCTTACCCCTCCTTCATATACTAAATTATATATTATTTTTTATTCAAAGTAAACAAATTATCACCAACTACCCCTAATATTTCCCTATATTTAGACATATCTTTTACTAAGGAGGAATCATGTTACTAAATATCCTAAATTATCTCGCTAGTAATCTCATGTTCTTTACCGGAGCCTACTCCAACAATGTCTTTCCTGAACAACTTCCCAAAGAACTAGAAGATGAATATATCAAAAAAGCTAAAGCCGGTGATAAAGAAGCAAGAAACAAACTAATTGAACATAATCTCCGTCTTGTAGCGCATATTGTTAAAAAATTTGAATCAACTGGTCATGATACTGATGATTTAATAGGAATAGGTACAGTTGGTCTTATTAAAGGAATCGACACTTATTCCGAAAACAAAAAAGTAAAACTAGCCACATATGCTGCCAAATGCGCCGAAAATGAGATTCTCATGTATTTCCGTGCCGATAAAAAAAATAGCAAGAATGTAAGTTTGTATGAAGAAATAAGTTTTGATAAAGAAGGAAACAAAATAACTATTCTTGATATTTTAAAAACTAATGATACTGACTTTGTAGAAGAAATATATAAAAATGATAATATTGCTCTATTAAATAAATTTCTCATTGTACTAACCAAAAGAGAACGTGAAATAATTGAGTCCCGTTACGGTCTAAATGGTAAAAAAGAAGAAACTCAAAAAGATATTGCTAAAAAATTAAATATCTCACGTAGTTATGTATCTCGTCTAGAAAAAAGAGCAACTACTAAAATACTTCGTGAATTTATCAAAAACAAAAGAGATCTTACTAATTAATTAAAGATCTCTTTTTACCTTCACTATCATTAAGAAATTGCCTAATCATTGGTACTGAATCATCCATCATATTAACAAAGTCTCCTATCTTAACTTCTGCATAAAAAGTATTCACGCCTTCATATATATCATCAAATATTATTACAGCATCAAGAAAACTACCATTACCTCTCTCTATTCTATAATTTCCATGAGCAATTGCATTTCTAATACCAGTAATAACTCCCATATTATATAAATAATCTTGGTTATTCGTATAATAAACACACATATCTATATACTTATCAGCTAACATATTAGCATCCCTTTCAAGTATCATTCTCTTCTTGTCTAATTCATCCAAAAGTTCACTTATCTTTTCTATCTTTTGAGTATTACCAAGAGCCATTAAATTATTAAGACAACTTCTTTGTTTACTAATATTATTATCAATCTTATCAATAGCTTTCTCTTTTATACTAAGCTCTTTAGCTATTCCCTGAAGCATACTATAATCTACCGGATTATCTCTTACCTGTATCTTAGATAAATCTAATCTACTAAAATCTAATCCATCTCTATTATCCTTATATATATCATCAAGTCCATATAAGAATAATGCATTAAACATAGAAATGGCAGCCATTCCTAAATTATTATGATCACAAAGAAATGGTTTACTTTCCGTAAATTCTGAATCAATAATCTCATCATCTACTGTACGATGCTTATTAATCATTCCCAATGTCCAAAGATTTACTCCTCCACCTATCAAGTATCTACGCTCATTTGAAGAATCAATATATTTATCATTTACCGCTAAAGCCACTGCATAAGCTTGCTTTAAATAATCCATATTTGGTAAACTAGAAAAAATACTTTGTGCCATCTCATGAGCCTCCATCTTATTAACTTTCTTATAAGTCCACGAAATATCATATCCACTACTATATTTATTCTTTAATCTAACAAGTTCTTTTAAATCATCTATTCTAGAAACTTTACTAAAAGTCTCACTAATCTCTACTGATACATTATAAGGAATATAATTTCCATCTTTCTTCTTAGCTATAAAATCTAGTACTGAAAAATTCTTAATCATATTTTCTAATTCTCGCACATTAGAAAGAGGCTTCATCCTATTAGGTTGTAAATTCTCATTAATTACCCTACATTTTCTCTTCTGATTATCAAAAAGACCATCTACTTTACTAACTGTACCATTCATAACAAATTTTATAAAATCATTAATACCAATTAAAATTGTACCATCTTCATCTTTAATAATAATCTTATTATGTTTATAATCTATCATATATAATCCATGCGCCATAACATTTCTAACAAATGCCACTACTAAACTTGCATTAGCAAATCTCTTACCACCAAGTAAATATCCATTCTCATCCTTAGTAGCTATATTTTCTACTGACTTTTCTAATTCCGAAAATACAATATTAGAAACATGACTAGTCTTTCCATTAACTTTTCGTTTATCTACAATATCTTCTTTAACATATAATAAAATTGTACTAGCAGTACCCAGTAAAGCCCCAACACTAAAATTGTCTACTGTAAGATACTCTTTTAGTTTTGGCTCACCATACAATCTACTCAATAAATATACATAAAACGATTTACTATCATTATAATACTTATTTATAGTGTCCCCTTTATCCATAATTTTCCCCCTTTAAAAAGCACACAATATTATATCAAAAATTCTAAATAAAGCAAGTTTTTTCTATTTTTCCATATCTATCTAAAATATTACTTCATCTTTATCAGAACAAAAGCAAATAAATTTGCTCTCATCACCTCACAGTGATGAATTTCTGCTTCTTAGAGATTGTAACCAATCACTCCACAGACCTAAATTCTGATAGTCGCTACCGTATCTATTTCTTAAACTTAAAGAAATTTTGTTCTATCTTGA
>CAJJKI010000022.1 GCA_905188025.1 uncultured Eubacteriales bacterium | reverse complement strand
ACACATACTGGATAATCTCTATATAAAAATGCTCTACCTAATCTAACAAAATTCTCACTATTACTTATGCCATATATTATATTTATCTCTTCTTTAGTAGTTAATCTACAACTACCACCAAAAGGAGGCATACTAATATTACCAGGTATAAAATTTCCTTCTAATATTTCTCCTACTAAAGATACTTCAATCACTGTACTAGACATACTAGCAATTTCTCCAATATATCTATCAGCAAATGTAACATTTCTTCCAATTAAATTCTCAATATTATATACATTAATCATTAAATTAACATATATCTTTCCATCTTTAATACTAGCTATTTTCCCTATCATATTCTCTTTCTCCTATAATATCATTCTATCACAATAACCATATTTATACAAGAAAAAGAATGAATTACCAAATTAATGCTATAATTAGTTAATAAAGTAATTGTAATCTCAAAAAGAATATGTTAAAATATTAAGTTAATAAAAGAAAGGAAAATAATCATGAAAAAAGTTAATATTTTAATTGATGAAATGTTATTTAATGATAATATTTTAGATGCTGTTTATGAATACTGTGCTGTACCTGATACTGTAGGTATTGCTAGTGCAAAAGACAGTTCAAAATCATATTTTGTTTATGAAACAGATGAAAGAGGTAACCTTGAATGGTTCATAAAAAAGAATTCTCTTCCTGAAGCCATTACATACGCTAGAGAAATGTATATAGGATTAAAATCTTATTACAACGGAATAGCTAATGATAGTGCCAACATTAATAAAAAAAGATAAAAATTAGCATATAGGTATATTTACTTATATGCTTTTTTCATGTCTTATAACTTTATATTTAATTTATTTTTTAAAATAATGCAACAAAAAGAAAAGTTCTTACCGAAGTAAGAACTTACAATCATAACTGGCGCCTGATGTAGGACTCGAACCTACGACCTATCGGTTAACAGCCGAGTGCTCTACCGACTGAGCTAATCAGGCATTAATTTCTGATTGCTAATTCATTATATAACAAAAATTCAAAGTTATCAATACTTTTTAAGAAATTTTTTTAATTTTTTCCTTATTTTTTTAATATTATACCCTAAAAAATCAGAAATTATGCCATTCACAAAACTTATTTTACTATTGTACCTATCTCTTCACCTGCTAATACTCTCTTAATTCCATCAGGAGTATCTATATTCATAACCACTATTTCTATCTTATTATCCTTACACATTTGAATAGCTTCCATATCCATTACTCCAAGTTTCTTATCTAATACTTCTTGATAACTAACTGTATGGTACATAAGAGCATCATCATACTTATTAGGATCCTTATCATATACTCCATCTACATTAGTAAGCTTAATAATCATATCAGCATCAATATCTTTAGCTCTTAAAGAAGCTCCCGTATCCGTAGAAAAGAATGGTTTACCAGTTCCCCCTCCAAATACTACTATCTTTCCTTCATCCAGTGCCCTCTTAGCCTTATCACTATCTATCTTATCAATAATACCAACATAAAGCCCACTTTGATTATATACCTCGCATCCTACCTGTCTAAACATATCCTTAAGTACCAAACTATTCATAACCGTAGCCATCATACCAACATAGTCAGCAGTTTCTCTATCCATTTCATGTGCATCTCTTCCACGTAAGAAGTTTCCTCCACCACAAACAATCCCTATTCTAGTACCCTTATCATGTACTTTCTTAATTTCCATACATATCTTTTTAATATACTCAAAATCAAGTCCATGACCAATACTTCCTGATAAAGATTCTCCTGATAATTTAATTAATATTGTTTTTTCCATAATATCATCCTCCATATCCATAATATTATAACCTCTTAATTATATAATATCATAATGTTATATCACATTCAATTATGTTCTAAACATTTTACAATTATATTTATCCATATATCCTTTTAAAATAATACTTAGCATTATCACTCACAAAAACAACAATCTCCTGATCATTAATATTTTCCATATCAATTCCATATATTGAATCTATCTTTCCAAAAGTAAACATTCTCTCCTTATCAACAACTTTTGTTGATATATACATAATATCTCCTATCTTAATATTATAATCAGTATCAATAATCTCTATATTCAAATCATATTCCCTATTATCTTTATCCATTAAAATATATCTATATCCATCTATCTTTATTACTCTTAACTCTTTCATCTTCTTCCCCCTCTACCACTATTTCTCTCTTCTATTTGAGAAACTAATCTATCATGAAGTGCCTTATTATCACGTAAAGCATCAAATTCTATAATCTCTAACTTAGGAGCATTAAATACTTTTATTTTTTTATTTTTCTTAAGAGTACTATATCCTAAACTAACTAATTCCGGAGCTTCAAATACTTCTAATGTAGTATTATTTCCAAGAGCCCATATTCCAGTTTTTTCTAATTTTGGTATACTTAAACTAACTAATGAATCATTATTTTTCATAAAATTGTCTTCCATACTTATTAAGCTAGGTAAACTAAGTTCTTCCATTACTTGATTATTTCTTAAAAAATCCCAACCAGCATTAGTTAAATAGGGAGCTTCTAATTTATGAAGTTTTTTATTATGTAAAAGAAAATAAGCATTAACAATTCTTATATTTGGAACATACAACTCCTTAAGTTCCACATTACAATACATAAAATTATTACCAACTTCCCTCAAAGAAGGAAGACTAAGTGTTTCTAAATTTTCATTCCTACATAAAAAGTCTCTACCAGCACTAACTAATTTAGGTAAACTTGCTTTTTTTAAAACCTTATCAAAAAGTAAGAAAGAATTGTCAACAGTAACTAATTGATTTGCTTCTATTTCTAAAAGAGTATCATTTAATCCCATAAAAAATTGACCTATCTTAGAAACTCCATTAATTTTTAAACTAACAATCTGATTATTATGATTAAGTAATATATCAAAACTTTCTTCTTTATCATTAGAAATTACAACTCTCTTACCTACTGAATTATTTTCTATCACTATATCGCTAATATCTTCAATTGTATCAACAAAGCTATCTCCTATATCAGAAGTATATAAAAGCAACTCTTTACTATGTCTAGCCATATCAAGAATATAATAGTCCATTACTAAATATCTACTTTTATCAAACTTCTTTACCTGAAAATCATCAATAATTATATTATCAGGACAATAATATACATTATATATTTCATAATTATATTTATAATATTTTCCATCATTAGCCATTACATAATTATCAAGAATAAATCCCTTATTACCAGCATATTTTTGTACTATTCCTTTATGTTGAAGAAAAGAATCAGTAAGTCCTGCTACTATATTATCAAGATCATTTGAAAAAGTAGCATCTGGATTAATAACAGCATGATTATATCTATTCTTTATTGACAAAGTATTTGTACCATCTTTTGTAAACTGTATACTAATAACTGAAGTCCCATATTCATCTTGTCTTCTAGGCGTCTTGAACATATCTCTTTTTATCTCATCTACATTTTTCTTTACTGCAAAGAATACCCGGCACCTGGCAAGTCTACCTTCTCTAAAAGTACAAAGTTCCTCTCCCATAGCGTAATATTTCTTATATTCCTGTATTTCTTTTTCACTATTACATTCTTTTAAAACATAACCAGCTTCATCCATAAGTTCTTCCGGAGTCTTCTCAATTAAAACTATATCTCTCTTTTTATAATCTACTAAATTATATATATAATTCTTAAATTCATTCTCTTTTTGCTGTGCTACTATATCATCATATAATAAATGACTCTCATAAAAATGCTCCAAAAAAATACCTGATAATAATCCTGACTCTTCTAATAAAGAAGCAAAATTATCTCTACAAAAATGAGCCATCTTTTCACCATATTTCTTTCTTATAATCTTTAAGTCATCTATCTTATCCATATAAATCAGCATTCCCTTCCATATAAGTCATTATTACTATTATCATTTTATCACAAAGTTAAAAAGAAATAGTATAACTAATAAATATTTGCTATTTATTTGACACTATTTCTTATATATTATATCTTTAAATATTTTCTAACTGCTCTTGAACTACCAAACATACCTACTAATAAACCAATTAATAATAGGATTAATGCTGTCCATAAAATAAATGGATAAGGTGCAACTAATTTACCAAGTGATGAAGAGAATAGTTGTCCACCTAGATAATTATATAATGTATTGTATCCATAAGCAGTAATAATAATAGGTATAAATGATCCAAATAAACCAATAAATGATCCTTCTATTAAGAATGGTATCTTTATAGACATATTAGAAGCCCCTACTAGTCTCATAATCTCTATCTCTGTCTTTCTAGAGAATATTGCTAATTTAATTGTATTCGTTATTAAGAATGCTGTTACTAGTACTAAAGCAATTACTCCTCCAATACATATCTTTTCAATTACTCCAAATATTGTAATAACTGATTCTATATATTCTTCTCCATAATTAACTGAGAATATTTTATCCATCTTCTTAATCTTATCCGCTGTATCTTTAATTTGTTCAATATCTTTAACCTTAACTTCATAACTATCAAGTAGTGGTATAGTATCATCATCCCAACTATCTACTATTAAAGCAAATCTCTCATCAAGTTCTTTTGTCTCTTTAGCATATTCTTGTTTAGATTTAAATGTAATAGTATCCACATTATCAAGTCTCTCTATACTATTCTTTATTTGCTTCAAATCATTCTCATCACATTCACTATTAAGAAATACTACTATTGATATATTACTACTAACATGTTTAGTCATCTCTTCAACATTATAAGATAACACTATTGATAAAGCTACTACTATTAAAGTAATTGTAATACAAGATATTGAAGCTAATGATAAAGAAAAGTTTCTAATAACACTCTTTCCGGCATCACGGAAATATCTTTTAATACTTCTAAAGAACTTCATAATACTTACCTCTTTCATAATCTTGTACAATCTTACCTTCATTAAGTACTACAACTCTCTTCTTCATCGTATTAACTATATCCCTATTATGTGTTGTCATAACAATAGTAGTACCCATCTTATTAATATCATCAAGTACACGCATAATACCCATACTAGTATCCGGATCTAAATTACCTGTAGGTTCATCACATATCAATAGCTTAGGATTATTAACTATCGCTCTAGCTATTACTACTCTTTGCTGTTCACCACCTGATAACTGATCAGGATATTGTCTAACTTTCCCTTTAAGTCCTACTAACTCTAATACTTCCATAACTCTCTTATGAATAACTTTCTTATCATATCCAAATACTTCCATTGCAAAAGCTACATTCTCATAAACTGTAAGTCTAGGTAATAATTTAAAGTCCTGGAATACTACTCCCAACTTTCTTCTTAATATATATACCTTACGATCTTTAAGCTTAGCAACATTTATTCCACCAATCATGATAGATCCCTTATCTGGTTTCTCTTCACGATAAAGCATTTTAATTAAAGTAGATTTTCCTGATCCTGAAGCTCCTATTATAAATACAAACTCACCCTTAGATATTGTCAAATCAACGTCATATAAAGCTACTGTTCCTGTTTTATAGGTCTTCTGTACATCAGTAATTCTAATTAAATCCATAAACTACACCTACCTCTACATTTAATTATTATAACAAATAATTACCTATCTTTAAATACCTTTACTTAAATTTACATATTTTTACAATTTTTTTTAACACTTGACTCATAAATGTCAACTATCAAAAAGAAAGCCTTATCATCAATACCTTTAATCATCTCTTTAAGCTTTACATACTCTATTGTAGGTACTACACACATAAGCATCTTCTTCCTCTTATTAGAATATCCTCCTCTAGCCTTAACCACTGTCACTGAATAATGCAATTTATCCATAACATAGTCTCTTACCTCTAAAGGTTTATCCGTAACAATATAAAATACTTTATTATCAGATATTCCAATAATAACTTTATCTACTATATAAGATGCTACTAATAATGATATTACTGCATATAAAGCACTAGTAAGTCCAAATACAAAAGAACTAGCTCCTATAAGTATCATATTAACAATTATTGTAGCCATTCCCACACTAATATGTAAATACTTACTAGCTATATCAAATAATACACAAAATCCTCCAGGACTAAACTGACTCTTTCTAATAAGCCCTGAACTAAATCCCATCATCGCTCCTCCAAATACCATTATCAAAAACAATGAGGTATCTTCAAGATTAACATTCCTTGTAATTAAAGTAGTAGCAGATACAAAGAATGGATATAAAAAAGTAACAGCCAGCATCTTAATAGCATATTCATATCCAAAAAATATAAGCCCAAGTAACAAACATATAAGCGATATAACTAAAATAATTAAAGACATATCTACATTTATAAACTGTCCAACAAGTAATGCTAATCCACTACTCCCAGTAGGAACAACATCATACTTATCATAAAATAAATTAAATGATAAAGCTGACACTAACATTCCCATCACAAACATAAAAAATCTTTTCCAAAAATTCCCTTTATATAATCTCTCTATAAATTTATCTTTATCTATTCTAAGCATATTTATCACCCTTACTACTAACTTCATAAGAGTCACATACTAAATAAAAGATATTCTTATCTATTTCTCTAAGTCCTTCTTTAATAACAAAATACATTTTAGTAGGAGCTACTGCTAATATTAAAGTTTGCTTATCATTAGAATATCCTCCTGAAGCATCAATAATTGTACTACCTACTCCTGGTAAAGAAGTTAAAAAGTCTCTTACCAAATCATCTTTATTCTTATCAACAACTATATAAAAAGCCTTACTATTAGATATTCCTAAAAGAATCCTATCCGTAACTATTGATATCAAATAAGCTACTACTATTGCATACATTACTATCTTCCAAGAAAATACTATCTTTCCAAGTACAATAATTGCTACATTTACAAACATCATCGCATTTCCCATAGATATTTTTGAATACTTACATATCAAACTACCCAAAACATCAGTTCCCCCAGTAGAAAAGCCACTCTTATAAATAAGTCCATATCCAATACCAGCTAAAACGCCACCCATAATAGCTATTACTATAAATTCTATCTCACCAAAATCTATCAAATTAGTTATCTTAAGTGTTAACTCTACAAATATTGGATATATCAAAGCCCCCACTAACTGATTCTTTACGTCTTCTACTCCTAAAAAGAAATAACTAATTATCATTAAAAAGATATTTGCTAATAAGATAAACATTGATGGATTAACTCCAAAATTAGCTAAAACTATTGATATACCACTAACTCCAAAACATACAATATCATATCTCAAAAAGAATAAATTAAATGCAAAAGCCACTATCAAGCATCCAGATAAAAGCATTATATATCTACTTAACCTATTCTTCTTATCAATATTAGCCAAAATGTTATTAATTCTTTTTTCCCTCATTCTTTTAAATAGTATCATCACTACCTCCTAATATTTGCCTCTAACATTTCACCAATATCCCCATCTAATATTCTATCTACATTACTACTTTCATATCCTGATACATTATCTTTAACTAACGTATAAGGACACATTACATAGCTCCTCTTAGCATTACCAAAACTAATACTATTCTTATCTCCCCTTAACTGAAGAAGCTCTTTATTCTTATCCTCTACCTCTAACTTATACAATTTATTTTTAAGTACTTCCATCGCTAGTTGTTTATTTCTTATTTGACTTCTCTCATTTTGACAACTAACAACAATTCCTGTAGGTATATGCGTAATCCTAACCGCCGAGTCAGTAGTATTAACTCCTTGTCCACCAGGACCACTACTTCTAAATATATCTACTCTCAAATCCTTCTCATCTATTGAAATATTAATAGTCTGATCAAATTCCGGAATAACTTCTACTGAAGCAAAAGTAGTATGTCTTCTCTTATTTGCATCAAATGGACTAATCCTAACCAGTCTATGAATACCAGTCTCCCCTTTAAAATAACCATAAGCATTATCACCACTTATCTTAATAAGAATACTCTTAAATCCTACTTCTTCACCAGCCTGCTTATCTATTTCAATATAACTATATCCATTCTTTACTAAATATCTCATATACATTCTTGCTAACATACTAACCCAATCACAAGATTCCGTTCCACCAGCCCCTGAATGTATCTCTAACAAACAATCATTCTTATCATATTCTCCAGATAAATAAGTATCTATTCTAAGCTTATCTACTTCATGACTAATCTCTTCATATTCATCCTTAAGAAGATTAAACATTTCTTCATCTATTTCCTGACTTATCATCTCTATATTACTCTTAATCTTCTCTAAAACATTCTTATTCTTACCAACTAGATCACTTAAATACTTATTCTCTTTAATAATATCATCTTTATCACTACTATTCCAAAAATCTTCTCTATTCATAATATCATGAATATCCTTAAGTCTCTTTATCTTCTTATCTAAGTCAAAGAGACCTCCATATATCATTAACTACTTTTTCTAATTCTTTATATTCCTCTAATAATTCTTGTTTATCCATAATATCACTCCATAATCTTCTAGCATAATTGTATCATTTTACTACTATAATGTCCATAAATATTTCAAATATTTCTATTTTTCTTATCACACAAAAAGGAAGATTTCTCTTCCTATTCATCAGTATCCATTGGTTTCTCTAATTTAACTAATACCTCTCTAGGTTTAGATCCATTTTGTGGTCCTATTATTCCTCTTTCTTCAAGTAAATCTATTATTCTAGCAGCTCTATTATATCCAAGTCTAAACTTTCTCTGTATCAAAGAAGCACTAATCTTACCTGTACTAACAGCAAAATCAACTACTTCATTATATATTGGATCATCATATTCCTCATCACTAGCATATCCATCACTATCAGCTACTCCAGAAGATAAAGTCCCATCTCCACTCTTATCAATAGTAAGAGTCTCATCATATATTGCCTTTTGTTGACTAATAGTATAATCTACTAATTTTTGAATTTCTTCTTCAGATACATAAGCTCCCTGAACTCTCATTGGAATACTCTCACCCATTGGTAAGAATAACATATCTCCCTTACCAAGCAATTTTTCAGCACCACCCATATCAAGAATTGTTCTAGAATCTATCTGTGATGATACTGCAAAACTAATTCTTGATGGAATATTCGCTTTAACAACACCTGTAATAATATCTGTAGAAGGCCTCTGAGTAGCTACAATCAAATGTATACCAGCAGCTCTTGCCATCTGAGTAATTCTCATAATAGAGTCTTCTACTTCCTTAGCAGCTACTAACATTAAATCAGCTAACTCATCTATTATTACTACTATATAAGGTAACTTTTGATATTCCGTATGTGTCTCACAAAACTTATTATACGAAGTTATATTCTTATTCTTAGTATGTTCTAATAATTCATATCTTCTTTCCATCTCTCCAACAATATTCTTAAGAGCTATAGAAGCTTTCTTCGCATCAGTTACTACTGGACTAAGTAAATGAGGTACTCCATTATACATAGAAAATTCTACTTTCTTAGGATCTACCAATACCAACTTAACCTGATCAGGTTTAGTCCTCATAAGTATTGAAGCTATTATACAGTTAATACAAACTGATTTACCACTACCAGTAGATCCAGCTACTAATAAGTGTGGTGTCGCATTAATCTCACACCATCTAACCTTACCCATAATATCTTTACCAAGTCCTACTGCAAGTAACGTCTTCTCATTAACTTCAGGCATATTACTAAGTACTTCTTTAAATGATACACTAGCATTAACCTTATTAGGAAGCTCAATACCAATAGTATTCTTTCCAGGTATTGGAGCCTGTATTCTTACATCCTTAGCAGCCATTGCTAAAGCTATCTCTCTTTGAATTCCCAATAACTTATTAACCTTAGTACCAGCCTTTAAATCAAGCTCATACTGTGTAACCGTAGGCCCTATATTTACCTGTACTATCTTACCAGATATCTCAAATACCTTAAGAATTTCCTCTAGTTTTTGAATACTAGCCTTAGCATTAATTTCATTCTCTTTACTATTAACATTCTTAACTGTCTTTAATATATTAATTGAAGGTAATTTATAATCACTATTCTTAACAACAGCATTCTCTTCATTATGACTTTCTTCTTCCTTCTTACTAGTATCCATTCTCTTAATAGGAATATCCGCATCCTCTACTAAAGCACCCTTCTCTTCCTTTTCTTCTTTCTTATTAGTAAGTTCTTCAATTGAAGATATCACAATTCTATTATCAGGCACTTCTTCTTCAGTAGGTTTCTCTTCCTTAACTACTTCTTCACTCTTCTCATGCTTCTTCACTTTTGGTAACTTAATTTTAGCAACTATTTCCATTATAGATTTATTAAGAGCTAATACCAACCCTACTACTATTAAAGTAACAACTACTATAATTACCCCATCAGCAAAAGCCCAGTTAAAAATATATGCCAATATTGCTCCAGCCATTCCTCCACCACAATTTTGAATAACTATTGATGATTTAAAAGCTAACATAACTGACTTAAATGTCTCCGTAATTACCTTAGTACCTTCTAACTTAGCAGCATACTCCATATGTAATAAAGTAAGAACTGCTATAATTATCAAATATATACCAATAGCCCTACTAGATATCATCTTAGGACTCTTTCTCTTAACAATTAAATAGCATCCTAATATTAAAAATACTAAAAGTAAAGGAAAGTATGCTACACCTACTAAGAATACTGCAAAACTACGAATAAAATTACCCGCTCTACCATACCCTAACATTCCTATTATAGAAAGTAATATTAATATAACTCCTATTATCTCATTACTATATTCAAATTTCTCTTTCTCTTTTTTTTGTTTCTTCTTAGCCATACCATCTACCTCACTTATAATAAAATTATAGCATTCTTCCCCTCTTTTGTAAAGCATTATCCCTTTCATTTATTACATTTAACCAAGTGTTAATTAAGAAAAAAATAGCCAATTATTTGACTATTTATCTCTTCACAAAATATTCCTGATACCATATCAAAAATGAATATATCGTCCAAATCTTTCTACTATTATCTCTCTTTCCATTCTTATGCTCTTCTAATAATTTAATTATCTCTTTAGGTTTAAAAAATTCACTAGCTTCACTAAATTTCTTATATATATCATTATATATATCTTCTTCCTTAATCCACTCTCTTATAGGTACAGGGAATCCCAATTTCTTCTTATCAGCCCACTTTTCAGGTAATGCTTCTTTACATACTTCTCTAAAAGCATACTTAGTTTGATTACCAACTATCTTATATTTAGCAGGCATATTAATTACTTCACTAACTAAAGGTCTATCCAAAAATGGCACTCTAACCTCCAAAGAATTAGCCATACTCATCTTATCAGCCTTAAGTAAAATATCTCCTATCAACCAAAAATTAAAATCTATATATTGCATCTTAGCAACCTGATCATAATCCTTAACCTTATCATAATATGGTCTAGTTAACTCTCTAAAATTTCTTGTATCTTTATAACTAAGTACCTTATCAGCATCCCTTGGTTCAAATATAAAAGCATTTCCTACATATCTATCTTCAAGTTTCTTACTTCTTCTCACTAAGAAATTAAATCCTGAATGATTTCTCATCGGATATGCAAGTATACCTATAAATCTCCTTACCGGATAAGGTATCTTATTATACCAACTAACAGAATAAGGTTCATGATATATATTATATCCTCCAAATATCTCATCAGCTCCCTCACCAGATAAAGCTACCTTTACATGTTTACTAGCAGTATTAGCCACAAAATATAAAGCTACTGCTGAAGCATCAGCTAACGGTTCATCCATATAATACTGAATCATTGGAAACTTCTTAAAATATTCTTCCTTACTAATCTTCTTACTAATATTTTTTACACCAATCTTATCACTAAGTTCCTTAGCATAATCTATCTCACTATATTTCTTATTATCATACCCTACTGTAAATGTCTTATCCACATCACTTAAAGTAGCCACTATCGAAGAATCCACTCCCGAAGATAAAAAACTACCTACTTCAACATCACTAACCTTGTGATATTTAATTGATTCATTAAGTTCCTTTCTAATAATATCTTTCCATTCATCAAGACTCTTACTATCATCATTATTTATCTTTAATTCATAATATTTAACTATCTCTAATTCTCCATCATGATACTTAAAATAATGCCCTGGTCTTAACTTATATACATTCTTAAAGAAAGTATCTTCTCCCACACTATATTGAAAAGTAAGATATTGTTTTAACATATCTCTATTAAGTTCTTTCTTAAAACCAGGATGTCCTAAAAAACTCTTAATCTCTGATCCAAACATAAATTCATTATCATCTTTATAATAATATAATGGCTTTATTCCATAAAAATCTCTTGCTCCAAATAAAGTCTTATCATTAACATTATATATCACAAAAGCAAACATACCTCTTAACTTATCTAATATCTTCTCATGATACTCTTCATATCCATGTAATATTACCTCAGTATCAGACTCAGTCTTAAATTTATGCCCTTTCTTAAGTAAATCTTTCCTTATTTCTTGATAATTATAAATTTCCCCATTAAAGATAATAGCCATTGTCTTATCCTCATTATATATAGGTTGAGTACCTCCACTCAAATCAATAATAGATAATCTTCTAAATCCTAAAGCACAATCATCATCAGTATAATAACCATCACTATCAGGTCCTCTATGCACAATAATATCAGCCATATCCTTAATTATCTTTTTCTTATTTTTCTTTTTATCTATAAATCCTACAAATCCACACATAATATCTACCTCACAAATTATTATATCAAATATCTTATATTTATACAAATAAAACTCCAGTTTTACAAAAAATAGATAATTTCTTATCTATTTCTTATCACTAAATATATCTTCTCTATTTATAATATTCTTATCAATCTTCTCTAATAATTCTTCCCTCTTAATAGGTTTAATTAATATATCACTAAATCCCATCTTCAAGTATTCTTCATTATATTCATACTTATTATCTTTACTAAGAAGTATTACTG
>CAJJKI010000021.1 GCA_905188025.1 uncultured Eubacteriales bacterium | reverse complement strand
TCTTACCCCAAGCTGTATGCTTATCTATAAAGTCCATATAGTCCCAAGCTTTAGTAAGAATACCATCTTCAGTAAGATACTACTTGTTAGAAGCGTATATATACGTCTTAGTACCAGGCAATAGATAATAGTTACGACAAGCCATTGAACCATTTTTATATGAATAACCTTTACGACGTGACTTAAGTACACACATATGTTTACCTTGCTCTTCAGCTTCCTACATAGCCTAGAAAAAAAAGTAATCGTAATCGTAGAAGTCTGGGAACTATAATTCACGTTTTTTTATTACTTTTGTAGTACCGTCTGGTTTATTTTTTATTTCATGCACAATACGTTGAATAGGACAAAAGTTAATATAAAAATAGTTATACCCAGTGATGTAATCTCCATCCTCTGCGGTATAACCATTAATGCAACGATCTTTCTATTCGTCCCAATATGTGTAATATTCAGTAGTACCAATTGGGTACTAACAATAAGCTCCGGTCTTTAAGAATGTTAAAGCCGGAGTTCTAAACTTATCACTATTTATTATTTTCTTCTAGAAGTCAATCATAGTTATGATATTTCCAAAGTTTTTTGATTAGGTTCAACTTTTTCTTCTGTTTCTAAAGTAAGCATATCTAAAGGATAATTTATAGTATCACCAAAATATTTAGTTATTAAATCATCGCACATCTTTTTAAAGATATTATAATCTTCTTCTTTCCAATATATCTTAGATTTTGGATTTGAGTTATCAAGTGTAATAACCATTAGTTTATCTTCTTTTGGTTTATTATCCATAACATTTATATTTTAATTAGTCGCCCTACCACCGAATCGAACCCGGACCTAGAGGGTTAGAGCCTCTCGTGCTACCACTACACCATAGGGCAATATGCCAGGGAATATTTAATGTCTGTCCCTGTCAGACCTCTCTATCAGTTCAACGAGATTATTTCTTAAACAAACTCTTTAGCCAATGAATAGTACGCTTGATAATACCTTTCTTCTTAGGTTCAGCTACTGCTTCTTTCTTATATTCTTCAATCAAAGACTCACTAGCTTCTTTAGCTGCTTTATTTGCTTTTTGTTTGTTATCAATTTCTTTCTCAAGCACATCACAAATCTCTTCAGTGCTATTACATTTTGTTAAATCAAGTACTTTCTTCATAGTTTCTTTATTTATATTCATATAACGTACCTATTAATTTATTGTTATAAACTTGTGTATAATTTGCACAAATTAAGCTAATTCATAAGGATTAATCTGAGCATCTCCACGTACTTTAGTAGTACTAACTTCTTCAGCTTTAACTGCCTTTTCGAGGAAATCTAATGTTTGAAAAGTAGCTTTTACTTTTTCCATACCAGCTAATAGATCTTTGATCTTCTTTTCATCTAATTGCTCTTCTAGAGAATCTTCGTAATACTTACTAATAGTATCTACTTTGTTTCTCATACTATCTAACATTCTTAGATTTCTAGTGTATATTAGCTTCTTATAATCATCTTCACAGGCTTTTTCTTCTACAGTAAGTTTGTAATTTTCATCACCGAAATATAGTTGCTTAAGCTTCTTTTCTCTGATATCTGGTTCTAACTGAAGTACATATGGAGATTTAAAATACCACATAAGTACTATGTAACTTATTACACTTGTAGCTTGTGTTTTATCTGGCTTATCAGCCTCCCATAACTTTTTAAAGAATGGGAGACCCAAAGCGTCAGGGTGTATTACTACTTTACCACCATTTATATCAAATAATTTCATCGTATAGGTTCGGCACAATCACAACATTGCTTTGCAGAGTTAATATTACTTTGTTTACCGTTTTTGTATTTTTCTAGTCTTACAAAGTAATCACCAAAAAATTCGCTAGGCACTAGAAAATATTCAAAATCCTCGTATCTATTTTCAATACCATAAAATTGGAATAATACATCCCCTGGTTTAGCTGTATATTTATATTTTCCGTTAATATATACTTCACACTCTTCAGTTATACTGAACGCGCTTCTATTGAAACATTCGCCATTTTCCAAAGGTGCTGGATTTAAATCACTATCTAATACAACAGGATAGCATTTATTGCTCACTAAAACTTTCTTCATAATTACTCAGTTATTTCTTCAACGCTAGGTTCAAAATTCTCTGGTATGAACTCTTCAGGATGTTGAGCTCTGTATTCCTCTTCAGCCTTAGTGTTTGCAATAGCATCTAATAGCTGATAAAATTTTAATTCTACAGGTTCCTGTTGTTCAGTAGGAATAGTAGGCATTAGTTTCTCCATAGATTGTTTCATTGCATCTTCTGTAAATTCACCTTGCACAATCTCTGTTCTATATAACATACCATTAATACGAACTTCAATAAAATTTCCAACACCTGATGCACTTACAGGAATAATTGTAATATCTAGATTTTCCATAATTATTCTTTTACTTCTTTAATTTCATTATTTTGTTCTGCTGTAGCTTCTCCGAATCCTTTTTCTCCTCTTTCTGTTTCACTCAATTCTTCTACCAAAGTAGGTTCTAATATAGAACAAGGTACAATAACTAATTGAGCAAATGGTTCATCTATAGTATATACTGTAGGAATAGCATCTGTAGTTACTTTAAATTTAGCCATCAACTCTCCACGATATCCAGTATCTATTAAACCTACTCCATTTGTTAAAGCTATAGAGCGTTTACTAATTGAAGACTTCATCATAAGTAAGCCACAATATCCTTCAGGAATCTCTACCGCTAAATCAGTATGATATACAAGTACTAACTTTCCGCTATTATCTACTTCTTGAGTAATACGAGTAGCATACAGATCCAATCCAGCATCTCCTGCTGTAGCTCTAGTAGGCAACTTACCTTCAGACTTCTTAATCTCTTCTGTACCGTCTTCTTTCTTTACTGAGTAATCTAACTTTTTAAATTTCAATTGTTCCATAAATCTTTTTCTACTTTTCTATAACCTTCTTCTAAAACTTCTACTATCTCTTTAATTATTTCATTCTTAACTGCATCAATACTAAGATCTTGTGTAACTTCTTTAGAGTGTACA
The DNA here is from genome assembly GCA_905188025.1 of uncultured Eubacteriales bacterium. Classification (GTDB taxonomy): domain Bacteria; phylum Bacillota_I; class Bacilli_A; order RF39; family UBA660; genus RUG705. The sequence goes on along the minus strand of CAJJKI010000021.1, from coordinate 11,575 downwards.
ATTCCATGAGTAATACCTTCTTCATTTTTACGTATGAAGTGAACGTGTAAAGTAGGATTACCAATACGGTTTTTATTTACATCTATATCCTATGTTTCCCACCAAATAGCTTCTAAATTATTCATCTTGTTCAATATCTTTTGTATTAATACTAATTGCTTTACCATGATGAAATCCCCAATCTAAGAATACTGTATTACAAAGTACATGATCTATATGAGGTAGTCCACTTTCAGGATCTATTAATTCTCCTTTGTCTATAGCAGTAAGATGCCTTAGTAATGCTGCTTTATATCTTTTCCAAAAATCTGGAAGATTTTGCCAACTATTATCTGAGTATTTCTGAGCTCCATAAGTAAGTACCTTACCAATATTCTCAACTACATCTAATGGAACTAGATCCATTCTTACTTTACCACAATCATATTTCTTACCATCATTCTCCATCTTCAATATACTTATTAGTTAAACAGTTGTACAATCCTTTTATCTGTAACCGCCTAGTTTCAATATTATCTGTGTCTTTTAGTTTAGCTAAACCTTCTAGAATGTCATCTAGAAATTCATTATATGTTAACGAATAGTCATTTATCTTCTTATCCGCAACTTCCATTAATTCCCTTAACTCTTCGCTGATATTAGAACCTAATCGTTTAGTATTGTTCTTCTCAAACTCCCATAGAGCTAATGAATCTTCTTTACTTTGTCTTTCCATATTCTTTCATTACTTTAACAAAACATCCAGCAACCCAACCAACTAAGTAAGCATATCCTTCATTGCCACCAGTTGAAAAATCTTCATTATTCATACCTGTAATTTCAAAGTAATAGTCAGAAATGTGAACAGATTCATGGGCTATGTTAGCACTATCTACTAACTCTGGCTTATATATTATACACAGTATTCCAGTAAAATAGTTAAAGTTTTGAATAACAGGTCTACATTCAGCTACTACATCATCATGATAAGCATTGGTCATTGCATCTTGAGCATTTTCTAGTATCTTATTGAATTCTGGAGTAATCTCTAATATAGAGAACTTCTTGCATAGAAACTGTATATCTTCCTCACTCTCTACTATAGCTATCCAAAGTGTTCTAGGATACATATTATTAAACTTTCTTAGTATCATATTCTTAATAGTCTACTGTCACTAATTGCTACATACATCTGTATATTGTTAAGTAATACAGGATCAAAGTAAATAGAATCTAACCAGTGAATTTTATAATTGGGTGTTAAGCATTCTTCAATAAACTGTCTCATTTTATTTCTTTATATCTCTTTTTTAATTTAAGTTTAAATAAGTAAGCAAACATAATATCTTTAGTATCTTCATCATTTGACATTACTTCTTTAGCAAACTTAAATGGACTATTGCATATTACTTCTATAACAGGATAAGGTAAATTATATTTATTTGCCAGACTTGAGTAAATTGATATCTTTTTTTGCTGTTGCATTTATATAATATTCACTAGTTTCTAACTCTGTTAAAGATTCTCTGATAGTATTAGGTCTAATAGAATTTATTATTACTACAATATCAGATTCATCTAAATCGCGATTTCTATATAATATATTAGATAACTTTTTAATTTCTTTGTTAGAGTAAGGTTTCTTTGGAACAAAAGAAGTTAATTTCAGATTAGAACGTAAGTTAAAGAGATGTCTAAAATATCGTACTAACCTATTACTTCTATTCTCTACATGTACTATATGCCCATTGTCAAAGATCATATAGAAATGTTTATTATTTATTTTATTATTCATTTACTCTTAGTATTAATGTTATTTGCACCCTATCTTTTATTATCTCTGGAATTAGTATCTTATTAACTACTAATTCATCTTCTGCTTTTCCCTGTACTAAAAGACCCTCTTTCTTGAACTTACTTATATATCTACTTAAGTTATCAGGAGTAATACCCATAGTACTTTTAATCATTCTACGATTGTCAGTATTGGCTACATTTTTACTTACACCAGGTATTGGAGTAAAGTTCACATCTAATTCAACGAACTTAGTAAGTAACTCCAATTCCCTATTTGTAAGTTGTAGTATACCATTTAAAGCGTTAAGGTATTCATAGTAAAGATTGCCTTTATTAACAGTCTTTACTAATTTATTCATCTAACAAATCTTTAATACTGTTGAGAACTTTATTTAAATTGTGGTATACAGTTTCTGCTTCTACTTTAACACACTGTTGAACATTGCCTTCATTATAATCCTTCATTAGTTCATTATAATCTTTAGTATATGTATCAATCAAAGTATTAACGTATTCTTTTACTTTCTCTAACTTATCGCAACAGCATTCACATTCATCATCTTCTTGTGCTTCTTCACTGTACTAAATTACATAATCTTTATTAGCTAATTCTTCCATAGTAGAAGAATCAAATGCTATTGAAGTATAAGTTTCTGTATCTGATACTACTTCAGATTTCTGAAGTTCCCACAAGTTTAAATCTTCAACTTTAGTAAACACATCACCTTTTTCAGCGAAGCTAAAATCCTTAATTACTTTGTATCCTTCCATATGTCTAACTTTTTATTTAATATCTTTTGTTTAAATTCTTGTATCTTATTAAAGTTTTGTTTACACTCTTCGTAACCATCAATTCTACCTTGGTCATAACCTTCTTTCTTTCCTTGACGATAAGTAAGAGCACCAAAACCAATAATACTCACAAGTACTATTATTATTGTTCCCATAATGCCCTTAAAACGTATTAATATAATAAGTGTTTAAAATATTTAACATTTATTAATGTTTAGTAAAGTAATAGTAAAAAGAATGCCCTGCTTTGATGGCAGGGCAGCGATTTAATACTCTAAAATAAAACATTCAATTCGTGAATGATAGCTTATTTAACGACTTTGGCTACAACGTCGTATGGCTTAACTAATTGTGAGTCTTTAAATAGATCAAAGTCTTTAGCAAATTTCTTAGGGTATACTATAGTATCACCAACCTTAATGGTACTATCAGTACCGATTGGAATAGATAGAACAATACCTTTTGCAAAATCTGATTCAACTTCTTTAGTATGAGTCTTTACTTCATACTTATTAAAACCTTCTTCGTCCTTTTCCCCAGTAGGGATTTGCTCTGTATATTCTTTAGTAACCATGATAGGAGCTAAAGGTTTTACCAATATATCTTTTTCAAAACTATATTCCAATCCGTTTACCACTGTTTCTAGTACTTTATCTTCCATAATATTTACTTTATAATATCTATTAACGCAGTAAGTAAAGTAAGGTTACTCATCTATGTGATTAAATTTACGCTTAAAAATATATCCTTTATGGCAGATGTCTATTCTATCTTTAAAGTTAGCGCAGTTCATATTATTAACAAACGCACAACCTACACAACAACCTTTACTAAGCTCAGGAGTAGCTATATAAGTTTTATTCCTGAAAACATACTCAATTCTATCTGCTTTTTTTTGTTCGTTCTTTTCCATAGTAATACCGTTTTAGGGGGCCACCTTTTTTAACCAAAGACCGTCAGAAAGGTAGCTAAACTGAGCCTACTTACGATTAGGATTCCCTGGTGCGCTTCTACCTTATGGCAACTTCTTTAAGCGTGGAACGTACTACGATCCCGTGTACTTAGGGCACATTACTTTGTTAATTTATTTAGTATGATATAAGCTAGACATCCTAACATACCTACTAAACATAGTGCAGTAAATTCTGTCATTTAACTGTATTTATTTCTTTCTTAAACTGTTTATATAAATCTTCAGAGAAAGTATATTCTATTTGTCCTGGTAAAGTAAAGGATCTATAATTATCATTTAACTTATAGTTCCTACTTATCTTACTTAAGTAAAGACAATTAGAATACTGTTGATCTCTTTGTCTTATAAAGTAGTAATTCATATTCACACTGTATTTAACTGTATCTACTGTATACAGTAACGTATATTTAACTATATTGGTTATTATTATTAACATTTATTATGAATATTTATTTAAGTTTAATAGCTATTTTTTAACATTATTTAAAATAAAAATATATAAAAAAATTTTTTGGTGAAGAAATCTGTGTGTGGGAAGCAGCAAAAATTCACACCCCTCTACTTTGTATCGGAGTGGAACACCCCTACGGGCTTGTATCTGTTGGGCTATTCCACACAAGTAACAAGTAATCAAGAAAGGAGAAAAAAATCATGTTAAGCAAATTGATTTCGGCAGAAAAAAGAACTCGAACTAATGGCGATGAGTTTTACGTGTGTACATTTAGTTATTCACAAGGCGCTAAGGACGCACCTACATTCATCACGATTGGAGGTGTTAAGGTATTGAACCCCCAAGCGGCTGCAATACGCAACATTAATCTTGTTAAGTGTTTGTTTCCCACTGAGGATGAAACTGCGAAAGCGTACAAGAAAAATCTTGACCGATTTATTAAGTGTATGGAAAACGATTCAAAAACCTTTACAACAAAGAAGGGAGAAGTCGTTAAGTTATCTGATTGTGAATTTTCGTTGCCGTTAGTGTATAAAACTTTGCCAGTAAGCGAGGTATTGGGTGTAAGTAAAATTTACTACGCTGACGCAAACGGTGAGCAAAAGGAATTAACACAACTTAACGCTGTTGGGTATTCACGTCTTGAGATGATTGTTGACGAAAAAACGGGCGAAATTACTGATTATAAGGACTCAAACGAATGGGATAATGACCTCAACGGAGGAACTTATATTGAAGTAATTACAAGGAACGCAAATGCAAACATTGCTAACGGTTCATATTGGTATGAGAAACGTGTCAATAAACCAGAAGCAAATGAAAGCGTTGGTAATCCTGTTTCAGAACCTAAAAAAAATCAACAAGATGACGATGACGATGATGACAAGTAAACCTAATATATAGCTCTTGCAGTTTAACTGTGAGAGCTATGGTTTACCGTTTCAAACCAATTGAGTCATCATTATAGCAACTTTCTAAACTTATTTTTTATCAAAAAACAACATATATGGATAAAAGACAAAAGAACAATTTGATGACAACTATAACATTAATTGTTGTACTTGGTCAATTTATTCTATGGATAATGTTATTACTATTAGATAAAGTATGATAAAGCTTATAAATATTATAACGCAAATCATAATAATACTAGGATGTTGTGCTATCTCAATATTTATATTATTTGTATTAATCACATATATCAAAAATGTAGATGATTTTGCAGCAATAACAAATATGTATGATTATATACGTATACAAAATATAACTATAAAGATTGATACAATAATATTTAAAACACTAGTAATATTATACCTTAATAGAATCAACAATACTGTTTAGATTTGATTATCTTTATAGTAACTAAACAGAAAGCTAGCGCTGTAAAGACTAGTAAATTAAATTAAGACTAACCAGAAGTTAGTCACAGACTGGTTAGTCATTTATTAACTAAACAACTGTGCAAAATTATGTTATTCTAATTTAATTAAGGCTCTTCTAATTAGCCAATGCGTGGTAATAGAAAATATGAAATCTGAGAATCGCAAACTCGCTCAGAAAGTAAGAAGCAATTGATTAAAAGATCAAAAAACGAGCAACCAAAAGTGTGTAAATAATGCTCCAAATATCTGTTATTACTTGGGATATATTTAAATGTATTAAAATTCAAATTAAGTAGGAGTTGCCGAGAAATAAGACCCTCGATTGTGAAAAATATTGTTATTATAAATAATAGTATCGAGCACAAGAGTCTAGCTAGTAAGTAGGATTCTCATAAGGAATCATTTCCACTATGAATCTAGTCACTAAATAAACACAATTAGCTACTGTGTGTAATAGTGAGTGTTGATAACACAAAATAATAGTATAGTTTTGGAAGATTATACTATTATTTTAAATAATCTACTATCTTATCCTAGGTATTAAGATAGTAAACTCTTAATATAAGAGTTTAAAGCAATCTAGAAAAACAGATGTTTTTTAAAAAACTCAATAACTTCCCAAGACATTGAGGGCACCAGTTTCTTTATTATAAAATGTAAGCAAACTATTCCAACTGGAATGTGAGTTGCGACTTATAAAGTTTTAGGTGTAAAATGCTAATCGTTTATTTCTATATTGTAAGGATACAGCCATACTATCCTTTACTTTATTATTACTTAACCATACACTACAGTCTGTGAAGATAGTAGTGTTTTTTAATTGATTATTAACTTAAAACTATATATATGAAAGGATTTATCAAAAAGTTTTATCAAAGATTTATCTGTAAACACGATTATCATCTAATAGGTGAAACAAAAGAATTTCATACATATTCAGATATATTCATATACAGATGTTCTAAATGTGGAAAAATTAAACTTAAATACGGAATCAAAATTGAAGTAAAATGCTAAGGTACACAATTTTAGATATTATTATCAACAATAATGATAATATATCACAACAAACACTTGAATGTTTTATAGAAGCTATTGTAGAAGATCCAAAAATTGATATTATAAAAGAAATAATTCAAGAAATAGGAGAAGTAGGAGATATTCAACATCGTATAATTTTACGATACGATAATGAATTCATACCTGTAATAAAAAATATCATTGGAGACTTTAATCTAACTAATAATATTAAAAGTTAAAATTATGAAAACAAGAAAACACTTTATCAGAAAGTATGAACTCTTAGCAAGATGTATTCAAACTAACTTAGAGTTATTTATACTACAATAGTAATGCAGCCATAGACAGTGGCAAGCCTGTAAATGCAGAGCCAACTACATGTAGTATTAGTATCATTGTAGTGTGTGGTACAAACGTGTAAGCACTATCTAAACTCAGTATAAAGGAGTTTTCACTATTTTAGATTTGAAAAATAGTTCTGAGCATCTGTCACTAGATGAACAAAGAGTGACAACGTAACTATACGTAAATAGTAGGGGACAGCATTAGCTGTCCTCTTTATATGTTTAATCAATAAACTAAAAAAGATATGACATTAGAACAATTTCAAAATCTTAAAATCGGCGACATAGTAGTAGCTAAATTAGTTAACTCAAAACAAAGTCGCGTTAACCCTGTTACTAATATTGACAGAGGAAATCTAAAACTACACATCGGTAAGAGTGGAAAATGGCGTAGCTATTTGCAATTTGAAGTATTAACTGCGGATTACGTAGTTAAATGGATCAAACGAAGAATAGATAGTAAATCATCGCCTCATTTTACCATTGAAGTTAAAAGTGATACTGAAGTAACATTTAAAGTTCATAAAAAGGTACAATTCAATCAATGAAAAAACTAACAAAGAAACAAAAAGCTAGAAGGCAAATATTATTTAATATGCCATATCTATTACTTACTTTTCTTATTAAGGAAAGAGTATTAGATAGATTTCTAGATAACACTAGTAAATATGCAATCGTTCATAGCATAAACCTATCGTGTCTTTATACAAAATTAAGAGATCCTTACGCAGCAATCGAATGTACATTCGCATGGGATTGTACAAAAGAAGGATACAATTTTTGGAGAGAACTCAACAATAAGTATAAAAGCATATGGGAAATGAACGATTCTGGCGCATTGTTATTACGATCAGATTATTGGTATACTTACTAATATTATTAGCAGTAGTAATAGCAATAGTATTTGTAGCAAATAGTATTTAATCAATAAATAGTTATTATGCAAAAATTAATGTATTTTTTATTTGGACTCATAACTGCATTATTTGCAGCTGTGATGATTATTGAACATCAAGGAATATATTTCTTTGATGAAGAAGTGTACGGACTGTTATATACCGATTATTGGAATTATTGGTATTACTCTAAAGTAGTGATAATCGCACTATTTATATTCTGCGTATTATCTTTTGTATATACACTTGGTAGTGGATATAAAGATAAAGACGATGGATACAAAGAAATCAAACCAAGCTGATTTAGCAGATGTATGGTGGGATAAATTTGAAAACTGGTATGAAACACATCCAGTAACAAGAGTATTAATTGTAATAGATGCAATATTAATAGCATTTATATACTTAGTATTAACTTAAAAACATTATCAAAATGAATGAATTTTTATTATTACATGACAATGAATCAGGAGGAAAGCCAGCCACTATAAGAAAAAGTATTATCTCTTCAATTCTTCCATCAGAAGATTATTCAGAAGGATCAGCTATCTTCACTAAACTTGATGACGGAGAAACTATGATTCTCGAAGCAAAAGAGTCAGTAGAAGAGATTTATAACATGTTAAACGATTAAACAACATTTATCAAAAATGAAAAGTAAATACGTATTTTGGCTAATTGCAGCAATAGTAGCATTAGCAATTTTTATCAGTTGTGCAAGACCTCGTAGTCCTAAAGAAAAACAAATCCCTGAAACGGACACAATTGAACAAGTAGTAGCACCAACAGTACAAGAAGTGCTACAATGGCGTGAAAGTATGAGATTAGACAAGTATGTCGATAGTGTGTTCTTGGTTATGCCAGAACAAGTACTAACTCAAATACTTGTAACTAAAGGTACAGATTTATCAAATCATGAAATTGTTTCTATTTATATTAGTAACAAAGACTTTTATGATAAATTAATAAAGAGGAGTATGGATATACAAAAGGAATATATACCAGATAGTATGCCAAGGTCCTCATTACCACAACTTAATAGTGACTCAATTCATGAAGCCGTTAATTATTAAATTAAACAAGGTTACTTCAGTCTGTGAAGATAGAAGTAATCGTTCTTACTGTGAGAATCAGTGACAAACATGTGGGGCTTATATCTAATCATTTTAGATGGCAGTGTTACTGTCGTCTGAAGGTAGGTGGAGGAGATTAGTATTAGTGCAGACGTTAAAATCATGTACTCCAATAAGATTAGTTTGACAGCTATATCTGCTTATGAGTTAAAACTAAGTGAGAGTCATTTTAATTAGTATTTCAATTAAGCTGTATTAGTGTAGAAGTTACACAACGATGTGAATCGTCAAGCCTGCAATATACTGCAATATATTGTATAAACTGTTACATGCCTTCTTTATTTACTGTAAGCGTACAGTAGAAAATGTGTGTTAATATATAATTAAGATTGATAAAACCATCTAGTTGCAGCTAGACGTCCTCAAAATATTGTATAATTAAAACTATTAAATATGAAAGAATGAATATTTTTAAGAAAATCAAACTAAAAATCAGTAGTTACAGAAGGCTAAAAGCCTATCATAGTAACATCAAACGACTTGCTGAATTAGAATTATTAGACAATCCTAAAAAGCAAAAAGAAGTTGCATTACGTTCACAATGTTTAATTCATGGGCACAAATGGAAAAATGAGCCTAATAACAATGAATTAAGCATTCCTATTACTAAAAGAACTTACTGTGAAAGATGTGGTAAGTACTATAGTCAAGAAATTTATAAACAACTTTAAATTCATATCAAATGAAATCTTTAAACTTTGTAATTATTGGAATCCCTGCATCAATCAATCAGGAAAGTATTGTAACAGCAGTAGCTCTCATGGCTAAGAAACTTGGTTTATCAGAAGTACATACAGAAATACTTGAAACAAGTAAATTTGTAACTAGTTCTTCAAATAAACAAATGATTGAAAACATCTTGAAAGATGTTATTACTGTGTGTACAGCAGCTGGTCTAATGAATATCGCTGCAATTAATGCCAATTTTTGGAAATTAATTGAAGATGGTAAGTTAACTAGACCACAAATTGAAATGATGCTGGATGAAAAAGAAGTTACAATTGAGTATATCAACAAAAAGGGATGCGCTTATATCTTTGACCTTTTAGTACAAGCAATTAGAGTGTTATAATCATGGGAAAGACCTATAAAGAATCTCATTTTCCAGGTTCTAAGCAATCAGGAAAAGCAGCTGAATATCAGTCTAAAAAGAGAGTTAGACATTCTAAAATGCAACCGTATAAAAGGGAAAGAGCTATTGTTTAACTAAGAATTACTAATTAAGTAGTTATGATAGAATCCAATCAACACAGAAGGTTATAACGCCAAACCCCTAAAGGTGATTAATACCTACGGACTATACAACGGTCAACCTTATTTAAGGTCAGGAGAAGGAAAAGGGCTAGCTATCAAATAAGGCGTACGAATAGATAGTATAACTTTCTATTTCTTTATTATTATGTGGATAAAAGAAGAACTAGAAAAGAAAACAAAAGAAGAACTAATAAGTATCATTATTCAAATGCAGATAGATATTCGAGAAGAAAGAGATGAAATCTATCGCAGACGTTTATTAGATACTTTTTAAAAATTATTCATTCACTTAAATAAATCAATTATTAACAATTAAAATCAAAAGAATTATGAAAAATTTTATGAACTTTGTAGGAATTATGTTAGGTGCAGTAATGTTGTGTGACAAAGCAACTGATGAAAATTACAACTTTGAAGCTGGTATGAAAAAACAAGAAGAAAAAGACGGTAAAGTTGAAGCATCAGCAGTTACTGAAGCAAAGAAACAGATCCAACAAGAACAACTTGAACGTGAATCTCGTGAAGTAAAACGTAGAATTCAGGATTGTGAAAAAGCTGTTTCTAGAGCAGAAAGATACGGACGTTTTGCATCAAAACACAAGAACATTATGAAAGACTTTTCTGAAGGACTGAAGAAAGCTCAAGCTGAATTTGAATCTACAGGTGATTACAAAGCTTGGGACAAAAAGTATTCAGAACTTACAGACAAGAAAGATGACGCTATCGCAAAAGCGAAAGAAGAAATCTTTGGTTCAAGATACGAAAATATCTATCTTTAATCAACATCCAAATTCTAAATGCTTTTATGCTAAATAGAATAAATGTGAACCCTGCAAACTATATAAGTCGCATTGTCGCATTGAGGAGTTCGGGGCAACATGAACTGAATTGACAGTTCTATTCAATGCTTTTATGCTAGTAATAGGATATTATGCCTACTGATCATGTGCTATAAATAGATCATTCTTTATTTAAATGCTTTTATGCTAACAAATAAAGGATAGTCTCATAGACGAAAAACAGTAAGTATATCAAAATACATATACATATAGTACTTTATGTCTATATTTCAATCGAGTCTCTAGCTTGCTAGATGAGCACTTGGTATAATATGTATTCTGTCAAAGACTATAAATTCTAAAGTAATAGCGGCTTTATGCTATTATATACTAGATTTAATGCTTTTATGCTCATAATCAACAGTGTATACTATTACTTTAGAATTACATATTAAGTATAGAGAGTTTGATCGCTCTCTATACTACTAAAAGAGAATATTGCACTATTATATCAACCTAATGATATATGAAAACTCGTGTATGATGTATATCTCTCTAATTGAGGCGTTATCCGGTCTGCCAGGATATGAAGGCGCAGAGGTGTGCAAAACTCTTTATATTTACAACTTAAAATTATTTATCATGAGCTATATTGCAGCAGATATGTGGGGTGAACATCTATTCTATAATAAACCTGTTAGATATGTTCATGAAACAACAAAAAGAAGTTGGTGGATAGATCCAAAACATAATAATTCTATTAGTGTACCAATAG
>CAJJKI010000020.1 GCA_905188025.1 uncultured Eubacteriales bacterium | reverse complement strand
ATTCTTTCTAGGTTATGGCGAAGTCCTACTTCAAAGTCATTTGGATCATGAGCAGGAGTTATTTTAACTACTCCAGTACCAAACTCTGGATCAGCATGTTCATCAGTGATGATAGGGATTGGTTTATTTACGATAGGAAGAATTACATTTTTACCTAGATATTTAAGATATCTTTCATCTTTAGGATTTATAGCTACAGCAGTATCACCAAAGAGAGTTTCTGGTCTAGTAGTAGCTACATCAAGATATTCATCAGTTCCTTCGATATAATATTTAATATGATAGAAGGCTCCTTTATCTTCTTTATAGATAACTTCTTCGCTTGATAAGGCTGTCATTTGAACAGGATCCCAGTTGATGATTCTTTCTCCACGATAGATAATGCCTTTATTATAGAGATCTACGAATACTTTTCTAACAGCATAGTTTAAACCTTCATCTAGAGTGAATCTTTCTTTATTATAGTCAAGACTTAATCCTAGACGAGCCCACTGAGTGTGGATGGTACTTGCATATTCTTCTTTCCATGACCAAGCTTTTTCTAGCCACTTTTCTCTAGTTAAACTACGAGGGTTTATTCCTTCACTACGAAGACGGGCATCTACTTTAGCTTGAGTAGCAATACCAGCATGATCCATACCAGGAAGCCATAGGCAGTCATATCCTTGCATTCTTTTATAACGAATAATAATATCTTGAAGAGTTGTATCCCAAGCATGACCTAAATGTAATTTACCAGTTACATTTGGAGGAGGAATAACTATACAATAAGGTTCTTTTGATAAGTCACCAGAATTAAAATATCCAGCAGTTTTCCATTTCTCATACTTATCTTTTTCTACTTCTATATGATTATACTTTTTATCTAACATTTTAATCATCCTTTCTTTTATAAAATATAAAATAAAAAAGTCTATAATGAAAGGGCGAATTACTCGTGGTACCACCTTTCTTATAGACTAAGCTATCACTCAATACTTTAACGCAGTTAACGCTATATCCTACTATATTCAGATAGAGAACTCACAAGCTACCTTCAAATAAATTAATTATTAGTTTACACCATACACTAACTCTCTTTAAATTAATTTTATTTTACTCCTCTTGATCTTAGTTTTTATTTTCTCGCGATACATGTATTATATCATAATATTTATATTTTGCAAGACTAATTTATTTTCTTTTGTAAATAACTAGATAATACTAATTCTATTTGTTTGAAGAACTTTTCTATTTTACGATCTTCAAAGATTAGAGAATTAATTATTTTTTCAATATATTGTTTATCTTTTACGATAGTATAACTTGATTTATAGTTTAGGCCAAAGAGATTAGATAAGCTGATAAGGATATTATCGGCATTGTTATCAGACATTTTTGTATCTACTGGTCTAAATAGTTTGAAATCATTATATACTAAGGTAGTAGGATATTCATTAATACGATTATCAATATATGGATAGTTAATGACCATACGTAATTCTTCTAAGCGATGAACGTCTTTCATAATATTACATATACATACTGTTTTATCATCAATATTTTTAGGAAGGCCATCTTTGTTGTGACAGAAAATAGCTAATTTAATAATATTATCATACTTAGTATCTTCAGTTATTTTACGAATTAAGCCATCATCAAATAAGATATCTATTGATTTCATGGTGCTATCTTCTTCTTGATTATCTAAGTAATTATAATTTTTTTGTTCAAAATTCCCAATATCATGGAATAAAGCAATTAACTGAATGATAACAATTTCTTCTTCAGTAAACATATTCATTTCAGTGGCAATTATTTTAGCTAAATCCATAGATTTTAGAGAATGGAAATACTTAGCTTTAGACCAAGTATTATTCATATCTATTTTTTTAATATATTCTTCAAAATATCTTAATAATCTACTACTTCTCATATTTTCCTCTTTCATTTTTACTTTTTGATACGACCTAAGGGTTGTTTACTTAGGTTTCTATGCATATACTTATTACAAGTATATTACAAATAAAGATATTTTTCAACAATTTTAAGTAGAAGTTATTAACTTTTTTATAGAGAAATATATTGAATACTATATGATTTATATAAGATAATGATTGATTGTGTTAAGGGTTTTAGATGATAGATAGTTATTTATATAGAAAAGAAAGATGAATAAATGGTTGTTTTTTATAGGGTTTTATTATGATTAGAGGGTAATAAATGAGAGAAATATTGGTAATTTTTGGTAAAAATCTTACCAACTATGGTAATATTTTGATAATGAGGGAAATATTAGGCCCTTGTTTATTATAATGGTTTTGGAGATGGAGGTAGTTATGGATTTAGGAAGCAAAATTAAAAACATTAGATATAATAATAATGTTAGTCAAGATGAGATGGCAAAAATACTAAAAATTAATAGAAATTATTTATCTAGAATTGAAACTAATAAATCTTTACCAACAGCAGAAGTTTTAATACGACTAGCTGAAACATTTAATATAAGTATCGATTCTCTACTAGGAATAGATGTGGACGGTAAAGAGGGAGCAGAAATTAAGCTAAATAAAATTAAGAAAATATCTCAGTATTGTTCTCATCTATCTAATTCTGAATTGGATTTTATAGTTAATGTGTTATGTGTAATGACAAGTAGTAATAATAAGAATAATAAAGATAAAGCATAGTAGTATTTATATAAATGATTATAATAGTAAATAGACACTAAGAACTTATCTATAATATAGATAGTTTATATATGAAGTGTTTATTTTTTTATGAAGGAATACAATATATATGTAAACTTAGAGATAGATTAATTTACTTATAGATATATTTTTGTTATAATTAGGGTGATTAATATTTAAGGAGGATAGAGATGATTACTGTTAATGATATATTAAATATATGTAAGGGAGAACTAGTATGTGGAGATAAAGATCTAGAATGTAAGATTTTTACTAAGGATACTAGGAGTATTAATGATGGAGATATTTATATAGGTATTAAGGGAGAAGTATATGATGGAAATACTTTTTATAGGGAGGCTTTTGATAAGGGAGCTAAGGCTTGTATACTAGATAATAAAGAAGTGATTAAAGATACTCATGATGGGGATACTATTATATTAGTGAATGATACAATAGAAGCTATTTCTAAACTAGCTAAATATAAGAGAAGTTTATACAATATACCGGTAGTGGCTGTTACTGGTAGTGTGGGAAAAACTTCTGTTAAAGATATGATAACTAGTGTGCTTAAGACTGAATATAATGTGTTAGCTACTAAAGGGAACTATAATAATGGGATTGGGGTCCCTCTTACAATACTTGGATTAGATAAACATGATGCAATGGTAGTAGAAATGGGAATGAATCATTTTAATGAATTACATGTTTTATCAAATATAGCTAAGCCTACTCTAGCAGTTATTACTAATATAGGAACTGCTCATATAGGAAATCTTGGTAGTAGAGAGAATATTCTTAAAGCTAAATTAGAGATACTTGATGGAATGAATGGCGGATCACTAATAATAAATAATGATAATGATATGTTAAGAACAGTTAAGTATGATAATTTAATTACTATAGGTATAAACAATAAGAGTGATTATATGGCTCATGATATTTTAGAAGAAGCTTTTTCATCAGAGTTTTATATTAATGATGAATATATATCTTTACCAGTAGGAAGTGAAGCTTTTATATATAATGCTTTATTTGCTTATGCTGTTGGTATTAAGTTAGGTATTAGTAAAGAGAATATAGTTAAAGCATTAGAGAGTTTTAAACTTAGTCCTCATAGATTAGAGATGAAGAATACTGATAAATACACGATTATTGATGATACTTATAATGCTAGTTTAGATTCAGTAAAGAATTCTTTGGGATTATTAAGTAAGATTCGGGGAAGAAAAGTATTTATTTTTGCGGATATTTTAGAAGTAGATAATTTTGAAGAAGAGATACATAGGAATGTAGGTATGGCTATTAATGATAATGGAATTGATGTCGTTATTTGTGTAGGTAAGATGGCTAAATATACTTATCAAGTAGTTAGTGATAGTGGTAAGGAAGCTTATTATTATGAGAACAATAGTGAGTTAATTCATGATATTGATGGAATTTTAAAGGATGGAGATACAATACTTGTTAAGGGATCACATTCAATGAACTTAATAGAGGTTGTTAAGTATTTGAGCAAGGAAGAGAAATAATGGATCAAATTTATAATAAGTTAGTTAGAGACAAGATACCTGAAATTATTAAGAAAAATAAAGAAAAACCAATAACTAGAGTGCTTAATCATGAAGAATATATAAGTGAACTAGAGAAGAAATTATATGAAGAATATCTTGAAGTTATTGATGCTAAAGGCGAAGATAGATTAGAAGAATTAGCTGATATGTTAGAAGTAATGCAAGCGCTAGTTAAGATAGATGGATATAGTATTGAAGACATTATCAAGGTTTCTCAAGAAAAGGCTAATAAAAGAGGAGCATTTGATAAAAGAATATTTTTAGAAAAAGTTATTACTAATGATTAATATAAGTAAATAAAGTTAGTATAAAAAAAGAACTATTCATGTGATAATGAGTAGTTTTTATATGAAAAGAAAAAACTTACGAACTGGATAGCTCGTAAGATATTATCAAACTGGGACGGATTGTGGGAATCGAACCCACGTATGTTGGAACCACAATCCAATGTGTTAACCACTTCACCAAATCCGCCAGTACGTTTGTAATTATATCAGTAATAATTTGATTTGTCAATTGTTTTATTTAAGAAAAATAAGAATGGCTATTATTATTAAGATAATACCTCCGATAGTTTTGGAATATGATCCAATTTTTTTACCAAGAATAGTACCTAAAGTTAGGCCTAGATATGTGAAAGTAGCACTGGAGATGGAGAAGATTATTGAAGAGAGATAATAGCTATTAGTGATGGCTTTTAGACCAATACCTACGGATAGGCTATCAATACTTACTGAGAGGCCAAATAAGAAGAAACCAGGGATTGTTATTAGGGGTTTTTCTTCTTCTTTAGTGTTAGATATAATTAGATCTATACCAATATACGCTAGAATAATAGTAGCTATTAAATCTATACTGATAAGATTTATTTTACTTAGAATAGTACCAAAATTTAAGCCTATTAGGGGCATTGTGAAGTGATAGATACCTACGATTATTGTGAGAGATATTTTTTCTTTTTGACTTAGAGTAGTCATACCATATGCTAAGGATAGGGAGAAAGCATCCATACTTAGACTGATACCTATTAGAATGATTGTTATTAAAGAAGCCATATTATTCACCTATTTAATAATATGGTGATTTTTTTGATTTAGAATATTTTATTAATTAGCTCTTTAAAATATGATTTATATGTATGATCTTCTTGGGTATCGATAAGGCAAAAATTTGGAAATAAGACACACCAAAAATTATCCCCTTTAGCTTCACCGATAGAGATTACTAATGATTCATAATAACCTTCTTTATAAGTTACTCCTTGATATATTTTTTCAGGAAAATAGTTTTCTCCATAATTTATTTTATATGATAAGGGATAGGTATTAGTAGTAAATATTTTATTTATATTAGAATCAATGTTATCTAGATTATTATTAATGATAGTACGAGA
Organism: uncultured Eubacteriales bacterium; assembly: GCA_905188025.1. Classification (GTDB taxonomy): domain Bacteria; phylum Bacillota_I; class Bacilli_A; order RF39; family UBA660; genus RUG705. The sequence goes on along the minus strand of CAJJKI010000020.1, from coordinate 10,252 downwards.
TTCTTCGATGGTAGTAGTATCTTTAGTTAGAGTATATATATTAGTTTCTAGATATTTTTTTACTTGTTCTTTGATATAGATATCTTCTGGGGAATTACTGTTAGGAATGACACGGAGTCTTATAGAAGAGTCTGGGATGATTATTACTTGATTGCTTGTTTTATATAGAGAGATAATTACTAATAATAGTAAGATAAGGAATATTTTACGTTTCATTTTATCACCTATAAATATATTGATTACTTTTAGAGAAATTTAAACAAAAAAAATAAGATTTCTCTTATTTTAATAATTTTTTTATTTTTGAGAGGCATTCTTCTCCATAACTACCTGATTTGCTTTTTTCACTTAGAGTTTCAGTATATTCTTTTAGTTTTTCAATTTGATCCATATCTAGATAGTTAAGAATTTGTTCAAAGCATGTTAAATCAAACATATCTTCTAGGACGTCTTCGACATTGGTATTAGTTTTCTTTCTAGTAAAGAGATTTTTGGCTAAAGCAATGGCTTCATTATAATAGATGGGGCTTACTTCAGTGTCTGTTACTAGATATAATTTGAAGGGATTGAATCTTGCTTTGATAGCTAATAATTCTAGATAGATATTCATAGATAGAAAGCTATATTTATAGTAGGTGTTATATTCTTTCAAAAGACGTTTTTTATAATTTAATTCATATTGATTAGTAGTAGGCATTTTACTGATATGAATAAATAATAATCTAGCTGATGAGGTATAGATGGCACTTAAGGCTTCATCATAGATATCATCTAATTCATCAGGATAATCTTCTTGATAGGCTTGTTCTAATGGGATATCTTCATATTCTATGGAATCATCATACTCTTCAGGATATTCATCTTCTTCGGGATATTCTTCATGAGAAGTGGCATTTGGATGATTATTTTCAGCTTTTTGACGGGCAGCAATATTCTTTTTATCTAGAATTAGAGCAGCAGTATCATAAGCAATGTTATAACTGTTATCATCAGGATATCTATGAGTTAGTTCGCTTAGGTAGAGTGTCATTTGTCTCAAGATGCCGATAGATAATTGTTGGCAAAAGTCAATAGAGATAAGAATATTATCATAGAGTCTTTCTAAGGTTTTAGTATACTCAGGAGTGTTCTCTTTATTTTTGGCAGATAATTCACGTAAAACTTCATACTGTTCTTCAGAATATGAGGTTATCAATATTAACTTATCACAATAATTTTTATACATAATTTTTCCCCCTAAGGTTAATTTAGCATAATTTATGAGAAAATTCAAGGTTTTATGAAGAAATATATGGGGATAAAGAAAAAACTACTTAAGTAGTTTTGTTAGTTATAAATATAAAACGATCTTTATTTTGATAATCTTTTTCAACAGATATGTTGACATTTGGTAAGTGGGTATTTATGTAGTCAACAATTTCTGTTGATTCTTCGTATCCTATTTCAAAGGCTACGAGATATTTATCTTTAGTGATAAATGGAAGATTATCTATTATTTTTTTATAGAAATATATACCGTTATCAGATGCATATAAGGCTAGATGAGGTTCATTATTTTTAACTAAGTCCATGATTGGTTCATCATATTTGATATATGGAGGGTTAGAGATAATGACATCATATTGGGTATTTTTGTAAGTAGTCATATCATGATTGATAAAGCTGATTTTAGTGTTATTTAGTTTGGCATTACTGATAGCTATATCTAGGGCTTCTTTAGAAATATCTAGGGCTGTGATGGTGGTATCATTAGGGAGTTCTTTTTTTAGGGTGATAGGAATACAACCAGTACCTGTACCTAAATCTATTATAGAGATGGGATTGTTTGAGAAATACTTTTTGATCTTGGTAATGGTTTTTTCTACTAGTAACTCGGTTTCGTAGCGAGGGATAAGGACATCTTTGGTTACTTTAAAGGGGTAGCCATAGAAGTTTACTTCTCCTAGAATATATTGGATAGGTTCACCATTAGTTAGTCTTTTTATGACTTCATGCTCAGTGATAGGAGACTCAGGATGCTCTTTTAGATATTTATGATAGTAAGATAATTCTTCAGAATGCTTTGGCATTAGATTTCTCTATTTTCTAGCTCTAGGCGTTGATTTTCATTAATTAGAGCTTCAATAATTATGCCTAGATCTCCAGCCATTATACGATCTAGATTCATTGAAGTAAATCCTATACGGTGATCAGTTACTCTATTTTGAGGATAATTATATGTTCTTATTTTTTCAGAACGATCTCCAGTACCGATTTTATTTTTTCTTTCAGCAGCATTAGTAGCTTCTTGTTCTCTTAATTTTAAGTCATATAGACGAGTCTTTAAGATTTTGAAGGCTTTTTCTTTGTTTTTGATTTGGCTACGTTCTGTTTGAGAATATACAATTATACCAGTAGGAATGTGAGTTAATCTTACAGCTGAATCGGTAGTGTTTACGCCTTGACCACCACAACCACTACTTCTAGTGATATCGATTCTTACTTCTGATTCATCTAATTCATAGTCAAATTCTTCTGCTTCAGGCATTACTAAGACAGTGGCAGTAGATGTATGAACACGGCCTCCTGATTCAGTTTCTGGTACTCTTTGAACACGGTGAGCTCCTGACTCATATTTTAATTTTGAGTAAGCACCCTCCCCTTTTATCATAAATTCTATTTGAGAATATCCACCAGCTGAACCTGGTTCTTCATTTAAAACTTCTATTTTCCATCCAAAATTATTTATATAATGAGTATACATATCAAATAAATCTCCAGCAAAGATATTAGCTTCATCTCCACCAGCTGCTCCACGTATTTCAACGATAACATTCTTTTCGTCATTAGGATCGTGAGGCAATAATAAGACTTCTAATTCTTTTTCAATAGATTCTTTTTCTTTAGTAAGAGATGATATTTCTTCTTTAGCAAATTCTTGCATATCAGAATCATTTAACATTTCTTTAGCAGTTTCTATATCAGACAATATTTTTTTATATTTATCATATATTTCTACAGTAGTAGCTAATCTTCTTTGTTCTTTAGATAATTCAGTCATTTTTTTGATATCTTTAATTACTTCATCAGTAGTTAATTCATTAGATATCTCATGATATCTTTTTTCTATTGCTTCTAATCGATTTATCATATAAATCAGTCCTCTCTTGCGGTATAAGTATACCATAAAATAAGAAAATCTTCAATTATATTGTTATTTTTTAGTAATTTATTCACGATAATTGAAAATATGACAATTGTTTGCTATAATTATATTGGGTGATGTGATGAAAGAGAGAATTATTTTTCATATTGATTGTAATAATGCTTTTTTATCATGGACTGCTGTTCATATGCTACATCGAGGTAGTAGGATAGATATTAGAAATAGATATGCAGTTATTGGGGGGAAGGAATCTGAGAGAAAGGGCATTGTTTTAGCTAAGAGTAATCTATGTAAAAAATGTGGAGTTGTTACGGGTGAGACTTTATATGCTGCTAGAAGGAAGTGTCCATATTTAGAGGTTTATCAACCAGAATTTAGTATTTATAAGAAGTACTCTGATATTATGTATACTTATTTATGTGGTTATACTAAGAAGATAGAGAGATATTCAATAGATGAATGTTTTGTAGATTTTAGTGATAATGAGATGGTTATAAATGATCCAATTAAGTGGGCTTATAAGATAAAGAATGATATTAAAGATAATTTTGGATTTACAGTTAATGTAGGTATTGGGAATAATAAACTACTTGCTAAGATGGCTAGTGATTTTTCTAAACCTGATAAAGTACATACGTTATTTTATGAGGAAGTTAAGGAAAAAATGTGGCCTTTATCAGTTGAGGATTTATTTATGATTGGAAGAGCTAGTAGTAAAAAGTTGCATGACTTGGGTATTAATACTATTAGGGAACTTGCTAATACTAATCAAGAGGTGTTGACTAGGCATTTTAAGAGTATGGGAAAGATGATGTGGGAGTATGCTAATGGAAGAGATGATTCACCGGTAGAAAGTGATTATGGGAATCCTAAGAGCATTAGTAATTCATTTGTGCTACCATATAACTATTCAAGACTAGAAGATATTTATAAAGAAATTAGACGATTAGCGGAGGCTACAGGGAGAAAGTTACGTGATAAGAAAATGTATACTCCAAATGTTTCAGTATGGGTTAAGTTTGATGACTTTACAAAAATTAGTAAACAAGTGACACTAGATAATTTAATTAATAGTGATGAAGAGATTTATCAGAATGCTATTAAGTTATTTAATAAAATATGGGATCCTGATGGAGACAAGTTAGTGAGAGCTTTATGTGTAGGAGTAAATAATTTGACAGATAAATATACAGTACAATTGTCAATATTTGAGAATGTAGATATTAAGAATCAGGAAGAAGATAAACTTAAAAAGACACTAGATGATATAAAAGAAAAGTATGGTGATAAATCTATTACTTATGCAGATAGATTATAACATCATACTTTTTATTTTGTTTTATTTAGTTACTAGATTTTTAGATTCTTTTAGGGGTTTAAATCCTGATGACTCTAATTCTTTAATCGTTACTATATGATTATTTAAGGCATATTTTATATTATATTCTTTATCATTAATTTTAACATAGATACTAGGACTTTTAATACAGGTAAAATAATACTTATATTCATTATCTTCATAATAGTATTCAATAGCAGAAGCACATGAGGCATTGGGATCACTTTTGTCAATGATAGTGATTTTTTTAGTTTGATTGGAATTGTTATTCCTACTAGAGGATGAGATAGATGGCTCTTTTGATTGGGAGTTAGGAGTGCTTGAGGAAGATGACGAAGGAGTTTTTTCTTTAGATGGAGAGGAAGTATTAGAGTTATTTTCTACTTGACTATGAGGATCTTTTTGATTAGATGAAACTGGGCAAGAAAATTTAGTTCCTTTTATAGTGATGACAGTATTATCTTCACAAGTATAGATATCATATATAAGGCCTGATGATTTAGATGATTCGGTATTGTTATTAATTATAATGAGAGGCTTTTTAGTGATAGATAAATAGAGATAATCAAAAGTAATAAATAATAAGATAATGATTATTAGGGATAAGATTATTTTTAAATATTTAAGATTATTTGACATAATAGACCTTCTTTCTTTGTTTATAGTATATCATATATTTTCTATTTTAAGAATGATATGTGATTTAAATAAATTTAGGATGGACTAAATCGTGTGAATTTGGTAAAATAAATAATGATGGAAAGAAGGATGAATAATGAATGAATTTATTATAAAAGAAATAGCGAATGAACTTAATATAAAGATAAGTCAAGTAGAAACAGTATTAAAATTATTGGAAGATGGTAATACTATTCCTTTTATAGCTAGATATAGAAAAGAAGCTACTGGAGCACTTGATGAGGAACAAATTAGACAGATAGATGAAGTATATCAATATCAAGTTAATTTGGCTAAGAGAAAAGAAGATGTTATTAGATTAATTGATGAAAAAGGGCTTCTTACTGATGAACTTAAAGATAGTATTATGAACTGTACTAAATTAGTAGAAGTAGAAGACTTATATAGGCCATTTAAGGAAAAGAAAAAGACTAAAGCTACGGAAGCTATTAAGAATGGGCTTGAACCTTTGGCTAAAGAGATTATGGCTTTTCCAGTTAAAGGGAATATTGAAGAGATGGCTAAGAGGTACCTTAATGACGCTGTTACTAGTATAGATAAAGCTATTGAAGGGGCTAAATATATTATTGCAGAGAATATTAGTGATGATGCAAAGATAAGAAAGAGTATTAGAGATAATACATATAACTTTGGGATTATTAAAAGTAAGATAAAGAAGAATGCTAAAGATGAAAATAAGATATATGATATGTATTATGATTATGAAGAAAGAGTTAAATATATTAAACCTCATAGAATACTTGCATTAAATAGAGGTGAAAACGAGGGAGTACTTAGTGTTAGTATTGAGAATGATAAGGATAGAGTTATTCAATATATTGAAAAGAAAGTTATTAAGAATGAGAAATCTTTTGTGGTAGATATAGTAAAGGACGCTATTAATGATGCTTATAAGAGACTAATAGAGCCTTCTATTGAAAGAGAGATTAGAAGTGATTTGACTGTTATTGGAGAAGAGGCTGCTATTAATAATTTTGGAAAGAATTTGGAGGCATTGTTGCTTACTCCACCGATGAAGGATAGAGTGGTACTTGCTTTTGATCCAGGATATGTTAATGGATGTAAGATTGCGGTAATTGATCCTACTGGAAAATATTTGGATTCTACAGTGGTTAAACCATTCTTGAAGGGAAGTAATACTGATAAGTTAATTGAGCAATCTATGGCTGTGTTGATTCATTTGATTGATAAATATAAAGTAGATGTTATTGCTATAGGTAATGGAACGGCTTCTAGAGAAAGTGAAAAGATGATTGCTGAGATGATTAAGAAACATAACCTTAATTGTAAGTATGTAATTGTATCTGAAGCTGGAGCTTCTATTTATAGTGCTTCTCCAATTGCGAGTGAAGAATTTCCCGATTTGGCTATTGAGAAAAGAAGTGCTGTTAGTATAGGAAGAAGATTGCAGGATCCTTTGGCTGAGTTAGTAAAGATTCCTCCTGAAGGAATTGGCGTTGGGCTATATCAACACGATGTGTCTAGTAAAAAATTAAAGGATAATTTGGACTTTGTTGTTAGTAAAGCTGTTAATAGTGTAGGAGTTAATGTTAATACAGCTTCCCCTTCCCTACTAAAATATGTTTCTGGTATTACTAAGAGAGTAAGTGACAAATTAATTGCTTATAGAGAGAAAGTTGGAAGAATTAATTCTAGAAAAGAAATACAGGATATTTTGACTGATAAAGTATATGAGCAAGCTATTGGATTTTTGAGAATTACTGATGGAAATAATATTTTAGATTCTACGGGAATTCATCCTGAGAGTTATAATGTTGCTATTGGTTTATTAAATCTACTAGGCATGACTTTAGATGATGTTGGTAGTGATAAATTAGCTAGCAAGTTAAATGGAGTTGATACTAATAAGTATAAGGATTTATTAAATACTGATATTTATACATTGGAAGATGTTATCGAATGTTTGAAGAGGCCTAATAGAGATCCTAGAGATGATATGCCTCAACCTATACTAAAGAGTGACGTACTTGAATTAAAAGATTTAACTGTAGGTATGAAGCTTCAAGGGACAGTTAGAAATGTAGTTGACTTTGGAGCGTTTGTGGATATTGGACTACATGAAGATGGATTAGTTCATATATCTAAGATTACGGATAAATATATTAAGCATCCTAGTGAAGTACTTAGTGTTGGAGATATAATTGACTGCTATGTAGAGGAAATTAAGCTAGATAAAAATAAGGTTAGCTTGACAATGATCAAACCATAAAGAAAAAGTCCAAATAGATGGATACTCTGTTTGGACTTTATTTGGCTGTGTTAATTGGATTTTTTATTTAATTTTGTGACTTTTTTATTAAAATGGGTTGACAAACGGTTAAAGTTCTACTATAATTTATATTGCCTACTTGATTTGCGGATGTAGTTTAATGGTAGAACTTTAGCCTTCCAAGCTAACCACGGGAGTTCGATTCTCCTCATCCGCTCCAGATTGATAGGAAACTCGGAAATTAACTTCTGAGAGTAATAAATGCTAACTAGAAATAGTTAGTTTTTTTGTTATGTAAAGGAGTTGATTATATGTTAAATATAGAAACAAAAGAATTAAAAATAAGTGATAAATTAAAAAGAAAAATTGAGATGATTGGAAGATTTACTAATACTACTCCAATTATAAATAATGGTTCAATTAAAAATATAACAGGTACAAATGTTGCTTATGTTATGCCACATATTATAGTTATTAAGAATAATAAATACCTAATGTTTGATGAATGTGATAATGTTTATGTAAATACATTTAAAAACAAAATAGTATTTAAAGATTTAGAAGATTATATAAATAGTCATTAAAAATCTTTTTAAATGTTAGACTTCGTAAAATTAACTTTAAAATGTCAAACAAGTGAGAGGTGTCTTTTAAAATATCTATATTTTAGACTACACTTTTCAAGCTTAAAGTGCCAAACATATGAGAAGCATATTTAAATTTTTTAAAATTTTAGACTTAACTTTTCTCATTTAAGATGCCAAACATATGAAAGGAGATATTTAAAAAATATGAATAAAGAAAATAAAATAGCAGGTATTTACATTAGGGTCAGTACAGAGGATCAAGCTCGTGAAGGTTTTAGTTTAGGAGAACAAGAAGAAAGATTAAGAGAGTTTTGTAAGTTTAAACGATATGAAATATTTAAAGTTTATAAAGATGCAGGAATCAGTGCTAAAAGTGATAAACGGCCAGCATATCAAGAAATGCTTGAGGATATAAAAAGCAAGAATATTAATGTAATTGTAGCATTTAAACTTGATAGACTTACTAGAAGTGTTTATGATATTGAAAAATTAATGAAAATAGTTAATGATTTAGAGTGTGATATCGATTGTCTAGCTGATGAATCTAACACTACTACTTCAAATGGCAGAATGGTTATGAGAATTATGACTAGTGTAAGTCAAAATGAAATAGAAAAATGTTCTGAAAGAACTAAAGTCGGATTAGCAGGTGCAATTAAACAAGGACACTTGCCAAGTAGAACTACACTGGGTTATAAAAGAGAAAATAAAAAGTTAGTTCCCAATCCACTTACAAAAGATATTGTAGTGAGAGTTTTTGATTTATATTTAGAAGGTAAAAGTCACCAAAAAATAGCAAACATCTACAATAAAGAAAATGTTTTAGGTAAAACTTGGAGAGATTCTACTATTCAAAAGATATTATCTAATGAAATATATAAAGGTGATTATATTCATGGTAAAAGAACTAAACATCCAACATATTATGAAAATGTAGTTGAACCTTTAGTTAATAAAGATAAATGGGAATCTTGTCAATATCAAAAATTAAGAAATGCAAGACACTATGAAAGAACTTCAACATATCTTTTTACTAACAAATTAAAATGTTCTAAATGTGGTAATTATTTTGGTGGTAAAGCTAGTGTTAAAAAGAAACTTAATAAAAAGTATTACTACTATAAATGTAATCATTGTAAAATTAATTTAAAAGAAGATTCTATTGAAGATTTGATTCTTTTAGAACTATTAGCACTTGTTTATATAGATGACCTATTTAACGACTATTATACGCCTTTTATAAAGTCAAAACTTGATTATAATAAAATAGATTATAAAAAGGAATTAAAAGAACTAGATAAAGAAAAAGATAGGATTAAAACAGCATACATTAAAGGTATAGTTAAACTGGATGAATTTGATAATGAATTAAAACAAATAGAATATAAAAGACAAGTACTAGAAAAACAAGAGCAAGATAGCAAACAATATGAAAATTTAAACTTTACTATGGATGATTTATTGCTTATTAAAGATAAAAAAGAAATAGAAGATTATCTTCACCCTGAAAATATAATTGATTTGTTTGTTCGTTGGAATTATTTAGATAAAACAAATAAACAAAAACTAATTTCTAAATATATTGATGACATAGAAATAGAAAAGTTAGGTACAAAAATAGAAATAAAAAAATTAAATTTAAGAAACTCATTTTATTATGACTTAATTGATTATCATAATAATTATGACACGCCGCTTGATTTATTTATGTTTATGGATGAGGATAAATTTCCCATACCTGTAGCACATAATGGTTTTAGAACTAGAATTGAAATAGAAAATTATGTTAATAAATTAAAAGAAATGTATGATGTTAATTATTATGAAGTTATACCGAATAAAGATTTCACTAATTTATCATTTACACCTAAAAATGATATAGAAAAAATAATAAGAATAATACCTATAAAAGATAATGATAAATTTAAAAGTAACAAATTAGAACTCGGAATAATCACTATTAATTTATCAAAAATAAAAAGCCCAGATGGAACACTGCTATATAAAAATATTTTTAAAACAAGTAAACTACCAACTTAATACTTGTTTTTTAATATAAATATTTATACTAATTTATATTATTATTTATATTCTTGTTATATTAATTCTTTATATTATATTATTATATTATGTTAGACAAAAAATATAAATCTTATTCAAAATAAAAAGACTAGTTATATTTCAAACTAATCTCATCAATAAATTGTAATTTGTCTTTTACAATAATAGCATAAAAAAGAAAAGTAGTTATT
>CAJJKI010000019.1 GCA_905188025.1 uncultured Eubacteriales bacterium | reverse complement strand
GTCCAGTAGGACCAGTCGCTCCAGTTTCACCGGTAGCTCCAGTAGCTCCAGTAGGACCAGTTGCTCCAGTTTCACCGGTAGCTCCCGTAGGTCCAGTAGGACCAGTCGCTCCAGTTTCACCGGTAGCTCCAGTAGCTCCAGTAGGTCCAGTAGGACCAGTCGCTCCAGCTGGGATAGTGAAATCTAAAATAACATTCTCATCAGTACCAGAGTTTACAACACTTGCATCAGTACCAGGAGCACCAGTAGTTGTAGTTCCAACAGTAACTGTTACTCCACCAGCAGGGCCTGTTGGTCCAGTAGGTCCAGTTGGCCCCGTAGCACCTCTAGCACCAGTTACACTACCACAACAACCATAGTTTTTATTACACCTTTTACCTTCTTCTAGAATACGTCTAACTCTATCTGAATAATTATTATTATTCATCCATAAACCACCTTTCATTATAGTTTATGAATTTTCATTATTTGTATCAATTATGAATAACTATAAAATTAATACAAAAAAGAAAGAAGAATAAAAAACTTTAAAAATATATAATAATTATGATATAATTATATTAGGAGGGTAATATATGGAATTTGAAAATTTAAAAAACATTAGCATATCAAATTTAATTTTAATTATCTTAGATAATAGAAATGCTGATATGTTGAGAAAATATGCTGAAATTGAACTAAGAAAAAGAGTAAAAAATGTGGGTTGGGAATTTGATGATTTACTACATTTTGATGATAAAGCAATACAAAAAAGAGGATTAGATATTAATAATTATTTAATCTCTCCAAATATAAATATACAAAAACTTATGGAAATTTATTTTACATATGACTGGCAGACTAATTTTGCTTCAAACTATTTATTATTTAGTGAAAAACATTTATGTAATAAGGAGGATTTTGGGGATTCTTTCTTTACTAAAGTTTGCACTAGAGAAATAAGAAATTTAGATAGAAGATTACAAAATTCATCTAGCGAATCGGAAAAAGAAAATTTATTATTAATTAAACAAACATTAGAGGAAAGAAATAAAGCATTTAGTCAATCTAAACAAGAAATATTAAAAGACGACCCAATAGAATTACTATGCCATAACGAAGCTATGTATCAATTGGATAGAGGTAGCTGGAGCTGTCATGAGTTTTTACAAAATTATAGTGATGAAGAAATGTATAAACTTTTAAGTTCTAAAATAGGAATGTTAAAAATAGGAATTTTAGAAACTTTGAATGATACATTATATGATCCAGATTTAGTTCAATATTTATGTGGATTAAAATTTGTGAAAAAAGATAGTTCAAAACTTTCTCATCAAAAAAAGCAAATACTCCAACAATTAAGAAATAATTTTGAAGTAAATTATGAAACAGAGTCAATACAAAAAGTATTAAAAAGAACAAAACAATAATTGATATTGATTTTACAATATTGTGAAGAACTAAATTGTCAAAATAAAACTACTCTCAATTTAATTTTGAAAGTAGTTTTTATATTATCTCGAAAAGTTCGAGTATCAATCAAATCTGGTGCAAGAAAGGAGACTTGAACTCCCACAGCCATAGGCCACTACCACCTCAAAGTAGCGCGTCTACCGATTCCGCCATCCTTGCATATAAATAATGGTGCCGCTTGGCAGAATTGAACTGCCCTCTGAAGCTTACCATGCTTCTGTTCTACCACTGAACTAAAGCGGCCTAATAAATTGTAAACGTAATATAATTATATAACATATTCTTATAAAAAGATAGACATAATTTTAAAAAGTTGCTAAAATTATCTTAGGAGCGTGATATTAACGAAAAGTAAAGTATATTTCACAAAAGATTTAAGTAGTGCCTCATTAGTAAATATCTATAAGCATTTAAATATTGAATTACCTGGTAAAGTAGCTGTTAAAGTTCATTCAGGAGAAGCTGGTAACCAAAACTTTCTTCACCCTGAATATTTTAAAGAAATAATTGAATACGTAAATGGAACAGTCGTAGAATGCAATACTGCTTATGATGGAGCAAGAAATACTACTGAAAAACATAAAAAATTATTATCAGAGCATGAATGGACCAAGTATTTTCCAGTAGATTTATTAGATGCTGAAGGTCCTGATAAAGAAATATCAATTCCTAATGGTAAAGTAATTAAAAAGAATTATCTTGGTAAAAATATTGATTCATATAATTCAATGCTAGTTCTATCACATTTCAAAGGTCACCCTATGGGAGGATATGGCGGCGCTCTAAAACAACTATCTATTGGATGTGCCTCCTCTTACGGAAAAGCTTACATTCATGGAGCAGGAGACCCATCAAAATTATGGACTGCTAATCATGACTTATTCCTTGAATCAATGGCTGATGCCGCTTCATCAGTAGTAAATCTTTTCAAAGGAAAAATTGCATATATTAATGTTATGTGTAATATGTCCGTAGATTGTGATTGTTGTGCTGTAGCAGAAGATCCCTGCATGAAAGATATTGGTATCCTTGCATCAACAGATCCTGTTGCTATAGATAAAGCTTGCTTAGACCTAGTATATAATTCAAATGATCCTGGAAAAGATCATCTAATAGAAAGAATAGAATCAAGAAATGGTGTTCATACTATTGATAGTGCCTATGAATTACAAGTAGGTAATAAAGAATATGAATTAATAAATATTGATGAAAATTAATATACTAAATATTCTCAAAATAATAAAATCAAAAAATATAATCAAGAGGCTTTACATAAGTCTCTTTTTCTCTCATAATTTAAAATTATCACATAGACAAAATATCTAACATTTGCTAAAATTAAACTATCAAGAATAATCATAAATATTATAAATGGAGGCTTATTATGAATAGTAAAGAAAATAATCAAAAAACTGCCTTAATTTTTTCTGGAGGAGGCTCTCGTGGAGCTTATGAAGTAGGAGTATGGCGTGCTCTTGAAGAACTAAATATCAAATGTGATATTGTAACAGGAGCCTCAATTGGCTCAATAAATGGAGCCCTCTACGTCCAAGGGACCTTAAAAGAAGCTGAAGAGTTATGGAAAAATATTAATCTTAATACCGTATTTCCTGACAATATAACTTATAATTCTGATCCAGAACTTGTTATGAACTATTTAAAATCAGCTCGTCGCGGAGGCCTAGAACCAAGCAATCTCAAAAACAATCTTCTAAATTGCCTCGATTTAAATAAAATATATTCTTCTTCTATAGACTATGGCTTAACTACCGTAAAATATCCCAGTATGCAATTAGTAGAGTTAACTAAAAGAGAAATTCCTCGTACTAAATTTATTGACTATCTAATAGCATCATCAACAGTATTCCCTGTATTCAAAATAAAAGAAATAGAAGAAAATAAATATATCGATGGTGGTTTCCGCAAAACTATGCCCATTGAATTAGCTAAAAGAATGGGTGCCCAAAAATTCATAATAGTCGATATAAGTAGTTTAAATAAAATACATATTCCTATCAAAAAAGAAAATATTGTATATATAAAACCTCAAAACAATATTGGTATCCCTTTAGTATTTGATTCCAAACAAGCTAGAAAAAATCTAAAATATGGTTATAATGACACCATGAAAATATATAAAAAATATCTTGGCAAAAAGTACACCTTTAAAGATTTAAATTTAACTTATCAAAAAACTCCTGAGTTTCCTACCATAACTAAATATATTGATACCCTTGAGTATCTTGGAAAAGTATTTAATATTAATGATACAGTTATCTATACTAATAAAAAAATTAATAAAATACTACTAACTAAAATCAATAAATCTTCTTATAATCCCGATCTTAAATTCAAAGATCTACTAAATAAAACTGATCAAATACTATATATCTATCATTATCTTAAAAATCCATCTCCTAGAAAGATAAATAACCAAATAGTAAAAACATTCTATAAAGAATATAAATCTGCTTATTATTTATTTAAATATCTAAAATAATTCTATTCATTATCATATTAAAATTAAATATTACTTATCTACATAATAGTTTATTTCTGATTAATTAAATTCTCTTCTTTGAATATTATATATAGAAAGGAAGTGTAATTATAATTAATTGTCGTGTATTAAAAAAGCATCAAGCTGAAATAACTAATGAATATGGTAATGGTCACACTGGTATTGATTTAGTAGGAGCTAACTATACAATTGATTCAGTAATTGCTCATAGTAGTGGTATAATCATTGAACTAGCTGATGGTATAGATAATATCCCTGGTAGTACTGGCATCACTTCATACGGAAACTATATCAAGATAGATCACCAAAATGGTTATCAAACTCTATATGCTCATCTAGCTAAAGGTCTCTCTCTAAAAAAAGGCGATCATGTATCAGCAGGTTCATTACTAGGTAATATGTCTAATAGTGGTAATGCTTATGGTAGTCATCTACATTTTGAAGTATATAAAAATAATAATCGTCTAAATCCATATGAATATCTTGATAAAGATCTAACTAATTCTGAACCTTCTCCTAGAAAAGATGCCTATCAAATAGGAGATCATGTCAAAATAAATGGTGTCTATATATCTAGCACTAGTACTGAAAAACTAGTTCCTGCTATTACTGAAGGTATTATCACTAGAATCATTCCTAATGCTAGAAATCCATATCTTCTAAATGATGGTAGAATAGGATGGGTAAATGACTCTACAATTATCTCTTCAGAAGTAAAATATCCAAATAGATATCTATCTAATCCTAATTATCATGGCTTTTCTATTGTTGATGCCCTAAAAGAAATAAATATTGATTCCTCTTATCAGTATCGTTCAAAATTAGCTTCACTTAATGATATCCCTAACTATACTGGTACAGGTATTCAAAACACTATAATGTTAAATCTTTTAAAAGAAGGTCGTCTAAAGTACTAAAATCTATATATTAAGTAATAACTAATAGAAACTATAATATAATAAAATTATAGTTTCTTTTTCATATATATCACATACTTTCCCTTAATTTTCCTAATCAATAACATTGACAATTATCTTTGAACTCTATATAATAAGAAAATGGAATATTAGTTAATAAATGAAAGTTTCTATTAAACAAAAATTAAAGAAAGGAATTGAAAAAATGTTAAAATTATTTAAAAATTTTGGTAAAAAAGAATGCTTTTATACTGTTATTAGTATTTTTCTAATAGTAGTTCAAGTATGGTTAGAATTAAAAATGCCAGATTATATGGCTACTATTACTCAACTGGTTAAAACTGAAGGTAGTGCTATCAGTGAGATCTTAAAAAATGGTGGATACATGTTATTGTGTGCCCTAGGTAGTTTATGTAGTGCTATCTTCGTAGGTTATTTTATTGCTAATCTATCTTCATCTTTCTCTACCAAATTAAGAAAGAAAGTTTTCGGTAAGGTAGAAGAATTATCTTTCAATGAAGTAAAAAATTTCTCTACTAGTAGTCTAATTACTAGAACAACTAATGATATAACTCAAGTAGAAATGCTAGTAGGTATGGGACTTCAACTATTAGTAAAAGCTCCTATCACTGCTGTATGGGCTATTACTAAAATAGTCAACAAAAGCTGGCAATGGTCTCTTGTAACTACCATCGCTGTCTTAATTCTCTTATCAATAATTACTACTTTAATTATCGTTGTAATGCCTAAATTCAAAATCGTTCAAAAATTAATTGATAAGATCAATAATGTTACTCGTGAAAATCTAAATGGTCTAAGAGTAATTCATGCTTTTAATGCTGAAAAATATCAAGAAGAAAAATTTGCTGAAGTTAACAACAAACTAACTAATCAACAATTATTTAATCAAAAAGCATTTTCTATTATGTCTCCAGCTATGTATTTAGTAATGAATTCTCTCACCATGATAATCTATTTTATCGGAGCATATTTAATTGATGCCGCTCTCATGGTAGATAAACTTCAAGTATTTAGTGACATGGTAATCTTCTCTAGTTATGCTATGCAAGTAATTATGTCATTCCTAATGCTTGCTATGATCTTTATGATTTTACCAAGAGCTAGTGTATCTGCTAATCGTATTAATGAAGTATTAGAAACATCTATCACTGTACCAGATGGTACTATCGATAAAGATATTACTAGTGAAGTAGGTACTATTGAATTCAAAAATGTTTCCTTTAAATATCCTGATGCTGAAGAGTATCTCCTAAAAGATATCTCTTTCAAAGTAACAGCCGGTGAAACTATCGCCTTTATTGGTTCAACTGGCAGTGGTAAATCAACCCTCATCAATCTTATTCCTCGTTTCTATGATGCTACTGATGGAGAAGTCTTAATAGATGGTATTAATGTTAAAGAATATAAACAATCATACCTTTTCAATAAATTAGGATATGTTCCTCAAAAAGCTGTAATCTTTAGTGGAACAGTAAAAGATAATATTGCCTATGGTGAATCAAAAGAACCAAAAGACGATGCCATCATCAAAAAAGCCATCGAAGTAGCTCAAGCCAAAGAATTTGTTGAAAAGATGGATAAAGGATATAAAACAAACCTTGCTCAAAGAGGAACTAATATCTCTGGAGGTCAAAAGCAAAGATTAGCCATTGCCCGTGCCATCGCCAGAAATCCTGAAATATATATCTTTGATGATTCATTCTCAGCCCTTGACTATAAAACAGATTCAATCTTAAGAAAAGAATTAAAGAAATATACTAAAAATGCTACATGTGTAATAGTTGCTCAAAGAATTGGTACTATTATGCATGCTGATAAAATAATGGTGCTTGATAATGGTGAATGTGTTGGATACGGTACACACACAGAATTACTAAAGAAATGCCCAGTATATAAACAAATAGCCTTATCGCAACTATCAAAGGAGGAGTTAGAAAATGCCTAGACCTGGAGGACATAATAATTCTGATACAAAAGTCAAAGATTTTGGCAAAGCCGTAACAAGATTATTAAAAGAATTAAAACCATATAAAGTATTAATACTAATATCAATCATCTTAGCAACTACTAGTTCTATCCTAGCAATATTTACCCCTAATATCCTCTCAGATCTTACTGATTGTATCTCTGAAGGACTAATTCCCAATAAAGATAATATTATGCTTATCAAAGACTCACTTGAGTCAGATCTAAATAAAGAAACCCTAAAAACAAAATTACCATCAATATTAAATCTTAATTTAGATCAAAATACCATAAACAATATATTATCATCAAATATCTCTAATGAAGATAAATCTTCATTCACAAAACTATTAAGTGATCAAGAAAACTTTCTTACTAATCTAAGTAGTCTTCCTGATAGTGTCCTAGATATCATTATCACAGACTCTAATTATGAAGATACACTTATCACTAAAGAAGATAAAATAAATCTCATAAAATCATTAAATACAACACCTAAAATATCTTCTAGTATTGCTAATATCTTATT
The DNA here is from genome assembly GCA_905188025.1 of uncultured Eubacteriales bacterium. GTDB lineage: Bacteria > Bacillota_I > Bacilli_A > RF39 > UBA660 > RUG705. Next base: position 10,221 of record CAJJKI010000019.1, on the reverse strand, counting down.
TACTGAATTAACTATCGATAATATTACTATCACAAAAGAAGATAAAGCTGAATTCTTATCTCTAATGGGAGTAATGAATGAGAATACTACTGCTAAAGATATCTATCAAAAAATAGATGAATCCCCAACTAATATTAAGAATCTTATCAAACCTAATATGCCTCTTGATAAAATAAAAAAGATTGCTTATACTCTAATAGCATTATATATAATAAGTGCTATATTCAATTATATTGAAGCTATCTCAATGACAATAGTGTCTAATAGATTTGCTAATCGTCTTCGTAAAGATATATCACATAAAATTAACAAATTACCATTAAAATATTTTGATAAAACTTCTAATGGTGATATCTTATCAAGAATAACTAATGACGTAGATACCTTATCATCATCAATGGATCAATCATTATCTACTTTAGTAAGCGCTATCGCCTTATTTATTGGAACTACTATCATGATGTTTCTAACTAACTGGATAATGTCTTTAACTGCCATTATATCTAGCTTAATAGGATTTATCTTTATGTTCCTAATACTTGGTAAATCACAAAAATATTTTAGTCTCCGTCAAAAAGAATTAGGAGCCCTAAATGGTCATATCGAAGAAGTATATTCAGGATTAAATGTTGTAAAAAGTTATAATGGTCAAAAACAAGTAAATGAAAAATTTGATAAGCTAAATCAAAAAATGTACGAAGCTAATCGTAAAAGCCGTTTCTTATCAAGCCTTATGATGCCACTTATGAACTTCGTAGGTAACTTCGGATATGTAGCCGTTTGTGTTGTCGGAGCCCTCTTAACTTCTAAAAATATAATTACTTTTGGAGTTATCGTAGCGTTCATTACTTATGTAAGATTATTTACAAGTCCTCTATCACAAATAGCTCAGTCCATGACTAGCCTTCAAACAACTGCTGCTGCCAGTGAAAGAGTCTTTGAATTTCTTGATGAAGAAGAGTTAACTGATGAAAGTCATTTAACTAAAGTATTAAAGAAAAAAGACATTAAAGGACAAATAGAATTTAAGAACGTAACCTTCACTTATGCTGATAGCGACAAACCAACTATTAAAGATTTCAGTGCTATTGCTAAGCCAGGTAAAAAAGTTGCCATTGTTGGCCCAACCGGTGCCGGTAAAACTACTATGGTTAATCTTCTCATGAAGTTCTATGAAATAAATGGCGGCGATATCCTTATCGATGGTACTTCTATCCACGATCTAACTAGAGAAAATATCCATTCACTATTTACAATGGTACTTCAAGACACATGGCTCTTTGAAGGAACAATCAAAGAAAACATTGTCTATAACCGTAAAAATGTTACTCAAAAAAGAGTAGAGGAAGTTTGTAAAACTGTCGGAGTAGATCACTTCATAAAAACATTACCTCATGGTTACGATACTGTTCTCTCTGATAACGAATCAATCTCAGCTGGTCAAAAGCAGTTACTAACTATCGCTAGAGGTATGATCGAAGATGCTCCATTCCTTATCCTAGATGAAGCTACTTCTAATGTTGATACCCGTACCGAAGAGCTCGTTCAAAAAGCTATGGATAAACTAACCAAAGGTAAAACCTCCTTCATTATCGCTCATAGATTATCTACTATTAAAAATGCTGATCTAATTCTTGTTATGAAAGATGGCAATATAGTAGAGCAGGGTACACATGAAGAATTAATTAAATTAAATGGATCATATGCTACCCTATATAATTCACAATTTGAGTTATAAATATTAAACACCTCATTTCAAGTAGGTGTTTTTAATTGACAAAAAAGAATATAAATCATATAATGTAATTGAATAGAAAAGTGCACTGCAAAAGAATATTCTTATCTACAGTACAACTGACAGGTATATCTATACCGGGCTATAAGCAATAGATGTATGCATCTATGGGACAGTATGTATTCCCTGATGCATTTTTCTTTTATCAAAATCTATATTAAGGAGGATTCGTATGAATCAAAAAAAAGAAAAAGTAACTGGTTTAACCAGCGAAGAGGTTATCAAATTAAAAAAAATATACGGTAAAAACGAAATAATTTCCTCTAAAAAATACAGCCCCTTAATAAAAATATTTCATGCTTTATGTGAGCCAATGTTCTTACTCCTAATCATTGCAGCATCCATCTATTTTTTGTTAGGTGAACCACAGGACGGCATCATCATGTTAGTATTTGTCTTTGCAGTCATTGCCATTGATATCTTTCAAGAATGGAAAACTGATAAAACAATAAGTGCCCTAAAAAAATTATCAACTCCTCATATAACAGTCCTAAGAGATAATAAAAAAGTTGAAATATCTAGCCTAGATCTCTTACCTGGAGACCTCATGTATATTCATGAAGGTATCAAAATACCAGCAGATGGCCATGTTCTAGAAAGTAACGGTCTCAAAGTAGATGAATCCATCTTAACCGGAGAATCTCTTCCTGTATATAAAACTACTTCTCATAAAAAAAGCACTGACTACTGGCGTCAGGATTACTGCTATCAAGGTACTCTTGTTATAAGTGGCACTGGCCTAGTCAAAGTAGATAAAATTGGTTCTAATACTGAATATGGTCAAATCGGTGATAGCCTAAAACATATCGAAGAACAAAAGACACCCCTTCAAAATCAAATATCATCTCTTGTAAAAACATGCTCAATCATTGCCTTAATTCTTTTTCTATTAGTTAGCCTCTTCACATTTATCAGTCTAGCTAATGAACCATTAAAATCAAGAATCATTTCTAGTATCCTATCAGGAATAACTCTTGCCATGGCTATGATTCCTGAAGAATTCCCTGTAGTATTAACAGTATTCCTTGGAGTAGGAGCATGGCGCCTTGCCAAGAAAAACTCTCTCGTAAAAAAACTCTCATCCGTAGAAACCCTCGGAGCTATCTCTATCCTTTGCGTAGATAAAACAGGCACCATTACCAAAAACAAAATGACCATTGCCAAAATAAATACCCCTATAGATGAATCATCTCTAATAAAAAGTGCCATTCTTTGCTGTGAAGAAAACCCCTACGATCCTATGGAAAAAGCTATCTATAAATATGCTAACAATCTAAATATCAAAAATATCCTTCAAAATAAAGGTACTAAAATAAAAAAATATCCCTTTACTGACGAACATAAAATGATGGCTTCAGCATGGCAAATAAACAATAAGATACTTATTACTGCTAAAGGTTCCCCTGAAAGTATCATAAAAATATCAACATTATCTAAAGAAGAAAAAGAATCCATCAATAAAGAATTAACTAACATGCAAAATATTGGCCTCCGTGTCATAGCAGTCTCATCAAAAGAATATCCAAAAGATTCAAATATTCCAAATGATATATCTAAATTAAAATTAAAATTTATCGGCTTAATTGGCTTTATTGATCCACCAAAAGATAACATAAGCTCCTATATATCTACTTGTAAAAAAGCTGGTATCAAAGTAGTTATGATAACCGGAGATAATGGCATAACAGCATCAGCTATAGCTAGTGAAGTGGGTATCCCATCATCAAAAGTAATTACTGGAGAAATGCTAGAAAAAATGTCTCTAGAAGAATTACAAGAAAGTGTTACTGATTGTGCTATCTTCTCAAGAGTATTACCAAAACATAAAAAGAAAATAATTACTGCTTATCAAAATATAGGCCATATCGTTGCAATGACTGGCGACGGAGTAAATGATGCAGCAGCCTTAAAACAAGCCAATATCGGTATTGCTATGGGAGACAAGGGTAGTGAAGTATCTACTGAAGCCGCTGATCTAATCTTACTAGACGATAACTTCAGTACTATCATTAACACTATCGAAGATGGCCGCCGAATATATGACAATATCAAAAAATCAATCGGCTATATTTTAACTATCCATCTTCCCATTGCCTTATCTTCATTACTTGCTTCAATTCTAGGAATAAATCCTAGTAACTTTATGCTTCTCCCTTTACATGTAGTCCTTCTAGAATTAATTATCGATCCAACATGCTCTATCATTTTTGAAAGAGAACCAGCTGAATCAAATATCATGTCAAGGCCTCCTCGTACCATTAAAGAAAAATTACTAGATAAATCTACTCTTATAAAAAGCCTTATTCAAGGATTAATCATTTTCCTAGCATCATTTATAACATATCTTATCTATCTAAAAGAAGATCCCCTCTTAGCTAGAACCATGGCTTTTACAATTATAATTTTATCAAATATCTTCCTAGTAGAAGTCAATAGTAGTACTAACTTTGCCTATCAAAACATAAAACATCTCTTAAAAGATAAAGTTATTATCACAATTCATCTTATCATCATCATAAGCATAATCCTTATAAATTATACTAGTATTCATACTCTTCTAAAATTAACTACTCTAAATATATCAAGTTTATTAATAACTATTCTTATTTCATTCTTATCAGTATACTGGTATGAATTAGTAAAACTATATAAAAAATATCATAATAAAAATAAATAATTAATTCAAAGACAAGTAAAAATTAATGTTTATTAGTATATTTAAATAAACATTAAAAAGTTCAGTAAATCTAGTGTGAATTAAAATTGAACATCATTTAATAGCCAATTTTACAAAATAATTCCTTCTAGTATGAACTAAAAATTAAAAACTTGTCTTTTTTTCTTGACAATAATCAAAAATAAATGTATCATTGTATTAAGAAAGTAATACAATATATTGAGGTGATTACATGAATTATAATTTTGATAACAATAGTCCTATTTATTTACAACTAGTATCTACTATCAAGAATGATATCATTTCCAGTAGGATTAAACCTGGGGAAAAGCTCCTGTCCATAAGAGACTTAGCTCTTCTCTATAAAGTCAATCCTAATACCGTTCAAAAAGCCTTATCTGAACTAGAAAGTATTAATTTGATATATCCTGAAAGAACTAATGGTAAATATGTTACTAATGATATCTCACTAATTGCTAAATACAAAGAAGAATATGCCACTAGTATTACTGAAGATTATCTAACTAAAATGACCGCGCTCGGTTATGATATAACTGAAATAAATAAATATCTAAATAATAGAAAAGGAGAAAAATAATGGAATTATTACAATGTAAAAATATCACTAAAAATTATGGTGATAAAGAAATATTAAAAAATATTAATCTTACCATATCAAGTAGCAAAATAATTGGCCTTCTAGGAAAAAATGGTACTGGTAAAACAACTCTAATAAAATTAATTAACGGCTTACTAACTCCTACTACTGGAGAAATCCTTGTTAACGGTAAACCTTTAGGTATAGAAAGTAAATTAAGTATCTCTTATCTTCCTGAAAGAACTTATCTAGATAAGAGTATGACTGTTAATGATACCGTTAAATACTTCACTGAATTCTATCAAAACTTTAATCCTAAAAAAGCTTACAAATTATTAAAAGATTTAAATCTAGATTGCAATCAAAAACTTCAAAAAATGTCTAAAGGTATGCAAGAAAAAGTACAATTAGTTCTAGTAATGTCTCGTGAAGCTGATTTATATATCTTAGATGAACCATTGGGAGGAGTCGATCCTGCTACTAGAGACTATATCCTAGATACTATTCTAAGTAACTTCAAAGATGGATCAAGCGTCCTTATATCAACACATTTAATCTCTGATATAGAAAGAATTCTAGATGAAGTAATATTTATTGATTCAGGTAAAATAATACTTCAAGAAGATGCTGACACTTTAAGAAATAAAGAAAAAGAATCTATTGATGAAATCTTTAGGAGGAAATTCAAATGCTAAAAAAATTATTAAAATATGATCTTAAAAGAGTATATAAAAACTTAGTTGTATTCTACTCACTATCTATCTTCTTTAGTATCCTAACTCGCATCTTTCTAAATATCCCTAATAGTACTATGATGCTAATTATTGGTAAGATATGTAGTGGTGTAACTATCAGTATGTTCTTTAATATTATTATCAATAATCTATTACGTCTATGGGTAACATTTACAAGTAATCTCTATGGTGATGAATCATATCTAACTCACACCCTTCCTGTTACTAAGAATGAACTATATCTATCAAAATTTTTAACAGCCATCATCTCTGTACTAACAAGCACTATAGTAATTGCCTTATCATTATTTATTGCATACTATTCAAAAGATAACCTTGAATTATTAAAAGTTTTCTTTACAACTATAGCAAATATGTATGATAGTAATATTACCACCATTATAATAATCTTCTTAGTTCTCTTATTCCTAGAATTAACTACTGGTATCCAAGCTGGCTATTCAGGAATTATCATAGGTCACACTAAAAATAACAATAAAGTAGTCCTATCAATAGTATTTGGCTTTATCATCTATATTGCTACTCAATTACTACTCTTACTATTTGTCTACCTAGTAGCATTATTTAATCCAGATGTCATGAATATCTTTACTACAAGTGATTTACCTAATATTACTACTATTAAACTATTAATGTATCTATCCATCTTTATCTATACGAGTTTCTTAGTAATTTACTATTTCATAAATACTCATCTATTAAATAAAGGTGTAAATATCGATTAAAATTCTTGAAAAAGAATTTTTTTCTTTTCTAATTATGATATAATTCTCTTAGGAGGCTTATTATGCAAAATGTAATTGAATATTTAATTAAAGAAAGAAAAACTATATCTACAATGGAGTCATGTACTGGAGGCGCTATTGCCAATGCTATCACTAATATCCCTGGAGCTAGTGAAGTGTTTATGTACTCAGCTGTTACATACTCTAATGATTATAAAGTAAAAATGGGAGTATCTGCATTTACTATTGATAAGTATACTGTCTACAGCGAAGAAGTAGCCAAGGAAATGAGTAAAGTCATAAGTAATTATACTAACTCAAATTATGGAGTAGGGGTAACCGGTAAATTAAACCGTGCCGATATCAACAATCCTTATGGTCAAGATAATCTCGTATATATCAGTGTTTATGATAAAAATAATGATACATATCACACAAGCACCGTTACTTGTACCAAAGCTACTCGTCCAAAAAACAAAGAATTAGTTATTGAAAAAGTAGTATCTATCATGAATAACATTATAAAGGAGTAATAATATGTCAGCATTAAGTGTAAAAGAACATTTAGAAAAATATCATTTAGCTGAAAAAATAATCACCATGCCAAGCCTTACTGCTACAGTAAAAGAAGCAGCTGAATCCCTTGGATGCGCTGAAAAAGAAATAGCTAAAACCCTATCATTAAAAGTAAATGATAAACCAATCGTTATTGTTATGGCCGGCGACGCTAAAATAGATAATGCCAAATATCGTCACTATTTCCATGAAAAAGCCAAAATGCTCTCTCATGATGAAGTAGAAGATCTAACCAGCCATCCCATCGGAGGAGTTTGCCCCTTTGGTTTAAAAGAAAACGTTACCGTATACCTAGATGAATCCTTAAAAAGATTTACCTATGTCTATCCCGCTTGTGGTAGTCCTCATAACGCTATCAAAATAACTATCCCTCTTCTTGAAGAAGTAACTTCATATCCCACATGGATTGATGTCACTAAACTACCTGAAGAATAAAGAAAGAGAAGTGTCATATGAAAGAAATAGATATTAATAATCTTCCTCGTAAAAAAACTTATGAATGGTTTCGTAACTTTAAAAATTCTACCTATAGTTTAACTGTCACGATGGACGTAACTAAGCTAGTTAATCACACTAAGAATACTCACGAATCATTCTTTATTGATATGCTCTATATTGTTACAAAAAGTCTTAATAGTGTATCTGAGTTGCGTATGCGTTTCGTCGAAGATAAACCAGTCATCTATGATGAAATAAATCCTGCTATCACCGTCCTAACTACTAATGAAACCTTTGAAAACGTTCGCTTTCCTTATCACAAAGATTTTAAATCATTCTATCAAGAAGCTGCTACTCATATAAATAAAGCCAAAAATCAAACTAGCTTAACCAAAGATGACTATAATCCTACTAATGCCTGGAACGAATTCTATATAACATGTTTACCCTGGATAGATTTCACAAGTGTTACTCATCCTATACCTGAAGATCTAAGTTCACAAACTGTTCCTAGAGTATGCTGGGGTAAATATCATGAAAAAGATCAAAAATATGAAATATCTTTAAATATAACTGTAAGCCATATCTTTGTTGATGGTCTTCACGTATCAAAAGCCTTTCAAAAAATTCAAGAATCTTTAGATGATATAGCAAATATATTAAAATAGGAGTTAATTATGAAAAATAAAAATATTATTAATAGTTTCAAATATGCCGGTACTGGTATTAAATCATCTATCAAGTCAGAACGTAATTTAAAAATACATTTAACTATCATGTTACTTGTAATTATATCCGGCTTTATATTAAAAATAAGTCTTACTGAATGGCTAATATGTCTAATTCTCTTTGGCCTTGTCATATCCGCTGAACTATTTAATACCGCCATTGAAATAACTCTAGACCTAATCACTACTGAAATTAATCCTCAAGTAAAAAGAGCTAAAGATATTTCTGCTGGAGCCGTTCTCATAACTGCCATCTCATCAGCAATTATTGGCCTAATTATCTTTATCCCTAAATTAGTAAATATATTTCCATAAAATTAATCAAATTCATAAAGACATTAAGAAAAATCTACAAAATTACAACAAATAGGTAGATAAAATTAAAAAATGTGATATCTTGTTGTTACGCGAGAGGGTATAAAAAAACTAACTCCGCTAGGGAGTTAGACTGTTAACTCAATGGAGCGATAACAAAGGTTATTCGAAACTCCTAATAGTAAAAGTTGATAAACAACTAATCACTAAAATAATAATACCATAAATTGTTCTCAAAATCTATAATTAACCGTAAAAAAATGATATAATGTTTATATACATGATATTGTCTTTTGAATGGGTGGTTTAAATGAATAAAATTAAAAATGATAGTTATTATATGAATTATGCATTAAAATTATCAACTATTGCTAATTGTATTAAAGGTAAAGTTGGTGCAATTTTAGTAAAAGGTAATGAAATTATTGCTGAAGGTGTTAATAGTGTTCCTAATGGAATTACACCATGTACTGAAGAAACTTGTATAAGAAAAAAGTTAAATTTAAAAAGTGGAGAAAATCAAGAATTATGCTTCGTTGTTCATGCAGAGCAAAATGCTTTAATTGATGCTTTAAATAATAAAATAGATGTTAAAGGTAGTACTTTATATGTAACTAAACAGCCTTGTATAATATGTGCCAAAATGCTTATAAATGCCGGAATTAAAAAGATTATATATTTAAAAGCATATCCTGATAAGTATTCTGAGATTTTATTAAAAGAAGCAGGAATTAAAATAAATAAGTTTGAAGGAGAATTAGATAATGAAGAAAATGGAATTAGAAGTTAAAATATTAGATATTAATAAAAATGAGTTTATAGATAAAATTAAATCAATGGGAGCAGCCTTAAAAAAAGAAACTAAACAATTTTTATATACTTATGACTTACCTACAATATATGGTAGATTTATTGATATAAAAACTCAATTAAAAGATAATGAAAGTGAAATCAAATATGAAACTGCATTAGAAAAATTAAAATTATTATTTTTTGAACTAGATAATCTTTTAACAGAAGAAAGTAAAAAAGAATTAAAAGAAATTATTGGTTGTGATAATGTATCTTGTTTATGCTTAAAAAATAACTTATTTGATTATTTAGACAATGACAAATTAGTAGACTTTATAAATAAATTTCATAATAATTCAAAAAAATGGATAAGAGTTAGACAAACAAATGACAAGACTACAATAGCAGTTAAACATATTTTGGCTGATAATGGAACTGGTATTCAACAAATGTTAGAAACTGAAATTGAAGTTCCAAGTATTAAAGAAGCAAATGGTTTACTTGAAGCACTAGGATATTCCTATAAAAGTTATCAAGAAAAAGAAAGAATTACATATGTTTTAGATGAATATGAATTAGATATAGATACTTGGCCTGGAATACCAACATATGTTGAAGTAGAAGGCAAATCCGAAGAAGATTTGGAAAACATATTAAGTAAATTAGGTTATTCAATGAAAGATACAGTATCATGTACTGCTGATGATATATATAGAAAATATGGAAAGTCAATGTTTGACAATAGAAAATTAAAATTTTAAAATAACTATTTGGGGGAATATAGGTTATGGAATACACTTTTGTAATGATTAGACCTGGTGC
>CAJJKI010000018.1 GCA_905188025.1 uncultured Eubacteriales bacterium | reverse complement strand
TATTACCTACTTTACCATTAAAGTTTCCACTAGCTACAACTCCAGTAGTATTACTAGTACTACTTGTAGTAAAAGCATATTTAAAGTTAACACTATTAGATAATCCACTATCAAGTTTATTTATATCTAACCATAAATCCATGTAAATAGTTTTACCATTTTGATTAATTGTCGGTGTTACTTTTACTTCTCTTTTTATATAATTGCCTGTTGTGTTACTATTAACTAAAGTAGGTACTATTATTGCACTATTATTAGTAATACTTCCTCCACCATCAGCTGCACATGAGAAAGTTCTCTCTACCGTAAATACAATATTTGTCTTTTGAGCCTCACTACTTATCCATGAAAAGTATGCTAGTGATCCTCCAATTATTGTAAATATAACTGTTAATATTACCAATACTAAAATTATCTTTTTATTCTTATCATTATCCATATATTATTTCCTCCAAAATGGTACTAAAGTATTCTACTTAACTGTCATTTTTCTAAAAGAAAACATCCAATTTTCTCTTATTCCATAAGGCCTTACATAAATTTTATACTTTTAAAAGAATTCACAAAAAAACATACCTTTTTCCAAAAAAAGTATTGATAATTACTGGTGTTTATGATATCATTTAATTATAGTAAATGGTATTAAAGTAGAATACTTTAGTACCATTTTTTATTTTTTTATATATAAATTATTGATATTTTTATATCTTTATATTATAATGAATATAGATGAAGGAAACTTCATACAATAAAAAGGAACACTTAGTATTAGTGTGCTAAGTACTCCAATTTGGTTTGTGTACCTAACAAACTATGTTAGGTACGTTTTTTATTTTATAATCAACAAGATGATTATTAATAGTAAAAGGAGGATTATAAAATTTTGGAAAATAATAGTATAATCTTTCTTACGCATTAATATCACCTCCTCATCTTATTTTATAAGAATAAGGAGTACCTAACTACTAAGTGTTCTCATACATAATAACAGGTTGTTTTTATCTTGTCAAACTTTTTATCTTAGAGTTAACTTTGATATAAATGAGAGAATATTTTAGATTTTTACTGATAAATTATTGATAATTATCAATATTTTGAGTATAATGAATATAGATGAAGGAAACTTCATAAAAAAAGGAACACTTAGTATTAGCGTGCTAAATACTCCTTATGTGTGGGTACCTAACAAACTTTGTTAGGTACGTTTTTTATTTTATAATCAACAAGATGATTATTAATAGTAAAAGGAGGATTATAAAATTTTGGAAAATAATAGTATAATCTTTCTTACGCATTAATATCACCTCCTCATCTTATTTTATAAGAATAAGGAGTACCTAACTACTAAGTGTTCTCATACATGATAGCAGGTTATTTTCCATGTGTCAATAGCCTTTTAAAAACTAATCTTATGGTTAACTAAATATAATTAACTAGTAGAAAACAAAAACATTTACTAAAAATTATAATTCCTTATATTTACTGTATTTAGTTAAAAAATGAGTAAACTTTTAGTAGACTTTTTTCTTTTAAAAAAATATAAATAAATATCAAAAAAAGAAACCTTTCAGTTTCTCTTTTATTATTCATAAGTATCTTACTTTTCTTCTTTTTTAGTAGTAGTCTTTTTAGCAGCTGGTTTCTTTACAGTAGCAGTTTCTTTCTTAGTAGTTGTAGCCTTTTTAGTAGTAGTTTTCTTAGCTACTTCTTTCTTTTCAGTAACAACTTCTTCATCCTTCTTAGCAGCTACAGTCTTAGGAGTATAAGCTTTACCATCTAAAGCATCTTTAGCAATTACTACTAAATCAGCAAATGCTTCTTTATTATCAATAGCTAATTCAGATAACATTTTTCTATTAATAGCAATACCTGCCTTATTTAAACCATTAATGAATTTAGAATAACTAATTTCATTTTCTCTACATGCTGCATTAATTCTTGCAATCCATAACTTTCTAAAGTTTCTCTTATTTTGTCTTCTATCTCTATAAGCATATTCTCCTGAATGCATAACTTGTTCATGAGCAGTCTTATATAATCTATGCTTACTTCCAAAATAACCTTTAGCTTCTTTTAATACTTTTTTTCTTCTTGCACGTGCAATAGTGCCACCTTTAACTCTTGTCATATTCGTCCTCCTATATTAAATCTTTAATTCTTTTGTAATCTGATTTATGTAATTCACTCTTATTTCTTTTTTGTCTATTAGTCTTAGCAGTTCTCTTACCAGTATTGTGTAAAATTCCTTGACTAGGAATAGCTATACTACCACTTTTTCTTACTTTGAATACTTTTTTCATACCCTTATGAGTCTTCATCTTATTTTTCTTTACTTTTGTCATAATCTAATCTCCTTTTATTTTTTAGGTGTTAATTGCATATACATACTTCTACCTTCTAATTTAGGCATAATTTCTATATCTGCAATATCAGAAAGTTCATCACTGAATCTAATAAGTACATCCTTTGCAAGTTCAGGATGGGATATTTGACGGCCTTTAAATCTAATACTAGCTTTAATTTTAGCCCCTTTTTCCAAATTCTTTCTTGCATTTTTAACTCTTGTATCAAAATCATGTACGTCAATTGTAATAGATAATCTGAATTCTTTTACTTCTACAATTGCTTCTCTTTGTTTTTTAAGAGCATCTTTGGCTTTTTTCTTCTTTTCATACTTGAATCTATTATAGTCCATAATCTTACATACTGGCATATCACCACTATCACTCATAAGTACTAAATCGAATCCTGCATATCTAGCTAATGTTAAAGCATCTTGTTTTGATTTAACTCCAAGTTGTTCCCCATTAGGTCCAATAACCATCATTTCCTTTACTCTTATTTGTTCATTAATTGGGTTTTCCCTTTCCTTTGTTATAAATAACACCTCCATAAAAAATGAATACAGAAACATTCTGTATTCATCAATCACCTAACATATCTAATTTAGTAACACTTTCTTGATAATAATTACTATTATATATACATCTGGCCATTTACCCATTAGTTATCTAATCAGGTGAGATAAATACATCTACTTTCCGTTTCTCGTTAAAGATTATATTATATATTTCCTTCTTTGTCAAGCACAAATACGCATTTTTTGCATATTTTATACTAGGTGATACCATGTTAAATAACTTTTTTAATATCTTTCGTTTCTTTGTAGGCTTAAAATTAATAGCCTTACTTATATGTATAGCCTTAGTAATTATTATCTTTTATCAATTTATTATAGCATTAATACTACCATGTTTTATCAATGTACTAGTATTACTCTTTGAATTTATGGCCTTCATTTGCCTGCTCTTTTATACTATATTTTGCTACTAAATCACTTGTCTTATATACATAATCAATTACTCTTCTAATAACTAATACTCTCTTATACTGAGAATTAACATTACTAATCTTATCAGGTATAGATATCATTGCTAAAAATAGCATCATCTCACTATTACTAAAAGGATACTTACTCAAATATATCTTTAATATATCATTAAAATCTATATCTAAATAATGTTTCTTATACAAAGATATTAAATCAAATACTGGCATATCTATCTTAGCTCTATCAAAACTAATTAAATATGGCTTATCTCCCTTTAAATAATGATCAAGTCCTAAATTATTATGATTCATTACTACTCTCATTCTTCTACTATCTTCATTCATCTTATACCATCTATCTACTGTCTCTTTAGCATACTTTAAAGCACTATATATAATACTAATATTTCTAGCTATCAAATAATTAGAAGGAGACATATATACTTCACTCTCTATATTATCCATAATCATATTATAATAATTATAAGTGTCTTCTATCTTATCACTAACACTCTCATATATATATTTATAATCATCTATATCTACTTCTTTATAGAAAGTAGTTTTATTATGTAATAAACTAACTAAACTAACTAGATCAGTAATCTTTTGTTCATTAGGTTCTTCTATATCTCTAATATATTCATAATATATATATTCATCATCTTCTTCTACTACCCTAGGAAAATAATCAAAACTTCTAGATAATAAATAATTATATATATTATCTATATCTTTATTTTTCTTCTTCTTTTTAACATATTCATCATTAACTATCTTAACACTATTCTTAATAGTTATTTTATTTATCATTAGCAGGTATAATTAATTTATCCCCTATCTTAATATCTCCTAGATCATTATATTTTTCTAATTCTTCACGACTAACTTTATATTTCTCTATTATCTTATCAATAGTATCTCCTTCCATTATTCTATATACTCTATATGTAACGTATTCTGTATCATTACTTATTCCATTAAGTATATTAATATTCTCTTGATTATTATTGTTCTCATTATTAATATTTATTTCTTTTTCTGATTCCATATCTTTCTCCTCACTATTATCTAACATTTCATCTAATAAATCTATTCTCTCTTTACTACTAGTAATAACTGGTTCTATCTCATCTACTTCTTTATTAGTATCTACTTCTTTATTAGTATCTACTTCTTCTATATTATTATCTATTCTATCTTCTTCTACTATCCTATCAGGTACTACTTCTCCATCAATATATAAATCTATATTTACTTTAAGTTTATTTCTATCTACTATCTCATATCTAAAATCATCTATATCTACTACTAAAGTACTCCTATCATAAGTACTACCTAAAGCAATATCAAAGGGAAGTTCAAAATTAAATTTTTCTCTTTCAAGTTGTCCATCTATTATCTTATATTCTCCTGTAATATAAAATACTCCACTAATTGCATCATCTTCCATATCTATCTTATGTTCTAAAGATATTGCTGTTATTTCACATACATCCGTCTCAAAATTAAGTACATTATTAAATGGTACTATCTTTTTCATATCATCACCCTTTCAATAAAGAATATGTCCATATCACAAAAAAATGAATACTTTTTAAATATCCTCTTATTTCTAATTTATATCTATTTAAAAAATTTCTATTTGTCATAAACATTTCCTTATTTCATAAGGCTTTATCCTATCATAGTGTCAAGTAGCTGTAAAAAATGTTTGACTTAATTTTTCATTTGTGTTATTCTAGATAACGATGATGCGTATGAAAAGTGAACGGTGTAATTTAAAAAATTTAATTAAAAAATATGTAGGTTTTTGTATATATCCCCTAGTTCTAACTTTAATAATTACCTTTACAACAGGTGCTTATTATGAACGAAATATATACTACAATCTTGATGACATCACCCTTGAAATTGGTGATACGCTACCTGAAGAAATTTATAGTCATCTAAATACATTAGCAGATCGCAACTATCAAGTTGAAACTAATGCTCCTTTAGATAAAGACGGACATACTAAGACTATTGGAGAGTATTCTTACTACTTAGTATATAACGATCCTATCTATAAATTTAGTAAAAAAACAAATATTAAGGCTAAACTAACAGTAGTAGATACAATTAGTCCTGTTATAAAAGCCAAAGAAAATCTTGAGTTTGATTACAATGCTGATATTGCTCCTGAAGATCTTGCTGAATGTGTTGACTTATCACCTTGTACTCTTGAACTTACTGAAGATATTGATACAACTATTAGTGGTAATAAAGAAGTAACAATCATTGCAACCGATGGAGGCGGAAACAAAACTCTTCTAACTACTAATATCAAAATAAAGGAGAAACCAATTCCAGTATATAGTTATTACTATCCAAGTAATCTTGACTATATGCATAAAATAAATAACGAAAAAAATAGCCTTCTCTCTGAAGAAGAAAAGGCTAACTTAAGAATAAATGTTGCCGAATATGCTAAACAATTTATAGGCAACCCTTATGTTTATGGAGGAACATCACTAACTAATGGTACTGACTGTTCAGGATTTACTATGAGTATCTATGCTTCTTTTGGTTACTTATTGCCTCGTGTAGCAACTAGCCAAATCTATATAGGCATAAACGTTCCTGAATCTAGCCTCTTACCTGGAGACTTAGTCGTATATCATTATGGCCACGTTGGAATATATGTCGGTAACGGTATGATGGTTCATGCTGGAACCCCTGCTACCGGTATTGTTATGGCTCCTATGTTCCCTGGATCAAGATCTTATAGAAGAGTTATCTACTAACTCTTCTTTTCTATTATCCTTATTAATTATATATCCTATAATATATCCTCCCATAAGTAAACACCCTACAAGTGTCATAAATAACCCTGTCACTAAAAATTTCTTAATAATTATATCCCTAATCCCCATCATATTCATAAAATACCCCCATCTAACCAAAAGCCTTCCCGCAATATATCCCACAATAATAGTACAAAAGCTTCCCATAAGAGCTATCATTCCAAGAATCCTCATAATCATTAACCTATCATGAACAAGCCATATAAGAAGTATTATACCTAAAATAATCATTCCATATAATATATATCCAAACATTACTTATCCCTAACCAAAACGTCTATATCATATAAAAAGTCACTTATATCATTAATATATATCTGACTCTTTTCTTTTATCCTCTTCTTAAGCCCATCACTTATATCATGATCATTATTAACCCCTTCAACAATTAAATTATACACTTCATCATTACTAAGCTTACTATCCACCTTCTTATCTACCTTATATTCTACTATACTATTAATAACTACCTGTAGTTCTCTATTCAAACTATCAGAGTCCATCAGTATCTTTCCCTCATCATCACTAATACTAAGTTCTCTCTTAACATTATAATATGTATCATTAAATTTTCCCTCTGAATCAGTCATCAAATCCCTAATAGTAATTACTCCCACTATCTCATTAATTCCATTATTAGATACTACATTAATAACTACTGAATAAGTCGCTGCTACCGTAGAAACAAACACTAACAATATAATTAATATACTTATAAATATTCCCTTTGTCTTTTTCATATCGTCACCTAATTATATTATTCTCATAACTTATCTTTTCATACAAAAAAAGAGACTATTGTCTCTATCTATTTCAAATATTTATCTAATATTTTATCCAAATCATCCTGTTTAATATTCTTCATCAAATAATTATCAAATCCATGTCTCATATATTCTTTCTCATAACCATCTTTATTTTCATGTACCATTATAACTACTGGTATCTTATAATTAGTATACTTATAAATAGATTTACTATTATATTCCTCCATCCATTTATTATTATCTTCCGTAGATACCATATCATCTAATAAAATCATATCATAAGTCTTATTCTTATCAATCTTATCTATCATTGAAGATAAATCATTAGCAGTATTAACTCTTATCTTATATGTATTAAGTACTTTTTTTAGCTTATCACTCTTCTTCTTATCATTAATAACTAATAACACTCTCTTATCATTATATTCTCTTCCATTAGTATTCCCTATCAAAGAATTATCTTTATCAAGTACATTATACTCTATCATTCTTCTCTCATCACTAATAAGTACTATCTCATTATCATATTCTTCTATTCTTCCCTTAATCATATTTTCTAACTCAAATACTATCTTATAATCAAAACTATTCTTATCAATTATTATCCCTCTAGTATCTATATGTATCTTTAATCTACATATATTACCAACAGTTATATTATTAATCCTAATATTTATCTTCTTCTTATCATTATCTTTAACTATTCCTAATATCATATGAAGCACTATCCCTTTAATTTTCTCTTTATCTCCATACAATACAAAATTATCCTTCTTATCTATCACTAACTCATAATCTACTCTATATTTATTCTTAATCTCTTCTAAAATAGTTCTAATCTCTTCATATAAATTACTAATTTCATACTTATCTTTTCTAACTTCTAACTGTCCACTATCTATCTTTGCTAAAGATAATAATCCATCTATTTTACTAACTAATTGAAGAGAATACTTCTGCATATTATTAATCTCATCATTAACTTCCTGTAAATTATTCTTATTAATTTTCTTATTTCCAAACTCTTCTAATATCTCTAAATTATCTTCTAGATCATTCTCCATCTCTTGAATAACTTTCAAAGTATCATTTCTTGATCTCTCAATAACTTCCTTAGAATATTTTAATTCTTTCATCATCTTTATATCAGGATTCTCTATTGTGAAATACATTATTAACTCTACAAAAACCATCACTGCAGGAATTATTATCAAAGAAGGAACTGTTTTTTGAATCAAAGATGCCATTATTCCCATAACAAGTAAAACAATTATAGGTATAGTCTTTTTAAAATTATATTTAATTAGCAAACAAGAAACTATTACACTAAATAACAAATAAACGCCTGAAACTATATAAACAAAATTAACACAAAAACCTATAGCATATCCAGCTTGTTCATTTATTACTACCTCAAAAGGAAAGAAGATACTTAAAGTAGTAAATATAATATTTAAAGTAATTATACTATATTTAATATTTAAATATAAATTCTCATTATTCTTTTCTTTAAAAATATAAGAATATAACAAATAAATTAAAATAATTGACGCCATCCAAAAATAAAGTGGCAAATCCAAATGATTTAAAATCGTTAAAATCGTAGATTTTCCATCATGATATCCTAAATAAATGCCCCATATATTTAAAATAACATTACAAGCACTCAAAATAAGCAAAGTACAATACAGCTTTGCCTCATCTGATTTAATTTTAACTTTACTAAAATAAACTATTATTAACAATAACAATAAAAGAACCGAATAAATCGGTAATATTAAATTCACTACTACCACACACCTTCATTATACCCTACTTTAATATTCTTTTTATTGGTTTATCTACACCATTCTCACTAGCAGGAAAATTAATTTTATCACATTCTTTGACCTATGTAAAGCCTAAATAATTGTATTTAGATTAAGTATGCTATTTACATACATAATTATATCATAATTTTATAAAATTAAAATATATTTTTATAAAATTATTACTTCTTTAATTCCCTTTTTAATACTTTTTCATTATAGCCATATCCAAAGTTCTCTTGATAATCATCTTCATCCCATCCAGTACCAGCATATCCATTATATTCAGAAGAAATTCTTTTTATTTGTAATTTACTATCTACTTCTCTAATAACACTATTAAATACCTGAAAATAATTATAACTATCATTGTTTGGTGTAAATATAAAACTAGATTCAAATTCTCTAACCCCACTCTTATCATTCTTTGCTCTATCATAAGCATTATATAATTCGTTAAAATGATTTATCCAATAATTTTCCGGTATCTCACTTCTCTTCTCATAAAAATATTCTTCCCCATCAATCATCATTGAATATACCCCAGCTTTATCTTTATTTCTTTTATAATTATCTTGTATTTGATTATAAACAATTGTTGCCATCGCATCGCGTACTTCTTCAATAGAAGCAAGTAAATCTTCCGTAGGATATATCTTTTCTCCAATAACTGTATGCCTTTCAGTATCTGTAAAAAATGAAACTATTGGTACTATTGGTGTATGTGATTCTAGTGCCATCCTTACACAACCATAATTCATTGGTAACATTAATAAATTAGGAGACAAATTCCAAGTAGCTTCTGGGTACATAGCAAAAATCTCCCCTTGTTTTAAAATTTCTACTACGTCTTGACTCGCTCTAATCCTATTTTCCTTATCAGTTCTATGAATCCATACCACTCCATTAAGTTCTAAACCTACTCCCGACAATGTTTTCTTATCCTCATCACTCACCAATAAATAAAAGTGCTTATCTACCGCTTGAGCCAAAGTAGGAATATCCTCAATACATAAATGATTTCCAACTATCATAAAATTTTCATCCTGTGGTAAACTTCCTGACACTCTTAATTCACCATTCGTCATTGATGAAAGGACTTTTTTAAGTACTGGATGAATTGCTTCTTTAATTTTTCTATATTTTAATGCTTGTATTTTTTTATCCATAAACCCTCCAAAATATATGCCATTTGTATACATTATATCATAGTATTCAAAAAAACTACTAAAAATTATATCATATTATCTTCTTTTTATATAAAAGCAACCCTATTCTCATCAATTACTAACTTAATCAAAGAAAAAAGAGCCTTTCTAAAAGAAACAAGCTCTTATTCATATCCTAATCTTTATCTATAATCTTATATTCTCCATCATAATTCCAAATATTTAACTTTCCCTTAGCAGGAATCTTCTCTATCTTTGTAATGTCTTCTAGTATCCATCCATATCTTCCAACTTGATAATCTCCACATACATATTCTTCCGGATTTTTCTTAACTTCATCAATAAATTCTTGATCCATATAAACAGAGTCTACTAGCTTAGCTCTACATATAATATACCCCGGATTCATATCCATATCCTTAATTAATTCTCCTAGTAGTTGATTCTTCACACTCTTCTTATTAAATTCTTTCTTACTAGCATGAATAAATATCTCACCCATATAATTAGTCTTCCAACTTCTAGTCTCAATCTTCTTTACTCCGTTAGCAATAAGTGTAGCATACGGTTCTTTAATACTTAGTACCTTCATATATATCTATTCTTTACTATTAATCCATAATCTATCTACATACTGATCTATTTCATTCTTAATATCTTCATCACTTAAATTATAATTAATTAACTTAATAACTCTCTCATTCTTCTCATCACTATCATTATCAAGTCCCATCTCTCTTAAAAGAGGCATAATCTCTCCATATATATTATTATAATATTTAATAAGTGTATTCTTAGCATTAAAAGGCTTATCTTCTTTTGTATATCTAGCAGACTCCCAATCAATAATCATCTCTATATAATCAATTCTACTGTATTCCTTACCATCTATATAATGATGACTCTTACTCTCTCTATGAATCTTCTTTATCTCATTACCAGGTATATCTAATAAATTCATCAATACCTTATCCATATCATGTACTAAATATCTCTTCATCACTTCTTCTTTATCTTCTTCTAATACATATACTTCTATAATAGCCTTAATAGCCCTTCTATGCATTATTGTATATCCAATTCTTTCTCTCTTACTCCACATAAATATCCTCCCATCACATTATAAAGTAATATATCATTAACATATCTATATCATAACTCTACAATATTCTTTTATATCATAAATATATCATTAATCTTCTTATTTATCAATAGAAATATAATTAATAAAATATTAAATGACACATTAACAAAATAATAAAATCATCAAAATATATGATATAATAGAATAGTCAATTATCTAGAAAGAGGTGTAAATATGGATATTGAACTAAAAAAAGCTTTACAAAAAGAAAAGAAAAGGCAAAAAAATAATATAGAATTAATAGCATCTGAAAATTATGCTTCCAAAGCAGTAAGAGAATTACAAGGAAGTATTCTAACTAACAAATATGCCGAAGGATATCCAAATAAAAGATACTATGGTGGTTGTGAATACATTGATATCTTTGAACTAAAAGCAATAGAATATGCTAAAAAGTTATTTAACGTTAAATATGCTAATGTTCAACCACACTCAGGAAGCAGTGCCAATATGGCTGTCTATAGAGCATTATTAAATCATGGCGATACTGTTCTAGGAATGAACCTTGCTGATGGAGGCCATTTAACTCATGGACACGCCCTTAATTTTAGTGGTATTGATTACCATATTGTTGATTATAAATTAAATCCTGATACTGAAATGTTAGATTATGATAATATTTTAGATATTGCTATCAAAGAAAAACCTAAAATGATTATCGCCGGAGCTAGTGCTTATCCAAGAAAAATAGATTTTAAAAAATTTAGAGAAATTGCTGATAAAGTAGGAGCATATTTAATGGTTGATATGGCTCATATAGCTGGCCTAGTTGCCACTGGATTACATGAAAATCCTTGCCAATATGCCGACGTAGTCACAAGTACAACTCATAAAACTTTAAGAGGTCCTAGAGGAGGTCTAATCTTAACAAACAACGAAGAAATAAGTAAAAAAATAGATAAAGTAATTTTTCCAGGTATTCAAGGTGGACCATTAATGCATGTAATCGGAGCTAAAGCTGAATGCTTTTATGAAGCTCTACAACCAGAATTCAAAACATATCAAATGCAAACCCTTAAAAATATTAAAGCTATGAGTAATGTATTTATCGAAAACGGAATCAAACTAATATCAAACGGAACAGACAATCATTTAATACTAGTAGATGTCTACCATTCTTTCAATATAACTGGCAAAGAAGCCGAAACAATTCTTGATAAAATTCATATAACTGTCAATAAAAATACCATTCCCAATGAAACATTATCACCATTTAAAGCCAGCGGTATCAGAATTGGATCACCTGCCATGACTACTAGAGGTTTAAAAGAAAAAGATTTTGAAGAAATTGCCAATATAATCATAAACGTTCTAAGAAATAAAGATGATAAAAGCATACTAAAGCAAGAATGCAAACATGTCTTAGAAATAACAAAAAAATTCCCTTTAATATAAAATTAAAACTCTCAAAATGATGTGATATAATCATATTTAGATTTCATTATCAAAGTGAGAGTTTTCTTATGCAAAATTAATATTATATTTAACTAATATAATTCTAATCCAGTATTACTAAGAAGAATACTCATATATATAATTACTAATAACAATTCAAATATAACATACAAGAACAAAAGCAAATAAATTTGCTCTCATCACTTCACAGTGATGAATTTCTGCTTCTCAGAGATTGTAACCAATCTTCTCCGCAGACTTAAATTCCGATAGTCGCTACCGTATCTATTTCTTAAACTTAAAGAAATTTTGTTCTATCTTGATATTAATATTTTTTTATATATATTAGTTACACCTGAAAACATTATATTTATACTTGCATTTAAATCCCTATCTATCGTTACTCCACAATTATTACATTTATACGTTCTTTTACCTAAATCTTTATATACTTTATTTTGATGATCACAAACACTACATATTTGACTAGATGGATAATATTCATCTACTTGATAAAAATATTTTCCTTTGTAATTAGATTTATATAATAATTGTCTTATTATTTCATTAAAGCTAGCATCTGCTATGCTTTTAGATAAATGATTTTTAGTGCCTTCCATAATCATACTTTTGGTATGTAACTTCTCACAAGTTATAATATCATATTCGTCAGTAATATCTTTAGTTATTTTATGAATATAATATTTTCTTGAATTAGCAACTTTACTATATAATTTTGCTAATTCTTTTTTACATTTATAATAGTTATTACTTCTTTTTACTTTTCTAGATAATTCTCTTTGTTTTCTTTTTATTCTTTTTTCATATTTTAATAGACATTTATTGTTATCATAACTAGTACCATCTGATAAAGTTAATAGTTTCTTGATTCCTAAATCTATTCCAACTACATTTCTAGGAATTACTTTATATTTAATATCATCTTGTTCATATAATACAGAAACATAATACTTACCGTTAGATTCTCTTTGTATAGTAGCTCTTTTAATTCTACCAATTATTACCTTTAAATTACGATATCCACGAATTTTAAGCCACTTCAACTTTGGTAGTTTAATCATTCTCTTACACAAATCTATTTCTATATTACAGTATTCTTTATCTTTATATTTTCTATATATAGCACAAGTATTATAACTACTTTTATTATGTTTATTTTTATATCTAGGATATCCTGAATGTTCTTTAAACATTTTTTGAAAAGCATTATCTAAATTAAATAAAGTTTGTCTTATAATTATACTATCTACTTCTTGTAGAAAAGTAGCTTTATATTTTAAATTATTTGTATAGTCTAAAATATTAGTAAATCCATTTTGATATCCAAATTCTTTCATTTTAT
The DNA here is from genome assembly GCA_905188025.1 of uncultured Eubacteriales bacterium. Taxonomy (GTDB): domain Bacteria; phylum Bacillota_I; class Bacilli_A; order RF39; family UBA660; genus RUG705. Next base: position 5,012 of record CAJJKI010000018.1, on the reverse strand, counting down.
TTAAATAATAATTATAAACATATCTATTACAACCCATAGTTTTACTAATCATTATTTTTTGATTAGTATCTGGATATATTCTAAACTTATATGTCTTATACATTCATATCACCCCTAGCAATATCAATATATCATATGAACATATGTTTGTCAATGTGTTTTTGTATATTTCTATATAAATTAAAAGCACTTTCCTATACAACAAAAAAACCACTTTCGTGGTTAATATTCATAGTGGCGTCCCCAGAAGGATTCGAACCTTCGACCGCACGCTTAGAAGGCGTGTGCTCTATCCAGCTGAGCTATGAGGACATTAGCAATCTCCTGACTGCTAATTAATTATATAACATTTTTTATTATTTTTCAATACTTTTTAACGAAAAAGTTGAAATTTCTTGATCATCTACTATAAATACTACTTCTTTAACATTTAACTCATCACATAAAGATAACCCAATAGTGTACTTTACTTCTTCTAAAATCTTCCCACTAGTAATATCTGATAATATTGCTTCATTAAAATCTAGCTTTATTGTATTATCTACTATTTCATAATCAAGTAACTTAATATTATTATCTAAATAACTCATCAAATTACTTTGATATGCTAAATTACTAGCAAGTTCATCAATAATTATCTTAACTTTATCTTCTCCTTGCTTATTTACATACTTTGTAACTGGAGTATAATATATCATTTCATTATAATTCATTACATAATACACTGTATATGAATCTATATCTCCTAAAGTAGTTAACTCATATTCCTTATTTATTCCATACTTTCTATCTAAATACTTTGGTAATTGTTTCTTACTATTAGGCAAATACTCTAACTTTTCTCCCTCTACTAGTATCTCTATCTTATCTACCCCTTCTATACTAGTAAGTGTATAAGTAATTGCTTCTATAGCTTTCTCTTCCATATTTATCTTAATATTATTAAATTCTTTAGATAAATTAATTCTAAGTATTCCCTCTTTTAAACTAGCATCTATTACTTTAGTCCCTATCGGTAATAATCCTTTAAATCCATTAGGAATCTTATCTTGCTTCCTTCCATTAATAGTTAACCCTTCCATTAGTTCTTTTACTTTCTCTATCTCATCATCTTTATTAACACTAATCTCTGTCCTAGATATCTTATCATAACTATCTAATAAATATATTGTATCTATCTCTTTAGGATACACATATTCAAGCCTTTCTTCCATCTTTATTTCATTCTTATTACTAGGTATTAAATATAACATTAAAATAACCAATAACAAAGAAGTAGCCACTGCTATCTTTTTATATAACATTCTCTGTATCATCCAATCACCTAATCAATTATATGTCTTTTTATCTCTATATATAACAAAAAGAAAAAGCCACACAAGTGGCTAAATACTAATTATTTTCATTCTAAGTAATTCTACTACTGCTTGAGCTCTTCCTTTAACACCTAACTTCTGCATAGCATTTGATATATGATTTCTAACTGTCTTCTCACTAATACCAAGTTCCATAGCTATTTCTTTAGTAGTCTTATTATTTACAAGTAATGTAAATACTTCTTTTTCTCTTTTTGTTAATATATACTTATCCATAAATACCTCACTTCCCCTTCTGGGTGGTTTTATATTATTCATAATATTTTATGTTATCATTTTATTTAAGTGAGTATTTATTTCCCATTATTTAAATTGTATTGATATATATTGTTTACTATCAAAATTACTTTGTATTGTTCTCATTATATCATTAGCCATACTACTACTATGATTATCACTATCCACAACTACTCTAATCTGATCTCCATCTATCTTAATAAAAGAATCTAAGTTATGTATATTTTTAACTTTTTCTTCTAATAATTCTTCTTGACTACTAATTTGATTAAGTAATTTAATAGCATCAAATGCTTTATTCTTGTCTTCTACTGTCACATCTCCATTACTCATAGTAGCTTTATATTTATTAATTTCTTCTAAAGTATTATTATTATCTTCTTGTCTAAGAGTCTCTATAATACTAGCTTCATTAATATCTACTTTTACTTCTCCATCTTGAATACTTCCATTATTTGTTTGTAATAGTTCATTAGGCATTGTCACATAATAAACACTAAGTACTAATACTAAACTAAATAATGTCAAAAACCATAAATTCTTTTTACTTATCATATTGTCCCTCTTTTCTACTCAAATATATGCCCTTACTTATCTAAATATACTAAAAAGATAGCTATATTTCTATATCTATCTTGTTCCTTTTCTAGCCTTAGTGACTACTAATTCTTCTAATTGTTTATCATTATATTCATCAAGTTCTCTTTCCCTATCAAATAAATCTTTATTACTAATATCTGGTATCATTCTATTTCTTAACTTATCATAAGTTTCTCTCTCTAAATTTTTGAATTAATTCATATACTGCTTGATAATCTTCATAACTCATACTACCCATATCTTCAATCAAATAAGCTTTTATCGGATTAACTAACGACCTAGAATATATAAGTATCTTTTCCTCTTCCTTATCATCATCTACTTCTTCCAAAAAATCTATATTAATTACTTCACTATCTTCCCTCTCCTCATTAATCTTCTCATAATAACTTCTAATCCATAAATATTTATCTAATACCATATAATATTCTTTAACTGCATAAGTTCTCTCACTTCTCTTACTATAAACTTCTTTTTCTAATAAATATTGAGAAAATACTAACAAGTCACTTACATAACTATTCATAACCCCATTAATAATATAATTATATTCATTATCATCTATCTTATATTTCTTATAATTTTCTAACACATATACTATCTCATCATTGTCCATATTTTTAATAGTAGCCATTATTTCTTTAACAAACTTATCTAAAGTACCCTTTCTATTTCCAAGTACTTGTATTTCATCATGTTCCTGAAATCCTGCCTGTAATATATTAGGTATTTTATCATAAACACTTTTCGTATATTCAACATCTCTTTTAACCCCAGATGTATCTACAGCAACATTTCTATTATAAAATTCTATCTCATTAATTAACAACAATTCCTCTTTATTATCAATAATTCCTATCATTTCATAATAACTAATAATTCTCTTAATATTTAAAATATCTTTTGAATCTTTAATAGGATTATTATATTTAAAACATAGTTTAACTATATTAGCCGAAGAAACTGTATGTCTATCCTTATATATTTGTTTTTTTAACTCTTCATTTGCCTTTTCCAGTTCTAGCATTTCATTACTAATCTTCCAAACAAATTTCTTAAATTCTCTTCTTTGAGTATTATCTACTATACTTCTTAATAATAAACTATAAAATTCTTCATAATAAATATCATTATGATATATCGTATCAAATAAAATAGATATACATAAAGAGTTATCTTTAATCTCCTGATAATCTCCTTTAAGTATTTTCAACACTTCTTCATATAAATCTATCATTACTAAGTTATCATTATATTGCTTTCTTCTATCAGCTTCTTCCAATATATATCTATCAATAAGACTAAGTAACATTTCCCTACTATTCATACTATCACCATTATAAATATATCATATATAATTCAAAAAGACAACTATTTCTAATTGCCTTAGTACATTCCCTGTATTTTTTTAATCTCTTCATTAGATAAAGCATTAACTTTCCAATTATCATCATTATCACGAGTAAGTTCTATCTCTAAAGTATATTTAACTTTATCATGTACCCCTTCTAATCTCTTAAGTTTCTCTTCATCATAACTCTCTTTAGTATCCTTTTCACTATCAAAACTTAACTCATTAATAGCTTTCTTATAATCAAGTGCTTCAATTTCTACAGTTACTGTAGCTTTATTCCCATCAATTACTTCATCTTTTATTTCATAAGATAAATTTTTATATTGTTTCTCTAATAATTTACGATATCTCTCTTTATGATCCTCTGTAAGTCCTTGATCTTCAATTACATTATCTATTCCTCCAGTAATATCTTTATCTAACTTTTGATACTTCATAAATAATTCTTCTACTCTACTAGTAGGACTATTCCCCATAGCGCATCCTGTAATAAGTAATCCTATCACTAACAAAACAATTATCTTTTTCATATAATCACCTATTACTAGTATTATCTCTATATATCTTTTTATACTATAAATTATATTTATTTATCATACTAACAACCATCTCACTACTATATCCTAATCCCAATAAATTATTATATATCTTATTTCTTAAATTACCCTTATTCTTATTACTTTTAATTAATTTATTAATTTGCCTATCTATCTTATCATATATCATATCTCTATCTATTTCATTAATATATTTTTTTATTATCTTATCATCTATCTTATGTTTCTTAAGTTCTAATTCTATTCTATAAGGCCCCATCGTTGTAAAATTCATCTTATCTTTAATAAAAGCTCTAGCAAATACTGAGTCATCAAGAAGTTTATTCTTAAGTAATCTCTCTATCACTTCTTCTTGTTTTTCTAAACTTATATCTTTCCTAGCCATATATTCTCTTATCTCATTAATACTTCTAAGTCTTACTCCAATATAATTAACACATTTATTATATATTTCATATTCTTCATTTTCTACTATTATCTTTAAAAGTAAATCATTATCTATCTCTTTTTTATATAATAAATTATTCTTAATAATAACGTCTTCCTGTATATTTATTTTCTTTTCATTATCAAAAATAATTTGATAGTTCCCATTACCTTTCTTTATATATTTAACTATTTCCATCTTATCACCATCACAAGTATATCAAAGTTTTATTCTAAAGTCAATTATTTATCGAACATACTTTTGATATATAAAAAGAAATTACTTTTCTTTAGCAATTTCTTTGATTTCTTTTTCATTTAATTCAGAAAGTTCAGATATTAGTTCTATGTCGAGTTTTTTATCAAGCATCTTTTTAACCATTTCTAATTTATTTTGTTCAATACCTTCTTTAACCCCTTCTTCTCTTCCTATTTCTTTCATGGTATTTATATATAGTCTCT
>CAJJKI010000017.1 GCA_905188025.1 uncultured Eubacteriales bacterium | reverse complement strand
CTGCTCATGATCCAAATGACTTTGAAGTAGGACTTCGCCATAACCTAGAAAGAATCATTATCATGAATCCTGATGCTACTATGAATGAATTAACTGGTAAGTATCAAGGAATGACAAGAGAAGCCTGCCGTGAAGCCCTTCTAAAAGATTTACGCGATCAAGACCTTCTTATCAGTATTGAAGAAATGACTCACTCAGTAGGACACTCTGAAAGAAGTGATGCTGTTATTGAACCATATCTATCAAAACAATGGTTTGTTAAAATGCGTCCACTAGCAGATGCCGTACTAGCTAATCAAAAAAATAAAGATACTAAAGTAAACTTTGTACCAGAAAGATTTGAGAAAATTATGAATCACTGGATGGAAATAACTTATGATTGGTGTATCTCTCGTCAACTATGGTGGGGTCATCGTATCCCAGTATGGTATCGTGGTGAAGAAGTATATTGTGGTATGGAAGCTCCTAAAGGAGAAGGTTGGGTTCAAGATCCAGACGTTCTAGATACTTGGTTCTCATCAGCCTTATGGCCTTTCTCAACTCTTGGATGGCCTGAAAAAACTCCTGATATTGAAAGATATTTCCCTAACGATTGCTTAGTAACTGGATATGATATCATCCCATTCTGGGTTAACCGTATGACTTTTCAATCATTAGAGTTTACTGGTAAACGTCCATTCAAAGATTGCCTAATACATGGCCTTATCAGAGATAAACAAGGAAGAAAAATGTCTAAGTCCCTTGGTAATGGTGTTGATCCTATGGACGTAATTGAAAAATATGGTTGCGACTCCCTAAGATTCTTCCTAGCTACCTCTACCGCCCCTGGTATGGACTTAAGATATGATGAAGAAAAAGTATCATCTACATGGAACTTTATAAATAAATTATGGAATGCCTCTCGTTTCGTCCTAATGAATATAGAAGACCTAACCCCTGAAGAGTTTAATCTTAATAAAAATCTTTCATTAGCAGATAAATGGATCCTAACAAAATCTAATAACTTAATTAAAAATATTAAAAAACATATGGATAACTATGAATTTAATGTTGTAGGTAGTGAACTCTATAGTTTCATTTGGGATGACTTCTGTGACTGGTACATAGAATTATCTAAAATAAACATGAATAATACTACCAAGAGTGTTCTATGTCATATATTAAGTCAAATATTAAAAATGTTGCATCCATTCATGCCATATGTAACTGAAGAAATATATCAAATGTTACCTATCAAAGATTGTGAAACTATTATGTTGTCTCCTTATCCAGTATTTAAGGAAGAACTAACTTTCCCTGAATCTAGTGAACTAGATAACATAATTGAATTCATCGTAAAAGTACGTAACATGAAACAAGAACATCAAATACCAAAAGATTCTAAAGTATATTTCCATGGTAACAATGCCAATATCATTCTAAAATTATTAAAAGTAGCTGATTCCAACATAGTAAAAGAAAGCCATGAAGAAGGCCTTGAAGTAAAAACAGCTGACTATCAAATAAAATATATCTTTGATACTTCTACTAGTAAAGAACTAGAGTTAGATAATCTCTTAAAAGAAAAAGAAAAATTAATAAGTTCAATCGAAAGAAGAAAAAAATTACTAGCCAATGAAAACTATGTTGCAAAAGCTCCTGCAAGTGTAGTAGAATTAGATCGTACTAACTTAGCAAAAGAAGAGAGTAGGCTAAAAGAAATTTTAGAAAAGTTAAACTAAATAAAGAAGAATACCTAAAAGGCCTCATACCTGAATAAGTATTCTTTTTTTTACCATAATAACTATGGTGAAACATATGAGTGAAACTATCCATATCATTTTAAGAACTATCTTAGTACTAGTTATTCTTTTTCTAGTTTTCAAATTACTAGGCAAAAAACAAATATCTGAAATGAACATGTTTGACTATATCACCGGTATCACTATCGGTTCAATCGTAGCAGATATTTCTCTAGATATTGAAAAAAATCTTCTAGGAGGCTTAATCTCCCTCTTAATATATTGTCTTATATCCATGCTAATATCTTATCTTAGTTTAAAAAGCATCCCTTTAAGAAACTTCTTTAATGGAAAAGAAACTATTCTCATGTCCTCTGGTCATTTAATAAGAAAGAATATGTCTCAAAATAAAATAACTATCAATGTCTTAGAAAGAGAAGCTAGACTAATGGGCTACTTTCATTTAGAAGAATTAAATACTATCATCCTAGAATCTAATGGTAAAATGAGCTTTGAACCTAAAGAAAAAAATAAACCGCTAACTAAAGAAGACACCCACATTCCCGAACAAAATAAAGGCCTCGTATATAATCTTATCATTGATGGCACTATCATTAAAGAAAATCTAAAACCTGCTAATATAACCATTAAATGGCTAAATCATGAATTAAAAATACTTGGTAAAAATCCTGAAGATATCCTTCTTTTAACTATAGATAGTAATAAAAAAATAAACTATTATTTAAAATAAAAAAGACTATAATTAGTCTATTCAGATAACTATCATCATATTATTAAAGTTCTAATTTAAATATCTAGAGTTTAGTTCAAATATCTAAACTTCAATTCAAATATCTAGAATACTATTTCTAAATACTAGGAACACACTATATTTAAATATTAGAAACACTTCCTATAATAATAAAAGTTAACTATCTGTATTAGAACTAATCATTAGTCCTTTTTATTTTTTGAAGATTGAAATCCTTCTTTAAAACATTCATATATATCTCGTCAAAATATTTTCCATCAAAGTAAAAACATTCCTTCCATACTCCAAATGTCTTAAATCCACACTTCTCATAAGCTTTAATTGCTCTAGAGTTAAAACTAAGTACCCTAAGCATAATATTATTCAAATTAATAAAGTTAAACCCATAATCTAGTAATAACATAATAGCTTCACTACCATATCCTTTTGATAAATAATCCTTATCTCCAATAAATACACCTAATTCAGCTATTCTATGAGTCATATTAACTTTACCAAGACTAATATTACCTAAAAGCTTATCATGCTCCTTATCAATAATCGCAAAATTATAATCGCCATTTTTATCATGACTCTTGATCCATTCAGCTTCATTAATCTCATTATGAATTTTAGTAAACTGATCCAAGCACTTAGCTATATCAATGTCACTTAACCATTCTGCATATTGATTTGCATCTTCAAGATTAATAGGGGATAAGTAAACTTTTTCTCCTACTATCTTTTTAAAATATTTCATTGTACTTATCTCCTTTCTGGTAATTTTATATCTATGAAAAAAGACACAAAATCACCTTGTATGTGACTCCGTATCTCATTACGTGTAAGCAATTTGCTCTATATAGCTAGGTATTAAACCATATATATACTCACAAAACTTAACCCAATTATATCAAAATATTGATAATTGTCAACTATTAATTAACTTATTTCTATCAATAGGCAAAAATTTACTTCTAGTTATCCATATTAACTCTAAGTGAATTAATTCCCCATTCATAATAATCTTCTTTATAAATATCTCTCATCTTATAATTATAAATATAAGTTAATCCTGATCTAGTCTTAATTCTATATAAGTTACCGAATCTATCTCTAAGATAAATATTATCATTCTTATAGTCTTCACAAATATTATATTTCATGATCATTACTTCTTCATGTCCCTTAACAATAAGTTCCAAATTTGGATGTTTCTTATATCTCTTCTCATAACTATCTATTAATTTCTTTATTTGTATATCATTTAATTCGTATGATAAAGTAATCTTTCTAGCCCCTAAAGAATGTAAAAATGCTACTGTATAAGAGTTAACTACATTGAGAGAAAAATCTGTATCAAGTTCACGGCCATTATAAAAAGCTCCAATATCTCCAACTAATACCCCATCTAGTTGATTGTTATACTTATAAGTAACTCTTGGTATCTTTAAAATACTCCCATCACACACTTGATAATTATATACCATATCATATTCTTGTTTGTATTTATCTATTCCGTCCTTAGTATCCACTAAACAACTAGTTTTTCTTTCTCTCGGATAATCCCATACAGTTATCTTATATATCCCTTTTTCAAAATCAGTTTTATACTGCCTTTTTTGATTAAGTAATTCTATTGCCTCTCTTCTTAATTCATTAATTTCTTTAAGTGGTATAAAAATATTCTTATCCATCTTCACATCTAGTTTACTATATTGATAAATACTATCTCCCAGTTTATTTAATTTTTCTTTTATATCGTTATCAGTAACTGGCTTATTTCTAGCTATTTCACAAACATTTCCCTGTGCCCTAACAGTATTAATCCCATCACTAATCTCTAAACTAATCTCTTTTCCAATAACTCCCTCAAATATTCCAGTAATCATCACTTTACGTGGACTATCTTTAATAAGCTTATCAACCTCATCACTAACCATCTTATCAGAAGTAACAACTACCATATCTCCAAAATTAACTATATCATTAACTTTAATCTTAATCGTATCCCCAGCATGTCCTTCCTTAACGAGCTTATTATTAATATAAAATTCATTAACTAATACCCCAACGTCCTTATCCTTTCCAATAACCCTAAGCCCACTACCAATAACTAAATCATCAGTAAGCTTTATCTCTGCCATTCCATTCTTATAACTAACAACTCTTCCAATATTAACTCCCATATGATTTGGTCTATATCCATTAATAATATCATTATTCTTAACGTCATTCAAATACCCTTTAGTATACTCTCTATTAAAAATCTTTTTAAGTTTCCTTAATTTCTCTTCATTAATAACAACTTTTCCCATTTCGTAGTAGCTATCTATTGCTTCTCTATATAAACTAACAACCATATAAACATATTCGATTGATTTCATTCTTCCTTCAATCTTAAGACTACTAACTCCAATATCAATAAGCTTACCTATACTTTCTATCCCATTCAAGTCTTTAGTACTAAGTGGATATTCCTTACTATTTATCTTCTTCCCATCAACTGAAACGATATCATATTTAAGCCTACAACTACCAGCACAAGTTCCTCTATTACCACTTCTTCCCCCAATAAGACTACTCATAAGACATTGTCCTGAATAACTAATACATAAAGCTCCGTGAATAAATATTTCAAGTTCAACATTACTATTTTTCTTAATCTCTTCGATTTGCTTGATACTTGTCTCTCTAGCTAAAACCACTCTCTGCATTCCAAGCTCTTCCATAAGCTTAGCCCCTTCAAGATTATGAATATGCATTTGTGTAGAAGCATGTATCTCTAACTTAGGAAAAGTCTTTCTAACCAAATCAAACATTCCTAAATCCTGAATAATAATTGCATCAACATTATTCTTATGAATAAATTCAATATACTTAAGAAATTCCTCTACTTCATCATCATATATTAAAGTATTAACTGTTACATAAACTTTTACTCCGTATAAATGACAATAATTAATTGCTTCGACAATCTCTGTATCAGTAAAATTCTTTGAAAAAGCTCTCGCCCCGAAATGATTTCCTCCTAAATAAACTGCATCACAACCAGCCATTACCGCTGCTTTTAAACAATCCATATTTCCAGCCGGAGCCAATAATTCAATTTTTTTCATAACACCACATCCATTAATTCGTAAATATTTTATCACAAAACTTCATCTCTATCAATAAAACCAAACCCTATTTAAATAATTGTAATCATCTTGTAAATATTTCTCTTATATAAGCATAATATTAAATATGAATAAATATAAAATAATAATTTTAATAGGATTTCTTTTAACTATCTGCCTTATTTCTAAAGTCTATGCAGCCGACAATAACTATACACTCCTAGGAAAAACTATTTATATCGATCCCGGACATGGCGGTATTGACAGTGGCACTACATACAAGAAAATTTATGAAAAAGATCTCAACCTCCTCTTATCAAAAAAACTTGCTGCTAAATTAAAAGAAAAAGGAGCAACTGTCTATCTAACTAGAGAAACTGATAAAGATTTAGCCTTAAAAAATGCTAAAAATCGTAAACGTAGTGATTTAATAGGTAGAGCTTATCTCATAAACAAAACACGTCCCGATATTTACTTATCTCTTCATCTAAACTATATCAGTAATAGTAAATGGAAAGGTTTACAAATATTTTATAATGATCGTAACAAAGAAAATGTCAACATTGCTAACAAACTAACTTCCTATCTAAAAGAACACACCTATAACATTAAAGAATCAAAAAAGAATAATACTTATTATATGTATAAGCATATAGATACTCCTGGTGTCCTTATAGAATTAGGTTTCCTTTCTAACCCCGATGATCGTTACCGTCTAACTCATGAAGAATATCAAGATAAATTAATTAATCATCTAGTTAATAGTATTGAAACATATTTCATTGAAAAAGACTAAAAAAGTCTTTTTTTTATTATCAATTTATGTTATACTTACAATAGTAGAGTACTAGACAAAGGAGGTATTATGAGAAAAAATAAAAGAATTCTTCTATTTTTATCCGTGTGCCTTCTATTTAGCAATCATGTATATGCAGAATGTACTACTGATGAAAGAAAAGAGTTTAGAAATATTGAAGATAAATATAAGATAACTTATGAATTTAATAAAGACACTAAAGACTATACGTTGACATTTACAAGCCCAGAGCCAGATAAGTTTGATTATTTTATTAACAATGTTAATGTAAATTGTGGAGATACAGTTAATAATCAAACAAAATGTACTGGGTTCACACCAGGATATCAAGAAATATTTATTATTGGTCAAACAGATAGTTGCAATGAAATTTTAAAAGAAGTGTCAATGACATTAGCATACAACAAGCTATCTGAAGATCCTCTATGTGAAGGTAATGAAGATTTTGTTCTTTGTAACCCATCATATGATAAAGAAATAGATTATGATTCTTTTGTATCTCGTCTAAATACTTATAAGAGAAATAAAGGTAATAATCCAAGTAGTAGTTCTAATTCAGTAAAAGAAGAAAATGCTATAATAACTTATGTTAAAAATAATCTAGTACCAATAATAACGATAACTATATTTATTATCCTAGTAATTATAACAATTATTTTAACTGCCAAATCAATAAAGAAAAGAAGGCGATTAGAATGAGAAAAACAAGTAAGTTAATAGTAGCATTGGTAGTAATGATATCATTTATAAGACCATGTTATGCATATGTTTTTACTGTTCCAACTGTAAACGATGGAACAGGAGGCTCCGGCAGTAGCGACAATGATGGTCCACCTACTGGAGAAGAAAAATGGTTTGGATCCGGTGGATATGAATACACATGTAGTTATAGTTATAACATTACAACGTCATATAGATTGAATGTAAATGGTTATAATCAAAATGATGAGTTAATTATTGGAGATGCTTCCATAATACCGACAGAAAATATAAAAGCTGGAACGTCAATAGGAATAAGCATAAATGAATATAAAAGAATTGATTGGAAAGTCCTATCCGTTTCATTAATAAAAAAAACACCTGATACAAAAAGTTATTATTGTAAAAAAACAATAAAAATTCCTTGTACCGAAATATCAAGTATTTTAGGATTTAAATTACCGTTTTTGGTAATTCAAAAACCGGGAAAAGGTAATTGTCCTAAAATCGTAACAAAGACTACAACTTCTAATACTCCACTATCAGGATGGAATTGTCGACTAATAAGAAATAATAAAGGAGAAGAAGTTCCAGTAACAGACAAAAATGATGGTCAATATCAAAAATGTCAAACAAAAGCTGAAAATACCGCAAAAGCAGCAGCTGAAAAATATGGAAATTCACCATCATATGTTGTTAAAATAAAAAATAGTAATTATATTCATCCAACAGATGGTGAACAAGAAATAGTAAAAGAGTTAACTGGAACTGGTGGATGCAATACTGGTACAAATTCTATTACATGTAACTTTGTTTATGAACCAAAGTCAGTATGTATGAATTTAAAAACTTCAAAAGTAACTTATCGTGATACTGAAAATTGTGCTGAAGATGAAATTAAAGTAAAGAATACTGGCCATTGGCACTATTTTGTACCACTTGATGCAAAAAGTAATGATGATTTCTATCTATCAATGGTTAACAAAAGTCAGAGCGAGTCACAAAGCGGAGCCTTCTGTAAAGCAGCTATTGATTATAACAGTAACTATGTAGAGTTAATCAAAGATATAAATTATAAAAAATTAACTGGAGATAAGGCTAAAGATAAAAGCCTGGTATCAAATGGATGTTACTTAAGTTCAGATATTACAATTCCAATAACCCAAAAATTCTACAACGAAGAACAAGAAGGAGATAAACTAGTCTTTAAAGGATATTCCTTCTATTATCGACCAATAGATATCAAGAATCCATTTCCAAATGGAATAGCAGATGATAGTTATTGGGCTGATTGGAATAAACAAAAAGAAAAAACTCCAGATTTAGAAAAATCATTTAATAACCTAACTTATGTAGCTACTAATATTAATGCTAATAGCGTTAGATCCTACAATAGTGGAAATCCATACACAAGTTGGAGCACCATGAATATAAATGGTAAAAGCAAATTCATTGAAAGTGGCATTAATGGAACTAAAATAATAACAAGATATGCCGATACTAAATCCTTCTATAAATTAGGCTGCGGTCCAGCCAACAAAGATTGGGAGGAATGTAGATAATGAAATGGTCATTTGCCTCAGTAGGCGTAATCGTTATGGGTTTGTTTGGTTTACTAATAATTATTCTCTTCAGTGAAATAACCGTAAGCAACGAACAAGACTATTACACAATAAAAGATGCCACCGAAGCCGCTATGATAGAGTCAATTGACATTGCCTACTATCGCTTGACAGGTGAAATCAAAATGAGTCAAGAAAAATTTGTAGAAAATTTTACCCGTAGATTTACCGAAACCTCGACATTTGGTCAAGGAAACTATAGCATAGAATTCCATCAAATAAGCGAATATCCTGCTAAAGTAAGTCTCCGCATCGTTGACTCAACACAATCATACAATATCTATAACACTTATAGTGTTGATATAGATGCTACACAAATAAATGTAGTAAATGAACTATCTGCAATATTAGATGGTTATAAATAAAGAAAGAAAGGATGAAAAAAATGAATAAATTTAACAAATTCTTAAAGAACAAAAATACTGTCACCATATTAGGTGTCTTAGCTTGCTTAGTAATCTTATATGCTGGATATACCATGAGAATTAACAAAAAAACAGCTTTAGTACAAGTATATTATGCTAAAGAAACAATCCAACCTAAAACTCTTATAACTGAAGACATGGTTGGTCAAATGGATGTCCCAGCAGCCTTCATCAAAGGAACATACTACAAAAATTATAGTGATATCGTTGGTAAATATAGTAACTATAATACTATGATTGCTGCAGGTAGTATCTTCTATTCAGATCTTCTAGTAGAAGAAGCAAACCTTCCAGATGCTATCCTTTATGACGTAAATGAAGGTGAAAGAGTAGTAAGTTTCCCAGTAGACACTGTATCAACATATGGTAATTCAATAATGCCAAGTAATATTGTTGATATTTATGTAAAATTATATGATGATGATGGTAAATTAGTATATGGAGAATTCTATGAAAATATTGAAATACTAGGAGTTAAAGATTCAGCAGGTAAAAATGTATTTGAAAACACTGAAGAAGTTCGTACTCCCGCATTCGTATATTTCTCATTACCAGAAGCTAAATATTTATTGTTCTCAGCCCTAAATTATCTAGAAACAAATGATATCGAAGTAGTTATCGTGCCAAATACTGTAAAATTTGATGCTAAAGATCCAAAAGCTACTGAAGTAACTAGCGAATATCTATATAAATTCGTTCTTGATAAAGTTTCTAAGATTGATGGACAAGAAGACTTATATAATGATTTACTAAATGAAATGGAACAACTTGCTCTAGAAAAGAAAGAACAAAATAAAGATAATTAATAATTAAAATAACAAAAAGAAAAAAGGAAGGGATAACCTATGGAAACACAATTTCAACAAGTAGATTTTGGACCACTAAAACAATTTCTAGATAATGATGATGTTACCGATATTTCCTACAGTAATGGTGGACAAGTATGGATAAAGACATTATCAAAAGGAGTATACCGTGTAGAAAATACTGGTATCGATAATACCCTTGTTGAGAAAATTGCCTTTCAGTGTGCTAACACGATGGGTAAATCATTCAATATGGCTAATCCATTCCTTGATGCTGAAAGTGCCGAACTAAGACTTAACTTTGTTCATGACTCTATCGCTAGAAATGGCATTGCCCTCTTAGTTCGTAAAACCCCAGCAAAAATAAGACTAGTCAAAGATAAAATAATTGCTGATGATTATATTCGCCTAGACATTCACGATTTTCTTATGAAGTGTGTTGAAGGTCACTGTAATATTATCGTCAGTGGAGAAACTGGTTCTGGTAAAACTGAGTTTGTCAAATATCTTGCTGCTCATACTAAAGAAAATGAAAAGATAATCACCATCGAAGATACTCTTGAATTACACCTTGATAAAATCTTCCCGACAAGAGATATCATTGCTATGAAAACTAACAACATTGCTAGTTATTCAGACGTTCTAGTTACCTGTATGAGACAAAATCCCCGTTGGATTCTCTTATCCGAAGTAAGAAGTGCCGAAGCTGTAATGGCTGTTAGAAACTCCATCTCTTCAGGTCACAACATTTTGTCTACCATTCACGCAGATAAAGCTGAATCTATTCCTAACAGACTATATAGTTTGCTAGAAAGTAACATTGATCTAGAACAGTTCTTAAGAAGTATTCACCGTTACGTTCAATTAGGCGTTCATATCAAAGCCTATTACAGTAAAGAAAGACAAAGATTCCATCGTGAAATATCTGAAGTTGTCGAATTCTATGTTACTGAAGATAACGTTCCAAAATCAAATATTCTCTTCAAGAAAACTCCAGATGGTAAAATTACCCTTCATAATCCAACTAAGTACCTTCTAGATTACCTAGAAAGCCAAGGCCTCATAATGCAACCTGATATCCTAGTAAAAGAAGAATTTAAACCACAAGAAGATTATCAAATAGATAATTCTATGGAGATGGATAAGCCTTTATCAACAACTCCTGTTGATAAACCTATTCAAAAAATAGCAAATCCTACTCCTATAAATAATCGTCTTGTAACAAACTTAAATACCCCAAGACAA
This sequence comes from uncultured Eubacteriales bacterium, assembly GCA_905188025.1. GTDB lineage: Bacteria > Bacillota_I > Bacilli_A > RF39 > UBA660 > RUG705. The sequence goes on along the minus strand of CAJJKI010000017.1, from coordinate 17,545 downwards.
ACTGTACCAGCTAACAATATGATGTCAAATCAAAATGTTACCCAAGTACCAGCAAATCAACCACCTATAATAAATAACCCAAATCAAAGAGATGTTAATAGTCAAATGACTAATCAAAATATTAACTATAATAATCAAATGATTCAAAATAATCGTCCAGTATATCAAAACATACCAATAAATAACAATTATCAAAATAACATAAACAATCAAGCTAATAGTATGCCCATAAATACTGGCCCTCAAAATCAAATAAATAATAATCAAAATAATCAAAATCAATAGAAAGTAGGTGATTAAATGGAATTTATATTAATCGGTTTAATACTTATCTTTATCATAACTTACCGTAATAGTTCAGGAGAAGGAGTATACAAATTCGTAAAAGATCAAGCTCAAGTAGTATATGATCAATATGCTCCCTATTCTTACAAAGTAATGCGTGAAAAGATTAAAGAATTAGGATTAGAATATACCCCTAGACAATATACTATTCAAGTAGTTATCTTTGCCGGAGCTGCTGCTCTAATCGGATATTTCTATTTCTATAACCTCATCGTCGTACTTGTATATGTAATTATCGCTATATCAACAATTCCTTACTTAGCATATCTAAGATGCAAAAGACAATATAGTGAATTTATCTTTGAACAAATTCAAGTATATACAACAAATACTATTATGGAATTCAACACTACTCAGTCATTCATCAAAGCCTTAGAAGGAGTAGTAGAATCAGGAGTTCTTGAAGATCCAGTATTATCCGACGTTAAAACAATGATTGCCTTATCATATGAAAAAGGTGATGTTAGTGAATCTATTAACTATATGAATTCCAAATATCCATATTATATGGTAAAAAATATGCATCAATTATTCTTACAAGTTACTAAAGAAGGAGCCAAAAATACTGAAGAAACATTTGACAACATGCTAAATGATATTGATATCCTTGTAGAAGGAGTTTACAGGGACCGTTCAGATCGAAAGCAATTCCATCGTCAATTTGTACTATTCGGTGTAATATTGTACTCCCTAATCATGTTAATCCAATTAATACTTGGCGTTGATTCATATATAGAAATGCTAGATAATATCTTTATGAAAATCTTAGTTCATTTCGTAGTATTTATAAATAGTTATTTTCTTCTAAAAGGAGAAAAATATTATAACGAGAATGTAGGTGCTGAGTAATGTATATAGAAATAATTATCGTTGGAGTAATCGTATTCTTCCTTCTAATTTATACTGGTACAATTAGTACATCCAAGTTTTTTGGAGAAAACAAAAGTTTATTTGAATTATTACAAGAAAAAGATTATGAATTCTTACTAAGAGCCAAATATGGTGAAAGAGTATATGACGTTTCACAAGTTTTTCGTAAAAGAGTAATGAAAGGCTTAGTAGCAATGGTTATCTTTATATTCATTTTCATCTCAGACCTAAAACCATTATATATCCTCTTAGCTATCATCTTTGGATACATTATATTCAAATCACAATATCTAGATTTAAAGAAATTCTATAAAAAACACTTAAATACTATTGATTCATTATTACCATATTATTTAAAAAGCCTAGAAGTACTGGTACAGCATTATACAGTGCCTGTAGCTCTAGCCAGATCAATCGAAGATGCTCCTGAAGTATTCAAACCAGGTTTACGTGAATTAGTAGCCAAAATTGAAGCTGGAGATTCTACCGTAGATCCATACATGGACTTTGCTAATCAATATCCTGTAAGAGATTCAATGCGTATGATGCGTTTATTATATCGTTTAAGTCTTGGTGAACAAGATAAAAAACATGAGCAAATGTTATCATTCTCAAAAACAGTATCATCTCTTCAATTAAAAGCCCGTGAACAAAAGTATAAAGCTCGTCTTAACACTATGGAAAGCCAAACTATGAAAATGCTTGTATGCACAGGCGGAGCTTCGTTAATTTTAATGCTAATAGCATCATTCTCTATGATTGGTGCCTAATTAGTGTCAAACATCTAGTAAAAATATCATAAAAGTGTTATAATAAAAAAGAAATATAGTAATAAGGAGGTGATATCATGAAAGAAGCAACAGGAGAAGTTTCAATGACAGTAGTTACTCTAGTAGCAATCGCTGTAATCGGTGCAATCCTAGCTCTATTTTGGCAACCAATAACTAATAAAATTAGTAGTCTATGGGGATCAGGAGAAAATAATACAAAAGGAAATGTTGTACTTCCTAAATAAGGATAAGAAGGGGATTAGTATATGAGAGACGCTTTTGGCGGCGCATTTATGATTAAATTGTTTTTAGTATTTATCATTATCTATGTAAGTTTTACCGCTTTAGCTCTCAATTATGCTAAAGCCTTTAAAGTAAAAAACAAAATAATAGAGTATATTGAAACCAACGAAACCGTAGACTTCAGTAATATGACAGCAGCAGAACTTATGAACATGCAATCATTCTTTGATAATGAAATACATGGCAATATGAATTACTTTGCCACTTTAAATTGTAGTGGTAGTGAGATATATTGTCAAAATGGTATTAAGATTGAAGAAAAGGGTAGTGCAACCAACACCGCTGGTAAATATTATCGTGTAACTACGGCTTTCGGTTGGAATATCAATTTCTTTAATGTTATTTCTGCTTTAGATAATAAACAAAATCAGGCTCCTATTGGATTATGGCAAATATCTGGTGAAACTAGATTAATAGTACATGAATAAAGATAAAGAGAGGTGATTAGTATATGCGTGATGCATTTGGTGGCGAATTTATGATAAGACTATTCTTAGTATTTATTGTTATCTATGTAGCTTTTGCAGCCATATCACTAAACTATGCTAAAGCCTATCGAGTAAAAAATAAAATTATTAGTTACATTGAAGAAAATGATATAACTGATTTAGCAAATCTAAATTGCGATGGCAGCCTTGCTAAAGTGATAGCTAATAATAGTTATCGCAAAACTTGCAATGATGGCAATGGCCCAATTTATGATGATAATCAAAGAGTATCTGCTTATTGTTGTGCTGGAGTAGTTATCAAAGCAAACGAGAAAGTAAATAATCATTATAATTATACCGTAAACACTTATGCTGACTGGAACATGGGAGCTCTAAATATGATTCTAACATTTGGTGGAAAACAGCAAAACTCTGAAAGTTATGTAACAGGAACTTGGCAAATTTCCGGTGAAGCTAATGTTTATGCTAGAAAAACAATGAATGAATAAAAAGAGGAGATGACTATATGAATGTTATTATATCAAACAAAAATCAAGGATTATTAAGTAGTCTTGACGTTGATGTCATAAAGTCAATGAATGGCGAATTTACTGCTGAAGAAATAATTAGTACATTTTCTAACTTTTTCTTTAACCGTATGTTTCTCGATATTACAGCTATTAAAGAATATTATAATATTGAAAATATTCAGAAGTTATCAATGGGTCTAGAGATGGATAAAGTAATCCTTCTATTAGACAATAGCCTTATGAATAATAATAGTTATCTTTCAAAATTAATTAGTATGGGAATATATAATTTTGCTAATAATAAAGAAACACTTATGTACTTATATAACCATCCTAATACTTACAAAGATGTCGCATATATTCATCAATTGAATGAAGAAGATGATAATTCAAATGGCAAAGAAGGTCGCAAAAATCGTTTCTTCAAAAAAGAAGACGAACCTCAATTCAAACCATCAAGAACTGCTCGTGTAATTGGTTTCAAAAATATGACTAGTGGTGCCGGTGCCACTACCTTAGTGTATATGCTAAAAAAAGTATTATCAGAAAAAGATTATGTTGTAGCCATTGAAGTAAATAAAAATGACTTCGGATTCTTTAATGAAAAGGATATGTATTCTGTAAATCAAAACAATTTACAAGCTGCTATCAACAAATTTGGTAATGCCAATATGATTCTAGTAGACCTAAATAACTCCCCAGAAGATGCCTGCGACGAAGTTATCTATCTACTTGAACCAAGCACTATCAAATTAAATAAAATGATGCTAATAAATCGTGATATCTTTGAAAAGCTTTATGATAAAAAAATTGTTTTAAATAAAAGTCTTTTAACTGACAAAGATGTAACGGATTTTGAGTTTGAGTCACACGCTAAAATCGCTTATAACTTACCGCCACTAAATGATCGTGCTGACAATACCGAAAAATTACAAGAATTTATTAGTAGATTAGAGTTATAATTCAAAGTAATGTAATATTACTTTTTTTATTTGCAAAAAATCACAAACAAATGTACGAAAAAGCATTGACAACAATATTTATCTATGATAATATGAAAGTGTAAGGTTTTGAGAAAAGAGGTTAGACATGAAGAAAAAACACTATCAATTATTAGAATTACTTATAATATTTATTTTAACATTATTATTTAATACATTCTGTAATGATTTAACTATTGATGAAATATGGAATTATGGTTTTTCATATAACATTGCCACTGGATTAATTCCATACAAAGATTTTAACATGGTAATTACACCATTATATCCTTTTTTAGGAGCTATTATTTTATCAATCTTTAATAATAGTTTTTTAGTATATCAATGTTTTAATGCTCTAATGTGTACAGCACTTTTCTATTATATAAAAAAGTTTACTCCCAAAGCATATTATTTGGTTTATGCCTTATTTTTAGTGTTTGCATGTCCAAACTATTCAGTCCTCTGCTTACTCTTTGTCTATATATTAATGGATATGGAAGAGCAACATAAAAATGATTATTTAATCGGTATTGTTCTAGGACTATTGTTTTTAACTAAACAAAACATTGGCATCTTTCTATGTATTCCTTCGTTGTTTACTAAAGACATTAAAAAAATATTTCATAGAATTGTTGGCTTTTTAATACCTAACATCATCTTACTACTTTATCTATTAAAAAATAACATTTTAAATAGTTTTATTGAATACTGCTTTTTAGGATTAAAAAGTTTCGCCAATTCCAATTTATATATTAATAAAAAAGGGATAATAATCTTAATATTGATTACCATATATTTAATCTATGAATATTGCCGCACAAGAAACTTAAAAATTTTATACATTATTTTCTTTCAATTATTTGCATATCCCATCTTTGATAATTATCATATTGCCTTACCATTTATCGCAGCGTGTAGCTATATAATAAATAAACTTCCAATGTCAAAAAAAATTCTTTCCCTTGTTTTCATTATTTTTATTATATTTAATTTTGCTACCAATTATCGTAGTATCCAAAATGGCACTAACATTTTTTCATCAAGTACTGAAGTATTAAAATATCGAAAAATAGGAAGGACAACATATAACTATATAAAAGAATTAGCAGATTATATTAATGATAATTCTGATGCCGAAGTCTTCATCATTGACCCTCTTAGTTATACCATAAAATTAGTAGCGAATGTTCCAATAAATAAATATGATCTTCTAAATGATGGTAATTTAGGTCTTCAAAGTAGCAAAGACATTATCGAAGAAATAGATGCATCATGTCAAAACAAACAGTGTATTTTTATCCAAAATAATGATAACCTAAATGTTACTGCTAGAGCCCAATATGATCCCCAAATGTTGCTATACATTATAGAGAAATATAAGAAAAATGAAAGTCTTAACCGTTTCTCAATTTATAAAAATTATTAATCAAATTAGTGAAAAAAATCATTATTTGTGCTAAAATATCAAAAAGAAAAGAGGGATTTATATGATAAAAATAATATGCATAGGAAAAATTAAAGAAAAGTATTTAACTGAAGGAATAAATGATTATTTAAAAAGAATCTCTAAATATCATAAAATTAGTATTATTGAACTACCTGATAATGATATTGAAAAAGAAGGCAATGAAATAATTAAGCATATTGACTCTAAAGACTATGTTATATCTTTAGCTATCGAAGGAAATCAATTATCATCCTTAGAATTATCGGAAAAGATTGATAAAACATTTATATCAAATCCATGTATTACCTTTATAATTGGAGGTTCTAATGGAATTCGTGAAGATATAAAAAATAAATCCAACTATTTATTATCATTCTCTAAATTAACTTATCCTCACGGACTATTTAGAATGATTTTATTAGAGCAAATATATCGTAGTTTTAAAATAATAAACCACGAAACATATCATAAGTAGAAAAGAGTAGTGATACTATGAAAATAGGAAATGTTGAATTAGATGGCCAAGTAATATTAGCACCTATGGCTGGTGTTTGTAACAGTGCCTTCAGAAAAATATGCAAAGAAATGGGTTGTGCCCTTGTATGTGCTGAAATGGTATCTGATAAAGGAATGATATATAATAGCAAAAAAACTAAAGATATGCTATATTTTGAAGAATGCGAGCGTCCAATATCACAGCAAATTTTCGGTAGCGATAAAGAAACATTTGTCGAAGCCGCTAAACTAGTTTATGAAATTATGCATCCTGATATTATTGATATCAATATGGGTTGCCCAGTGCCAAAAGTAGCTGTCAAGTCACAAGCTGGGTCAGCCTTATTAAAAAATCCCGAGCTAATATATGAGATTGTTTCATCAGTAAAAGAAGCTGTACCAGTGCCTGTAACCGTAAAAATCAGGAGTGGCTGGGACTTTAACTCTATAAATGCCGTTGAAGTTGCCAAAATTTGTGAAAAAGCAGGAGCAAGTGCCATCACAGTTCACCCACGAACTAGAAGTCAGCTATATTCAGGAAAAGCTGATTTAAACATAATTAAAGCCGTTAAAGAAAATGTTCAAATACCAGTAATTGGCAATGGTGATATAGTAGATATAGAAAGCGCAAAGCATATGTTAGAATACACCAAATGTGATGCCATAATGATAGGACGTGGCGTTTTAGGTAATCCTTGGTTAATTAAAGAAATAGATACCTACTTAAAAACAGGCATTGAATTAGAGAAACCTACTTATAAAGAACGTATCGATATGTGTTATAAGCATTTAGACTACCTTTTAAAAATAAAACCTGAAACAATAGCAGTCTTAGAAATGCGTAGTCACATAGCATGGTATATTAAAAGTATGCCTAACCATAAAGAAGTATCTGCCCTTTGTTTTAAAGCCAAAACAAAAGAAGAAATAACAGAAATACTTGATAATTACCTAAAAAAATTATATAATTAAAAAGAAAGGACAAGAAGAATATGAAGCCAACATTTTTTGAGAGGTTAATTGCCTATATGCTTGATATATTTTTAGTTGGTTTAATTGCCAGTATAATTTGTTATAATTTACCTGTAAATACCACGAAATATGCTGAAAAATTAACTGATATTAATGAAAAATACCTATCAAATGAAATTACTGAAGAAACATATATTCAAGAATATAGTAATATTCTTTATGAAAATCAAAAGATTAATATAATTTCTCTTAGCGTAACAACAGTTTTAACTATCGGATACTTTGTTGTGTTTCAATATATGAATAATGGTCAAACACTTGGTAAAAAACTTTTACATCTCCGCGTAGTAGATGCCAATACACAAAAACCAATTTCTATTCCAAGAGGCCTAATAAGATCAGCCTTTATTCTAAATATATTCTCAGGTACCTTAAATATAATATTTATATATACCTTAAGCAAAAATAGTTATTTTATTAGTTATGGTGCTGTATATCTAATAGAATGGCTATTCATAGTAGTAACTGTCTTCTTTGTAATTTATCGTAAAGATGGCCGTGGACTACATGATATAATGACAAATTCTCTTGTCATAAAAGAAAGAAGATGATAAAATGCGAGAACTAACAGATCAAGAACAAATCAGAAGAGAGAAGGCTAATAAAATAAAAGAAATGGGCCTAGATCCATATGGCCATAAATTTGAAAGAACCGCCTTCAGTAAAGAAATAAAAGATAAGTACCAAGATATAGAACATGACGCTTTTGAAAGCATTGATGATGAATATACCGTTGCCGGAAGAATAATGTTTATTAGAAAAATGGGAAAAGCATCATTCTTTACCATTCAAGATAAAACTGGCTCAATTCAAATATATATATCAATTAATGACGTTGGAGAAGATAGCTATAATCTCTTCAAAAGTGCCGATCTTGGTGATATCGTCGGAGTTACTGGTAAAGTAATGAAGACAAGAACAGGTGAAGTAACTATTAAATGTTTAAAATATACTCACCTCGTAAAAGCATTAAGACCATTACCTGAGAAATTTCATGGCCTTACTGATATAGAAGAAAGATATCGTCGTCGTTATGTTGACTTAATTATGAATGAAGACTCTAAGAGAATAGCATTTACAAGACCAAAAATAATTCGTTGCATTCAAAACTTTATGGATAATCGTGGCTTTGTCGAAGTAGAAACTCCAGTTTTATCAACATTACTAACTGGTGCTTCAGCAAGACCATTTGAAACTCACCATAATGCTCAAGATATGGACATGTACCTTCGTATTGCCCTAGAGTTACCTTTAAAAAGGTTACTAGTAGGAGGCATGGAAGCCGTATATGAAATTGGCCGTGTATTTAGAAATGAAGGAATGGATCCTAAACACAATCCTGAGTTCACTTTAATGGAAGCCTACCTAGCTTATTCAGATCTAGAAGGCATGATGGAATTAACTGAATCAATGTTTAAAACCATTGCTAAAGAAGTATTTGGAAAATATACATACAATTGGTATGGTTCAACTATAAATCTTGATGGCCCATGGCAAAGAATAAGCATGGTTGATGCCATTAAGGAAAAAACTGGTATAGATTTTCATAAACATATGACCGTTGAAGAAGCCATGAAATTAGCAGAAGAACACCACATAGAATTAGAAAAACACGAAGAAAATGTTGGTCATATAATTAACAAGTTCTTTGAAAAATATGTCGAAGAAACCCTAATACAGCCTACATTCTTGTATGGTCACCCAGTAGAAATTTCTCCATTAACGAAGAAAAATCCTGATGACCCAAGATTTGTTGATAGATTTGAATTATTTATTGGAGGAAAAGAATTCTGTAACGCCTATACAGAGTTAAATGATCCAATAGATCAATTAGAAAGATTTGAAGATCAACTTAAAGAACGAGAATTAGGAAATGATGAAGCCAATGATATTGATATGGACTTCATTGAGGCTCTTGAATATGGCATGCCACCAACAGGTGGAATAGGCTATGGCATCGATAGATTGTGTATGTTATTTACTGAACAAGATTCAATAAGAGACGTAATTTTGTTCCCACAAATGAAGAAAAAGTAATAATGAAAAAAGAATAAAGAGTCTTGTGTGATACATAATTAGGAGGAAAAAATGAAAAAACATGGATTATTAAAAACTTTAGGAATAATGTTATTGCTAATAATCGTAATAACTTATTTTGTCCCAGGTAGACAAGATGCTATTTCATATATTGGATTAGCAGATGCTCCAGTTAACTATTTCAGCATCGTTCTATCAAACTTTAGTTATATATTCTTATATGTTCTAGTAATTGGCGGTTTTTATAGCGTATTAAACAAAATACCTGCTTATAAAAAAATGCTAGATAGTATTGTAACTAGAGTAAAACCAATCGGTCGTAAATTTATTTTCTTAGTAATTATAATCTTTGCTGTCGCTGCTTCTTTAACAGGAATGAATATCCAATTATTAGTATTTGTTCCATTAGTAGCTTCAATTATTATATTATTAGGATATGATAAGCTTGTAGCCGTATCATCAACAATTGTTAGTATTCTTATAGGATACTTAGGAGGAATATTTACTACTATTCTAAATCCTAACACTTACGGAATAACTACTTTTGAGGAATTTGTTGGCTTAGATAACAAATTTGCCAATACATTTCCTAAACTATTATTACTTTTAACAGGCATTGCCCTATTAATTTATTTTGTAAATAAACACATATCTGATGTTGAAGGCAAAAAAGTAAAATATGAATTAAATGACAATTCAGAGTTATTAATTAGTGAAGTAAAAGGAAACTACAAAAATATTAAAGTATGGCCTTTAGTAACCACTTTAGTATTAATGTTTGTAATTATGGTACTTGGATTAATTCCATGGGCATCACTATATGATATTAGTTTCTTTAGTGATTTCCATACAACTATTACTGGATTAACTGTAGGTGCTTTAATCGTAAGATTAATCTTAGTTATTGTAGCATTTGGATTAATTCAATTAGTTACATACATAGTATCATTAATAAAGAAAACTAAATTTAAATTTAATGTTACTATTCCTGTTATTGCTTCAGTAGCTATAGTTCTAGTATTAGAAATATTGAGTGTATCAAAAGCTTGGAACATTTATGATATTTCATTTATGAAGAGTATTGTAGATTTCTTCAAAGGTAACAATTTCTATGACTTTGCCTTTGTAAGCAATATCATTTCTGATAGTCTTCCAGCATTAGGCGAATGGAATGTAAATGGAAACCCTTGGTACAACTACATTATTGTTAGTGTATTAGCATTATTTGTTGCTTTAGTATTAGCTATTGTTAACAAAGTAAAAGCTGATGAAACAGTAGATAGTTTCATTGAAGGTTGCAAAAAAGCTTTACCAGCAGCTCTATTAATGACTATTGCTTATACAGTTTTAGTATGTGCATACAATAATGGCTTCTTAGAATTATTAATTTCTAAATATGGTAAGTTTAATTTCGGAGTATCTTCATTATTAGCTTTCCTAGGTTGCCTATTAAATGTAGATTCATACTATATTGTAGCAGGATGCTTCTCACCAATATTAACATTAGTTACAGATGAGTCAATTTATGAAGCTTTAGCTATTTTATTCCAAGGTATATATGCAATATTTAGTGTTGTTGGACCAACAAGTATTATATTAATATTTGCTCTAACATATTTTGATATTCCATACACTACTTGGTTAAAATATATTTGGAGATTTGTCTTAGGATTAATTCTTCTATTAGCTTTAGTAGTATGCCTTGTAGTATTACTATAAAAATTAAAACGATACTTAGCATTTTTGCCTTGTATCGTTTTTCTATGCTCTAATTTTTATTTATTTCTTCTTCTCCTGAATCTTGTAAGTAATTTTAAGTAAAGTTTCAAGTGGTAAAAATCTAGAAAAGAAAACTCCCATTCGTACCATAAATCCTGGTACAATTAATAATTTATTCTTAAACATTTTATCTACAGCATATTTAGCTACATCCTTAGCCTCCAAAGAATGAATATTAAAGTTTACATTAGCTACCTTATTAAAATTAGTATTAACTGGACCAGGACATAAAACAGAGATATGTTTATCAAGTTTACACCTACGGAGTTCTTCATATAATGCAAACGAATAACTACATACATAACTCTTCGTAGCGTAGTATCCACTCATCAAAGGTCCTCCATTCATAAGCCCAGCTGAACTAGCTACATTCATAATATATTTAGTACTCTTGTTGTTAACAAATAATTTTGTCAAAATATGTAAAGCCTTAACATTAAGATCAATCATATTCATTTCTCTATCAAGATTATCTTCGTGAAAGTCTCCAAATATACCAAAGCCAGCATTGTTAACTAAAATGTCCACATTTTTATCCCTTACATTATCATATAGCTTATAACAATTCTCTATAATAGATAAGTCATAACAAAAAACCTCAACATTGGTATCAAAACTTTCCTTAACACTATTAAGTTTTTTCTCATCCTTAGCAACCAAAATAAGATCGTGTCCTAAAGATGAAAGATACTTTGCTACCTCTAAACCTATTCCAGAACTAGCCCCTGTAATTAACACTTTCATAAAATCAGCTCCTAATTATATTATACACTATTGTTAATTTTTTAAAAATAGGTTATAATACATTTCAGGTGAGTAACTATGGAAAGATTACAAAAAGTAATAGCCAACCTTGGGTATACCTCTCGTAGAAAAGCTGAAGAGTTAATTCAAGCAGGCAAAGTAAAAGTGAATGGTGAAGTTGTAAAAGAACTAGGTACCAAAGTAAAAAATAGTGATACAATCGAAGTAGAGAATACCATTTTAGACAATAATAAAAATTATGAATATTATTTATTAAACAAACCACGCGAAGTAATTTCAGCTGTTAGTGATGATCACGGACGTAAAACAGTCGTAGATTTAATTCAAAGTACTGAAAGAATTTATCCAATTGGCCGTCTTGACTATGACACTACTGGTATCATTCTTTTAACAAACGATGGTAATTTAGCCAATAAACTGATGCATCCATCTAGCAAAGTAGAGAAAAAATACATTGCCAAAGTCAAAGGGCTAGTAACCGGATACGATATAAAAAGACTTCGTGAAGGAGTAGTTATAGATGGCCGTAAGACTTCTCGCGCTAGAGTTAACCTTAAAAAATATGATAAAGCTACTGATAAATCACTTGTAGAACTAACTATTCATGAAGGCAGAAATCATCAAGTAAGAAAAATGTTTGAAGCAATTAATCATGACGTTGTAAAATTAAAAAGAGAAAAATATGCTAATCTTGATTTAACCGGCGTAAAACCAGGTGAATACCGCCGCCTAACTAATAAAGAAATAGCCATATTATATTCATTAGTGAAATAATTATGTCACAAAATATTATTTTTCTAGACATTGATGGTGTTCTAAATTCAAATAATACTTTCAAAGAAAATTATGGTTTTAGAAAAGCTATATCAAAATTACCAAAAAATAGCCCACTTGAACACCAACTTTATTTAAGTCAAATAAATGATCTAGATAACAATAAAATATTCTTAATAAAAACATTGTCTCAAACTACAAATTCTCAAATTGTTGTTATTTCAACATGGCGAAACCTAAGAATATGGCCTTTAATAGAAGAATACCTCGTATCAAAAGGTTTGCCCATTACTGATGTAACCCCTTATATAAAAAACAATCGTAGTATGGAAATATCTTTCTATCTAAAAGAACATCCCAATATTAAAAACTTTATAATTATTGATGATGATTTCTTCCCAGGATATGAAGAATATTATGACAAAATTATCCATACCAGTTTTTATCAAGATGGTTTCACTGAAGAGCATCTAGAAGTCGCTAAAACTTTATTAAAAAAATAAATTACTAAATGATATCAACGCTAGTATTAATATAACCCTTATATTTAACAACAAAAAAACAAGAGTTCAAACAAATTTACTTTGTGGTCTCTTGTTTTTTCATAATATTTAAATAAAAACTTTTACATTCAAAACTTTAGCCATTACATTGCTTATCAATTTCTAAGTAAAAATACTTATATTTTATTTCTCTTTCTTTTCCTATCTTTATCCATATCAATATTAATATATTTAATCAAAGTAATTACTTGACATATAATGGTTACAATTGAAGCTACAAAAATAATTATAATATCAGTTTTAGGAATATATATTAAAATTAATGTAATTGATAACAATGTTGTTTTAATTTTCCCGATAATAGTAGATCTTGGATGATTTCCCTTGGCTTCAGATAACAAATTGGTATAACTAATCGCTATCTCTAGTATCAAGTTAAATAATAAAATATAACATTCAAATACTGCTGGAATTACTAAACTCATAGCAAAAATCTTATCACAAACAGCATCGAGTTTTACACCAAAGTCAGACACATAATTATACTTTCTAGCTATCTTTCCGTCTAAAAAATCAGTTATTGCAAAAAATATTAGTGCCCCAATAGCAATCTTTATTTCTCCCAAAAGCATTGCTGGAATAATTATAAAAGGGGAGAGTGCTCTAGAAAAAGTTAACATATTAGGAATTTGCCTTTTAATATTTCCATTTTTAATATCTCTAACTTGTAATTTAAAATCTCCAAAAAAATCCTTGATCATTTTCTTCATCATAACACCCCACAAATCATCTTCATATCAAAATAATTACTTCTATTATATCCAATTATAATTCAAAAATCAATTACCAATTTTATTACATATATTAAAACAACAAGCCCATATTAAATGCCCAAATATTCAAAATCAAATTTTTTCTACCCATACCAAATAACTAATATACATGTATTAAAATATTATCCATATCATACATTTCCAAATATTAAAATATATCATCTATTTATCATCAATATCCTAACTGTATCATGTATCTGTCCTCATTCATCATAATATTAACCATCGCCAAATATAAGAAAAGAGACTACTTAGTCTCTACAATCAACTTAATAGCTGTCCTTTCATCACCATCAATCACAATATCTGTAAATGCTGGTATACAAACTAGATTTTTCCCAGCCGGTGCTACAAACCCTCTTGCAATAGCTATCGCTTTAATAGCCTGATTAAGTGCTCCTGCTCCAATAGCCTGAATTTCTACAGTATCTTTCTCCCTAAATACATTAGCTAACGCACCTGCCACTGAATTAGGATTGGATTTAGTTCCTACTTTAAGTGTTTCCATTATTCTATCATTCCTTTCTTTATACACTTAACTATATGATAATATTTCAAAAAAGATACTTATAATTTACAAATAACTTTATCTTATGCTATAATTATATATATTATATACTATTAATTAAGGAGATGAATATATGTATCGTCAAACATATGTCAAAGTAGATAATCAAGTATTAACAAATAATGTAAAGGAAATAATAAAGGAGTATCCTCAGTATAAATATTATATTGGGATAGTTAAAGCAAATGCTTATGGACATGGAGCCTACATTGTAAATGCTCTAATAAAGGGAGGCATAAACTATCTAGCAACTTCATCACTCGAAGAAGCACTGTCTGTTAGAGAGTACAATCAAGAAATTCCAATTCTATGTCTAGAGCCAATAAATATTGAATATCTAGAAGCAGTTATCAAAAACAAGATCACAATAACCATCGAGTCATTAGTGTACCTTGAAGAATTACTAAAATCAAAATTCAAAGATAAAATAACTGTTCATTTGAAGCTAGATACCGGTATGAGTCGCTTAGGTTTTACCAGTCAAGAAGATTTAACCAAAGCCTACAACTTAATCAAAGCCTCAAAGAATCTCTACCTAGAAGGCATCTATACACACCTAGCTACAAGTGGCCTAAATGACATTTACTATGATAAACAAATTAACAAATTTAATGAACTAACTAAAAACATTGATTTAAACAGTATCCCTATAGTGCACCTAAATCGTTCAATAACTCTCAATCATCATGAAAAAATGCCATATGAAACAGGTACAAGACTAGGAATAATCATGTATGGTTTTAATAGCAGTATTCCCACACCAACTGGCCTAAGAAAACTAAAAAGAGATTTATTGCATCGCTTGAATCACATATCACCAACTATTCTTAGCAATAACTTAAAAGTAAAAACAGCGTACTCTTTGTATACAGAAGTAATGAGTCTAAGAAATATCAAAGCTGGCGACTTCGTCGGATATGGTGCCAACTATATAGCAAAAGAGCCCCTAATCGTAGCAACATTGCCAATTGGATATGCTGATGGTATTAACAACAAAATGAAATACGTCGTAATAAATCATAAAAAATATGAAATAATTGGTGATATTTGTATGGATATGACTCTTGTAAAAGTAGATAAAACCATAAAGCTACATGATAAAGTAGAAGTATTTGGCCAAGATATAACAATCAGACAAGTTTCCCAAAATATGGGTTCAAATGCTTATCACATTCTAACAGGAATTACCACAAGAGTGCCACGTGTATATAGCGATGGTAAAGAAATAAAATATTAAACTGAAAGGTTGTGTTACTCATGAAATATAATGTTCTAATAATCGGTACTGATGCCAATGCCTACTATATGGCCCGTTGCTATCATGAAGCTTATCACAAGAATGCTTACGTCCTAGCCAAGGAGCCTCTACCATTCACTCATTTTTCTAACATTATTAATATCACATATGATGCTAACATTTGGGACGAAGCTGGATTCTTGAATGCTATCTACAAATTCAAAAAAGAACATGGTAATTATCTAACCCTACTTATTAGTTCAAATGAAAGCTATGCAAAATTTATTTCAAAAAACAAAAAACAACTTCTAAAAGATGACTTTATCTTTAATTATCCAGATATAGAAATTATTGATTCTCTTATCATGAAAGAAAAGTTCTATAAAACTTACAAAGATAAAGGCATTAATATACCTAAAACATTCTTCTATGACTGTTCAAAAAAATCCCCATTCAAAGAAAAAATGACATATCCTGTAATTCTTAAACCAAGCAATGTAATTATGTATAATCATTTATCTTTTACTGGCAAAAACAAAATATATCAAATATACAGTGAAGAAGAATTATTAAGAACCATCAATTTAATTAAAGAAAACGGCTATACTGATTATCTAATAATTCAAGATTTTATTCCCGGAGATGATTCATATCTATTTGATGCCGTAGCATATGTAACCCCAAATCATGAAGTAAAATTACTATCACTAGCGCAAATAGGCCTCCAAGAACATAGCAAAAACATGGTTGGAAACGCTGCTATTTTAATTAATGGTTACAATCAATTCGGCCAAACAGAAGAAATTGAAAAACAAATGAAAACCTTTCTAGAAAAAATAAAATATCAAGGATTTTGTGAATTCGATCTAAAATATGATTACCGTGATAAAACTTTTAAAGTGCTTGAAATAAATGCAAGACAGGGTAGAAGTAGCTATTATTTAACCCCACTAGGATACAATCTAGTAAAAGTTCTCGTAGATGATTTAATCTATCATAAAGAAATGCCTTATACCTTTCTAACTGACAAAGTACTCCTATCATTCGTACCAAAAGGCATTGCTAAAAAATATATTCTCAACAAAGAATACCGTGCTGAAGCCTTAAAATTATGGTCCAAAGCAGTAAACCCAATAAAATATAACAAAGATAAAAACTTTAAAAGACAGCTATATTTAATAAAAAAACACTTTAGATATTATAAAGAATATAAAAATAGTTATTGGAAAAACAACATACAAGGAGATGATAAATAATGTGTGGATTTGTAGGTTTTGTAGGAAAACAAAAAAAAGACACCAAAAACAAAATAATCAAAAAAATGGCTGATGCCATTGTTCATCGTGGCCCCGACAGCGACGGTTACTATACTGATGAGTCTATAGCTTTAGGATTTCGCCGCCTATCAATTATTGACTTAAAAGGTGGTTCACAACCAATATACAACGAAGATAAAACCAAAGTAATTGTATTTAATGGTGAAATATATAATTATCAAGAACTAAAAGAAGAATTACTCCAAAAAGGCCACATTTTCACAACTAATACCGATACAGAAGTAATTCTCCACGGTTACGAAGAATACAAAGAATCACTATTTCCACGCCTTCGTGGTATGTTTGCTTTTATCATCTATGATACCAAAACCAAAGAAGTAGTCGGATGCCGTGATCATTTTGGAATCAAACCATTTTACTATTATCACAAAGATGATGAATTTATGTTTGGATCAGAAATAAAAGGACTTATCCCACACCCTAACTTTGTAAAAGAAGTAAATGACAAATCCCTTAAAATGTATTTAATATTCCAATATTCTGTCTTTGAAGAAACTTTCTTTAAAAAT
>CAJJKI010000016.1 GCA_905188025.1 uncultured Eubacteriales bacterium | reverse complement strand
TTTCTCATGTGCAGCAGATGGAGGGGGAAGTATTACTAATAACAGTGCAATAATAATACCTACTTTAGTTAATAGTAACACAACAGGCAATTATATAAAAAGAGAAGTAAAAGTAACTCCGACAATTAATGAAAGTGGTAAAACTATTTATATGGATTTATGGTTAGATATAAATAAACTTGATAGTGGATTATCAAATAGTACTCATTTTAACTATGCTTTTACAACTACTGATAGTTATCCAACTGAAGCTACTAGAAGTGGGAACTTTAATGGTAAGAAAGTTGGAGATAAAGTAATGCTTTTGAATAGTGAAACTTTTAGTGCAAGTGGTACTAATACATATTATTTATGGATATGGCTAGATGCTGAAGAAACTAATAGTGATACGATGGATCAATCGTTTAGTTTATCATTAAATGGTAGTTGTACTGACAAACCACTACCGTATAGTGAAGATATACTTAATGGGGGATATCCTCAACTAGATGATGGAATGATACCAGTAGTTATATCGGATACCGGAGTGGTACAAACAATAAATAGTACTGATAGTAATTGGTATAATTATAAAAATAAAAAATGGGCTAATGTAGTGCTTGTTAATAATAATTCAAGAGCAAATTATTTGAATACTACAGGGGTTACAGTAAATGAAGATGACATATTAGCATATTATGTATGGATACCAAGGTATAAATATAAAATATGGTCAGTAGATGATAATGACAAAAAAGGTAAGGAACAGGAAATACAAATAGTTTTTGAAAATAAAAGTGATAGTAAGACTTTAGGAACACAAATAGGGGAATATAGAACTCATCCGGCATTTACATTTGGTAGTGATGAATTAAATGGAATATGGGTAGGTAAATTTGAAACAACAGGTACAGCTGATACTCCGACAATAAAACCAAATCTTCAGTCACTTAGAAGTCAAAAAATATCAACACAATTTGCTACTTCACAAAAATTAGGTACAAGTACATATGGAAGTACTTCAAAAGTTGATGCTCATATGATGAAGAATAGTGAGTGGGGAGCGGTAGCTTATTTGTCTCATTCAAAATATGGGGTAAATAGAGAAGTATATATAAATAATTCAAGCCAATATTATACAGGAAGAAGTGGAGGAAATGTTGGAGGTAGTACAGCAATAAATACTGTATATACTGACCAGACTTCTACGACGCAATATAATAAATATGGTTTCTACACCTGGGATGGATATTTACTATCATATGGTACTAATACCAAGACAACAACTCATGATATAAGTAAAGTAGCAAGTACGACAGGTAATATAACTGGAGTATATGATATGTCCGGAGGTACATGGGAATATGTAATGGGATACTATAGTGGAGCAAGCACAACATGGGGAGCTACTTCAAGCAATAATAATGCAGGGTTTAGTAGTAAACCAGCTAGTAAGTATTTTGATGATTATACGACTACTAATCCATTAACAGCATGTAATGGTGAAATATGTTATGGACATGCATTATTGGAAACATCTAATTGGTATAATGATTACGCGAGCTTTGTGGGTGCCGAGTACCCTTGGTTCAGGCGAGGTGGTAGCAACGGCAATGGTGCGTATGCGGGCGCATTCATCTTTGACAGCTACAATGGCAATGCCTTCGTCATCAGCGGTTTTCGTGTCGTTCTTTCCCCGATTGGAGCGTAAGCGACTTACCCTGAATAATGCAAGAATGGACAAAGACTATAATGATGGGAGTTAGGAAAAGCTAGGATATTGGATGGTTCATTTTTGCCTCTCTTTTTGCAAAAATGAACCTGGTGATTTGGTGAAGTGTCATTTTTGTTGAATACAAAAATGACACGAAGGATTGTAGAAAAAAATATGGTATTAATGTTTTTTAAACATTGATATAGGGATTAAACCGTTAATGCGGAATTTGTTAATGCCAATAACCCGTGGTTTATGCGAGGAGGCAACAATGGTGCTAATGCAGGTGCGTTCAACTTCAACAACAACAATGGTAATGCCAACAACAATATTGGGTTTCGTGCTGTTTTTTCCCCGAGACTACAATATATAAGACTTATGTCTTCAGTATTTAATATTTAAGGATATTATAAATATTGTTTATCGTAGAGGTTTAATTCCTAATCACATAAGTGATTAAACACATTAACAGTAGGTTCCTGTGAGTAGTAAAATGATGAAAATGGGATAATACGAATTAGCAGTACATTCTTTTTGTGCTGCTAATTTTTTTGGAGGTAAAATGAGTAAATTATATATGGAATATTTAAAGAAAAAGAATAAGGATAAGAGTAAGTGTTATTTATTTAAGAGTGGTATGTTTTATATATTTATTGATGAAGATGTTTATATGATCAATAAATATATTCCTTTAAAGATTACTAAACTTAATAATGAAGTGGATAAATGTGGATTTCCTAGTAGTAAGATAGATAAGTATAAGGAATTATTTGATAGGATAGGAATATTGGTATGTAGATTAAATTAATATTGATAGATATGATTGATAGAGAGAGGGAGTTTATCTATGATTTAATTTAATGATAGGGAATGGTGTTGGGATAGAGATTTATCTTATATAGATGGGTTTATTTTTTTGATGGAGTGTGATAAGATATAGATATATGAATAGATAGATGGTGATAAGATGAAGTATGTAGTTATTATACCTAGTTATAATCCTGATAGGAAATTAGTAGAGATAGTTAGAGATACTCATAAGAGGGGCATTGATAAGATTATTGTTATTGATGATGGTAGTTATGATAAGAGGTATTTTAATGAGATAGAAGGATATAAATATGTAGATATTATTAGACATGATAAGAATATGGGTAAAGGGATTAGTCTTAAGGATGGATTTAGTTATTATTTAGATAATTATAGTGATAGGTATTTGGGAGTAGTATGTATGGATAGTGATGGGCAACATAGGGTAGATGATATGGTTAATGTAGGTAATGAGATGGAAGCAAGTGATAGGTTTGTTTTAGGAGTTAGAAATTTTGATAGGGATGGTGTTCCTAGGAGAAGTAGGTTTGGTAATAAGATAACTAGTAAGGTATTTAGATGGTTATTTGATATAGATATTAGTGATACGCAAACTGGACTTAGGGGGATACCTAATAGGCTTATTCCAATGGTTTTGGATAGTCAGGGAGAGAGATTTGAATATGAGATGAATATGTTAATTGATATGGTAAGGTTGAATGAAGAGATTAAAGAAGTAGATATAGATACGATATATAAAGATAAGGGGAAGAGAAAGAGTTATTTTAAGCCAATAAGGGATTCTTTCTTAGTATATAGAGAAATATTTAAAAGGAGAAAAAAATAAGTGTAAAGTGTATGAGAAACTATTTACAAATAGTTTTTTTTATTATAAAATATAATTGCAAGTGGTAAATGGTGGAAGAAAGTGGGGGATAATATGTTAATTGGAGAATATCATCATAATATAGATGAAAAGGGAAGATTAATTATTCCTGCTAAATTTAGAGAAGAAATAGGAGAAAGCTTTGTAGTTACTAAAGGATTAGATGGATGCTTATTTGTTTATTCTTTAGTAGAATGGGAAAAGATAGTTAATAAACTTAAGAAGTTACCATTTACAAAGAAAGATAGTAGAGTATTTTCAAGATTCTTCTTAGCTAGTGCCACTGTATGTGAATTCGATCGTCAAGGTAGAATAAATCTTATGAATTCTTTGACTTTGTATGCGGGACTTAAAAAAGAATGTGCAATCATTGGGGTAAATGATCGTCTAGAAATTTGGAATTTAGATAAATTTAATAATCTAATGAAAGAAAATGAAAAAGAGTTGGATGAGATATCTGAAAACTTATTTAGTGGGGATTTTGAAGATGAAGCATAAGAGTGTACTATTATATGAAAGTGTTGAAGGATTAAATATCAAGAAAGATGGAATTTATGTAGATGCTACTTTGGGATTTGGAGGACATAGTTTAGAAATCTTGAAAAGAATTAATGGGGGGTTTCTTTTCGCCTTTGATCAAGATAGTGAAGCGATAGAATACAGTCGTGAGAGATTAAAAGAATATGATAATTATAAGATAATTAAGAGTAATTTTGCTAATATGAAAGAGTGTTTACATGATGAAGATATTTATAAGGTAGATGGAATACTTTTTGATATTGGTGTTAGTAGTATGCAGTTAGATGAAGATTATCGTGGATTTAGTTATCATAATGATGCAAGACTTGATATGAGAATGGATACTGATAATGAATTTTCAGCTTATGAGTTAGTTAATCAGTATAGTTATCAAGAACTTGTAAGAGTATTAAGAGATTATGGTGAAGAGAAATATGCTACTAGTATTGCTAGAAATATTGTTAAATCAAGAGAAGAAAAGCCAATAGAGACAACGCAAGAATTAGTAGAAATAATTAAGAAGAGTATGCCAATGAAGGAACTTCGTTTGGGGCATCCTGCTAGAAAGACATTTCAAGCTATTAGAATAGAAGTTAATCATGAGTTGGATGTATTAGAGAGTGGATTAGAACAAGCAATAGATTTACTTAAAGTAGGTGGAAGAATTTGTGTGATAACATTTCATTCTCTAGAAGATAGAATAGTTAAGAATATATTTAGAAAGTATAGTGAAGTAGATGGTAAGTTTGCTAAGTTGCCTTATATACCAGAAGAATATATGCCTAAACTTAAAATAATTAGTAAAGGGATTGTACCTAGTCAGGAAGAACTTGTAGAAAATAATAGAGCAAGAAGTGCTAGACTTAGAATAGTAGAAAAAATAAAGGACTGATAATATGAAAAAGAAAAAAAGGGTTAATAAAGAACTAAAGAGAGAAAAAGCTATATATAAAGGTTTTGCTATTTTGACAGTAGTGCTAGTGATAGGTATAATATATAGTAGAGCATCACTTAGTAAGATTAATTTAGAAGTACAAGCACTTAATGATAAGATTAATCTAGAGAGTGATGGTAATCAAAGTTTAGCTATGAAGATTAATGAGATGGTTTCTTTAGAAAAGATACAACAAGTTAGTAATGAATTAGGACTTAAATATGATAATGATAAGATAAAATCAGTATTAGAATAGGTGATAATATGAAAGACAGTAAGATAAATATTAATAAGCTTAAAATAAGTAAGTTTATGTATCTTACTGTCTTTTTTTTGTTTTTGATATATGGTATATCTTTAGGATATAGATGCTTAGTAGATTATAAGGCTAATGGTAAGATGACTATTAGTGAGTTTATTAAGAATAGAAATGTATCTGAAGAGGTACTTTTACCAGAGAGAGGAACAATATATGATACTAAGGGAAATGCTTTAGCACAGGATGTGTCTAGTTATACTTTAATTGCTTATTTGGATGCTTCTAGGAGTGAAGGTAGTGATGAGGTTAGACATGTTAAGGATAAGGAAGAGACTGCTAGAGTATTATCTCAACATATAGATACTTCTTATGAGAGAATATTAGAATTACTTAATAAAGATGCTTATCAAGTAGAATTTGGTACTGGAGGAAAGAATCTTAGTCAGTTAAAGATGGAAGAGATTAAGAATTTAAATTTACCAGGAATAGATTTTATTAAGAGTACTAAGAGATATTATCCGAATGGGGATTTTGCTTCTTATTTATTAGGATACACAAAGAATAAAGAAATAGATGGTAATATGTATATGGTAGGAGAGTTAGGAATAGAGGGATACTATAATGATGAACTTACTGGTACAGCAGGATATATTACTTATGAGAAGGATGGTAGAGGCAATAAGATAGTTAATTCTAATGAATATAAGGAAGAAGCAGTAGATGGTAGTGATATATATTTAACTATTGATAGTAGTATTCAGTTATTTATTGAAAATGCTGTTAAGAAGGCACAGAGTGATAGTGAAGCTGAATGGATAGTGATGGGAGTAATGAATGCTAAGAGTGGGGCAATACTAGGATATTCTTCTACTCCATCATTTGATCCTAATATAAGAAATTTAACTAATTATATGGATCCACTAGTTAGTTATACATATGAACCAGGATCTACGATGAAGACATTTAGTTATATGTGTGCAATAGATAGTGGTAAATATAATGGTAATGATAAGTTTATGTCTGGTAGTAAGACTTATGTATCGGAACTTGATGAGAATGATACAGTTACTATTCGTGACTGGAATGGTACTGGATGGGGAGAGATTACTTATGACTATGGATTTGCAATGTCTTCTAATATTGGAGTAGCTAATTTATTAGATGGAGTTATTACAAAGAAGGAACTTAAGGCTTGTTATGATAAGTTTGGTTTTGGTAAGAAGACAGGTATATCTTTAAATAATGAACTTAAGGGAGATATTAATTTTACTTATGACGTTGAGGCTGCTACGGCTGGATATGGACAAGGTATTATGGTTAGTCCAATTCAAATGCTACAGGGATTAACGATAGTGGCTAATGATGGAATTATGGTTAAGCCTTATATAGTATCTAAAGTAGTAAATAGTAGTAGTAAGACAGTACTTGAGAATAGTCGTGAGGAAGTTGGAAAGGTAGTTAGTAAGAGTACTATAGATAAGATTAAGGAATTACTTAGAAGTGTTATTTCAGAAGATATAACTACTGGTACAGGTTATGCTTATAGGATGGAAGGGTATGATTTGATAGGTAAGACAGGTACAGCTTCAATATATGAGAATGGTAAATATTTAACAGGAGGAAGTAATTATATATATTCATTTGCAGGTCTTTATCCTGGAGACGATCCAGAGATTATTATTTATATAGCGATGAAGAAGCCAAAGGATACATATAATTATATGGCTCCAGCAGTTAAAGATGTTCTAGTAAATACTTCTAAATATTTGAATTTGGATGGTAGTAGTAGTAAGGTTTTAGGATATGATATGGGTAATTATATTAATAAGACTACTACGGAAGTAATTAAGGAATTAGAGGATAAGAATATAAAGGTATTAACACTAGGTACTGGTAATAAGATAGTTAAGCAGTATCCTAGTAAGGATATTAAGTTATATGAAGGGGATTTAGTAGTGTTAAAGACTAATAGTTATGATAAGACAATGATTGATTTATCGGGATTATCTTATAAAGAAGTTAAAAGTGTACTAGATTTGATGGGAGTAGAATATACTTTATCAGGATATGGCTATGTGGTTAGTCAAAATATTTCTCAGGGTGAAAAGATTGATAAGAAGGTGGAGATAGAACTTAAGGAAATATATGGCAGTTAGATATATTGACAAATTTATTATTTTGTGATAAGATTGTATTCCGAAACGAAGAAGGAAGAGAGTGAAATGAATAAAAGAATATATACTTTTACATTGGATGATGATGATTATCCCTCGGAGTATTTAACAAACAATATTAGAATTATTGCTATACTGTTATATGAAGAACTTAAAGTACAAGATTATGAAAGTGATAATCCAATATTGATTCAAAGTAAAACTATACAAGAAAATTATTTAGTGTTAGTTGATAATTATTTATATTCGAGATATAAATTTGGCTCAGAAGACAGCAAGCAAAATTATCAAATGTTTGAACCTTTAATGTTTGATGGAAGAACGTTTGGAATAACTGTTAATGATGGTACTATTAATGAAGAACAACTAATGGTATTGCTGAATAAAGTTAGAAAATTAATAAAATTTGATTTTGACTTTAAAATTGATAGTATTGTTTATACCAGTAAGAATAAAGATGATGAATCAAAGAGAAATAAAGCAATAAAGGAGATAGGAGAGAAGTTAACTCCTAGTAAGATAGATAAACCTTTAGTTAGAAAATTGATACCTACAATATTTTCTACAAAAGTAGTAAGAGGATAGCAAAATATCCTCTTTTTTTCATATTATTTAGTATGAGTAAGGAAGAAGAAGCAAAAATATTAACGGTTTTGGCTTTTATACTGGGATATATTTTGATAGATAATCTTAGTAGTACTGAGCAAAATGCTTTGGGTAATTGGTTAATGTTAGTGAGTCAGACTTTATGTACAAATGGATCTTATACTTTTAATAAGGAATGGCAAAAGCAAGCAGGAAATGATAATGTAGATATAAGAAAGATGATGAATAAGTTTAGAGATTCAGTTGATAAGATGAATGAAATAATAAAAGATTAATTATTAAAAAAAGAGAGGAAAATTAATAGTTTGATATGATGATAAGGATGGTAGAGGTAGAAGAAAAATAATTTATGGAAGAGGACTTACGGATAAGTTCTTTTTCTTTATGATAAGTATAGATTTTTTCTAGAAAAAATGCTACAATTAAGTAAGTAAAAGAAATATCAAAAAGCCACCCTGTTATAGATAAGTGGTGAGGGTGGATAACGATATGATAAAAAAGATGAATTAATGAGGATGATTGGGTTATGAATGTATTAATTATCGGAGGAAGTACTGATATAGGAATTAGTTTAGCTAAACAGCTAGTTAACAAAGGATATGGAGTTATTAGTACTTATAATAAACATAGAGTAGATATTCCTTTAGTGGAGACTTGTCAATGTGATGTGAGAAGTGAAGAGGATATTTTAAGGGTTATTAGTCTTGCTAACAAGAGATTTAATAATGATTATGTACTTATAAATATGGCTTCTATTAGTATGGATAATAGTATTCTTAATAAGACTAAGAAGGAAATGATGAGTGTACTTGAGGTTAACTTAGTAGGTATGTTTTTGTGTAATCAAATATATGCTAGGTATAATAGTGGGGGGCTCATTATCAATATGAGTAGTACTGATGGAATTGATACATATAGTGAATATAATTTGGATTATGCTCTTAGTAAGAATGGGATTATTAAGATGAGTGAGATAATGGGGCATTATATAGATAGTAAGATTATTTGTATATGTCCTAATTGGATAGATAGTGATAGTACTAGAGAGATGAATCAAGAGTACTTGATAAGTGAACTTAAGAGAGTTAATCAGAGTAGGCTTATTAGTGTAGATGAGATAACTACTGGTATAACTTCTATAGTAGAAGATGGATACTATAAGAGAATGAATAAGGATACGGAGATAATAAGAATAGATATAAAGGATGATAGGTTATGGATAGAAAGAATATAATTGAATTTGTATATGATTGTGAGGACAGGGTTAAGAGTCAATTTGAAGAGGTTGATAAGTTATGTTTCTTTAATAGCATGAAGGTACTTAAGGCAATGCAAAATGCTAGGGTGAGTGAGGCTCATTTACATGGTACAAATGGATACGGCTACAATGACATGGGAAGAGATGTGGTAGAGGAAGTATATAGTGAAGTATTTAAGTGTGAGGATGCTTTGGTTAGGGGACAACTAATATCAGGTACTCAAGCTTTGACGGTTGCGATGAGTGCAATGCTTCGTCCTGGTGATACAATGCTATCTATTACGGGTAAGCCATATGATACTTTAGATAAGGTAATTGGTATTACTCCTAATGACAGTAGTTTGATGAGTTATGGTATAAAGTATGAACAAATAGATCTTATCAATAATGAATTTGATAAGGAATCTATATACAAGATGCTTCTTGCTAAACAGGTTAAGTTAATTACTATTCAAAGAAGTAAGGGATATTCTACGAGGGATAGTATTGGTATTGATAAGTTAGCTAAGATTATTAGTGATATTAGAAAGGTAGATAAGGAAGTTATTATTATGGTAGATAACTGCTACTGTGAGTTTGTTTCTTATAAGGAACCTACAGAGGTAGGAGCTGACTTGGTAGTGGGTAGTTTGATTAAGAATTTGGGCGCTGGTATTGCTACTAATGGAGCTTATATTTGTGGTAAGAAGAAGTTAGTGGAATTATGTGCTGAGAGGCTTAATGTTCCTGGCCAGGGTAAGGAAGTAGGCCCTGCAGGAGACAATAATAGGAAGTTCTTATTAGGTCTTTATATGGCTCCTAGTGTGGTTAAGAGTAGTCTTAAGACAAAGATATTATTTAGTTATGTAATGGAACAGTTAGGTTATAAGGTGTCTCCTAGATATAATGAGGAGATGGTAGATATTGTTCTTAATATTGAGTTTAGAAATAAATATAAGTTGATTGATTTTTGTAAGGTAATTCAAAATAGTTCAGCAATTGATTCTTTTGTGGAACCTACACCTTCGGATATGCCTGGATATGATAGTCAGGTTATTATGGCATCTGGATCATTTACACAGGGCTCTTCTATTGAGATATCTTGTGATGGACCACTTAGGGATCCTTATATGGCATATTTACAGGGATCGCTTACATATGATTATGGTAAGATAGCGGTAATTAATGCAGTAAGTGAATTTATGAAGAAGTAGAGACAGGAATATAAGTGGCAGGCGTGCTGGTGGTTGTTTTTGCGATTGTTGGTGGTGATGGTGCTGCCTGATGATGCTTGATTGTGATTGATTGTGATGCTTGATGGTGATTACTTCTTGTGTTTTGTTTGATTGCTTTTACTTTTATGGATGGTTAATAAATTGATGATTATTGATGGTTGAGGTAATGGGAGTTGCTGATGAGATAATGATTGTTTCTGTAATGATTATTGATGATTGGACAATGGTACTTTTTGATAAGTTGATGATTATTGGCTTTGTTAGATGAGTAAATTTTATATAGTTATGTGATAACTTAAGGAGAGATATTATTATGAATAGTAAGTTGGATGAATTTAATAAGAGATTACTTAATGGAAAGGTAGCTATTATAGGTCTTGGGGTAAGTAATTTGCCTTTACTGGATTATTTATATAATTTAGGTTGTAAGGATGTAGTCTTATTTAACGATAAGGAGATAAGTGTAGACGTTAGTAAATATGGATATCAGGTTTATGAAGGAGACGGATACTTGGATCATTTAGTTGGATTTGATATTATATTTAGGGCTCCTGGATGCTTGCCAAGTCAAGAAGAGTTAGTTAGAGAGAAGGAGAGAGGAGCTTATATTACTACGGAAGTAGAAGAGGTTCTTAAGTTAAGTCCTGCTAAGACTATTGGAGTAACTGGCTCTGATGGTAAGACTACTACTACTACTTTGATTGATTTGGTACTTAGAAGTAATGGTTATAAGACATATCTTGGTGGTAATATTGGGGTGCCATTATTTACAAAGATTGGCGAGATGACTAAGAATGATGTAGTGGTTCTTGAGTTATCATCTTTTCAATTGATGGATATGGATGTTAGTCCAGATATTGCAGTTATTACTAATATTAGTCCTAATCATTTGGATAAGCATAAGGATTATCAGGAATATATTGATGCTAAGAAGTGTATTTTTAAGAATAATGATAATGGTATTTTAGTGCTTAATCATGATAATGAGATTACTAGTAAGTTTACTTCTTCAAGGGAGATTAGATATTTTAGTAGGTATGAGGAGACTAATGCTTTTTATGTAATGAATGGAATGATTTGTTATAAGGGAAAGGAAGTTTTTGATACTAAAAAGTTACATATTAGGGGAGTACATAATCATGAGAATATTTGTGCTTGTATGAGTGCAGTTATTGATATGGTAGATATGGAGAAGTCTTTTCAAGCAATTAGTGAGTTTAAGGGTGTAGAGCATCGCCTTGAATTTGTAAGGGAAGTGGATGGAGTTAAGTGGTATAATGACTCAGTGTCTTCAAGTCCTACGAGAACGATAGCGGGGCTTAATTCTTATAATGAGAGGATTGTTTTGATAGTGGGAGGATATGATAAGAATTTGGATTATACGCCGTTAGCTAGACCAATATTGGATAAGGTAAGTAAGCTTATTTTATTTGGGGCTACTAAGAATAAGATATATGATGCTGTTATGAAGGAGAAGAGCAGTGAGGATATAGAGATATATGTAGAGGATGGGCTTGATGAAGTAATTGCTAGGGCACGTGAGGTGGCAGTACCTGGTGAGGTTGTGTTGTTTAGTCCAGCGTCAGCGTCATTTGATATGTTTAAGAATTTTGCTATTCGTGGAGAAATGTTTAAGGATAAAGTGATGAAGCTATAAGGATTTCAGGGGGTTTTGAGAAAATTAAAAAAAGTTTGTAAAAAGGCTTGCAATTATTTTATGGATATATTATAATAATATTGTCATAATAAACAAGATATTATGACCAACCTTTTTACACTCGCTACGAATTAATGTAGGAGTGTTCAACCAAAACCCCCTGAAGAGAGCATTTAACCGTGCTCTCATTTTTTTGTGCCCATTTTATAAGGATTTGCGAGGTATCGGCTTTTCTAAAATAATTTTAGGTACAATTTAGGTACAAAAAATTTGATTTTAAGAATAGTTCATTGAAGAAAAGTGGCGAAAGTGGCAAAAATCTTCAATGGATTTTTTTACAGTGATACGGACAATATAGATTTTATCCGTATGATTGTAAAATGTATTATACCGCAAACGATATGATATAAATGAAATAAGATCATGATATAATACATTATGAGGAGATGACTTATGGAAAAGAAAAAAGAAGTAATAATAAGTAATAAGATAAAATGCAAAAAGTGTGGAGATATTATAGAGTCTAAAAGTACCAATGACTATAAAAGATGTTCATGTGGAGCTGTTGCTATTGATGGTGGTAAAGATTATTTAAAAGGAATTGGCAACGAGAAAGACTATGAAGAACTTTCTGAAATAAAGGATAATAATGTGAATATTTAATAATTAATAGTATATACTATTATTGAGAAAAAGTGACGAAAGCGGCAAAAATTCTCAATGGAGGTCAATATGAAAGAAATTAAAAGAGATGTCTATTTAAACAAATTAATAAGCAGTGATGCACAGGAATGTCTAAAGTCATGAATCCTAATAACCTTTAAACCAGCAAGATTTGCTAGCTTAGTTCTTCTAAGGTATATATTAGAATCAGCTATAGGTTTAGCATCAGAAACCACAAAGAAATCATCATTAAATCTGTAATAGTCTTTTTTATCCTGCTCATAGAGCATTTTAAGGTCATTTAGCAAGACTTTAGCAATCAGAACTATTCTTCTACTATCTCTTGTCTTAGTATCCGAAAATTCAAACTTTAAGTGGTTATTTCTTTGCGTTATTTGTTTATTAACAGATAAAACTTTTTTATCAAAATAAATATTGGTGTTAGTATATCAGTAAGTAATGTTATTAAAGTATATTTTGCTAATACTGATTATATTGATATTCAATATCTGATAATAGGTTATTAACTGATGCTTAGTTAATGATCTTTTTTATTTTTAACACTTTGTTTAATGTTTAGATGATGATTTAAAAATGGCTTACTACGGAGAAGTAAAAAAATATTAAAAATTGTCAAATTACATGTTATAATTTTATATATGAATAAGAGGTAATGATATGAATGAAGTAGAAGAATTTAGATTATTTTGTGAGGAATTAAATAATGCTTGTATACGTTTACAGGATGCTGATAAGGAATATATAACTGATGAAGAAGCTTTTATGGCATATACATATATAAAAATTATGAAGTTAGAATTAGCAGGAGATTTCTTATTATTTCTGGCATGTATTAATTTACTTAATACTTATGTGAAACAAGATAATGCTAAGATAGGGTATTCTTTTAAGAGAGAGATAGATTATTTTATAGAGATATGTCTTAGAAAGAATAATAAGATACTTAGAATTAATGAAGAGGATGATGGAAGTAAAGGCAATTTGTTGATGATCCAGATAAATAATGTACAGTTTAGTTTTCATAGTATTAAGTATAGATATGATGATATGGAGTTAGATACTACTATTAAATGGGATGGTATTAGAAAACAGAAATGTGCTCTTACAGTATATAAAATGTGTAGAGAAAATAAATTATTAAGATCTAATATTACTTATAGAGGAGATAATTTAGATAAGACAGTAGATAGATATTTAGATAATTATAGAAAAGGAAATATGGATTTTAATAGTAAGATATAAATAAATAAGAAATATAGGCAAATAGTGATATATAGTTAGTGCTACTATATTTATATGTGAGATAATACTTGATATGTTATGATGATGATATGATAAATATCTAGTGAGAATAGTCTATAATATGATTATTCTTTTTATTTTTATCATTATTTATATACTTTTATTTCGGTTGTATTATAAATAGTGTTGGTGAAAAAATCATCACACTATTTTTTGATATATAAAAAGTACATAAAACTTGATACAATGTAATTGAACAAAAAACACTGAAAGGAATCAAATTTATGTACTATAACTATTATATACTAAATCTACTAAATATAAAAGAACCAAATATTTTTATTAAGTAAATAAAGGGATTTATATTTAAAGTGATATTAAAATCGTGAATTGAAAAAGTAAATTCCAGTTTGTGATATTAAAATTTTAAAATCAATTGACAATTTTTTTTCTAATAGGTATAATTATTATGGAACAATAAGGAAAGGAGAATACGATATGGAAAAGGAAAGAGGCGCTAAGTTAATAGCAGTTATTGCATTACTTGTAGCAGTTGCAGGATTAACAATTGGTTATGCAGCATATTCAAGTACACTTACTATTAATGGTACTGCTACTGTAGATCCAGCTGATTGGAATGTTAAATTTGCTTATACTAGTGGAAATAGTTTAACTGCTGAAAAAACTGGTACTGCTACTGAAACTACTGCTCCAACATTAACTGATACAGCTGTTTCAGGATTTGATGTAGTTTTGAAAGCTCCTGGAGATTCAATTACTTACAAGTTTTCTGTTAAGAATACTGGTACATTGGATGCAAAACTAGGAACATATACATTTGGTACATTATCTTGCGCACCAAATGCTGGTAGCACTATTACTCAAGAAGATGCTACTAAGTTATGTAATGAGCTTAAATATACTTTAACATATGCTGATGGTTCTGCAATTACTGTAGATGAAAAGTTAGTAAAAAATACTGGAAAAGATTTAGTGTTAAAACTAGAATGGCCTGAATCAAGCACATTAAAAGTAGTAGATGATGTTAAAGTAACTATTGGTACTACAACATTTATCTATAATCAAGCATAATAAAAAGAAGGGTGAAAAGCTATGAAAAGAAGTCAAAAAATCATAATTGGATTATTATCATTTATGGCTATTGTCTTACTTATTAATAGCTTTGTTACAAAGATATTTAGTAGATATAGTATATGTGCATTTATATTTATAATGGTTATTATAGCATATCTATTACTTGGTATAGAGAAAGAGAAGTCTAGATATAATAAAGATATTATATTATCGTTAATTATATATATTGCCATATACTATATTACTACATATTTATTTGGATTATTTATTGGATTTAATAAGAATATTTATAGTCTTAATTTATTACTTATATTAAAAAATATTGTTCCATTAATTTTATTAATTTTGTTAAGTGAGTTATTAAGATATATTATTAATTCTAAGATAAAAGATAATTATATATTACTTGGATTATCTATTTTTGTTTTTACTTTGGTAGATATAACGATTACTATTCAAGCAACTAATTTTAATAGTTTTTATGATACTTTAAAAGTATTTGGATTGTTTATATTGCCATCATTAAGTAAGAATTATTTATTTACATATATGACAGTTAAGGTTAGTTATAGGCCTAATCTAGTATATCGTTATTTAATGGAGATACCTAGATATATATTACCAATAATACCTAGTTTTGGAGTATATATAGAATCTGTTATATATATATCTTTTCCTATTATAGTATTTATAATGATATATAATGATTTTAAGAAAAGAGATAGGAAAAATATAATTATAAATAGTAAGAAGAGAAAGAATATAGAGTTCATTTATTATATAGTTATTGTATTACTTATAACTATAGTTAGTCTAGTAAGTGGATATTTTAAATATCAAGCTATAGTAATAGCTACAGGATCTATGACACCAAATATTAATAAAGGGGATATGGTAGTTATAGAGAAAGTTAAACCAGAGAATGCTGGAAAATTAAAAGAAGGGGAAGTTTTAGCTTTTAAGAGGGAAGATAAAATAGTAGTTCATCGTATTTATAAGATATATAAATCTGGTGAAGAGATATTTTTTAAGACTAAGGGTGACCATAATAATGCTCCGGATGGATATCTAATAGAGGCTAAAGAGATTATTGGTACTGTTAAATTTAATGTTAGATATGTAGGATACCCAACAGTTGCTTTATACGAAAAGATTAATAAGTAGTAGGAGGTGTGATGATGCGTACTAGTAAAGAAAAAATTGATAAATACAATAAAATGATTTCTGATAAAAAATCGTTTCATATTATTTATTATGTATGCTTGATAGGTATTTTTTCTTGTTTACTTGTATTGTTTTTTGTAAAGACATTTGTAAGTAAAATAGTACCAACATTAAACTATAAAGAGAGTAGTACTATTGATTATAGCGTAAAATTAAAACCTAATGAATACTATGATACTGGTGTATTACCAGCAGGAATGGATTATATAGCTAGTTTGATAGATACTATTAATTTAAAATTTAGTTATACATTTACTACTAATAAAGATATTGATTATAAAGCTACTTATTATATAGAAGCAATAACTAGAGTATATGGTAAAGATAATCAGAGTGTTTTGTTTGAAAAGAAAGAAAAGTTAACTCAAGATGAAGAAGTTGTTAAAGAAGATATAATGGCTAATCATATTTATAAAGAAGTAAGTATTGATTATGATAGATTTAATGATTTTGTTAAAGGATTTAAGACATCATATTTACTTAATTATGATAGTAATGTAACTATTGTACTACATGTTAATACAGTAGGTAAGAGTGATGAATTTAATGATATAGATACTTCAGGAGTAGCTATAGCAGTTATTCCGTTAACAGAACAGACTATTAATGTTAATATAGATAGTAAGAATATTAGTAATACTGGTAGTGTATATGATGATAGTATGTGGGCTAATATTAATTATGTATATTTAAGTGGATTGTTTATTTCTTCTTTAGCAGATTTATATTCAATATATTTATTACTTAGATATCTTATAATTAGTTATAAGAATCGTAATAAATATGAAGTTACACTTAAGAAGATATTAAAAGAATATGATAGTATTATTGCTAATAGTTTGGATCCTATTGATGAAAAAGATTATAAGATATTAAATTTAAGTTCATTTGAGGAATTAAGAGATGTTCATGATAATTTAGGAATGCCAATTATCTTTAATGAAGTTAGTCAGGGAAAGATTAGTAATTTTACGATTGCATATGATAATTTATTGTATAGATATACTCTCGATGCTAAAAAGCTAAAAAAAGGGGGAGATAAGAATGAAAAAGAAAATACAAAGAAACAAAAAGAATAATTTAATATTCTTTCTTTTTTCTATTTTAACAGTTTTTATTCTTACTTTAACGATTGGTTTTTCGGCGTCATCATCAACGCTTGCTATAAATGGCGGGGCTTTAGTTAGATCTAGTGCTGATGTGCGTATAACTAATGTACGAAGAGTGCAAGAGAGTAGTGATGTGACACTAAAGAGTCTTTCACTTGATTCTAATCAATCTTTTTCTTTAGATTGTAGGTTGACTACTATTTGGTCTAAAGCATATTTTGAGATTACTGTTACTAATTTATCATCTACTCCAGTATTAGTTACAGGTATTGAGAAATTGCAAGAGTTAAATACTCATATGGATTATTCTATGGGAGATTTTGTGATAAATAAGACAAAGATAGCGCCAGCATCTGAAACAAAGATTATTATTTGTTTTCAGTATAAGAGTGATTTTGCAGATAAATATATTTCTGGTAATCTTGAAATACTAGAACAATGGAGAAATCCAGAGACATCTAATTTAAAGACATCATTAAAATTAAATTTTTATAGAGTGCCACAATATAATTATACGATTAATACTAATCTTACGGATGCATTAATTACTTTGGAAGATGATAGTGGGGTTATTGCTACAGGAAATGGATCATTAACTAGTATAGTTGATGAGAATACTACTGTTAAATGGACAGTTACGAGAAAGAATTATTATCCACAGACAGGAACGGAAGTAGTTACTGATCATGTGGTTAAAGAGATAACTATGTTAAGAACTGAAGATAAGATATTTACGGTTGTACCTACTCCGAGTGATGCTCTTGTAACAATTAAAAAGAAGAGTGATGATACGGTATTAGCTAGTGGTATTGGAACTCAGAGTATAGCGATTGGAGATTTGACAGAGCTTAGTTATTCGGTATCTAGACTTGAATATAAAGAGGTGACAAGAGAATATACTTTAACAGGAGAAGATTATACTGAGAATGTTACTTTGGAAGAGATGCCTTGGGCTACTGGGACATTTGTAAATACTGATAGAAAGGTAGAGACTACTAAAGAAGACACGATATATCATCCCGGATACTATTTGATTGAGATATGGGGCGGAAAAGGTGGAAGTTATTTGCGTTCTTCTAGTAAGAGTGTAGGATATGGAGGAACAGCTGGATATATTTATGGAGTTGTTAATTTAGAATATAATTCAAAGATATATTTTACTCTTGGAGGAAATGGTCGTGAAGGTGGATTATCTGGTACTTCAAGAGGTGGCGCTAATGGTGGTGGATATGGTGGTGCTACTTATTCAGGTGGTGCTGGTGGATATTCGGCTTTTGCAATAAATACTACTACGATAGATGAGAGCAATATAAATAATGGGAATGTTTTACTGATCGTTGGCGGTGGTGGCGGCGGCGGTGGTTCATCACTTGTTGCTGGTAAACCTGGTGATGGTGGAAATGCTGGCTCTATGGATAGTAATAAAACAGTTATTGGAATTGGTACAGTCTTTTACGGAGCAGATGGTACTTTGAATGACGCTAAAAAAGGACATAATGGTCTTGGAGGGACTACTACTGCTAGAACACAGACTAATGCTGGCGATGCTGGAGCTTTACTTGCTGGTGGAAATGGAAGCGGTAATGGTGGAGGCGGTGGCGCTGGCTATTACGGTGGAGGCGGAGGCGGTGGTGCCGGAACGTTATCATCTAACCAAGCAGGTGGAGGCGGAGGCGGCTCTTCACTTATAGCTAACGCAGTTATTTATGATAGTTTATCAGATGAGATAAAAAGTAAACTAGTGGGAACTAATCCAAGTGAAACGGGTGGCGCTATAATTATTACTTATTTGGGTAAGACAATTTCTTAAGGATTAGATTAGTAGATATATAGTAAACTTTATGAATGGATTTTTGATAAAGAAATAGATATAAAATAAATTATGATAGATAATGATTTAGCTTTATAGATATGTCAAAAGTAAACAGAAGTGTTTACTTTTTTTGTATGAAATAGTATATTAAGAAATTTCTTTGACTTATACAAAAATATCATATATAATAGATAACGATTTTTGAGGGGGTATTATGATGATTAATGAGAGGAATGTATTAAAAATACTCAGTAGTGATAAGATAAGTAATTATGTAAAAGATATTATTATTAAGATGTATAAGATAGAAATTAGACATAATATAGATAATTTAAATCAAAGAGAAGTATTAGATTATATTAATAATGATAATTTACCTATAAAAGTTAAAAAGATGTTTGATGATGCAATAGACTATTATAGTGAGATGGATGTGACTATTTTATTAGAAGAATATTTTAGAAATTATTATCAAGAAGATGATATATATAAGGAAAGTTATCCTAGGAAGATTAGGGAAGGAATAGTTAAGAAAAAGTATGGAAAGTCTCCATTAGAACTTCTGA
The DNA here is from genome assembly GCA_905188025.1 of uncultured Eubacteriales bacterium. Lineage (GTDB taxonomy): Bacteria > Bacillota_I > Bacilli_A > RF39 > UBA660 > RUG705. Next base: position 9,055 of record CAJJKI010000016.1, on the reverse strand, counting down.
AAGATAAAGAGTTATCACTTGATGAGAAGAAATTAATGATTGATATAATTGGGGAATTACATTATTATTCTAAAATTTTAAAGTCAGTACATATTAGTGATGAGGTTAAAGATTATGTTATATATGAGAAGCTTACTTGTCTTGATCATGTGTTTTATATATTAGCATTTGATGGTATTGGATTAGATATTAAGAAGAAGATAATTGATAAGTATCTTAATTATGAGAATTATTTAGATTTTATGGCTCTTGGGGATAATAGGATATCAGTGTCTCTTAAAGAGAAGATTTATAATGATAATAGGGAGATGGCTACTAGAGTAATTAATAATATTAATAAAGATAATATTGTAGAAGTATTAATTCATCATGAATGCCCTAGTTTTATGAGGGAATTGATTACTACTAGGGAAGATGATATAGTTAAGATGATGGGGAGAGTTCCTTTATATAAATATGGTCTTCTTTTAGAAAGAATAGATAATCAGGAGTTAGCTAGAAAGATAATTAAGAAGAATAGACTTAGAGTAGAATTAGTGATAATGGATACTACACCAATAACTTTTTTAGATATTGTTAATAATCCAGGTATACCTAATGATATTAGAGAAGATATTATTAAGAAGAAATGGTTAACTTTTGGGGTATTTATAAAGAATGCTCCGGTAGAATATATAACTTCACATTTACTTACAAATGCTTCAGTATTATCAATAGACGTTAAAAAGAAAATTATAAATGAGAGGCAAGATGATTTAATGGCATATTTTAGAAAGATAGATACTATAAGTCTTTTTAATCGTTTAGTTGGATTTGATTATATAAAAGAGCTTATAGATTTAGCGATTGATACGGCAATTGATGCTAGTAATGTAATGGGAATATTATCACTATGTGATGCTAATCTATCGATAAAGATACTTAAGAGAAAAAAGAATATTATATATCAAATATTGAATGGATATGATACAGATTATTTGCTTAATAGTAAGATGATTGATAAAAATAATGATACAGTTAAGAATAGAATAGTACTTGTATATAAGGATATTTATGATGAGAGAATAAGTAGACTTAATGATAAAGAGATTTGTAAATATTTAGATAACGATGATGTAGTAGGATTGATTAAGATACTTATTCTTGATAAGATGGGAATAAATGATGATGATATTTTTAATTTCTTAGATTTACTTGATAACTATACTAGTGAATTTTTACTTAGTAATTATAGTAAACTAAAGAACTTCTTTATGGATATAGGATTAGATTTTAAGACATTTATTCAGTATGGTGGTGGAAGTGAAAGATACTATGACTGGGCATATAGATTAGTTAGAATAGTTGATACGGAGAAAGATAATTTTTTACGAGTAGTTAAATATTTGGAAGACAATAATTATATGGATGGATATGATAGTGAGGCTTTAGTATATAGAGTAATTAATTTTATTAAGATGATAGAGATATTTGATGATAATAAAGAATTACTTATAGGAATAGCTAAGGAAGGAAGAAGACTTACTAGTAAAGAAGTAAATGATCTTAATTTTATATTAAGAGTACCTGGTAAGAAAGATATAGTATCTTTAGATATGGTAGATGAATATCGTGATAATTTATATAAAGAATATAGAGAAGTAATATTAAAAAGTAATGATATTAATGAACTTAAGAGAATATATTTGAATATTTTAGTGGAAGGAAATTATGAATCTTTAAGGAAAATAGGAGGTACTGGTACTTTAAGAAATTTAAAGATCAGTAATAGTGAATCAGATATTATTGATAGATTAAGTAATCAACTTATTAAGTATTCAGAGATTATAGAATATGGAATGGATACTGATGATATAGAGGAAATTAGAAGGATACTGAAATATTATTTTTGTGATCATTTTGAAGAGTTAGGGAAGGTTCAAAAGGCTTTCTTAGGGTTTGATGAGAAGGTTCGTTATTTATTTGAGATGGATGCGAGGATTAATTTAAGTAGTATAAGTGATATGCATGCTTTTACAAGAAGTAAGGCGCTAGAAGACGTGTACGGTGGAGTGGTATATGATCTTAGGGATACTAATTATATACTATATGCTCATGTACTTAGTAGTAGTGAAGACGTGGATAGTTTAATTATGGGTGAATCTAATGGTAAGAGAAACTTTATTTCTACTAGTGCGATTAGTTATTTGGGAGAAAAATACTACTATGATAATAGTGGGAATATTTTAGCAATAGCAGCAATACCAGAAGGAAGCTTTATATGTAGTTCTCTTGGTAACATGGGTACTAATAGAAAGATTAAGGATAATTCATTTGAGGTAACTGGTATAGAGAATACACAAAGAGGGATACTTGAGACAAGTGTACCTGGTAGATCTAACTCAGAGATACTTTTGTACCGTGAAGGAGTACAGGTGGTGGGAATAATATTACCTGGGGGAAGAAGTGCTAATGATAATGAGATGAAACTTCATAAAGAAAAGAAATTACCATTTATTATTACACAAAATATTGGAGAAGTAATAGAGAATCCGAAAGAGATATTTAAAGGTAATAAGATTAGTAATGTGAAGATGGATAGGGTAGATGATATTGAATGCATTCAAAAACTTTATGATAAGATAAATGGAACAGTTAGAGTTAATAAGATAAGTGATATATATACTGGTAGAGAAGTAGCAATATTTACAGATATTCACGCTTTATATGAACCTACTTTAGCAGTACTAGAGGATATTAGAAGGAAAGGTATTCATGAAATATATTCATTAGGGGATAATATTGGAGTAGGTCCTAATCCTCTTGAAGTATTAGATTTATTTAAAGAATATGGAGTTATATCAATAGCAGGTAATAGTGAATACTATAGTACTTTAGGAAGTAAGCCATTTATATATTTTGATGATGAGAGAAGAGATAATCTTGAGTGGACTAATGATGAGATTGGGATTACAGGGATAAATGATCTTAAAATGTATAAGGCTTCTGAGGAGATACTTGTTGGAAATAAGAAGATTGCATTATGCCACTTTATAAATGATGTAAGATGGGACTATAGAAGTCACAGCACATGGAGCTATCAAAGTGGGTTTACTCCAGGAGTTAATGCAGTGCAGTTTTTGTATACTAATAGTGATGATGCAAGGAGAGATATTCTTGATGAGATAAATAATCATGGGTATAGCGAAGAAGAATTAAGAGGATATGTTAGTGCATATCAAGAACCATTGTTTCAGGGAAAGAATATTTTAGAATATGATGCAGTTATCCAAGGACATGTTCACTTTGAGTATCAAGATTCTTTAAAAGACACAGGAATTTATACTTTAAGAGGTTTAGCGATAGGATACAAGAATAGTAAAGAAAGTGATAAGGCTTGTTATTATATTTTAAAGGAAAAGAAAGATGGTAACTTTGATATATCAAAGAGAAATGTTCAGTTTAATAAGAGAAGTATGATAGCTAATGTAAAGAGTAGTAAGATTCCTCATAAAAAGAGAATAATGGAGTATATAAGATAATTGCTTGAAAATACTATGGTAGAGATACTGTGGTATTTTTTAATGAAATGCTGGGTTGTAGGAGATAAATCTATAATTATTACTTAAGTAAAATGAAAGAATAAAGATACTTTTTTTGTAAGAAGTATGATAGTTATGGGTAGAATGACTTTTACTTAAAGGAGGATATATAGATACTCAAAAGATAAGGATAATAAAACTTATAAAGTATTATTCTTTATAAGTTTAGGCTTATCTTTTTTCTTTTTTAATAAGTTTGGCATGAAGGACTGATTTTATATCATCATTATAACAAGTAGAAAGAGTGATGATTCTATCAGTAGAAGAGACTTTAGTATTAAAATTATAAATACTTCGGTTAATCAGTTTGGTAGTGAACGTGAGGAAATCTTCGGGAGTATTAAAGGATACATCTAGGTAATCACTAGTATTAGGTATTTTATAGATATAGTAAATATAATGAGAGATACTAATAAAATAATAAAGATAATGATATTAGAATATTTTAGTTTTCTTTTCTTTTTCATATAATCAATCCTTTATATGTGCTTTTTATAAGTCTTTTTGTATGTGATTAATTTATTGTGAGATGACTACTAGGTAATTATATTATAACATAAGTAAAAGTATTTTTAAGTAATTATATAGTGATGAGTAAAAATAATTTTAATAATTTTAAGAAAATACTTTACATGATGTAAATATTATGATATAGTGTAATTAGTAATCATTCCTAATAAGGAGAAGATAATTATGAGAATGACTAAACAAAAAAAGTTAATTAAAGATATTATTGATAAGTCTTATAATCACTTGGATGCATATGGCGTCTACAAGGAATGCGTTAAGGTAATACCTAATATTAGTTTAGGTACGGTGTACCGAAATTTGAATCTTTTAGTAGATGAAGGACTAATACTTAGAATTACTCACGATAATGTAGATAGGTATGACGCTAAGAGGGGAAGACATTATCATTTCTTTTGCAGTGTTTGTGGTAAGATTATTGATATATATGAAGAGATAGTTATTCCAAAGGATACTTACAAAATAGGAAAGATACTAGAATATGAAATTAACTTTACAGGAATATGTGAAGATTGTTTGAAAAAGAAGGAGAGATAATAATGGAATTAAAAGGAAGTAAAACAGAGAAGAATTTGATGGCAGCTTTTGCGGGAGAGAGTCAAGCAAGAAATAAGTATACTTATTATGCTTCAAAGGCTAAGAAAGATGGATATGAACAAATAGCAGCAATATTTGAAGAGACTGCTGGTAATGAGAAGGAACACGCTAAAATGTGGTTTAAAGAATTACATGGAGGAGAGGTTCCTAGTACAATGAAGAATTTATTAGATGCTGCTGCTGGAGAAAACTATGAATGGACTGCAATGTATGATGATTTTGCTAGGGAAGCTCGTGAGGAAGGATTTGAGAGAATAGCTAAATTATTTGAGGGAGTAGCTAAGATCGAACGTGAACATGAGGAAAGATATCGTGCATTAATTGACAATATTAAGGAAGAAAGAGTATTTAATAAAGAAGAATCAGTAGTGTGGGTATGTAGAAATTGTGGCCATGTACATGTAGGAAAAGTAGCTCCTAAAGTATGCCCTGTATGTAGCCATCCACAATCTTATTTTGAGATGAGAGCTAAGAATTATTAAGATAAATAATGATAGATATTGGATAGATTATTTATGAAAGGATATATTGAGATAAACTGTTTATAGATAAGATATTAGATATTTGTTAGAGGTAATTTTATATAGACCGTTTCTTTGATGGAGCGGTTTTTATTTTCTAGATGATATGTAATACTTGACTTTGGATGGTTTATGGTAGTATTTCTTTAGTTTTATTGACAAGAATGGATATTTAAAATATAATAATATTATCTTTTAAAGGGGGATATGTATGAATAATGATATGATATATAGAGTATTTGATGAAGATGGTAATATGGAATATAGATATGTAAATTTGGAAGATCTAAATATTTCAGAAATGCTAACTTTGAAGAAAGAATTAGAATTAACGGGAGAAGACGGGGCAAGAATGATTGAATCAGTACTTTATGGAAGAGTTAATTATAGTAGATTACTTGGAAGTATTCGTAGAGAAGAGAGAACTAGCTGTAAGACTAGATTTAATGATCCAAAGGCTTTTGTAAAGAAGAGAAAGAAGTTACATAAGAGATAGGAATATATGATAAGATACTATTGATATTTATTGAAGTAAGTTATAAAGATAAGTGGATAGAGAATGTTTATTTATGATGATAAGTTTTGTGAGGGACTTAATTTGAGTGATGATAAAAATAAAGAGAGTTATTTACTTACCTGATAGATTCAATATTTATTAATAGTTTTTTATGTGTAGTTTTTTAGCAATCTATATTGACAATTGCTAAAATTAGTGGTAGACTTTAATTGTATTCAAAAAAGATAAATAAAGAAAGAAGAAGTGATAATATGGCTAAGAAACAATTTAAAGCAGAATCAAAGAAACTTTTGGATATGATGATAAATTCTATTTATACTAATCCGGAAATATTTTTAAGAGAGTTAATATCTAATGCAAGTGATGCGATTGATAAATTATATTATAGATCACTTACTGATAAGGATGTTAAGGTTAAGAAAGATAAATTAGAGATTAGAGTTATTCCTAATAAAGAAGAGAGAACTATTAGTATTATTGATAATGGTATTGGTATGGATAAGGAAGAACTTGAAGATAATTTAGGTACTATTGCAAAGAGTGGATCTGAATTATTTAAAGAAAATAATGAAATGAAGAAAGATATTTCTATTATTGGACAGTTTGGTGTTGGTTTTTATTCAGCTTTTATGGTTGCTAAGAAGGTAGTAGTTAATAGTAAGAAAGTACTTGATGAGAAGAGTTATACTTGGGAAAGTGATGGTGCTAGTGGATATACTATTAACGAGGGAGAGAAGACTAGTACTGGTACAGAAGTTATCTTATATTTAAAAGATGATGATGAGAATAATAATTATAGTGAATACTTGGAAGAATATAAACTTATGGGTATTATTAAGAAATATTCTGATTATATTAGATATCCAATTAAAATGATGATGATTGGAGATGATAAGAAAGAAGTAGAAAAGACTATTAATAGTATGATTCCTATATGGAAGAAGAAACAAAGTGAAGTAAAAGAAGAAGAATATAATGATTTTTATACTGATAAGTTTTATGATTATGAGAAACCTCTTAAAGTGATTAAGACAGAAGTAGAGGGACTTACTAGTTATTCAGCTTTATTATTTATACCTAGTCATGCACCATTTAATTATTATACTAAGGAATATGAGAAGGGATTACAATTATATTCTCGTGGGGTTATGATTATGGATAAATGTAGTGAGATTATTCCAGACTATTTTAGTTTTGTTAAAGGAGTAGTTGATTCAGAAGATATAGCTTTAAATATATCTAGAGAGACTATGCAAAGTAATCATCAAATAAGACTTATTGCAAAGAATATTGAGAATAAGATTAAGAAAGAATTAGAAGCTATGCTTAAAGATGAAAGAGAGAAATATGAAGAATTTTATAAAGCTTTTGGAATGCAATTTAAGCATGGTATATATAGTAGTTATGGAGCAGATAAAGATAAGTTAGAAGATTTATAGTTCACACAAGGATAAACTTAGTACAATAGATGAATATATTAGTAGAATGAAAGAAGATCAAAAAGATATATATTATGCTTCAGGAGATACTATTTCAAATATTAAGATGATGCCTCAAGTAGAGAGTATTCTTGATAAAGGGTATGAAGTATTATATTTGACAGAATATTTAGATGAGTTTGTAATTAAGATATTAGGAACTTATAAAGATAAAAAATTTATTAATGTTTGTGATAATGAGTTAGATACTTCTAGTGAAGAAGAGAAGGAAGAAATTAAGAAAGTTAATGAAGAGAATAAGGATATGCTTCAAGCTGTTAAGGAACAACTTAAAGATAGAGTAGAAGAAGTAAGATTTACTAATAAACTTAAGAAGCATCCAGTATGTTTAACTTCAATGGGTGAATTATCTACTTCAATGGAGAAGATTATTAATGCAATGCCTAATGATGGCTCTGAGAATGTTCATGCTAAGACAATACTTGAAATAAATGAAGAACATCCTATTAGTGATAAATTAAAAGAATTATATAAAGAAGGTAAGCTAGAGGAAGTTAATAAATATAGTAATATATTATATAATCAAGCTAGACTTATATCTGGATTACCAGTAGAAAATCCTAATGAACTTACAGAAATGATTTGTGAAATACTTAGTAAGTAAAGTAGTTTAAGGAGATAGAGTGAAATCAAATGATTGAAATAATCTGTCTCTTTTTTTGTGTATATGGTTTTTGTTAGTGAGTGAAAATGTGTCTCTGATGATTTTAGATATAAGTGAAGTTTAATTTTGATAATGAAAGGGGATTCTAATAATATGGAATAGTATGTGAATTATATTAAATTCTTTGACAAAAGATGAATGTTGTGATATTCTAATGAGTAGCAAAAAAGGAGGGATGATATGGGAAATATTTCGTTTATGACAGGAATAGATAAAGTGATTGATGGAAAAATAATACTTGATAAAGAATATTCTAAAAAATTTAGATTAGTCGATGATAGTGAAATAACTGTATCATCAACGATTGGGCTAGTTAGAAGTCAGCAAGAAGATAGTGTAGCGGTATCAGTTAAGGGAAACTATAAAATGTTTTTAGTAGCTGATGGTATGGGAGGGCACAAGGCTGGTGAGATAGCTAGTTATTATACTGCCAAGATAATTAAGAAATTTTTTGAATATGAAGATGAAATGTACTTAAGAATAATGGATGATATATTGCTTAATGAAGTAGTATATTTATTAATAGATGAGATTACTAGAAAGATGAATAGAGAGTCAGGTACTACTTTATCATTAGCATTAGTATTAGATGATAAGACATATTTAGTTAATATAGGTGATAGTAGAATTTATACTCTTAAAGATAATAAATTGGTACTTCAGACACATGATGATTCAGAAACTTTTATGAGATATAATCCTAAGAATAGTAGGGATAGAGATAAGTTAAGATTCTATCGATTTAATAATATAGTTACTAATGGAATAATTAAAGATGCTTTAGTAGACGTTAATATTAAGGAGATAGATAATGATAGTTATGATACTTTATGTCTTATGACTGATGGAATTAGTGATATACTTCGTGAGGATGAGATGAAGGAATGTATGTATCAAGATAATCCTAGTTATGAGATGACAGAGTTATCAAAGAATCATGTGGTGGACAAGGTATCTATAGAAGACACTGATATATATAAGGATTATGATTTTGTAAGACAAATAGAGCCAGGTAAAGATAATGCTAGTGCAATAGTATATAAAAAGAGAGTATTAAGTTTGTAGTTAACACTTAAGGTGTAAAAATTAAAGAAAATAATAAAATACAGAAATTATTTGAAAAAGCTAAATCTTGATGAAAAGAGGTA
>CAJJKI010000015.1 GCA_905188025.1 uncultured Eubacteriales bacterium | reverse complement strand
GGCTTCAGCAATGTAAGTGTTATACTCCATTTCACGACGACTTAGTTTTGTATATAATCTAACCATTTCATCCTCCTCACTTAACATACTCATATTATTTACAAGCATGTCAGTTGATTTATGGCTCATTATCTGGCTAGAAATATGTTTAACGTTTTGCTTCTCGTTGGTGGTTAAAAGCTTACACCAGTTAATGATATAATCAACTTTTTCACTACCAGTATAACATAAATCTTTTCCTTTGGCTAGATTAATTATGTCGATTCTTAGCTTACTTGTTAAAATTTTTCCTTCATCATTACGTAAGTACCATGTAGTTCTTAATTCATCATCAATATCGAAGTTATTAAACATAATTTGAATGGTATCATGGATTTTTGAGTAGGTTTTATCGCCACTTTTTAGTTGATTACCGTGTATTTTGCATAGGTATACAATGTTACGGTTAATTACGCCATCACTTTTGTTGTTGGACATTTCAATATTAATTTTTTTACCTTTGTAATTTAATAATAAATCTACTTCTTTACGAGAATCATAACGGGCTTCTTTATTTAGTCTACGGGACAATATTTTTAGGTTACCGGTGACGTCTTTTAAGGGGATGTCTAGGTAATTAGAAATAAACTCTTCAAGAATACAAATGTTATTGGGGTTATTAAATATTTCAGTGAACATGATATCGAATGTTAGAGGTATTAACTCATTTTCTTTTAAAGCACTTTCCATTCTTTTCCTCCTTTCTGGCGTCATCATAACAAAAATGAATGGGGCTTGTCAAAATTAATTAGTAGTTAAAAAAGATGAGAAAATTCACTAGGGCTTTAACTTTTAGTGTGAAAATGATGAAAAAATGATACAGGTGGTTAATAAAATTAACTGGTAGTTAGAATGTTTACTGAGAGTAAAATTTTTAAAAAATGAAATTTGACATATTTTTATGTAAAGTTATATAAAAAGATTGTTTGAATTATAAAGAATATGGTATATTATTATTAGGTTAGGTGATTAAAAATGGAACAGGGAAAGTTGATTGTAGTAGAAGGAACCGATTGTTCAGGAAAAGAAACACAGACTAATTTACTGATCGAGAAACTTAGAAATAATGGAATAAAAGTAAAGAAATATAGTTTTCCTAATTATAATAGTACTACAGGTAAGATTATTGGAGGACCTTATTTAGGAAAAGATTATATATGTGATGGGTGGTTTAATGAAGGGGCTAGTAATGTAGATCCAAAGGTATCTTCTTTGTACTATGCAGCTGATAGAAAGTATAATATTTGGGTAATTGAAGAGGATTTGAAGAATGGATTTAATGTAGTACTTGATAGATATGTGTACTCTAATATGGCTCATCAGGGAGGAAAACTTACTACGGAAAAAGAGAGAGAAGAGATGTTTTCTTGGATTGAGAAGTTAGAATTTGAATTACTTGAATTACCAAAGGCTGATATTAAAGTATTTTTGCATATGCCATATGAAGCTTCAGTTAAACTTAAGGAAAGTAGAATAAAGAATGAGAAACTTGATCAGTTAGAGAGTTCTAAAGATCATTTATTACATGCTGAAAGAGCTTATTTAGAGTTAGCTAAGAAGTATGATTTTTATAAGATAGAATGTACTTCTGGTGATATAGTGAGAAGTATTGATGACATTAATGATGAACTTTATGATTATGTTTTAGAAAAGTTAAAAAAATAATACCGAGATGGTATTATTTTTCTATATATGTATTATTTATTATTTTATAAGTGATAAGATATGGGGTTATAGTATCTAGAATATTTATAGGGATACATGTGTTATAAGTAATATTATCTAGATATTCTTTATTATTTATTTTATAGTCTTTTAAGAGATAGTCTATTTTTCTTTGATTAGGAAAAGAGAAAGTAATAGAGATATTGATACCGGGAATTAATTCTTTTAGAGGGTTTTCTTTGAGAGAGTCTTTGACACTACGGGAATATGCTCTAATTAGACCGGATGCTCCTAGTTTGATACCTCCAAAATATCTTACTACGATAGCAAGAATATAATTTAAGTTATTAGATTCTAAAATATTCATGATAGGGGTACCGGCAGTACCAGATGGTTCACCATCATCAGAAGATTTTTTATGGTCATTTAGGATATAAGCATAACAGTAGTGAGTAGCATTTGGATATAATTCTTTTACATTTGTGAGGAGATTTTTTATATCTTCTAGAGAGTATACTTTATAAAGGATGGTGATGAATTTAGAGTTTTTGATAGATATTTCTTTGATAGAATTATTACTTATAGTATACATGGATATCACCTCTTTGATAAATTATATCATGAATAGAGGAAAACAACCAAGAGAATGTTTGAAAAATAATTTTAAATATTATATAATTATAGAGATGGGAGGGATATGATGAATAAGATAGATGAACTTTTATCTACAACACCGCATAAGCCAGGGTGTTATTTAATGAAGGATAATAATGGTTGCGTGATATATGTAGGTAAGAGTAAGAATTTAAAGAATAGACTTAGTTCTTATTTTAAACAGAGTCATACAGGGAAGACAATGATGCTAGTAAGGGATATAGATACTTTTGAATATATTCTTACTAATAGTGAAGTAGAATCATTGTTACTTGAACTTAATTTGATAAAGAAATATACTCCTAAATATAATATTTTATATAAAGATGATAAGTCATATCCTTATATAGAACTTACTAATGATAAGGTACCTAGACTATTAATAGTAAGAAACCCTAATATGAGAAGAGGAGGTAATAGGAAGTTATTTGGACCATATCCGAATATTACGGCTGCTAAGAAAGTAGTAGAGATGCTTAATAGATTGTATCCTTTAAGGAAATGTAAGAATATGGGAAAGAAAGAATGTTTATATTATCATATAGGGGAATGTTTAGGATATTGTACTCATGAAGTAGATGAAGAGAAGATTAAAGAGATGAAGGATGAGATAATTAGTTTCTTTAATGGAAATAGTGATGGGATTATTAAGAAGATTGAAGAGAAAATGTATGATAGTTCTAGTAAGTTACAATTTGAGAAAGCTATAGAGTATAAGGAACTTTTGGATTATATAAAGATTACTTTAGAGAAACAGAAAGTTGAACTTGATGATCATTATGATCGTGATGTAGTAGGATACTATGAAGAAGATAATTATTTGGTAGTTAATATATTATTTATACGTGGTGGTAAGTTAATTGATAAGAAGAGTAATATATTCCCGATGATAGATAGTTTGGAAGAAGAAGTTAATGGATATGTAAGTAATTTTTATGATAAGCATATGACTAAAGTAAAGGAAGTAATGGTACCGGATATTATTCAAGAAGAGATACTACGAGAGGGATTTGGACTTAATGTAGTTAAACCTATTAAGGGAATGAAGAAAAAGATTCTTGATCTAGCTATGGAAAATGCAAAGAATTATTATAATGAACAGATATCTATGATTAGAAAAGATGAAGTAGAGATAAATAATAGTTTAGAAGAATTAGCTAATATGTTAGGGATAGATAAGTGTAGTCATATAGAAATGTTTGATAACTCTAATATTTTTGGTAGTTTTAATGTATCAGGAATGGTAGTGTTTATTGATGGAAAGAAGGCTCCACATTTATATAGAAAGTTTAAGATTACTAATGATAAGAATGATGACTATGGTACGATGAGAGAGGTAATATATCGAAGATATTTTAGGGTGCTTAAAGATGGGTTAGAGAGACCTGATTTGATTTTAGTAGATGGTGGATTGGGTCAAATAAATGTAGCTAGGGAAGTAATTGATGAGCTTGGTATGGGGATACCGGTAGCAGGACTTAAGAAAGATGATAAGCATAGTACTAATATGTTACTTGGAGGATATCCAGTTAGAGAGATGGAGATAAAGAAAGATAGTTATTTGTTTTTACTTCTTACTAGGATGCAGGATGAGGTACATAGATATACGATAAGTTATCACAAGGATATTAGAAGTAAGGGAGCTTTAGCATCAATACTTGATAATATTCCTGGTATTGGAGAAGTTAGAAAGAAAAAGATACTTAAGAAATATCATACAGTAGATAAAATGAAGAATGCTACAGTAGAAGAACTTAGTTTATTAATGCCAGAGAATGTAGCGAAAGATTTTCATGAATATTTGAATAAAAGTGAATAGTCGTTAGAAAAATGTGAAACGGGATTATTGTTTGTAAAATTATGAATATTATAGTATAATTGAAATGAATAGATAGGGTGATAGTGATGCATGGAAAGATATTAAAAATAGCTAGTAATGATTTATATGGAAATGCTACTGATAAGAAAGTAGTAGTATTTGTATGTTTTAATCATCTTAAATATATGAATAAATATATAATATTTAGTTATTTGGGAGAATATAATGAGAAGAGGCTATATTATGGATCTGTTCATGAGAAAGATAAATCTTTAGTGATATTTGGAGTTAGAGATAAAGAAATACAGTATATAGATAAGTTTAGGATGCAGTATGAAAGTGGAAAGATAGATAATGAAGAATATCAAATTATAGATATAGATAAAATGGAAAAAGTAGAGATTGTTTCTAGTAATAGTATAGAATATGATAAGTTACAAGAACTTGAAGATATGTCTATTAAGAAAGAGATAGTTAGTGATAATGAAGAAGTTAGAAGGAAGCCAGTATTTTTATATTTTCTATTAATTATATTAATTCTTTTAGGAGTAGGCATTACTTATTTATATTTAAGACCAGAAGATTTTGTGATTAAGAATAAGAAGTTAGAATGTACTACTGATGGATATAATGTAGAGATAGGGATGAAGTTTTTAAGAAAAGAAGAAGTATTATTTGATAGGAATGTTAAAGTTGATAAGATATTTGTTAATGATAAGTATGTATTTGAGACGGAAGAAGAATATTTAGAATTTAAAAATAATGGGAAAGAGAATGAATATTTTAATATAGATGGAACATTTAAATATAATGATCAAGAGTTAACATTATTAATTAGTTATAAAGATAATAGTATTATAGAAGAATATGATGATATGAAGGATTATCTTAGTAAGGAAGGGTATAGTTGTATAGAAGGATATTATGAAGAATAATTTATATTTAATAATAGGAGAAGATAATGAATTAGTTAATTTTTATTTGACTAGTATATTAGAGAATACTTTATTTAATGAAGAAGAAAAGATAGAATATGATATGACTGTTAGTAGTATTAGTGATATTCTTGATGAAGCTTCGATGATTAGTCTGTTTTCTAGTAAAAAGATAATTATTGGAAGAGAATTTGATACTAAGAAGATGAATGATAATGATCTAGATTATTTGAAGAGATATATAGATAATATTAATAAAGAAGTATATATAGTATTAATAGCTAAGAAGATAGATGCTAGAAGTAAGGAATATAAAATATTTAAAGATAGTTTTAAAGTTATTGAGACAGATAAGAATAATGATAGTGATAAAGATATATTAAAATATATAGATAGTTATATATTAGATAAAGGATATAGAATAGATAGATATAATTTAGAATATTTACTTAGTAAATTAGGGAATAATATAGTTAATATTAAGATAGAACTAGATAAAATATTCTTATATTTAGATGATGATAAAGAGATAAATAGAGAAGTAATAGATTTACTTATTAGTGATAATATAGATAATATTATATATGAATTTACTAATGCAGTACTTGATAAAGATTATGATACTGTTATGAAAATGTATAGTGAATTTAAGATAGAGAATATTGGATATGATTATTTATTAGTATCTTTAGATAATGTATTTAGACAAACTTTAATTATTAAGATGTTATATAATCAAGGAAGTAGTAATAGTGATATAGCTAAAGTTATTGGAAAGAAAGAATTTTATGTTAAGAAGATGCTGGAGAGATTATATAATTATAAAGAGGATGAGTTAGCTAGAATGATTGATAGATTAGCTATAATTGATAGAGATTATAAGACTGGTAAGAGTAATATAGATATGTTAGAGTTATTCTTGATAGGTAAGAAATAATAATGAGAGAAATATTTGAATAGGTGTTTCTTCTTTTATTATAATTATGTTAATGAATAAAGAATACTTGAAAAGAAAAATAATTAATGATAAAATAATAATATAGAATGATTATAAAGATATGGTGATGATATGAAAAAGAATAATCGAGGATTTACTTTAGTGGAGTTATTAGCTACGATAGCAATACTGGGATTAGTGATATCAATAACAGTATTTACAGGTATTAGATTAATTAAGAATGGTAAGGAGAAGACTTATCAAACTACTAAGAATAATATTGAGAAGTATGCTAGTAATTATTTGGTAGAGAATGGAGATAGATTATTTTATTTATCAGATAATAAAGCTGGTATAGAGTATCAGTGTGTTACTTTAAAGAATTTGATAGATACAGGATATTTTGATACAAAGCTACTTGAATCTAAAGTAGCTGAAGGGATTAGTCCTAAGGAAAATGATTATGTATATATAGAGAGAAATATTAATACTAAGACAGTTATGAAGAATGTATATATACAAAGCTCTGATAATGAATATAAAGAAACTTGTGATGGGGCTGTTAAGGCTTTGATGGATATAGCTTTCTTGGGAGACTTTAATAGTTGGGGTAAGACTAAAGATATAACTATTATTTATAAATTAAAGAATGCTAATAATGTTAATGATTATGAATATGGTTATGGATATAGTAATGATAAGATAGAATTATTAAAGGATAATGGTAATGAGAAAGTAGTTAGAGTAAGTGATAATGGTACTTTAACAGGAATGATAAATTATTTAAAAGAAAAGGCATATGAAGATAGTATCATTATAGATATGATAGATAATGATGGGCCTATTATTACTTTGGGAGATTATAAAAAAGGATATGTAAAGGGAAGTATAGATATTATTCTTAAAGTAACTGATGAAAGGGTCGGAGTAGATGGTAATAGTTTTAGTAAGGAAGATATAGAGGTTACAGTAGGGGGTAATAAGGTAACTGATTTAAAGCTTACTGATACAGGAAATGGTAATTATAAGTTAATTATTAATAATGATAAGTTAGATGGAGAGGTTACTATTAGTATTAGTGGGGGAAAGATATTAGATAAACTTGGTAATGGAAATGAGGCTGTTAAGTTTGATCCGGATATTAAGTTTGATAATACACCACCTAGTAAGCCAGTTATAGATAATCCAAGTAAAGAGAATTGGATAAATAGTAGTTTTGGATTAACTCTTAATACTCAAGAGAATGGATCAGGAATGGCTAATTGGCAATATACTTATAATGGAAATGCTAATAGTACAGGAAGTAATCATAATAATGATTGGGTAGTTTATAGTGAATCTGATAAGAATAGTTTTACTACTTCACCGTTTAGTGCTGAGAGAAATCAATTAGTATATGTTAGGGCATGTGATAAGGTTGGTAATTGTTCTGAGGTAAGCAGTACTTATATAAGGATAGATAAGAAAAAACCTACAGGATCAATTAGTTTAAGTGAAAATAGTAAAAAAATAACAGCTACAGCTAGTGTAAGTGATGCATTATCTGGATTAAATGGTACATATGAATGGAAAGTAGATACTAATTCTACATGTGATAGTACAGTAAGTGGATTTACAAGTAGTAGTTCTAGTACTTATGAAGTGACTGTTTCTGATACAGGAACATATTATGCTTGTTTAAAAACAAGTGATAAAGCTGGTAATGTGGCTTACTTCTCACAACAAGTGAATGTAGCGGAAGAGTTAAGTTGCTGGTATCTTAATGGATATAATTCATATTGTAGATATATACCTGATATGAGTAATAATGATGCAAGCAATAAACAAAAACTATGGAATAGTAAAACTTACTTTAATATAGATGGTTGGATATATGGAACAGACGTTAATGGAAAGGGTAACTCTACTATATGGTATCATTCTAAGACATATAATTGTTATTTAATATCAACATATTTAAAGAAATACTCTGATGAGGCTTGTACAGAGAGTGGAGGTTCTAGTGGAGGAACAAGCAATAGTTGTATAGCTAGTGGAGGAACATATAATTCAGCAGGGGCATGTTGTTATAAGAGAGTTGTAGAAAATGGACAAATAAAATTATCGGAGTGTACATTCTAATGAAAAAGAAGATATTATGGATATTATTAATTATATTAATTTTAGTACTTGGTTATATTAGTTATATAGTTATTGAAAATAATATTAATAATGATAAAGTAATAAATAAAGGTATAGAATTAAATATAGAGAAGATGAGAGAGTATCAAGATAAGAATAGTAATGAATATATAGAATATGATACTAAAGGATTAAAAATAACAATTAATGATAAAACAATGAATATATGTTATTCTTTAGAAGATACTTGTGAAGAAGTTGGATATACAATAAATGATGATATAGTTGATATAGAAGAAGGAAATATAAAGAAATTTAATGGGATATTTTCTATTATAAAGAATGGTAAACAATATATATTTATTAAAGATATAAATAATGTTGGTAAGTTAGAATATTTTTTCAATATTCAGTAATGATAAGAAGAAATGCTTAATAGTGTTTCTTCTTTTAGTGTATAAAGAGAAGAAGTTTAAAGAAAATCTTGTGAGTTTTTATTTTATTTGATATAATTTTACCTGAGGACTGATATTATGGATATAAATAAAATTAGAAATTTTTGTATTATTGCACATATAGATCATGGAAAGAGTACTTTAGCTGATAGGATACTTGAATATACTGGGGCTATTGATAAGAGAGAGATGAAGGATCAGATACTTGATTCAATGGATTTGGAGAGAGAAAGAGGTATAACGATTAAGCTTAATGCTGTTAGACTTAATTATAAAGATTATATACTTAATTTGATAGATACTCCAGGACATGTTGATTTTACTTATGAAGTATCTAGAAGTATGGCAGCTTGTGAGGGAGCTATTTTAATAGTAGATGCTGCTCAAGGAATAGAAGCTCAAACTTTATCTAATGTGTATTTAGCACTTGAGAATAATTTAGAGATAATACCAGTTATTAATAAGATAGATTTACCTAGTGCTGATATAGAAAAGAGAATAGAAGAATTAAATAAGACTTTTGGATTTAAAAGAGAGGAAATTATTTTGACTTCTGCAAAGACGGGAGTGGGTATACCGGAACTTGTGGATGCAATAGTAGAGAGAATTCCTAGTCCTAAGAAGATATATGATGATGGGAAACTTAGATGCTTGATATTTGATAGTTATTTTGATTCATATAGAGGAGTAGTATCATTAATTAGAGTAGTTAGTGGAAGTGTACATGAAGGTGATGAGATTAAAATGGTTACTACGGGAGCAAGTTATCAGGTAGTAGAGCTTGGATATCATACTCCTAAAGAAACTAGGGTTAAAGAGTTAGGAATGGGAGAAGTAGGATACTTAGGAGCTTCAATTAAATCTATTGATAATGTACGAGTAGGTGATACGATTACTTTAGAGAAAGATGGATTAGAAGAAGGATTACCGGGATATAAAGTATTAAAACCAATGGTATTTTGTGGAATATATCCAATTGATAGTAAGAAATATCCTAATTTGAGAGAAGCTTTAGAGAAACTTAAACTTAATGATGCATCGCTTATTTTTGAACCAGAAACTTCAGGTACTTTAGGATTTGGGTTTAGAACTGGATTTTTGGGATTATTACATTTAGATATTATTACAGAGAGAATTGAAAGAGAATTTAATATAGATATTATAGCTACAGCTCCTTCAGTAATATATGAAATAACTTTAACAGACGGATCAATCATTTATGTAGATAATCCGGCTGAATTCCCTGAAAAGGTTAGAATTAGTACAATTAAAGAACCTTATATTAGTACGAATATATATGTACCTAATGAATATATTGGATCTATTATGGAACTATGTCAGGATAAGAGAGGTACTTATATAGGAACTGATTATATAGATACTACAAGAGTTAATATTCATTATGAGATACCTTTATCAGAGATAGTATATGACTTTTTTGATAGACTTAAGAGTTATACTAAGGGATATGCTTCATTTGATTATGAATTAATTGGATACAAGGAAAGTGATCTAGTTAAGATGGATATTATGTTAAATGGAGAGGTAGTAGATGCTTTATCAGTAATAGTACACAAGGATTTTGCTTATAAGAGAGGAAGAGTAATTGTAGATAATCTTAAAGAAATTATTCCTAGACAATTATTTGAAGTACCTGTACAGGCAGTTATTGGAAGTAAAGTAATAGCAAGATCCGATATCAAGGCAATGAGAAAAGATGTGCTTGCTAAGTGTTATGGTGGAGATATTACTAGAAAGAGAAAACTATTGGAGAAGCAAAAGGAAGGTAAGAAAAAGATGAAGACTATAGGAAGAGTAGATATTCCTAAAGAGGCTTTCTTATCAGTACTTAGAGCTACTGAGATAAAGAAGGATTAAAAAAATCAGTAATGAGAATTTTACTGATTTTTTTCTTGATAGAGAGATTATTTTATGATATTATTAATGTATGAGGAGAGTGAGAATAATGAGAGGGAAAGATATTATTATAGTTATATTGGTTATTCTTGTATTTGGTTTATCAGGATATATTATATATGATAAGGTAATGAGTAATGATAATGGTGATATATCAAAACCAGAACCAGTAGTTAACAAATATAGTCAAAAGGATATAGAGAAAGTATTAGAAGAAGAGGGTTCTATTTTGTATGGAGATAGTTCTTTATTAGAGTTTAATGATAAAGAGAAATCATACTTGGCTTTTATGCTTTATAAGAAGGATAATCAAGAAAAGGATATTTATGGAACGGGATTTACATTAGATGATATAAAGAAGTATTATGAAGATTCTATTTATAGTGAGATAGAGGTTAATTATACAGATATTTATTTAGCTCCAGGATTTAATGAAGTGTATTTTCATTTAAATAATGGGAATTATACTTTTGAGCCAATGGCTGCTCATGGGACTTTTAATGTTCTTCCAGTATATTCTAAAGTAGTAGATTATAAGGCAGTAGATAATATATATAATATAAGTATGCAGTATGTATTTACTTTTTATGGAGATAGTCCAATGGACGCCAAGTTATATTATACTTATCAGGATGGGCTTGGTAGTAAGAATGATTTTTATACTTTTAATATAGAAAATTATTTTTCAGAAGAGAAGTCTACTTATGATACTGATTTATTAAATAAAGATATTAATAATTATATTAATGATAATTATGATAAGATAAAGGGTAATTTAAAAACTTATAATTATACTTTTAAGGTAGTTAATGACAAGTTAAAGTTAACTGATTTTAAGGTAGATTAATAGAAATATTATATATAAGAAGATTTGGACGAATAGTTCAAGTTTTTTCTTTTGAGAGGTAGACTTTTTTTAGGGGATTTAGTATAATATCAAATGGAAGTGAGAAGTATGAATTTACCTAATATGTTAAATGCTAAAGTAAGAGGAAAGAGTAAAGTAGAAGTACTATATGATGATTATAATACTTGTGAGATAGAGAGTATTGGAAAAGATAAGAAATATATGATATTAACTTATGGATGCCAGATGAATGTACATGATAGTGAATATATAGCTGGTATTATGGATGATCTTGGTTATACGAAGACTGAAGAGATGGATGACGCTAATGTTATTATAGTTAATACTTGTGCTATTAGAGAGAATGCTCATAATAAAGCTGAGGGAATGCTAGGAAGAATTAAGCATCTTAAGGAAGAGAAGGAAGATGAAGTAGTAGTAATATTTTGTGGATGTATGGCACAAGAAGAGGGATTAGTTAAGAAAATAAATGAATATAAATGGTTGGATATTATATGTGGAACACATAATTATCATAAGATACCTGAATATTTGAGAGAATATTATCAAGAACATGATAAAGTTAGAGAAGTATATAGTATTGAGGGAAATGTATATGAGAATATTCCAGTTAAGAGAGATAGTAAGTATACAGCATGGGTTAATATACAGTATGGTTGTGATAAGTTTTGTACTTATTGTATAGTGCCTTATACTCGTGGCAAACAAAGAAGTAGAAGACCTGAAGATATTATTATGGAAGTTAAAGAATTATATAATAATGGATATCAAGAGGTAACATTACTTGGACAAAATGTTAATGCTTATGGAAAAGATTTAGATGAAGACTATGATTTTGCTACTTTACTTGGAGAGGTTAGTCAAACGGGAATACCTAGAGTTAGATTTATGACTAGTCATCCTTGGGATTTTACTGATAAGATGATTGAAGTGATTGGGAAGTGTGAGAATATTATGCCTTATGTACATTTACCAATACAATCTGGATCTGATAGAATACTTAAGTTAATGGGAAGAAAATATACTAAGAAGGAATACTTGGAATTAGTTAATAAGATAAGAGAAAAAATACCAGGAGTTAGTATTACGACAGATATTATAGTAGGATTTCCAGGAGAGACAGAAGAAGATTTTCTTGAAACATTAGAAGTAGTTAATACGGTTAAATATGATTTGGCATATACATTTATCTTTTCTCCAAGAGAAGGAACACCAGCAGCAAAGATGGAAGATAATACACCAATGGAAGAGAAGAAGGAAAGATTAGCTAGACTTAATGAACTTATTAATAAGTATGCTCTTTTAAGTAATGAGAAGATGAAGGATAAGACAGTGAATGTTTTGATAATTGGAGAATCTGATAAGAAAGATAAATATATGGGATATACTGATAATATGAAGTTAGTTAATGTAGAATGTGGTAGTGAATGCTTAGGAAAGATAGTACCAGTACATATAACTGGTGTTAAGACATGGAGTTTGGATGGAGAAGTAGTAAATGATAGAAAGTAAATTAGAAGAATTGTTTAATTCAATAGAAAATTCTAGTTTATATAAAGAATATAAAAAGATAGAGAAGATACTTGATAAAGATGAAGAAATAAAGAATCTTATTGAAGAGATAAAGGGGTTAGAGAAGAAGGCTACTTATTTAGAGAATATAGGAGATAAGCATTATTTAGAAGTAGATGAAGAAATAAAGATAAAGGCAGATGAATTAAATAATAAACAGATTTATCAGGAATATTTGAGTAGAATGGAAGAATTTAATAATGAATTAGCTATGTCTAGTAAGATGATTAATGATTATATAGAGGAGAAAGTATAGAAATATGCTTTCTTTTTTATGCAAAAAAGAGAGGACAATTATAGACAAAGAAAATATTATTTGATATAATTGATTATAGTAGAGAGTACTAGAAATATGTAGGAGGTAAGTATATGAAGAAATGTTTGATAGGAATGTTATTAGGGTTAGTACTTTTAACAGGATGCTCTAAGAGTGAGAATCAGTTAGTGTTAGTAACGGAAGCGGGATTTGCTCCTTATGAATATTATCAGGGTGGTGAAATTGTCGGAGTAGATATAGATATTGCTAAGGAAATAGCTAATTATATGGGAAAAGAATTAGTGGTTAAGGATGTAGCATTTGATTCAATTATTAATGAACTTAATAGTGGAAAGGCTGATTTTGCTGCAGCAGGAATGAGTATTACTCCAGAGAGACTAGAAGAAGTAGATTTTTCGATACAGTATGTTACTTCTAATCAAGTTGTTATGGTAAGAGAAGACAGTAATATTACTATGGATAAGATAGATGGTAAGAAGATAGCTGTGCAACTTGGTAATGTAGCTGATAGTTATGCAGGAAAGAATTATAAAAATTCTGAGATAGTTAGACAAAAGAAATATTTGACAATGGTAGAAGATCTTAAGGCTGGTAAAGTAGATTTAATAATTATGGATAATTTACCGGCACAAGAGATAGTTAAAGTTAATAATGGGTTAAAGTTATTACCGGGATATTTATTTAGTGATAGTTATGGAATAGCTGTTAAGAAAGGTAACACGGAACTTCTTAATAGTATTAATACAGTATTAGAGAGACTACAAAATGAAGGAAAGATAGAAGAATATATTATTAATCATTCTAAGTAGTAGGGGGATATATGACGGAGATATATAATGATTTTTATAAGAGTGTAATATATGATAAGAGATATTTATATATATTGGAAGGTCTTAAGAATACGATACTTATTGCAATAGGGGCTGTGATATTAGGAATAATTATTGGATTATTGATAGCACTTATTCGTGATAGATATGAAAAGACTGGTAAAGGGAAGATTGGTAATTTTATAGCTAATTTATATGTAACTATTATTAGAGGAACACCGGCACTAGTACAGTTAATGATAATTTATTATGTAATATTTAAGAGCGTTACGGTAGACTTGGTATTAGTAGGAATTTTATCTTTTGGAATTAATTCAGGCGCTTATGTATCAGAGATTATGAGAGCTGGAATTAATTCAGTGGATATTGGACAAATGGAAGCAGGAGTTAGTTTAGGACTTAGCTATAATCAAACGATGAAGTATGTTATATTACCACAAGCTATTAAGAATATATTACCAGCTTTGGGTAATGAGTTTATTACACTTGTTAAAGAGACTTCAGTAGCGGGATATATAGGTATTATGGAACTTACTAAAGCTTCAGATATTATAGCATCAAATACATATAATTATTTCTTTCCTTTAATAATAACAGCTTTAATATATTTATTTATTACTAGTATGTTATCTAAATTATTAGGGGTATTTGAGAGGAAGGTTAATAATGCTTAAAGTAGAGAATATTAGTAAGAGTTTTGGTAAACTTAAAGTACTTAAGAATATTAGTTTAGAAGTTAATAAGGGAGATAAAGTTGTTATTGTAGGACCATCTGGATCGGGAAAGAGTACTTTTCTTAGGTGTATTAATTATTTAGCTAAACCTGATAGTGGAAAGATATATTTTAATGATCAGGAGATAGATGATAATAATATAGGTTTATATAGACAAAAGATCGGGATGGTATTTCAAAATTTTAATTTATTTAATAATTTAACAGTTATGGATAATATTATATTAGCTCCAGTAAAGTTAGGGATATATAGTGAAAAGGACGCTAGGAAAAAAGCTATGGAATATCTTGAAAGGATTGACTTAGCGGATAAGACACAGGTATATCCTAGTAGTTTATCGGGTGGGCAAAAACAGAGAGTAGCAATTGTTAGGACTTTGATGATGAAACCTGAGATGATACTATTTGATGAACCTACTTCAGCACTTGATCCGGAGATGGTAAAAGAAGTACAAGACTTGATGATTGAGCTTGCTAATGAAGGAATGACAATGATAGTAGTAACACATGAGGTTAGTTTTGTTAAGAAAGTTGCTACGAAGATTGTATTTATGGATGAAGGTAAAATAATTTTAACAGGAACTTATGAAGATATGATGAAGTCTGATGAGAAAGACGTTAAATTATTTTTATCAAATATTAAGTAGAAAGAAGAGGAGAGATAAAATGATAAATGTAAAAAGTGAAATAATGCCACTAAAAAGAGTATTATTGCATCGACCTGGAAATGAGTTATTAAACTTAACACCAGATTCATTAGGAAGGTTACTATTTGATGATATTCCTTATTTGAAAGTAGCTAGAGAAGAACATGATGAATTTGCTAGAATACTTAGAATGAATGGAGTAGAAGTAGTATACTTAGAAGATTTAATGGCTGAAGTACTTGATCAAAATCCTGAACTAAGAGAGAAGTTTATTAGACAGTTTGTTTATGAAGCAGGAATAAAGACACCTAAATATAAAGAAGCTGTTATTACATTCTTGATGGGATTTAGTGATAATAAAGAATTAGTACTTAAAACTATGGAAGGTATTAATGTTAATGAATTAGCAGCAATGGAAAGAGATACAGAACATTCTTTAGTAGATAAAGTAACTGAGGAATCTAAATTCTTAGCTGATCCAATGCCTAACTTAGTATTTACAAGAGATCCATTTGCTTCTATTGGAAATGGTATTAGTTTAAATAAAATGTATTCTATAACTAGAAATAGGGAAACTATTTATGCGGAATATATCTTTAATTATCATAAAGATTATAAAGATACTATTAAGTATTATGATAGATATAATCCATATCATATTGAAGGTGGAGATATATTAGTACTTAATGAACATATTTTAGCTATTGGAGTTAGTCAAAGAACATTACCTGAATCCATTGAACAAATAGCATTAAATATGTTTAAGGATCCTGATTGTGAAGTAGATACTATACTTGCATTTAATATACCTAACTCTAGAGCATTTATGCACTTAGATACAGTATTTACTCAAATAGATTATGATAAATTTACATATCATCCTGGTATTATGGATACATTACAAGTATTTGAAATAAAAGAAGATGTAATGGAAGGTATTAAAGTTAAAGAGATTAATGATAGTTTAGAGAATGTCCTTGAGAAATATTTGAAGAAAGATATTACACTTATCCCATGTGGTGGTGGAGATAAGATTATATCTGAAAGAGAACAATGGAATGATGGCTCTAATACATTATGTATAGCTCCTGGAGTAGTAGTAGTATATGATAGAAATAATATTACTAATGCAGTACTTAGAAGATATGGAATCAAGGTATTAGAAATGCATGGTTCTGAACTTTCTCGTGGTAGAGGTGGTCCTAGATGTATGAGTATGCCACTTATAAGGAGTGATAATTAATGAACTTGAAAGGAAGAGATTTTCTTAAGTTACTTGACTATAGTGAAGAAGAAATTAGATATTTACTTGATTTAGCTAAGAAATTTAAGGTAATGAAACATAAGGGAAAGAAACATAAATATTTTGAAGGAAAAAATATAGCTATATTATTTGAGAAAGATAGTACTAGAACAAGATGCTCTTTTGAAGTAGCTGGATATGACTTGGGTATGGGAGTTACTTATTTAGGTCCTACAGGAAGTCAAATGGGTAAGAAAGAGAGTATTGCTGATACGGCTAGAGTGCTTTGTAGAATGTATGATGGTATTGAATATCGTGGATTTGATCAAGCTATAGTTGAGGATTTAGCTAAATACTCTACAGTTCCTGTATGGAATGGTCTTACTACTGAATTTCATCCTACGCAAATGCTTGCTGATATTATGACTGCAGAAGAAGTATTTGGAAACATGAAAGGTAAAACTTTAGTATTTTGTGGAGATGCTAGAAATAATGTAGGTAATTCACTTATGGTAGTATGCTCTAAGTTAGGAATTAACTTTACTTGCTGTGCTCCTAAGGATTTATGGCCAAGTGAAGAGCTTAGAAATACTTGTTTAGAGATTGCTAAGAAGAGTGGATCGGTTATAAAAATGACTGAAGATATTATGGAAGGTACTAAAGGTGCTCATGTAATATATACTGATGTATGGGTATCAATGGGTGAGGATCCTGATAAATGGGAAGAAAGAATTAATCTTCTTAAACCATATCAAGTTACAATGGATGTTATGAATAATGCTGATCCAAGAGCAATATTCTTACATTGTTTGCCATCTTTCCATGATACTAATACTACTATTGGTAAAGATATAGCTGAGAGATATGGAATCAATGAGATGGAAGTTACTAATGAAGTATTTGAAAGCGAGAAATCAAAGGTATTTGAAGAAGCTGAAAATAGAATGCATACTATAAAGGCAGTTATATATGCAACTCTTGGGGGAAAGTAGGGAGATATTTTGAAAATAGTTATTGCTTTAGGTGGTAATGCTTTAGGTAAGACACCAGAAGAACAATTACAATTAGTTAAGGAAACGGCTCGTCAAATAGTTAGAATAGTTAAGGATGGGCATGAAGTAGTCATCGTACATGGTAATGGTCCACAAGTGGGAATGATTAATTTAGCTTTTGATAATGCATATCAAAATAAGGCTGGTACTCCACTTATGCCATTTGCTGAATGTGGGGCGATGAGTCAAGGATATATTGGATATCATTTGCAACAAGCGATAGGCGAAGAGCTTAGACATGAGAGGATATCTAAAAAGTGTGCGACAATCATTACTCAGGTAGAGGTGGATAGTCAAGACAAGGCTTTTGAAAATCCAACTAAACCAGTGGGAATGTTTTATAGTCAGGAACAAGCAGAAGAAATCAAGAAGGAAAAGGGCTATATATTTGTCGAAGATGCTGGTCGTGGTTATAGGAGAGTTGTACCTTCTCCAAAGCCTGTCAGAATCTTAGAACAGGAGGTAGTAGAAGAATTAATACATGATGGTAATGTAGTAATTACTTGTGGTGGTGGAGGAATTCCGGTAGTTAAAGAAAATGACAGCTATAAAGGAGTAGATGCTGTTATTGATAAAGACTTTGCGGCAGCTTCTCTTGCTACTAGTATTAAGGCTGACATGCTACTTATCTTGACAGCAGTATCAAAGGTATGTATTAAATATAATACTCCTGATGAGGAGAAATTAGATTTGATTGATCTTGATATGGCTAATAAATATATTGAGGCTGGTGAATTTGCAAAGGGAAGTATGTTACCAAAGATCCAAGCTTGTGTAGGATTTATTAAAAATAGTCCACAAGGGGTAGCAATAATAGCTTCTTTGAGTGAAGGAATTGATGCTTTAAATGGAAAAACAGGTACAAGAATTATATATAATAAGGAGGAAAAATAAGAAATGTCAAATGAGACAAAGAAAAAAAACAAGAAGACGATGCTATCAGCATTCTCTATAATACTTATTATGATTTTTGCTCTTGGTATTGCTTCTCATTTATTACCTCAAGCACAATTTGTTGGTGAAGAAATTGTTAATGGTAGTGGAGTAGTTGGAGCAAAATTATCAGATGTATTAATGAGTCCAATTCTTGGTTTTCAGGACGCAATGGATGTTTGCGTATTCATTATGATACTAGGAGCTTACTTAGCAGTAGTTACTAAGACTGGTGCTTTAGAGACTGGTATTAAAGTATTAGTTAATAAGCTAAGAGGAAAGGAACTAGTATTAATTCCAATACTTATGTTTATCTTTAGTATTGGTGGTACAACTTATGGTATGTTAGAGGAAACTGTAGGTTTCTATGCATTATTATCTGCTACTATGGTAGCGGCTGGTATGGATACGATAGTAGCTTCTGCAACAATACTACTTGGTGCTGGTGTTGGTGTACTTGGATCAACAATTAATCCGTTTGCGGTAGGAGCAGCAATTGATGCATTACCTGAAGGAATAGTTGTTAATCAAGGAGTAATTATTGCTATTGGTGTAGCATTATGGATTACTTCATATATCATTGCAGTACTTTATGTAATGAATTATGCTAAGAAAGTAAAAGCTGATAAAGGTTCTACATTCTTATCACTACAAGAACAAAAGAATATGGAAAAACGTTATGGTAAGGAAGAGATTGAAGAAGACATTAAGTTAACTACTAAACAAAAAATTACTTTATGGATATTTGGTTTAACTTTCGCAATCATGATTTTAGGATTTATTCCATGGGGTGATTTTGGTGTTACTTTCTTTGATAATATATCAGGCTTTTTAGTAGGAACTCCTCTTGGTACGTGGTATTTTAATGAGGCTAGTTTATGGTTCTTAATTATAACAATAATATTATGTATTATTAATGGATTTAATGAAAAAGAAACAGTTGATACTTTCGTAGATGGCGCTGATGATATGGTTGGAGTTATCTTAATTATTGCAGTTGCTCGTGGAGTAAGTGTATTAATGGGAGTAACACACTTTGATAATTATATCATTTATAATGCTGCTGAATTATTGAAGGGTGTACCTGCTATTTTATACGCACCATGCAACTATTTATTACATATAGTATTATCTATATTGGTTCCATCATCTTCTGGTATTGCTACTTTATCTACTCCAATTATGGGACCACTTACTGCTCAATTAGGATTCTCTGTTGAGACTAATGTAATGATTCTAGTAGCTGCTAATGGACTAGTTAACTTAATTACTCCAACTTGTGGAGCAATTATGGGTGGTTTAGCAGTAGCTCGTGTAGAATATTCTACTTGGTTTAAATGGGCATTTAAATTAGTTATGTATTTAGCCCTTGCTTCAATAGTTATCTTAACATTGGCAATGCTTATATTCTAATAGATAGATAAATAGAAACATAAAGCAACCTGATAAACAAGATTCTGGTTGCTTTATTTTATACTTTTTGACATAGTTAGTAAGGAGAAAATATGAAATGTAAAGACATAATAATTATATTATTAGTTATTATAGTATTAGGATTATCGGGATATATTATTTATGATAAAATAGAAGATGATAAAAATAATACTGTAGTGAATGATAATCAGCAAAATAACAATCAAAATAATGAACAAAACAATAATGGGAATACTAATACTACTATTAAGGAAGAAAGTAAGGAATTTTTTGATGAATATTTGAAGGTATTCTTACCTGGTGGATCTGCAAGTAACTTTTTGAGGAATATAAATAAATTTAGTGATAAAGATATTAGTATTTATTTGTTATTTTATTATTCTTCTCTAAATAATAGTGGTAAAATATCAGCAGTAGAGGATAGAGGTAATTATACTTATGATATTACTAAGGAAGAAATTGACGCTGTAGTGTATAAATACTTTGGTATTAAGGACTACAATGTTGTTGTTAGTAGCGGTCGTGATGGTATTAGAAAACTAGAGAATGGTAAATATCAGGTATATTGGTTTGCTACTGGATGGATGGCTCCTACGGCTACTAATACAATGGTTAAATATAATGGTAATAAAGTAGTAGTTGAATATAAATTAATTGAGACTTATAATGATTATAAAGATGATGGTAAGCTAACTTTTAATTTAGTATATAATGATGGCAACTACAATGTTATTAGTGTTATATATGAGGAGTAATTAATAGTTGCTTTAAAGTTCACAGGTAGATTAATTTATTAAAAGTATAGACTTTTTGAATAAATTATAGTACATTGTTGTTGCACTTGAAAGAGTGCAATAATAATGTAAATGTTAATTGCTTCTAGGTGGTGCGGGCAATAAATGATCTCGGTTGTAAATGTAATTTATTAATAGAAAAAGAACTAGTATAACTAGTTTTTTCCAGTTGAGGTGGCGTACTGAATATTATGCTTAAACTCTCGTTCACAACTCAACTGTAAATCAGTCAAGAGTTTCATCTTTGGTAACATATCAAAAACCATTTGTCAATACTAGTTCTTGTTAACATTGTACTAGTAATAGTATATGCATAATATTAATTTTTATTTATGATAAGAAAAAAAGAAGATTTTTGAAGATCTTCTTTTTCATTTTAATTATTTAAATAAGTTTTTGATACGATCAATAAATGATAATTTTTCAGTTTTAGTTTCAGTCTTTACAGTAGTTTTTTCTACTTTTTGACCATCTAATACTATGATAAATTTAGTTTCACCGTTATCAGTAGTATTTTTCATGGTAAATGTTTGATAGTTATTACCAAGATCAGCTAATTTTTTAATCTTACTAATATTTCCTGATAGATTATTATTTATTGTGTTAGATAATGGAGTAATACCTTCTTCATTATAAGCTGTAATACCAGTATTTAGAGTATTGATACCTTCTGATAGGGCAGTAGTACCATTATATAATTCTTCTACTTTAGTAGTTAGAGTATTTACACCAGTACTTAGAGCAGTAGTGCCATTAGCTAATTCAGTTGAACCATCATGTGCTTTTTCAAGATATGTAGTTAAGGTAGATAACATGTTACTTACCTCAGTATCAATGTTATTTAATGTAGTTAGTGTTTCAGTTAGAGCACTAGCATTACTGTTTAAGAGGGTAATTAATTGATTGTTATTTTCATAGTTGTTTTCATAAGCTAATTTTAAATTATATAGATTCATAGTAGGATCAGCAGTAATAGCTTCTTTATATGTAATATTTTTTAGATTGTATTCTTCATAGTTAGCTTTTAGGGTATCATTCATGGCTTTTAAATTATTAGCAGTATTTAAATCAGTGTCAATAAGTAATTTTAATTTGCCAATAGATTCAT
Organism: uncultured Eubacteriales bacterium; assembly: GCA_905188025.1. Taxonomy (GTDB): domain Bacteria; phylum Bacillota_I; class Bacilli_A; order RF39; family UBA660; genus RUG705. The sequence goes on along the minus strand of CAJJKI010000015.1, from coordinate 8,392 downwards.
CATTACTACTATTATTAAGGCTTTCTTTTACTTTGTTTAGAGTATTTATGATATCGTTTAAGCCGTTATCTAGATTGATAGCACCTTCATTTATTTCTTTTAATTTTTGATTAACATATGATAGATTTTGATATATTTGACTAGTACCATTATTTAGAGTAATTGATGACTCTAGAAGCTTATTTGATCCTTCGGTTAAGGCATCAATATTTTCTTTTAAGGAAGTAGAGGCACTAGTTAGGGTATTTAATTTATTAAAGATAGATAGATCATTATCTTCAAGAAGTTTTGAGGTAGCTACGTTGTAGATAGTAGGTAGATTAAATGAAGTAGTATCATATGAGATAGTGATAGTATCTAGATCTTTTAATTCATACATATTTAGACTTTCATATAGTCCAGGAGCAGAGATACCTACTAGAATGTTACTTAAACCGTTATTAATTATTTTACCATTAGTTATTTTTAGGTTAGTAGCATCAGTATCTTTGATAATGGTACCCATAGTTACAATGAATGGAGTGTATAAGTAAGTATTAGTACCATTTACATAGACAAGATTTCTTTCGTTGTTAGTGTATTTTAATGTTATATCAACGTGACCACTTTTTCCTAGAAGATCATCTACGGTGATAGAGTTACCATCTAGTTTATAAGATATATTTATACTTATAGGTAATTCTTTATTGGAGATACCTTGATAAGTTAGATTGTTACCAGAAGTATTCCAAGTAATTTGATTATTGTCTTTGTTAAAAGTATTGTTGTTACTTAGATTGATTATTTTATCTAGATCAGTTAGGTCAGTGATAGTATCTAACTTATTATCATTAATTAACTTATCAGTAACGGTAGTTTTAATGACATTACCATTAGTATCTATTTTAGAATATACAGTTTCATTTTTAGTTAGGGCATTTACAGGAACAGTAGTAAATAATGATAAACATAATACTGAGATAGTTCCTAGTTTTTTTAAATTATTTTTTTTCATATTAAACATTCTCCTTTTTAAATGTAGTTTTTTCTATTAACTTATCAAATATTAGAAGGATAGATGGTAAGATAAAGATTACTACAAACATACTTATTAAGGCTCCACGAGATATAAGAGTACATAGGGAACCTACTAAATCTATTTTAGAATATAGGCCTACTCCGATAGTGGCTGCAAAGAAGCATAAGCTACTTACTAAGATAGAGCTGGCACTATAATTCATAGCTTTTTGCATAGCTTCATATTTATCTTTAGAATCTTTTTTATGTGATAGATAATTAGTAGTTAATAAAATTGCATAGTCAATAGTAGCTCCTAGTTGGATAGTACCTAATACGATAGGGGCAATGAATGGAAGAGTTACTCCTCCAAAATAAGAGATACCCATATTCATAAATATAGCAAATTCAATAGATCCAATTAAGAGGATTGGAAGACTAATTGATTTTAAAGCTATTAACATGATGATAAGAATACATATTAGTGATAGAGAGTTAACATTTACAAAGTCAGTATCACTAGTAGTTATCAAATCTTTCATTAGAGGGCCTTCTCCTGCTAAGATAGCTGTTTTATCATATGATTTAATAATATTATTAACAGTGGTTATTTGATCGTTTAGTTCATCAGTAGCTATATCATAAGTAGAATTTAATAATAATAATTGATATTTATCAGTAGAGAAGATAGAAGATAAGCTAGAAGGCAACATATCAGTACTTATTCCTGACTCTTCGAGAGAACTTTCAGATAAGATGAAATCTATTCCTTCAACTTCTTTTAGATCATGGACCATGTTAGTAATAGTTTCTTCTTTAGTATCTTTATTTAAGATAATTATTTCAGGAGATACTATGTTGAATTTATCTTTTAATTCTTGATTAGCTTTAATACTTTCTAGATATTTTGGTAATGATTCATCCATTTTATAGTAGACATCAACATGATTATATGCTAAGTATGATGGAACTAATAAGATTAAGAAGATAATAAATATTGTAATGTGATTCTTGATGATGAAAGTATTTAATTTACTAAAGTCTGGAATGATACTATTATGTTTAGTTTTATCTATTAGTTTATCAAATACTAGTAATAAGCTAGGGAAGATAGTTATTACGGAAATTAAACCGATAAGAACTCCTTTACCCATGACGATACCTAAGTTAGCTCCTAGGGTTAATTGCATAGCACATAATACTAGGAAGCCAGCAATGGTTGTGATAGAAGAGGCTGATACTGAGGTGAAGGTTTCTTTGATGCTTTTAGCCATAGCTTCATTAATGTTAGACATTTCTTTTTTATTCTTTTCATAAGCATGATATAAGAAGATGGAGAAGTCAGTAGTAACTCCTAATTGAAGGACAGCTACTAAGGCTTTAGTAATATAAGAGATATCTCCTAGGAAGACGTTAGTTCCTAAGTTAAATACTAGTGATATACCAATATTACCTAATAATAGGATAGGTACTAAGTATGAATCTAGAGATAATTCTAGAACTATTAAACATAGAGTAACAGCTATTACTACGTAGATAGCAATCTCTTTATTTGATAAGTTCATAGTATCTAAGACCATACTGCTCATACCACCAGATAGAGTTTTATCTGATAAGCTTCTTATTTCTTCGACAGCATTTAGTGTTGTCGAAGATGATGTGGAATCATTAAAAGTAACAAATAAGATATCAGATGAATCAGTACTTAATTTACTAGTTAGATCACTAGGAAGATATTCTTTAGGAATATAAGAACCAATAGCATCATATAAACTCATTACTTTACCGACTCCAGATATTTTTTTGATTTCTTCTTCTAAACTTAAGATTTCTTTTGGGGACATATCATTAGTAGTGATTATAGAGAAAGAACCCATATTGAAATCTTCAGTTAGAATGTTTTCACCAATAACAGTTTCAATATCTTTAGGTAGATATACTAAAATATCATAATTTATCTTAGTTTTATAAATACCTACCAAAGATAAAAGAAGACAGATACCAGTGATGATTAAGATAGTAATTTTATTTTTACAAACAAATTCACCAAATTTTTTCATATATATTTTCCTCCGTTCCTTAAACATTTTATTACAAATAGAAAAATATTCCACCAACAAAAAAGACAAAATGTATAATAATAGACAAATGTAGGAAAATGTACGATAATATGGATATTTTTGTTTACTTTTTAAAAAGTTAGGTTATAATATAGTTAGTTGTTTATTTGAAAGAAGAGATTAGTGTGGATAACAAAAAAGAAGATTTAAGAATAGTTAAGACAAAGAAACTATTATATACAACACTAGTAGAACTTATGAAGGAGATGCCTTTTGAAGAGATAAAAGTATCTGATATATGTAATAGAGCACTTGTTAATAGATCAACATTTTATAGTCATTATCAAGATAAATATGATTTACTTCAAGAGTTTGTTAAAGATATTAAGAATACTTTAGCGATAGAACTTAGTAAGAATAAAGAAGTTAATAGTGTAAGAGATTATTATATAGAAATGATATCAATATTTATTGATCATATAGAAGAGAATAAAGATATATATAAATCAGTAGTTGTAAATAATAAGAATAGTATTACGATGGATATAGTATATGATGTAATGAATGATGATATAAACAAACATATAGAAGAATTTGATGAATATACGAATAAGAAGATACCAGTAGACGTAATAGTTAAATTTTATTTAGGAGCTATATTTAATGTAGGGATAGAGTTTTTAAATAATAATCATAAGTATACTAAGGATGAGATTATTAAATATATAAAGATACTTATTCCAGAGAATTTATTTGAGAAGATTAATGGATAGAATGGTAGGTGATATAGATGGATAAGATGGAGATAATGGATAGTTATATAGAGGGAATAGATAAGGGATATACTCATTTATTAATTATTAAGAGTATGTTAGATAATAAAGTATTTCCGGTATATGTAAGTGTAAGAGACAATATTAATGATACTATTAAGGCATATCAGAGTAATAATTGTTATGTACTAGAAGTATATAATTATAGTATTGGGTTAATTAAACAGTTACATGAATTAAGATCTTATAATATAGATAATAGTGATATTAGTAAAGGTAATAAGAGAAGATAGATGAAAGAAGGCTTGGTGAGGGGCTTTCTTTTTTATAAATCTATAAACTGAAAAATGCTAAAAATTCGTTCTATAGATTTTTTTATTTTTGGCTAAGCTTGATTTCATTGATAAAGTATGTTACTATATACAACTATGAAAGCGTGGGAAAAATATGGGGATATTAGATTATTTTAAAAAGATAATAAAAAAAGATACTCCTATTGGTTTAGTAGATATGAGTAATATTTTTCCTATACCTAAAAGAGATAGTTTAGTTGATACTGCATTATTAGATCAAATAAAAGAAAAGTATGAAGAATTACTTAAAAATAGAATTAATCTTAGTAGAGAACTTGATATTGAAAAGATACATGATGAAGTAGTAATGTATACTGAACTAGTACTTAATAATTTAGATTATGTAAGTGATAAAGAGAAGAGTATTAAAAAATTAGAAATATATCAAGAAGAAATTAAAGAGATATATAATACATTAGTAGTTAGATTAGTAGCATTAGATGAAATAAGAAATGAAAAGATAATTTTATCTAGAAGAAAAAGAGATATTATTGTTAATGCTATTAGTACAATACAAATATCTTTAGTAAATATAAGAAACTTATTAGGGGCTTTAGATAGAGAAATTAAAGCACTTAGTAATAATGAGTTATGGAATTATATAGAAGAAGAAAATGAAGGAATGAATATAGATAGAAATAAATATATTCAAGAGTTATGTGATAATAATATAGCAAATTATGAAACATTAGCAATGAAAGAAATATATTTAGAAAAATATATATATCATCATAAAAAAGAAGTTAATGAGTTAAAAAAAGAGATGGAATTAGTTGAAGATAGTGATAAATATGATGCTAAGTTTGAGAGAATAGAGAAAAGATATTTATTATTTTATTTATTTGGTAGAAATTTAATTAACGATGAGGAAATGTATAAGTTATATCAAAAGAAACTTACTATGATAGTTAATGATAATACAAAAGATATGGCTTATTATATAAATAGAATGTTTATCGTTGAAAAGAAAATGTATGAAAAGGTTATAATGAGTAAAATTAATGATTTACAATATGGGAATAATGCTTTTTTGAGAGAGTATAAAAATAGGACATCAGTAATTAAATATACAAGATTAATTAATTTTATTAATGAATATTTAAAACGTGAAAATGGAACTTATGATTTATGGAATGAATATAATATAAGAATGTTATTTTCGTTAGATAAAGAGAATGGACTTGTAGATTATTTTGATAATATGAAGTATCTTAGTGAAATTAAAGATATTGTTATCAATATTACAGGAATCCTCATTGATAAGAAAGTTCCATTAAAATCTTTTCTTACGATGGTTAACAGAGGCTTAATAGAGGTGCCTTATGAATCTGATGAAAAGGAATTTAATTTGTTGGGTCAAATATATGCTTTGATAGTTAATGATGATAAAGAAAATTATGTGATTCCTGAAGGAATTGTGTCAATTGATGATTGTCATATAGGCTTTATTAGTAAAGAACAACGTATGCCAATAAAGATAAATTCTTATCAAAGTACAATATCTCTTTATAATGTTAGAACAAAAAATATGAATATAATAATGCCTAAGACGTTAGAAAAATTTAATGTTAGGTTAAGTACAGGTATTGATTTAGAATCTACTCGTGATAAAAAACCATTATTTATATCAAAAGTAGTATTTCAAGAAGGAACTAAAGAAATTAAATTGATTTTTGATGCTCCTTTGAATATTTGGACGATAGAAATTCCTTCTTCGGTGTGTAACTTTTCAATAAATACTTTTTCAAATGAGCTATCAGGTCGAACTACTATTAGACGTGGTTTATATACTTTTATAGCATTGATTCTTGATAATTATGAAGAATCGCCATTATTTAGACAAATAATTAATTATCAAGAATATGGTTATAAGAATTATCCGGAAAGTTTGATAAAATTTGCTAAAATGATATATGATCCGTTTGAAAGTGTAGACTTTCATATGATTGGAAATATCATTCTTAGAGATAAGAAAGGTAATGATATATGTATTCCTATAGCGGATATAATTAATAGAGTATTTCACGAATGTTCTAAAAATGATAGATATCAAGATAGATATCAAATATTTTATAAGTTTATTGAATTGTTAGGAGAAACTGTGAGAGAAAAGACTGTTGATAGGAATAAGGTATTGATTAAAAAGAAGAAGAAACAATATGAGAAGGGTGTTTGACAAGAACACTCTTTTTTGATATAATTTACTAGTCTTTATACTTTATTAAGAAATGAAAGGAGAGAAATGAGTAAGATTAATATATTTAGTCTTGGAGGACTAAATGAGAATGGAAAGAATATGTATGTTATCGAAGTAGATAATGATATATTTGTTTTTGAAGCGGGGCTACAATATGCTGATGAGCATACATTAGGAGTAGATTATATAATTCCTAATATAGATTATTTAAAAGAAAATAAAGAAAGAATTAAAGGGTTGTTTTTAACACATGGGCATGATGAGAATGTAGGTGCTATTACTGATATAATAGATATATTAGATAATGTTAAAATATATGGATCTAAATTTACTTGTAATATAGTAAGAGAAGAACTTTTATCTTATAAAAAGAATATAGATAATATTATAGAAGTAAAAGAAAATAAAATAATTGATTTTGGTAATGTTAGAATTACTCCAATTAGTTTATCACATTCAATACCGGATAATTATGGATATGCAGTATATACTCCTGATGGAGTAATATTCTATGCATCTGACTTTGTATTTGATTCTACAATGAGAGGACCATATAAAACTGATTTAGGAAGACTTGCTTATGTAGGAAGACAAAATGTATTATGTTTAATGACTGAATCATTATATGCTATGAATAGTGGATATACTTCTCCTAATCATAGAATACAAGGAATAATTAATGAAACACTTACTAAATATAAAGGTAGAATAATATTTAATGTACTTAATTCCCATTTATATAGAATACAAGAATTATTTAATGAAGTATCAAAGACTGATAGAAAAATAGTAGTAATGGGAAAAAGATTACAAAATATTATTAGATATTCTATAGATAATAATTATTTACATATAGATAGTAAGTTTATAGGAGATTTATCTAATATTAATGATAAGAATGTAGTAATACTTAATTCTAATGAGAGAGAGAAACCTTATGTTAATATGATTAAGATATTAGATGGATATGATAAATTTATTAAGATTAATAAGAATGATACAGTATTTTTAGCTACTCCAATATATGAAGGTAGAGAAAAGACTTTCTATGGACTTCTTGATAAGATAGCTATGAGTGGAGCTACTGCTATTACATTAAATCCTAAGAAGAATTTATCTTATCATGCTTCTTCAGAAGATTTAATGCAAATGATAGATTTAATGAATCCTAGATATTATTTTCCTATAAAGGGAGAATATTCTGAACAAGTAGCTAATGGAGATTTAGCTTATCAAGTAGGTATTCCTAAAGAGAATATTATATTGAAAGAGAATGGTAATGTTGTAACATTTGAGAGGGGTAAGTTAGTAGAGAACTTTAAGAATGTTCATACGGGTGTTATTTCTATTGATGGAGATTCTTCTAATGATATAGGAGAGTTAGTATTAAAAGATAGAGAAATGTTATCTGAGAATGGTATAATAATTATTAGTGCTACTTTAGAGAAACATGGTAAACAAATATTAGCTGGTCCGGAAATACTTACTAGAGGATTTATATATGTAAAAGATAGTCAAGATATTATAGATCATATTAAAGAGATATGTACTGGTATAATTAGAGGTAATGTGCATAATGGATATTTAGATTATAGTAAAGTTAAGAATATGATTAGAGAAGAATTATCTAAATATTTATCTAATGAGACTGGTAATAAACCTATGATTATTACAGTTATTCAAGAAATATAAGAATACTAAGAATGAATACTTTTAGTATTCTTTTTCTTTGTTTAAAAATAAAAAAATGGTACTAAAGTATTCTACTTTAATACCATTTACTATAATTAAATGATATCATAAACACCAGTAATTATCAATGCTTTTTCGGAAAAAAGGTATATTTTTTTGTGAATTTTTTTAAAAGTATAAAAACTATGCAAAACCTTATAAAATAAGAAAAAATTGGATGTTTTCTTTTAGAAAAATAACAGTTAAGTAGAATACTTTAGTGTCATTTTGGAGGTAAAGCTTATGGATAATGATAAGAATAAAAAGATAATTTTAGTATTG
>CAJJKI010000014.1 GCA_905188025.1 uncultured Eubacteriales bacterium | reverse complement strand
GGAAGAAGCATAACCTCCTTGAATAATCTTACCTTCACTAATTACCACTCCAGCAGCATTACCTCCATTACTCTCACCATTAATATCTACAAATCCTCCTCCATTAATAGCAACAATAGCTTGTTTTCTCTTAGCCATATCAACTAAATATTCACCATCATACCCAAGCCTACTAGAGTAACTAACTGACACTTTACTAGGATCATATATAACCGCCATATAAGCATCAAAATTATATCCTTCAACTTTAAAATATTTATATACTTCGCCATCATCATGTTCTAATACCTGCTTATCATATTCGTCCTTATAAACTACATTATCGCTTTTCTCATCAAGTATCTTAATTAGATCAATATCAACATCCTCATCAGGAGCTATAACTCTATTATTATCTAATACTTCATTAATTGTTTTCTCACTATATAACCAAGTAGCTAAATATTGATGGCTCTTAGTAGTCATAGCAGTAGTAATCCAAAAATCTCTAAATTTATGCCATGGTCCATAAAATAAAACTAAAAGCACAAAAATACCACTACCAAATATAATTCCACATATCTTTAATCCCTTATGTTTTTTATTTTTAACTTTCACTCTCTTCATTATTATCTATTCCTTCATACTTTTTATCATTATTAAAATCTATATATTCCTTAAATTTGCCTTCATATTTAGAAACATTATTATTCTTATATTCATTATAACCATCAACTATTTCATTATAATTATTTAAATCCATTACATATAAATTAACTAATTTTTCATATAATTCTTTATAATTATTACATATCCCATCAGTATTACTATCATTATATTTAATAACACATTTATCATCTATCTTAGATATATCTTCTTCTATTTTTGCAATTATTTTATCATATCTATCTAACACATTTAAATATTCATCATGCTTATCCATAAATGTTTCATAATAAAAATTTTTAAATATTTCTAAATATTCTTCTCTAATATTGTTATATTCAATTACTGTATTAGCTAAATCCTTATAACTATCATTAATTACTTTCATTCCTTCATTTTTCTTTTTATTATCATTAGAAATTTTAATTCCTATCACTATTATTATTACTAGTAAAACTATACTTCCAACTAAAATTATTATTTTCTTTTTATTCATTTACTTCACATCCTATAATAACAATGATAGCAAACATTTCCCTATCTGTCTACCCCAAAAATAATTTATAAAAGAAAAGAGTATCGAACATGTCAACACTCTAGAATATGATCATTAAACCATTGTCATATAAAACATAATTATAATTACATTTATATATTTTATAACATATCTTCTAATTCTTCGATCATTTTAGTCTTTTTCTTATTCATACTACGAATCATTTTTCTAAAATTACCACTTTTTACTTGTTGATATAACAAAGTTCCTCCTACTCCTAATCCAATCAAGTAAAGACTATTTTTCATTTTCATTTTTATCACCCATAATTATTATTGGTAATTTTCTACATATTATACTTTTTTTGAATCATTTCTTTAAGACCTGTTTTTCTATTTTCGACATAATCATTTTTAATTCCATAAATAAAAGCTTGTGGATCTCCTACAATAATAAGTTTTTCTTTAGCTCTTGTAACTGCTGTATATATTAACTTATTATATAGCATTCTTCTAAATGAAGAAGAAATTGGCATAATAACCATCTTAAATTCTCCACCTTGAGATTTATGCACGCTAATTGCATATCCATGCATTATATTTTTTAAGTCTTTTGGCAAATAAGTCACTCTATTACCAAAAAAATTAACAATTACTTCATTCTTTTTACTTTTACTTTTTATTGCAGAAACAATACTTTCAATGTAACCAATATCTCCATTAGATACCCCATTATCACTATCATTTACTAGTTGTAATACTTTATCTCCTTCACGGTATACAATTTCTCCTGAAACAAGTTCATTTTTATCATTACTATGTGGATTCATAATCTCTTGTAACACTTTATTTAAACTATCAATACCATTAATACTTTTATACATTGGAGCAAGTACTTGAATATCTCTATCTGTGTATCCCTTTGATAATGCTCGTCTTACAATATCATCAACGCTGCCAAGTATTTGTTCATTACTACAATTCAAAAAATTATAGTCATCATATTTTGCCATAAAATTTTCCGTTATTTCTTTATTTTTAATTTCATGAGCTAAAGTAGTAATATAACTATCATCACTTTGACGATACAAACAATTTAATTTCACTACGTCTAAACAATCACTATCAATTAAATCTTTCAAAACTTGTCCTTGACTTACACTAGGCAATTGATAATAGTCCCCTACCAAAATTATCTTTGCTTTAGAAGTTATTCCTTTAAGTAAACTCATCATGAGTACTGTATCAATCATTGAAGCTTCATCCACAATAATATACTCTTCTTTATTAGGACAGTATTCATTTACACAAAATTCATTCTTTTCCTTATCCCATCCTAAATATTTATGAATAGTATAAGCAGGTACTCCAGTAGTATCCATAAGTTTCCTTGCTGCTCTTCCTGTCGGCGCTAACAAAGCAAGTTTATCTAACTTAAGCCCATTAATCTCAATTAACAATTTAACAATACACTTAACAATCGTAGTCTTACCAGTACCAGGACCACCAGTTATTATTGTCAAATTATTATTAATAGCTTTATATATAGCGGTTCTCTGTGATTCATCATAGGTAATTCCATTCATAAGTTCCAATTGATTAATCTTCTTATCCAACTTTGGTAACTTTTTTCTCTCCTCTTCATTAAGACGATAAATTCTATCACAAATATACTCTTCTGCCTTATAAAATTCAACTAAATAATAACGTTCATTATCTATTATTACCTTTCCCATTTTCTTGAGTTTTAAAAGTACATATTCAAATTCTTCCATCTCAAGATTATCCGTTACCTTCTTCATATAATCATACATTTCTTCTTTATACAAATAAGTATCCCCATTATTAAAAGTTAGCACATTCATCATATTAATAGTAAGAGCTAAAAGTCTTCTCTCATCATTTAACATATATCCATTACTTCTAGCAATTTTATCTACTTCATCAAAACTAATATCTATATCATTAAGTAAACTATATATATTCTTATCAATTATATCCATCGCTTTATTATTATATTTTTTCATAATACTAATAGCGTCTTTCGTATTAAATCCCATTTTATTAAGATCAATAACTATTTGAGAAGTCTCTTGATACTCTAAAATTCTATCTCTAATAACTCTTGCTTTATCCTTACTAAGCCTAGGAATATCATATAATACTTCCTCACTATCCATAATCTTACTAATAGCATCCTTGCCAAGTTTCTCTACAATTCTCTCAGCCATTTTATCTCCGATAGGAAATAAATCTGAAGAAAAGAATTCTACTAATTCTTCCTTGTCAGATGGCAATACTATCTCATAACTTTCTACCTGAAATTGATTTCCATATTTATTATGACTAACTATATTTCCCTGCATCAAATAATTAGTTTTATATTTTATTTCTTCAAACATTCCTGTAAAAGTTATTACCTTATTCTTATATCCTTCCATATCAGTATCCGCTATTCTAAAAAGCCCTACAGTGTATCCATTACTTGGATTACTAAATATATCTTGAATAATTTTTCCTTTAATATATGCCATCTCTATACCTCTATTCTCTTGTATTCTTTTCTCTTGTTTTAACCTTAACTCCTGTGTTTATAGCACAAATTTCATCTCTAAAACATAAATCATTAATATATAAGTCATAATAAACCTTTTGATACATTTCAATTCTCTCAATATCACTCTTAACAAGTTTATTAATCTCAAGTAACTTTCTTATATTTTTCCAAAGACTTGCAATTATTAAGTCACCATTATTATCTATCGCCTTAGCATAAAGTACCATTTCTAAAAATATCAATAAACTAATAGTAATAATTTTCATCTCATCATGGCTAATTTCTATTTTATTAGTTTTATCCTGTACAATTCTTACTACTTCATAAATCTTACTATTATTACTAAAATTATTAATTAATTCATTAATTGGTTTATTTAAAACTTCTTCTACATACCTACCATTCATATACATTTCTTCAACAATAGGCAATATATTTTGGATAATCTCATCATAATCATATCCTCTTGGAGTATATTTTCTAACTACTACTTCTCCCATATAATCATCTCCTTGTTTCCAAGGATCATATTCACAAATAGTAATCTCTTCATCACGTACTCGCTTATTCTCATATTCTTGGCTTACTTCATATCTTCTTGAATCAATTTCATCTTGATAAGTATACTTACTTCTATAAGTCATATATTTATAAGTTTTATCAGTTTCTTTAGTTTCTTTAAATATAATTCCTAAAAGCCCTAAAAAAGTACTGCCAAGTAATACATAACTAGCTATTTTCACCTTAAGTTTTCTTTGTAGTTTCTTATGATTAATCTTTTCTTTATTACTTTCTTCAATCTCTTCACGAACCAATAAAGAAGCAATCTTCATCATGTTAAGTTTTTCTAATTGACTAACTTTCTCACTACCATTAACAAATTCTAAAATATCTTCATTTTGTTTCCATTCTAAAGTTTTGAGAACCATCTCTTGATAAATTGCCTTAAGCATCGCAATAGACTCATCAATGTTTACTAGTGTCTTTCCATGAAAAACATTCTCACGAAGTATTTTCTTCATAAAGTCTTTCGTATTTTCCCCTGCATCTTTTAATTCTTTAAGCATCCAACTGAGATCATTCATTATCATGTCATATTCATCTATCTTATCCATACATATCCTTTCAGATAACTTAATATAAATTAAATATCTATATTTATCTTATCACATTATTAAAGAAAAATAAATCTTTCCCGCATAACTTTTGCCTATCTATTATCTAACTATTAATTCAAGAATTATTTTCATATAATGTCTAAGTGTTTTATCTCATATAATTTTATTGTAAAATTCACTTACTTATGTTAAAATTATAATCAGGAGTTGATCGTATGATAAAAGATAAAATTAAAACTTTTTTATTAAAAACCAGTATATTTATTATACTATTAGTAGGAATGGCTTATTTCCAGTATATTCCATTACTTCTATTTAAAATAGATATCAATCGTTTCAGTCAAAGCATGAAAATCCTTTATTCATTTGCTTGTTCTGTAGGCTTAATGATAATTATTTTCTTCTTATATAAAGATACTTTGATTGAAAATTTCAAACAATTCTTTAAAAACTTTAAAAAAAATATCGATACTTGTTTTAAATATTATTTTCTAGGTCTAGCCATTATGGTAGTCAGCAACATTGTTATTTCTTTATTCTTCAAAGGAGCAAACGCCAACAACGAAAATACTATTCGTGAATTAATTGGCTTATATCCATTATATATGTTCTTCTCAGTATCAATTGAAGCTCCATTCGTTGAAGAATTAATTTTTAGAAAAAGTATCAAAGATGCTGTCCTATCATTAGGAGACACCAAAATAACTAAATATCTCTATATAGCCATAAGTGGCTTAATATTTGGTTCACTTCATGTTCTAGGCATGGTTACTTCACCTCTTGATTATCTCTATATTATTCCTTATGCTGCTCTAGGTAGTGCTTTCGCTACATTATATTATGAAACCGATAACATATGTTCATCAATGTCTATGCACTGCCTTCACAATACCGTAGCTATAGTTCTCTTATTAATGGTAGGTGTCTAAATGAAAAAGTTTTTTAAATGGCTCTTTATAATTTTTCTAGTGTTGATTTTAATTATCATTTATGCTAGATATGTTGGTACCATGGGATTAATAACCAAAGAATACACCATAAAAGATCAAAATATTCCCACCGACTTTGATGGTTTAAAAATAGTACACTTCTCTGACCTTCATTATAATCGTGCTATTAATATCAAAAAAGTCAAAGCCGTTATCAAAGAAATCAATACAATAAATCCTGATATTGCCGTATTCACTGGAGATCTTATTGATAAAGATGCTACCATTAGTACTCAAGATTATGAAGAATTAACTAATGTTCTAAAAGAAATAAATGCCAAATATGGTAAATATGCTATCTTAGGTAACCATGATTATGAAAAAGGTAAAGATAAAGTTATTAAAATATATCAAGATAGTTCATTTACTTACCTAGACAATTCCCATGATATAATATACAGTAAAAACAATCAAAAAATATTTATTGGTGGCACTAATACCAAAACTGATAACATGACTGATTTGTCAAAAACTATGACAATCACTGAAGAAGAAAATAATGTTGACTATAGAATAGTTCTCATTCATGAACCAGATATTGCTGAAGAATTAACTAAAGATTATCAAGTAAACTTAATTCTTGCTGGACATTCTCATAACGGACAAATCAGACTTCCAATAGTTGGGGCTCTATATACTCCACCTTATGCTAAAACATATTATGATAATTACTATAACATTGATGGAACTAACTTATATATTTCATCCGGTATTGGTGTATCATCCATTAACTATCGCTTATTCAACCATCCATCAATTAACTTTTACCGTATAAATAAAGACTAATCAATATCACAAAATCATATTATAAAAATCATTTATTACATAATAGCGACTATTAAAGTATCCAATAAAATTTACTTTATATAGTCTTTTTCTTTAGCTATAAATTTTAGTTATAAACCAATTAGTTACACCATTATCTATATCATCAAACTATTTATCACTCCCCATTCTTTAAATATATCGTTCTAGAAGACAATATCAATATAGCATACAATCATTCGCTTGTCAATACTTTTTCATACATTTGTTTGTATGCTTTTTATAAAACTTTCTAATTCTAATAAAATCAACGTTCTTCTTCACATTTTAATTATTACATTTTAAAACTTCTAAAAGAAAAAACACCGAAATCCATCATAGAATCCCAGCATTTTTAATCATTACAAATAGTTCTATATTATTTATTACGATACTCTAAATATTTATTAGCCATCATACCAAAAGCATAAACTAAACTAGCAAAAGTAACTAATCCTCCAAGATAAGGCACTAAAGTAATTAAATATAAAACAATTATACCTACAAAGCCATTCAAGTACATTCTCTCTTCTTTTAGTTTAAATACTTTAGTAAATATCAACTCTCCTAGTACATAACCACATAATACTAAACTAATCATTGCCATAATTATATATAACATAATACCAATAATCGCTATACTAGTAGCAAAATTAGTAAATAATAGTATCAATAGTAGTAAAGGCATAGCTATAAAGCAAAGTAATCCATATCCAATATTTTTACCAACTTTATCGCTCATATTATTAAATATCTTAGGTATCAATAAATACATTCCTAAAAATATTACAAGTAATCTAATAATCTTATATATATGACCCATTACAATATCTTTAGTAGTAATAACCTCTACATTCTTATTAATAGTAATATCATGAATATCTCCTTCTATTACCACATCCATGTCTTCATTATAACTTAAATTTCCTGAAATACTAGTATCCTTATCGATCTTTAAACTACCACCCTTAACTACTACATTTCCAAGTAATTCACTCTTACTAATTGTAACATTTCTTCCATATATTGCTACATTTCCTGAAATTTTTCCCTCTATCTTAACATTATTTCCAAATATTACAATATCTCTATCAATAGTAGCATTCTCAATTACTACACTATTACCAAATATAGCAGCATCCTTCATTTTACCAGCAATATTAACTTTATTTCCAAATAAAGCTGTATATTGATTATCACTGTCATATACTACTTCATCTCCAAAAATAAAATAGAGTCCATCAGTCTTATTATTAACATTAATACTATCACCAAAAACAAAATGTGTCCTATCAAAGTCTTCCTCTAACTTTACATTATCTCCCTGAGTAATATACCCTGTACTTCCAAATACCACACCAGGCATAAATACCATTAACAAAAATAAATATTTAAATATCCTTTTCATTTTTACTTCCATCACCTTTCATATTTTATCTATCTTCTCACTAAAAGAAAATTATTAGATTCTCCATCATTAAATCCATTCCTTATTAAGAAACATTAAATTATCTATTCACATATATCTTTATTTCTTATCAAGAAATATTAATTTCCTTGCTCATTAGCCATTTTTTATCTATCAAGAATCACCAATTTTCATGTTTCTTAAGCCATTCTTTAACAAAAATATTTAAGTTTTCTCTTCTTATCAATATACTATAAAACCACACTACAAAATCAGCACTCTACCAGCCTATCATTCATCCTTCTTTCTTCTTATCTTTTTAACTTTCTTATGAATATCTTTCTTATAATAATTATATGTTGTCTTAATAGCAATCGCTACTGGTAAAGATAATACAATTCCCCAGAATCCTGCAATAATACCACCAGCAGATACTGCAAATATTACTAATAATGGATGAAGAGAATTAGTCTTTCCATATACCTTAGGGCCTATTACATTACCGTCAAGCGTTGGACATATTATACATATAATTACTGTCAAAATAAACATTTTAGTACTTATTACTGAAGACACCAACAAAGATATTACCGCTACCAAGAATCCTCCAAACCATGGAATCATCGCTGATATACCTGATAAAATACCTAAAATTAAATAGTTTGGATGTCCAATAATCAAGAAAGCCACCGTATATTCAATTATCTGAATAACTATATTAAGTCCCATTCCTCCAATATACTTCGTAAGTTCCTCATCTAACTTCTTTAAGTATCCTGCCGTTCTCCTATTACGATCATTAAAATATTTTCTAATACCAAGTCTTATCTTATCCATATCAATTAAGAAATATATTGCTGAACATATTACCACAATACCAGTAGTAATTACCCCTACTGAAGCATTGACTACAGATATTGCTCCATTAGAAATACTACTACCTATACTAGAAATAATATTTGTACTAAAATCTGTCAAAGAAGATTGTAACGATCCAAAATTAATCTCATACTTCGTAGACATATCAGATAAAAATACTGAAATATTACTAATAAATAATAGTATCTGTTCATATAACAGTGGCACTGTCAAAATAATAATAATCAGTAAAGATCCTACTCCCAGTATACATACCGTAAGTATTGCTAACCATTTAGGACTCCCTGCATTAATTAACTTTCTAACTAATGGATATAATACATATGCTAAAGCAAATGCCAGTACAAATGGTGATATTATATCAAAAATATTCTTAACAATGCCTAACCAAAGTCCACTAATAGTGTATAGTAAATAGATTATTGCTACAATTATCAAAGTATTTAATAACTTATAATTAACTTTATCTTTCATAATTACCTCCAAATAAATTATAACATATCTAAAAAATAAAAGATAACTATTTTTATAATTATCCCTTATTTACATGAATTAAATTATCATATACTTCTTCCAAAGCTCTACCAATTGTCTTTTTTGCCTTATATTGATTAATTGGTTTTTGATAATAACCAGTCTTAAGCATCTCTTTACTTCTTTGTGATGCTATATAAACTAAAGCATACTTAGAATCAACTATCGTTAGTAGTTTATCAATAGATGGATAAATCATGCATATCACACTCCCTTATCTTATATATCTAGAATACTATATATTTTTTTATTTTACAAGTATCTTGACAATAATTAGACAAATAAATTTTTACTAGTAATTTACTCCATTTTGTGATATATTTAAATAGGTGATAATATGCAAAGAAAAAGAAGAAAAAAGTTTAGTATCAAAAAGGCTCTAAGACTTGTAGTGCCACTAATATTAATCATTACAATTGGTCTTATATATCTAATAAATAAGGATAATATTAATACTTATTACTTATCAAAGAAAACTGGCTATAAAGAAAACACTATAAATGTCATGAAGGATAATGATCTAGATATTAACATACTTAATAAAAAATATTCTGAAACATTAGAAAATATTATTAATACTGAATATTTTAATCCTAAATATCTATCTGATTATATAAATATTACCTATCATGATAATGATACCTTTCTAAAAGACATTAATAGTTTACTCACTTTAGGCTATTCTTATACTGAAATAAATAATATCTATAATAAACTATCTACTGATTCCATCAATATCATTATAAATAATACCTATATAAAAGATCTAAATACCATTATTAATTTGTCATATTTTAAAGAAGATAATCTAGATCGTTACCTAAAATATCTAAATACTAGCGCCAAAGATCTAGAAACTTCTATCACTTATGTAAATATTGGTCTAGATAATGATTATTATACTAATGTAATAAATATTGATAACCAAGATGATCTTGCTGTTTTAGTAAATAAATATCATAAACTATCAAATGATTATGTTCCAAGTGATCTAGAAAAGATTAATTCTAAATATCAATGGTTAGGTCGTAGTAATGAACTTCGTAAAGATGCTCGTGAAGCTTTTGAAAAAATGTGTGAAGCTGCTACTAAAGATAATATCTATATCTATGCCGGATCAGGTTATCGTTCATATCAAACACAACTATATCTATATAATACATATGTAAAAAGAGATGGATTCAAAGCCGCTGAAACTTATTCTGCAAGAGCTAGCTATTCTGAACACCAAACAGGATTGGCTATGGATATTGCTAATAAAAGTGGATTTATCTCAAAAAATGATAAAGAATATAATTGGCTTGTTAAAAATTCTTACAAATATGGTTTTATCTTAAGATATCCTGAAGATAAAGAAAATATTACCGGATACATGTATGAAGAATGGCATTATCGCTATTTAGGAACTACCTTAGCTAAAGAAGTTTATGATTCAGGATTAACCTACGATGAATATCTTGCACAAAAGTAGTTAGCAAATTACAAAAAGTAGTTGACAAATTGCTCATGATATTATAAAATTAGTGTTGTAAGCAATTTTGGAGTAGTACTCAAGAGGCTGAAGAGGCGCCCCTGCTAAGGGTGTAGACTGGGAAACTGGTGCGAGAGTTCAAATCTCTCCTACTCCGCCATTATAAATATTAATCCTTATTATAAGGATTTTTATTTTACCCATCTTTATTTTTTACTATAAATATTTATTATCATGTAAAGAAAAACAGTCACTAGAGACTGTTTTGTTCATTTATACTTCTAATCTTCTTCTTAGGTTGAGTCATTTCCTCTAATCGCATAACTGTATCATAATCCGTAAAAGATACTTCTTTGAATACAAATTCATCTTTTTACTGAAAATTAGCTTCCTTAGCCATGTTATAGTCCATAATATCTCTCCCCCATTAATTACAAGGGTAATACATTATCGTAGGCTTGTCAATTTACAATAAACCAGTTTTTAATATTACTAAATAGTCATAAAGTAGATTTTCTCATCTTTTTATAGTATAATTATCTCTAGGTGAACAAAATGATAACAATTAAAAATAACAAACTAATTAATTATGGTAACCGTGGAATGACTCTTGAGAGTGATCTTAATTTAACTAATGATTATTATAAAGAAAATAATATTGCTCTTATCTATAAAAAGCCTACTCCAATAAAAGTATTAAAAGTAAATGAAACTAAAACTAGAATTAAAGATGGCTACTATGAACAAAAATCAACTCTTGATTATAATGGTGTTTATCATGGCAAATATCTTGAATTTGATGCTAAAGAAACCAATAGTAAAACTAGTTTTCCTATCACCAATATTCATCCTCATCAAATAGATCACATAAAAAATGTTATGCGTCACCAAGGAATAGTCTTTCTAATAATCCGTTTTAATTATCATAATAAAACCTATCTATTACCAGGAAATAACCTAATAGAATTCCTAAATACTAATGAAAGAAAATCTATTCCCTTAGAATATTTTCAAAATAACTGTAAAGAAATTATCTTAAAATATCGACCACGACTAGATTATCTAAAAATAATTGATATTTTATAAATAATATATTATAATATAATAGAAAAGTAAGGAAGTTGAGAAAAGTGAGAAAAGTTAAAAAACGAAATTTATTTGAAAAAATGAAAGACAAAGTAGAAGATTTAAAAGAAGATCTTCAAAAAAAGAATTCCCCTACTAGAAGAACTCCAGAAAAAAGAAAAGATGATACTGTTAAAAGTAAAAGTACTACTAGTAAATCTAAAAGTAATGGAAAAAGCAAAAATTTAAGCAGAAGTAACAAAAATAAAAAAGGTAAAAAGAATAAAGCCGGAAGAAGTCTTTGGAAAAAGATTTTAACTGTTATCCTAATAATAGGTATAGCAGGCATCTTGTTAATGACTTTATTCTTTGGATACATTGTAGTGTCTTCTCCAAAATTTTCTGAGTCAGCCTTTAACGTAAAAGATCAAACTGTCGTATATGATAAAGATGGCAATATCATGGCAACTCTTGGAACTCAAAAAAGAGAAAGTGTTACTTATGATGAATTACCTCAAGTCTTAATAGATGCTATTATTGCTACCGAAGACTCTAGATTCTTCCAACATAATGGTGTAGACTTACCAAGATTTATCAAAGCTACATTGCTTCAATTAGTAGGCCGTGATGCTGGTGGAGCCTCTACCCTAACAATGCAAGCAGTTAAAAATAACTTAACTAAGAAAGATAGCTTTGAATCTAATAAAATACAAAAAATAATTCGTAAATTCCAAGACGTATATTTAGCTGTATTTAAAGTAGAAAAAGAATATTCAAAAGAAGAAATTATTGAATTATATGTTAATAACTATAACTTAGGTTCTAATGTTTATGGTGTACAAGAAGCTTCAAAATACTATTTTGGTAAAAATGTCTCAGAACTTACTCTACCAGAAGCTTCCCTAATAGCTGGATTATTCCAAGCACCAAATGGACATAACCCTTACAAAAATATGGATAGTGCAATATCTCGTCGTAACACCGTACTTGATTTAATGGTACGTCACGGATATATCACTAAAGATGAAGCTGCTATGGCTAAAAAAGTTACTATTGAAAGCCTCTTAGCCAATAATAATACCGAAACTGAATATCAAGGATTTATCGATGTCGTTGTAAAAGAAGTTGAAAAATTAACTGGAGATAATCCATATACCGTACCTATGAAAATATATACTACTATGGAGCGTAGTATCCAAGATGGTATTAATGACATCCTAACAAATAATGCATGGTATTGGCATGGTGATGATCTAGTTCAAGCAGGTATTGCTGTAGTTAATGTTGAAACTGGGGCTATCTCAGCTGTTGGTAACGGACGTAACCGTACTGGAGTAAGAATATTCAACTATGCCACTGAAGCCTTAAAACAACCAGGATCAACTGCAAAACCAATCTTTGATTATGGCCCAGGCATTGAATATAACAATTTCTCATCATATACTCTATTTAACGATGAACCATGGACATACACTAATGGACCTTCAGTAAATAACTGGGATGGTGGATTCCATGGATTAGTAACTACCCGTTATGCCTTGCAATATTCAAGAAACGTGCCTGCCCTAAAAGCCTTCCAACAAGTTGGTACTAAAAATAGTCAAAAATTTGCTCATAGTCTTGGATTAGATGTCTCATTAAATTCAAGTTCCGATAACTATCGTGTAATTAATAAAAATACTGGTCTTGATAACACAATCAATGAAGCCTACTCTATCGGTGGAGTTGCTGAAGGATTTACTCCATTAGATATGGCTGCTGCTTATTCTGGATTTGCTAGTGGTGGTTATTACACTGAACCATATTCCGTTACTAAAATTGAATATCGTGAGTCCGGTGATGTCAAAGAATATAAACCTACTAAAACAAGAGTTATGAAAGATTCTACAGCATACATTATGAATAACATTCTAGAATCAGCCGTTTCCGCAGGATTCCATGGTGGAACAAAAGATGCTTATAATTCTGGCTCTCATATAGCAGCTAAAACTGGTACAACTAACTATGACACTAATACAATTAATAAATATAATTTACCAGGTAATGCTGTAAATGATTTATGGACAGTTGCTTATACTAGTCAATATTCCATTGCTGTATGGTATGGGTATGACAGTATCTACAATAAAGAAGCCAACCGTGTTACATATAACACTAGTAGTGGTGGTTACAAAGAAGGCGTTGTAAGAGACGTAATGGCCTATATTCCTAAAGATACAAAAGGTTGGACTGCACCATCATCAGTAGTATGCCTTGACGTAGAAAGAGAAACATGGCCTGTTGCCTTACCTAGTGCAAACACACCAAGTAATCAAATAACTAATGAATGTTTCGTTCGTGGTACTCAACCTACCGAAGTATCTGAAAGATATGAAACATTAAATGAAATAACTGACGTTAAAGTAACTAATAACAATAAAAACAGTGCCACTATTACATGGAAATATACTGCTCCAAAAGTATTAACTGAAAGTTACCTTAAAGAATACTTTAACAATTCCGTTTATGGTAATCAAAAAGATAGCTATTATAATAAGAGATTAACCTACAATAAAGATACTCTAGGAGAAGTTGGATTTGGTATCTATAAGCAAGAAACTAATGGTACCCTAACATTAATAACTTTTGTAACTGAAAATAAATATACCTTAGAAGGATATGGCGATACTACAATAGTAATAAAAGCTGAACATCAAAAATTCAAATCAAATGCTTCAGCCGGTACTAAAGTATCCGTCTCTCTTGGGAATGCTCCTTTAAGTAAACTAATGGTAACACTTAACGGATTAGCTATCATTAATACTAAAGTAGGCACCTATGAAGAACCAGGACTAAAATCAATACAATATATTACAACTACTGAAGGTAGCCTAGACGTAACAAAAACTGCTAAAATAAAATATCAAATATCTGCTAATAGTACTCTTAAAGAATTTACTACTGCTAAAGAATTAGAAACATACGTAAATTCCTTAGAAGCTGGTAAATATAAAATAACCTATGTAGTAAGTTATCTAAATCAAGAAGAAACTCGTACTAGAACAGTTACTTTAAGATCCTAAAAAAAAGATCAATCATAATTTTGATTGATCTTTTATTTTATCTCTAATTAACTTTTCATTATCAATTAACATTTTATTATCCGGGTCTATCTTTCTAGCTCTCTCTATATAGAATAAAGATATATCATATAATCCTAAATAATAATAACTGACACTAAGTAAATTATCTATCGTATAATCCCAACTAAATATCTCATTAATATATGTCTTTTGATGCTTTTTAATCGTTAATGCCTTAGTCAAATATTTAATTGCCTCCAAGTAATTTCCTTCCGTATATTCTAGCATTCCCATTTCCACTAAGCCATCTCTTAAATGTGGAGCTTCATCTATTGCTTTTAAATACCATAATCTAGCTTCATCCATTCTACCCATATTTTTATAGCATCTACCTATATATCTCATTGAAGCTGCCCTCTCATCACGCCAAGTAGCCTTCTTTAATCCTAGATGAATAATAAGATTACCTATTGCATCATTCCATCTACCATGATACATATATTCTCGTCCTAAATAATGCCTATTACGATCATCATCTGGGTTCTCCTTAACCGATAACTCTAATAATCCTAAATAACTTCCCCTACTCTTAGAACTATCCGGATAATGATTTAATACAATCCCTTCATTATATACTATCTTCTCATCTTCTCCATCATATTTAAGTATCTCATGTACAGGATAAATCCATTTATATCCTTTCCTTGCATGAATCTTTTCATAAAAGAAACTAACTACTGGCGTATCCTTTTCAAGTTTCCAATTATATGTATATCTTAACCTCTTAGTATTATTTTGCCAACTATCTTCTAGCATACTTCTCCATCCCGGTAAAAACACCTCATCTAAATCAGTACATACACATATATCAGTATCCTCTGGTACCATTTCTAAAGACATATTCCTAGCCCTATCAAACCTCCAAGGATTAATCTCCATAACCTTAACTTCTACTCCATGACTTTTAAGTTTATCTACTGTCCCATCACCTGATCCCGTATCAAGAACATATATCTCATCAGCTTCCTTCATAGATTCATACCATCTATCTGCAAACTTCTCCTCATTCTTACATATTGCATATACACATACCTTATATTTATATTTCTTCATAACCCCTCCATATAATAGTATATGATAACTCCTTAACATAATTTTCCATATTTTTCTTATAATTCCTACTTAATCTTTTTATATACTTAAAATACCTTGGAGGTGATATATGAATAAATAGAAGAATTTAACAAAATGTGATATAATTTAAGTGGAGGTATTCTTATGAAGTATACAATAGTCTTAGTAGAAGACGAGATTAATTTAAATAATATCATTAAAGCTTACCTAGAAAAAGCCGGATACAATGTCATACCTTATTATAATGGAGAAGACGCTATCAAAAATGTTGATTGCGATGCTCATCTCTGGATCTTAGATATCATGTTACCTGGAGAAATAAATGGCTATGATATTATCAAAAAAATACGTGAACATAATGACGTCATGCCTGTAATATTTACTTCAGCTAGAGATAAAGATCTAGATAAAATTATTGGCTTAGAACTAGGTAGTGATGACTATCTAACCAAACCATATTCTCCCAAAGAACTAGTCTTAAGAGTAAACAATATTGTAAAAAGAGTATATTCAAGTGATATGTATAAAGTAAAATATAACAAATATATCATTGATCTTGATAAAAGAATAGTAACTCTAAATAATGAAAATTTAAATTTAACTACATTAGAATTTGATTTATTAAAAATGTTTCTAACTAATAAAAATAAATCATTTTCAAGGGATGATATCTTAACCATTATTTGGGGAGAAAATTATTTTGGTACCGATCGTGTCGTAGATGATCTTATTCGTAGATTAAGAAAAAAGATGCCTGACTTAAATATTGAAACTATGTATGGCTATGGATATCGTTTGACATGAAAAAGATTTCATTAACACAGCAATTATTATATATTTGCATCTTAATTGTCGGCATAATATTTATAGCTCTAGGCATAATACTACCAAAAGAATTATTACCAATATATGAAGAAAACATATACAATAAATTAAAGTTACCCCTAACATTTATTAGAAACTCAGATGATATTAATGATGATACTAACTTTTATGATACCGATATTGCCTATATCTATCAAAATAACGACTTACTACTAGTATCTAATAATATAAATGATGTCATCAAAAACTTCGATACTGATATAACAAATTATACAACTAAAAAATATGGTAAACTTATATATAAAAATAGATTATATTATTATTACAATTCATACAATACCAATAATGTTAACATAATCTCTATCACTAATGATAAATATATAAATAGTCAAAAAAGAGAAACCCTTTATACAATCCTCTTAGTGACAGGATTATCCTTTACCCTTTGTTCATTAATTTTAATTGCTTGGTCAAACAGTTTAGTAAATGACATTAAAATATTAAAGAAAAAAATAAAAAATATCAATAATAGTAATTATAATCTAGCATTAAATCATGAATTCGATGATGAAATATACTCCTTAAACGAATCAATCGAAGCCATGCATGAATATTTAATGAATAATGAATCGTACAAAAACCAATTATATCAAAATATTTCCCATGATTTTAAAACTCCTATAACCGTAATTAAATCTTATATTGAAGCTGCTGAAGATGGTATAGAAACTCCTGAAGAAACTATGAAAGTAATAAAAGAACAAATAGATATATTAGAAAATAAAGTACACTCCTTATTATATTTAAATAAATTAAATTACTTAAGTGAACAAGAAGAACAATTAAAATCTCGTACTAATCTTTCAGAAGTAGTCTTAGCATCAGTAGAAAAATTCAAGTTAATCAGACCGGAATTAACTTTCAAATTAGATATTGATGATAAAGAAATATATCGTGGAACTTACGACATGTGGGAAACTATTATTGATAATCTCCTAAATAACTTTATGCGTTATGCTAAAAAAGAAATTAAGATTACCATTAAAAATCAAAAAATAACCCTCTTTAATGATGGGCCTAACATAGATAAATCAATTATTGATAATATCTTTACTCCATATAAGAAAGGATTGAATGGCATGTTTGGATTAGGTCTATCAATAGTTAAAAAAACACTTGAATTATTAAAATATGATATAAGCGTAGATAATGTTAAAAACGGGGTAAACTTCATAATAAAATAAGAAGGACATTTAGTCTTTCTTATTTTTTTCTTCCGTATCCCCTTTTCCTTCTAGTCCAAAAAAACCTTTAAATGTTTTATATAGTCCTTCCGCTCCAATCAAAGTAAATAATCCAATCCATGCTGCATATAATAATGAAGAAGTATAAAAAGATAAGGCATACCACACTCCAATAGCTACCGATAAAAAAATTGCCATTATCCCATTAAATACTCTCCCAAAATTAAATGTTGTTTTAATTTTCTGAATAGCTTGTGAAGAAATAATACTAGCAATTACTGACACATATATCATATCTAACAAAAGTTTACTATTCACAGTTATCACGTACATAATCATCAATATCTTTAATCTTCATCTCAGCAACAGTCATTCTCTCAAACATTCCATTTAATTTATCTACCTTATCTTCAAGTATTCCAATACGATAACTAAGCATCTTACTAGCAGATATAGTACCTATAAGTGATCCAAATATTGTTCCTACTAAAGCTAATATTGCCACAATCACATTACTATCCATCTATATACCACCTCTATCATATTATATCCAAGTATTAACTATCCGTGTAATCAATTGACACATTTCTATATCCATGATATAATTAAATAGCAATGGGGCTGTCTTGGCTTCGACAGGAATACAATGCCTTATTTTGCAGGTCGGCCGTCCACGTAAAGGACACAAAAAAATAACTGGAAACAGAAATAATTTAGCTGTTGCATACGCTTAATTTAGCGGCACAGACTTCTCTATCACTTTTGCTTACGAGTGGTAACAGGAGTTAATAAAGTAAGCTATAATATATTCCATTTCTATAAAATATATTGAATTCAATAGAATAGTAAATATCCACTTTTGTTAATTTATAAAATATTTACGAACCTATCAAATTAACTAAGCCTGTAGATAAATATCGATGAGTATTTTTGGACAGGGGTTCAATTCCCCTCAGCTCCACCAGTGACGAATCTGTTCGAACCATTCGAACTTTATATAAAGAGAACTTGCAAAAAGTTCTTTTTTTATGTTATTATGTATTTAGCAAGAAAACTTGCATAAAATAAAAAAAAACATTTAAAGTTGCAAGTGAATGTCGCCTCAATTAATTGAGTTGGACGCTCTATCTAAGCAGATAAGTGTCTATTTTTTTATGACTAATACCAATAAGGTATGAAGTGATAAAATGATATAGATGTATCTTAGGAGTTTAATCACATAAACTCTTTTTTTCATTGATATTTACCTCCTTCCTTTTTCAAGACTGGAGGACGACACTCATATTAAATGTTCCTGATAAAATTATGTCAAACATTTATTCGTGACCCAATAGTTTTACTATATTTTTCTATTATATATAATAAACCATAGTATTTTGATATTAATGTCAAAATACCTAGGGGGTTAAATATTTTGTCAAAACAAAATAATATACAAAGATTAATTTATATAATATAATATAATCATCTATTTAATGTTAGGTGGTTTTATGATAAAAAGAATAATATTTGATATCGATGATACTTTGATTACTGGCGTAGATTTTTCATCTTATGTAGCAAATACACTTAAAAAATATGGCATTGAAGACATAGAAAAGACAAAACAATTTTTGTTAAATATTAAAGAGTATGAAAAAACATATAATAGCTATGATAGAAATCTATACTTAAAATTTTTTGGTGATAAATTAGGATGTGAATTAGATAATCATTTTTTAGAAATATTCTTTCAGGAATTAAGAAAAGCAATTCCTGAAAATGCTGAAAAAATTAAATCAATGCTAGCAGCAATGAATGAATATGAACTAGTATTATTATCTAATTATTTTGAAGAATCACAAAGAAATAGATTAACTGCTATGGGAATCAATGATTATTTTAGTGAATATTATGGAGAAAGTATTATAAAACCAAATGAATTAGCTTATAGACAAGCTCAAGGAATATACCAACCAAGTGAATGTGTAATAGTTGGTGATGATAAAAGATTGGATATTGATGTTCCTAAATCACTAGGTTTTAAGACAATATATGTTAACGAAAATGGTGATATAAAAAGAGTTGAGGAGTTATCTCCAAGATTAATAAAAAAGTTGTAGATATCTACGACACTCGCACCAGATTGATAGGAAACTCGAACTTTTAAAGTTTAGAGAGTAATAAATTGCTAACAGAAATGTTAGTTTTTTTGTTATTTAAAGAAAGTGAGAGTGATTATATGTTAACAATAGAAACTAAAGAATTAGAGATAAGTAAGGACTTATTAAGAAAGGTTGAGATGATATGTAAGTTTGCTTGTGTTAAACCTACTATTACAAATGGAAATGTTAAAAATATTAAAGAAACTAATATTGCTTATGTAAAACCACATATCATTAAGATTAATAATATTGATTATTTAATGTTTGATGAGTGTGATGACATATTTATTAATGGTTATGATGAAAAAATAAAGTTTAAGGACTTTGAAACCTACATTAAAAGCCATTTTTAAACCAAATATTTGACATTTTTTTAAAATGTGATAGAATAATCGACTAAGAAGACTTATGTCTATTTAAGGGGGTTAAATAGTTATGAGATTCGTATTTATTAGTAAATATTATTCAAAATTAGATTTTAAAAGGTGTAGCAGTATTAGTCACTATAATACTTTTGACACCTTTTTTGTTAGAAAAGGAGTTGATAATTTAATGGATGATGAACAGAAAATTGCAGGTATTTATAAAAGAGTTTCAACATTAGACCAAAAATGATAAGGATTTAGTTTGCCAGAACAAGAAGAAAAATTGAGAGAGTTTTGTAAATTCAAAGGTTATGAAATTTATAAAGTATATGCTGATGAAGGAATAAGTGCTAAAAATGATAAAAGACCAACATATCAAATAATTGGTGGCAGAGTTGAGAAAGATGAAACTCCATTACAAGCAGCAATAAGAGAATGTCATGAAGAACTTGGAAATGAAGCAATATTTGATGAAAGTTTATTTGAGTTAGTAATGGAATTTGATGAAATTGCTACTAGTGATGGCGTGACACCAATACATTTTTATGTATTCAAATATAATGGCAAACTAAATGGTAAATTAAATACTTCTGAAGAAATTGAAAAATTTAAATGGTATGATTCTTCTTGTGGAACTGATATTTTATCTAATACTTTAAAAAATGAAGTTGTGCCATATTGTACGCAAAGAAAATTAATAAAATAAATCATAATAAAAGACAAGTAGTTTGCTTGTCGTATAAGACTCTATTTCCAATAGAGTAAACACACTTTCCATTTGACATAGTCAAAGAGGTGTGTGCAAAGGGAATATTCCCTTTTGAAACCCTAAAACATAATTTTAGCAAGGAATAAAACCAAACAAAATTATGTTTTTATTTTTTTCTTATTAATGATTTCCCTTTAATTTTATTTTTAGCAATTAATATTTTAGAAGCAATATTAAATTTATTTATTATTGCATTTTGATTATTACAAGGTAATTCTATTAATTTTCCAGCAAAACCTAATGTTTGTTTTCTATTGCTACATAATGTTTTTATTCTTGAACTACAAATACCTTCTATATCTACACATCTTACTTTCCAATCATTTTTATTATATATTATCATTAGTGGTTTAACAGTTGCTGTATTTCCTTTTGTTGTACATTTTGTAATCAAAATAAAATTAAATGCTCTAACTTCAGGATTTGGATGAGATAATAGTTTATCAAATTCAAAATCTTCTATATTAGTCATTGCGAATGGAAAATCAACGAAATCATTATAAACTTGCATATTATAACATACTTGTTTTTCTTCATTAATCATAATATCCCCCTTTGTTGTACTATATTATAACACAAAATCGGTCATTTTCAACATTCTTTGACTCAAAATGGTAAAAATGCAGTATACTTGTATTAGTTAGTAAGTTATTGCTACCTATTAATGTTGATAAGAAAAGTTATTCGACTTCTTCTTCACAGGCACCAGATTGATTATAACTCGAACTTTTCGAGATAATATAAAAATGAATTATTAGAAGGTATAAAAAACGTAAAAAATGATCCAAATAGTAAACCTCCTACATTATCAAGAAGAAAATAACTAATAAAATTTTAAAATCTCATCAAAGAGATTTTTTTATTATAGAAAAGGAGGCTTTCAAATAAAAGTAAACAAAAAACAACTAATTACTATTAATTGTTTTTAACATATCCTCATACTCTAAACTTTAAAGGGAGGCTTTTTAACAAATTTTAAGCAAAAATTTTGAGGATCAAAATCCAATTTACCAAATGAATAATTATATAGTCTTTTAAGATTGTTAAGCATTTCTACCCTATCATTAATCTTAATACATTGTAAATATAAATCAATAAATTCTTGACTAGGTAAATCATGTATAGGTGAAGCAATATATTTTTGAGCAAAATTAATATCACTGTAAATTTTTTCAATTTTCATTAATGGTAAATCAATCACTCCATTAATTTTAGCATATAATACTCTAATTTTTTCAAGCGTTATGTAATAAGCTGCATAAAAACTTTCACTATTAATTAACGACTCCAAATCTTCCATTCTATTATTTATAGAAAAAATTGAAAATTTAACATTATCATCAAATAATGGAACAATTTTAGTATTATATATATCTTTAGCATAATTGACAAATTCAAGAATCTTTCCATTAGAGTCATATAATATTTCACAAGTTGCAAATTTAGTTAAATGTGAAGGATCATTATTATCAATCTCGTTTTTTATTAGTTCATATAGTCTTTTTAAATCTTGTACAAAATATTCAACCCTTATATCATTAATTAATAAACTACCACAGTCTTGTGTTTCATAATTATTTTTAATTATCATAACGTCTAAATCAGACAAGTCATTAGATCTATTACCTACATAACTTCCATATACTAAAACACCTATATAGTCATCTAATTTAAGTTTATTAAGAAGTTCATTTACATAAGCAACAATAATATTATTAATCATTATAAAAACCTCCTCCAAAAACAAATATTATTATATCACATATAACTAATATAGTATAGTAATGAAATTAATTTTTTTAGAAGTAAAAACAAAACTAGCAATTTCACTAGCTTTGTTTATTTTTTGTTTTTGATGGTGTTAATTTTTTTACTAAAGCAGTCTCATTATTTTTTAAACCATTGGTATTACTTAATTCATTTTTCTTATTTTCTAAATTTGCTAAAGCACCTTTAACTAGTTCAGGATATTTAGAAATCTCACAAAGACCATAAAAGGGAACTCCTGCTTTTTTTGAAATGCTGCTCACAATTTCAAATTAAAAAAAATCACAATCACATATCTTATTCTATTTATTATCGATTTAAAAATATGCTATAATTAATATATAAAAAAGGAGGAATACAATGAAAGAATTATTTAAAAGTGCTGTCCATATGATAATAATGGATAACGATAAATTATTACTTCAAAAAAGAAAAGGATCAAAACTATGGCCAGGATACTATGCCCTACCCGCAGGACATATCGATGAAGGAGAAAACCAATATGATGCCCTCGTTAGAGAAGCAAAAGAAGAACTAGATATTGATATAAATCCTGAAGATATAACCAAAAGTTATGTCGTACTAAGAAGAAATTATTTTGAAATAGATGGTAAAAAATTAGAGCCATATATTGATTATTATTTTGAAATATCTAAATATAAAGGTACCCCTAAAATAGTAGAACTTAATAAGTGTGAAGAGCTTTTATGGGCTGACATAAATAATTTGCCTGATCCATTCATCAATTATGAAGGAGAATTTTTATCAGATAGAACAATAACTACATATGATTGCAAAACTGATGGTGCTTATCAAAAGAACACTACAAAAATCAAAAAGAAAACACCAAATTAAAAATAATTAAAGAATAACAAAATCATTGCTAATAATCATAAATATTAAAAAGATTGACATTGATATACAAAAATGCTAAAATAATAACCTGTGAAAAGGAGGAATTAATTATGGAACTTTTACTTTTATGGTTAAGTACAAGCATCACAAGTATTTGTATGGAAATTGTCAATGAATTGAGAATGTTTAAAGACGTTGCTGATGCTGGATATAAAATAAATATAAAAAGACTATCAGATTTAAGTAAACAATTAAATCCAAATGCGTCAAAAGCTACACTTCTATCAACGTTAATACCAATATTTAACATTATACAAGTTTTTCAAAGAACAATTCAATATAATAATCTTAGGCCAACAATATTAGATCAATTAAATGCGATGGATGTATTAGAAGAAATGTTAGAAATAGAAAAAGAAGAATATTCTAAAAACCCAACTGGATTAAATGCACTTATTATACCAATAAAAACAGAAATACGTATATTAAATGCTGCTAAATTAACAATTGATAATGAAAATGAAAAAAGTGAATTTATTTATGAAAGTAATGGCTCATTAAAAGACATAACAATTTTAAAAGTTAGTGGAGATGCTGCTAAATTAACAGTTGAAGAGCAAAAGGAAAAAATTGCTAACTGTTTTAGAAAAATGGTTATAACCATCCTACAAAAACATGAAGGCACAGAAAGTATTGTAAATGCACTACAAAATAACACTAATTTAGATTTAAGTCATAGTTCAGATGATTTAAAAGAAGAAGTTGTTGAACCTGTACAAAAATTAAGTATCAATGATCAAAAACAAGCATTAGAAAATTTAAAAAATAAATTATTAGAAGAACAACAAGCAACACAAAAATCACATACTGAAAGCGAACCAGTTTTAACAAAGAAAAGAAAATAGTGGCATAATTATTGCTACTATTTATTCTTTATGTTAAAATGAACTTAAATATTGTTTCTAATATCAATTGTCTTAGTAAGAAAATTGTAGATTACTATGACATTTGCACAAAAAGGAGGATTAGAACATGAATATTAAAGAAAAATTAATAGAGTTAAAAGAAAAACTATCACAATTAAACTTACCAATTTCTAGAGATTTTGAATTTGATGCTGAATTAGAAGATCATCCAATTGGTAACCAAAATATATATAGATTATACTATATCCATTATCTTAGAATCGGAGAACATTATGGGCATCGTGAAAATAATATAGGCATAATAAACTGGCCTTTTTTGCCATTCATGTTACCGAAAGGAATGACTAGAGAAGAAGGCTTTAAAGTCTTATCATACCTAACTGATTTTATAGAAAAAAGAGAAGATACTGAGCCATGTTCTTACAAGTCCGTTTCAACATTAGATGGCGTTCTAAATCTAGAAAGATTTGGATTTACAAGAGTTGAAGAAAAAGATGAAAGCAAAATATTAAACCTATTCACCGTAGCAGGAAGACTATTATTATTTAAAAGAAGCAATTTATATCCAAAATATTTCGAATGGTATACTGAAAATATTACTAAAGAAGAAGTAGAAAGTATCTATGCTAAATACAATATGGAGTTTAGAGATATCATATGGCTTGATAATCAAAATAATTTAAATGAAAATAATCCCAAAACTCTAAAGCTTCAAAATAATTCCCAAAATGCTCCTCATATAAATCTACATTAGTAACTACATATTAATACAAATAAACTATATATTGTCACAAATAAAATTGTATTATTGTAAATAAAACAAAGCAAACAACATAGAGGCTCTTAAAAAAGAGCTTCTTTTTCTTATCCCAAAATACTTGTAACCATTACCGTCACCATCTCCACAAAAAATCCAGCCTAATAACTTCGCATAACCCCACCACATCAAACTACCCCTTTTCATTTTCCAATATTTTTAGTATAATTAAATAGATGAGTATCAAAAAGGAGTAATCTTATATGAAAAAAATAAACTTTAAAAACTTAAAAAAGAAAAAAATCTTAATCCCTCTAGGAGTCTTATTTCTCCTATTTATAATTCTTACCGTACTAGTATGTACTAATACCATAGAACCCCTTGATAATGCTACTTCTAGTTTCATTATTAGTATCCGTTCTCCTGAATTAACTAACACTATGAATATCATTACCAATATCAGTGGATCGTATGCCTTAATAGTATTCACAACTCTCTTCATCATCCTGATAAAGAAGAAAAAATATCCGCTAGCCATAACCATAAACTTAATAGCAGTATTTATTACAAGTCAGCTAGCTAAAGCTATCGTAGAAAGAGATCGTCCTCTAGATATGCTAGTATCCGCACCAGGTTATAGTTATCCTAGCGGGCACTCTATGGTAGGATTAGCCTATTTCTCATTCTTATCATATCTAGTAATCAAATACATCCCTAATAAAATAGTTAAAATAATTCTTCCTATAGTATTTACCATAACCATCCTTTTAGTAGGTTTCAGTAGAATCTATCTTGGAGTCCACTACTTATCCGATGTCCTAGCAGGATTCCTCTTAGGAGCTATCTACTTAATTATCTTTATTAACATATATCCTCTAGAGGAGCAAAAATAATGCATGTAATTGGATTAATTGCTGAATATAATCCCTTTCATTTAGGACATCGCTATCAAATAAGAAAAATAAAAGAATTATATCCAGACTCCCTAATCATTGCTGTTATCAGTACTTGTTTCACCCAAAGAGGAGATATTTCCATCATGAATAAATGGCATAAAACACGTATTTGCCTTGAAGAAGATATCGATCTAATCCTAGAACTACCTACCCTCTATGCCACACAAGGAGCTGACATGTTTGCATATGGTGCTCTTAAAATATTAAATGAGTTTCATATTGATACACTTGTATTTGGCAGTGAAAGTGATGACACTGAATCTCTTATAAAATTAGCTAACATTCAACTATCAAATAAAGACTACCAAAGCCTAGTTAAAAATTATCTAGATGAAGGTCTAAACTACCCTACTGCTATGAGTAAAGCCTTAAAAGATATAACTAACACTACCGTAGATAAACCTAACGATATTCTAGCTTTATCATACATTAAAGAAATCATTAAAAATAACTATCCTATTACTCCAGTATCAATAAAAAGAACTAATGATTATCATGCTGAACAACTAACTGATGGATCTAACATTATAAGTGCTAGTCTTATCCGTAAAATATATCTCCAAGGCCTATCTGTAGCTATCCATGTTCCTAATGGTACCGATGATTTCTATTATCCACGTCTATCTATGGAGTCAGCCTTTCCCCTTATCTCTTATAGTATCGTTGCTAATAAAGAGCATCTTAACACTTATCTAGATATTGATGAAGGAGTTGATTCCCGTATCCTTAAATTTCTTTATAAATCTACTTCTTATCAAGAACTAGTAAACTCTATCAAAACAAAAAGATATACCTATAATAAAATAAATCGCATGTTATTGCATATCTTATTAAACATAAAAAAAGAAGATAACACTAAAGATATCTATCTAAGAGTATTAGGATTCAACTTTGAAGGAAGAATGTACTTAAGTAGGATCAAGAAAAAACTTAACTATCCCGTAATAACTAGTTATAAGCCTAATATTTCCCCTGTTCTAGACATAGAATACCGTACAACATACATTTACTCTCTAATTACTAAAGATCGCACACTCCTAAAAAAAGAGACCGGTAACAGCCTAGTAATTAGATAAACAATCCATAATAATAAGCTATTAACATAAAAAATAATCCACCTTGTAAGAACTCCTATGTTAATAGCTTTTCTTATTCATAAATAAACTACATTTTTGCATTCTTCAGCATTTCTTCCAAACAAAGCACCATATCCAAATCCAAAAATGTTCTAGCATACTCTACCATCTTATCCAATTCTAATGTAAACAAATAACAAAATTTAAGCAACATATTATCAGGATTATCTATCTTAAATACATTAATATAAGTAACAAACACATTATCCATCTCTTGAATACTATATCCTTTATCATTCTCTTTAAAAGAAATAATATATCTATTAAATCTATTACTACTAATATTATCATATATATCAATAATAATTCTCTTATTCTCTTCTACCATTCGATATATATAATTATAATCATGAAAATCTTTATAATCAAATAATAATGCAATAAATCTAGTTAATAATTTACTTCTTTCTAACTTTTTTAAATAAAGCCCCATCATTCTTCTTCTATTCATCCTACTCACCTACGTTTTAAATTTAACATAATAATTCTATTTAGTCAATTTAATTTGCATAAAAACCTTAAAACGTTAACTATTCGGTAACTTTTTTCTTCATTTTTCTCTCTATTTATGATATAATAATTTTCCTGAAAGGAGAAATGGTTATGCATATTATTGAATTAACTCAAACTCAGTATAAAAATTATTCCAATATTCATGAAAGTAGAAACTTTGGTCAAACTATTGAGTTCTCTATGCTTGAAGCTAATATCAGTAAAAAGAAACTGTTCCTAGGACTAATCGATAATGCTGGTAATATTCATGCTGCTACCCTAATTCTAATAACCAATATTTCTCCACCATTTAAAGAAGCTATTGCTCCTAATGGTTTCTTAATAGATTATTCTAACTTTGAACTAGTCAAAACATTTACCGAAGAACTAAAGAAATATCTTGCTAAAGAGCATGTTACTTATTTAATAACTAACCCAATGTATAAACATAAAGTCTACAACAAGAAAAATAATCCCATTATTAATAATGAATATATCCTAAATAATCTCTTAAAATTAGATTATAAAAGCATTGGATACACCAGTGATTTTGAAAAATATGACGTTATCATTGAAAATAATAATGGTTACCATGATATCTATCATAATTTTAATCGTAATACTAAAAGAAATATCGCCGAAGGTCTAAACTATGGTATAACTTTAAAGAAAGGCACTATGAATGATCTTGAAGAAGTTTATAAAATATTCAAAAAGAAAACCCATAATCGTCTAGCATACTATGAAAATCTTATGAATATTTATCGTAATCCTGATAACAAGATGGAAATCTTCTTTGCTAAACTAAATCCACATACCTATCTAGTTAACAGTAAACGTCTTTATGAAGAAGAAAGAAAACGTAATGAAAAGATTCATCAAAAATTTAATAAGAATCTAGGACGTGTTAATGATAAACTTCTAAATATCAAAATAAACTCTGATAATACCCTTGAAAAGTATTATCAAAACTTAAATAGAGCCATTCGTGTAAGTAGTACTAATACTGAAGATATTATTATTGGATCTACCATTATCATAAAGAATAATCATGAAATATATTTCTTAATAGATGGCTATAAAGAAGAATATCGACCAATTCATTCAACTCATATCCTTAAATGGGCTATCATTAAAAAATATTCAACACTTGGGTACTCTATCTTTAACCTAGGAGAAATAAATAAAGATTATCAAGATCCCCTAAGCAAATATCATGGCCAATATATGTATAAAATAGGATTCGGAGGTAATATCATCGAATACCCTCCTAACTTACTCCTAGTAATAAATAAACCTGCTTATAGCACTTACACAAAACTTAAAAATATGAAACTAATCAAAAGATAAACAGCCAAATCATAAAAGATCTAGCTGTTTTCTTTTTCTTTACTACATTCCCATCTTATCATATATCCAATAACCAATAAGAGAAATATAATTTAACCTTACAATCTTATTTATCACATCAATAACCTATAAATCATCTAATAGAATATAAAATCATATACAACAAACAATAAATCAAAGCATCAAATTATTCTACATATCAGTAACAAGTTATAACAAAATCTTATCTACAAACAAAACCATCTACCTACTCTTCAAAATAACTAGTACCAATAAATTCCCTTAGTATTGATAAAGAAGGTACATCTTCACTAGGTAAAGGTAATACAAGATCAAGTAATTTAATAAGCCTAATAGCAGTTAAATATTCCGGATCATTCTCCTTTATTTGATATAATAAAGGTTCAGCATATACCTTTAATACTGCTAACTCATATGCTAAAAAAGTATTAAAGATAATATCAGCCTTATCTTGATATCCAAATACATACTTCTCTTCCCCATTTCTTACCTCACTCCAAGTAGATAAAGTATGTGAAGAACTATAACCCCTAGTCATATTATCTCTAACCATTCTTCTAATTAATCTAATATCCGTCAAATTAATTCTATTATCATCATCTATATTTAAATATACTAAAGGAGATATATATATCTTAAACTTAGCATCCTTAGGAATATCCTTAAGAAGTTCATCTGATAAAGCATGTAATCCTTCAATTATCAAAATATCATTATCCTTCATTTGCATCGTTCTAATATAATTCTTCTTACCCTCAATAAAATCAAAAGTAGGAACTACCACCTTATTACCCTTAAGTAGCTTATTAATTTGACTATTAAATAGCTTAACGTCTATTGCTCTTAAACTCTCAAAATCAGGCTTACCATTCTCATTAAGAGGAGTCTCATCACGATTAAGAAAATAATCATCTAGAGATATAGCTATAGGATTTAAACCTAAAGTCTTCAAATACATTGATAACTTTCTAGCACTAGTAGTCTTACCTGAAGAACTAGGACCTGATAATAAAATTACCTTCATCTTATCCTTCTTATCCCTAATCATTCCCGCTATTTGTTGTAACCTATAATTCTGAATAGCCTCTGATAAATTAATCAATTCACCAGGCTTACTACTAATAATCGCATCATTAAGTTCACCAATACTACTAATATTAAGTATCTTAGCCCATTCCAAATATTCATCTATATTATTAAAGAATTGTTCATGATGCTTATATTTAACTATCTTACCATTATCATATATAGAAGGATATCTAACAATAATACCCTTACCCTCTATTCTAGTTAAATCAAAATACTTAAGTACACCACTATCATGAGGTAAAGATCCAATTATATAATTATATACTCCCTCAAACTTATATAAAGTAACATAATTATTCTTATCATAAAATAAAGTCCTGATCTTATCTTCTCTCTTAATATTCTTAAAATAAGTAAGAGCTTCATTCATCGTAGTCTCTACCTTAACAAAAGGAATCTCTTTACTAACCTTATCTCTCATTATCTTCTTAATATTATCTATATCTTCTTCACTAACATTCTTATCTACTTCAAAAAATACCCCCCTATCAATAGAATGTCTAATCCTAATACTAGTATCCTTACCAAGTACTTCTATAGCAGCTACTCTAAATAAAAAAGTAAGTCCTTTCTCATATATCCTACTACCAATACTAGTATTTATATCATATAATATTAAATTACCACTCTTATTAATAGCATCATCCATAGATATAATTATATTATCAAAATTACCACATATAATATCTTCATTCTTGCCTATTTCATGTACTATCTCACTAAGCTTAATACCTTTCCTAAATTCCATCTTAGTACCATCTTCAAAAGTAATTATTATATTATTCATTAAATCACTCCCTATCTATATCCTATTCAATTATATCATATATCTATCAAAAAAACTAGTATTATTCTACTAGTCTCTTTATCATTAAATTAAATCATAGATAAACCCTATCTATCTACCAATAATCCCTATCAATATCAACACTATCCATATATCACCTTTTTCAATCATTTTTATGCTAGACACAGTTAGTTGAACAAGCTCAGATTTCTCTTATATATTGTAGTCTCGGAGAAAGAACAACACGAAAACTGTTGTTGTTACCACCTCGTTTAAACCAAGGATTCTCAGCATTCACAAAGTTCGCGTTAACGGTTTAATCCCTATATCAATGTCAAAAGACATTAATACCAATTTAAATATTTATACCCCGTGTCATTTTTGCAAAAAAGAGGCAAAAATGACACATCTAAATCCTAATCTATCTATCTTCATATTATTTCCTTATACCAATCTAGTGGTCTCAGAGCAAGTCGCTACGCTCCAACGAAGGAAACAACCGAACGGAAGCCGCCGCGGCTGCTGGCACCACCGTGGCTGCTGCCGAAGTAGAAGGCGCCCGCATTAGCACCATCGTGGGAGTAACCACTTCGATCGAACCATGGACCGTAGGTGTTGACAAAGTACGCGTAATCACCATACCATTTGTTTACTTCCGATAAACCATGACCATAACATATTCCCCCGTCACATGCAGTTAATGGATTTATTGAGGTTCCATTAGCAGCTTTATATACGTCATAATATTTACTATTAGGAAAATTCACTCCTGTATATGAAGTCCCATTACTACCAACTAGTCCAGTAAAACCTGAATTATTTGTAGAACCTCCACTCCATAAAGTACCATCGGAATTAGCAAATACTCCCATTACATGTTCCCAAGCACCTCCGGACATATCATATACTCCTGTTATATTACCAGTTGTACTGGCCACTTTACTTATATCATGAGTTGTTGTCTTTGTATTAGTATTATACTGAAGTAAATATCCATCCCAAGTATAAAATCCATATGTGTTATATTGTGTTGTAGAAGACCGATCAGTATACA
The DNA here is from genome assembly GCA_905188025.1 of uncultured Eubacteriales bacterium. Taxonomy (GTDB): domain Bacteria; phylum Bacillota_I; class Bacilli_A; order RF39; family UBA660; genus RUG705. Next base: position 302 of record CAJJKI010000014.1, on the reverse strand, counting down.
CCGTGTTTATTGCTGTACTACCGCCAACATTTCCTCCACTTCGTCCTGTATAATAATCATTTGAATTATTTATATACACTTCCCTATTTACCCCATATTTAGAATGAGACAAATATGCCACTGCACCCCATTCACTATTTTTCATCATATGAGCATCTACTTTTGAAGTACTTCCATATGTACTTGTACCTAACTTTTGAGAGGTAGCAAACTGTGTTGATACATTTTGATTTCTAAGTGACTGAACATTTGGTTTTATTGTCGGAGTATCAGCTGTACCTGTTGTTTCAAATTTACCTACC
>CAJJKI010000013.1 GCA_905188025.1 uncultured Eubacteriales bacterium | reverse complement strand
TCGGAAGTGGCTGCGTTCGTGGTAACACAGGCTGTAATAGTACCCGTGGAAATTATATCATCATTAATCACAACATTGGTGGCTATCATACTCAATATATGCACTTAAATACCGTCTTAGTAAGACCTGGTCAAACAGTATCCCGTGGCCAAAAAATAGCAACTATGGGAAATACTGGATATGTCGTTCCTACCCCAGCATACGGATCATCCTCATATGAAGGAACTCACTTAGACTTTGGAGTATGGATTGGTGTCCCATATAATGGCGGATACACCGTAAATCCATTAAGTTTATACTAATGAAGGTATGCGTTTTATCTAGCGGTAGCAAAGGAAACACTACATATATTGAGACAAATCAAGCAAAAATATTAATAGATGCCGGTAACAGTAGCAAATATATCCTTGAAAAGTTAACCTCCCTAAATGTTAACCCTAGTGACCTAGATGCTATCCTAATTACCCACATCCATGTCGATCACGTTAAAGGATTACCAGTCTTATTAAAAAGAATTAATCCCTGTGTCTATATGACTGAAAAAATGTATCCTTACCTTGATTACATTGAAAATTATCATCTTATCGATACAGAAACCTTTGATATTAAAGATATCCATGTAGAAGTAATTCATACCTCTCATGATACTGAAGATTCCCTAGGATACATTATCAATAACGAAGATAAATCCCTTGTATACATTACCGATACTGGATATATCAATCGTAAATACTTTGACCTATTATCCAATAGAAATCTCTATATAATGGAAAGTAATCATGACGTAGAAATGCTAAATAATGGTAAATATCCTTTTGAATTAAGACAAAGAATCCTCTCCGATAAAGGCCACCTATCAAATTATGATTCAGCTAAATATCTAGCTAAATTCATCGGAGATAAAACAAAATATATCTTATTGGCCCACTTATCCGAAGAGAATAATACCGAAGAACTTGCTTATAAAACCCTAACAGATCGTCTAAATAAAGAAAATGAACAAGTAGATAATATAATTATTGCTACTCAAAATAAAGAAACAGAACTCATTAAATTATAGAGACTGGTTCTTTTTATATATCATGTCAATCAAAAACAAGTTCTATATAAGAATTAAAAAGTGTATAAAAAGTAAATATTCCTTGAAAATATTGCAAAAAACTTAATAATATGGTATCGTATAGTTGAACCAAACGAGTAAAAATACATAAAATATACAAGGAGGTAATTATGCCTAAAATAAAAATTGAAGGATGTCATCAACTAACTGGAACTATTACTGTTGGCGGAGCTAAAAATAGTGTTGTAGCCCTTATACCAGCTGCTATTCTTTGTGATGAAACAGTTACAATCAGTAATGTCCCAAACATAACTGACGTTGATGATCTTGAAAAAATTCTTCTTCATTTAAATGCTAAAATTGATCGTACCCCAGGAGAAGTCGTTATCAATTCTAGTGATATTATAAATCGTGAAATTACTCAAGAATTATCAAAAAAATTACGTGCTTCATATTACTTTATGGGAGCGCTCCTAGGAAAATTTAATCGTGTAGAAATGTACTTTCCAGGAGGCTGTGCCATTGGAGCTCGCCCAATCAATCTTCACTTAAAAGGCTTTGAATCTTTAGGAGCCACTATTACTGAAGAAGATAATCATTTTATAATTGAAGCTGAAAAACTACATGGCAGCAATATCTATCTAGATTTCCCAAGCGTAGGAGCCACCATCAATATCATGTTAGCAGCTGTAAAAGCAAAAGGTAAAACTATTATTGATAACGCCGCTCAAGAGCCTGAAATCGTAAACATTGCTACCTATCTAAACAACATGGGAGCCAAAATCAAAGGAGCCGGTACCAGTACTATAACTATTATTGGAGTTAAATACTTACATAAATGTTTCCATGAAGTTATTCCCGATCGCATTGAAGCTGGTACTTATCTAATCATCGCAGCTTTATTAGGAAAAAATCTAAAAATTGATAACATGATTCCTAACCACCTAGAAGCCCTCATCGCAAAACTCACTGAAGCTGGCGTTGATATGCAAGTAGGCCTTGATAACATTATCGTAAATGCTCCAAAAAAATACAAAGCTACTGATATAAAAACACTTGTATATCCAGGATTTCCTACAGATTTACAACAAATAATGGCCACATTCCTAACACAATGCAAAGGCCGTAGCGTAATCGAAGAAACCATCTATGAAAATCGCTTTCAAAACCTTGAATATCTAAATAAAATGGGAGCAAAAACCAAAGTAAGAAAAGATAATCGTAAAGCTGTTATCAAAGGAATAACTAAATTAAAAGGCACAGAAGTATCAGCCACTGACCTTCGCGGAGGTGCGTCTCTTCTAGTAGCGGCCCTCATCGCTGAAGGAACAACCACTATTGATAACATTTCCTATATCTTGCGTGGTTATGATAAAATAATTGAAAAATTAACCCAAGTTGGTGCTAAAATAGAATTAATATAAATATTATTTAGTAGTGATCCTATGAAAAAAATAATACCTATATTATTTCTTTTTCTTTCTATTTTTGCCTGCTATGTAATCTACAAGTTAACTGAAAAAGAAGAATTAACTTATACTGCTATTGGTGATAATATTGCTGATAACAACTATAAACAAATTAACAGTAAAATAATATATAATAGTACCTTTACTGATCCTGATTACCGTCTCACAGACTTACTAAATATCATCAAATATAATCAAGAAAAAGAAGTCTCTAATACCAAAGTATCAATTCATCAAGTCCTAAAAAAGACAGATATCCTAATAATATCTCTTGGTATGAATGATATTTATTCCAAACTTCAGGATGATCCTAACAATATCTATACTTATATAAACAATATGTTAACTACTTACGAAGAAATTCTTCAAGAAATAAATCGCTATGATTATGATCAAGTATTCATTCTAGGATATTATAATGTTACCTCAAGTTACCAAGATATTTATACCTATCTAAATTATAAATTAGAAAAATTAGCCAATACCTATCATTATACATACCTTGATTTAGAACATTCTCTTCATAACAAGCCAGAATTATTAGCAGAAAACACTAAATTTTATCTAAATAATCAAGGAAAAAAAGAAATAATTAAAATTTTAGTTGAAAAATTAAAAAAATCTTGATATAATATAAAACGAATTTATTACTATGACTTACTGTTAGTCATGGCGAAAGGAGAAACATATGAAAAAGAATATTCATCCAAATTACGTTGAAGCCACTGTAACATGTGCTTGCGGTAATACATTTAAAACTAGATCTACTAAAAAAGATATCGCTGTTGAAGTATGTTCTGCATGTCATCCATTCTATACTGGAACACAAAACAATACTACAAGAAAAGGACAAGTAGATAAGTTTAACAAGAAATATGGCTTTGATAAATAATATTTATTAATCCAATAAAATTAAGACATACCTAGAGTGTGTCTTTTTTCTTTATATTCAAAATAACTATTCATATAAAACTAAAATATAAACAAATAATAGCCTTATAAAACATAAAATTAAATACAAGTCAAAAACAAAATAAATCATCGTAGATAAATCTTTGCATTTAACTAAAACTATGATATAATTAAAATGGTGATAATATGAAAAAAGTAGTAAGAAATATATTAATAGGATTATATATCATAATAACCATCGTCGTAACATATTGCTTATTATCATATAATAAGTATAATGTATCTGAATTTAAAGATAAAACACTATTAATACTTGAAGATAAAACCTATAATTATCATAAAAGCGATTTACTAGTAGTTAAGAAAAGTACAAAATACCGTAAAGGAGATGCCGTTATCTATTATGATTTACAAAATTCTCCTGTAGAAGTAAAAATAAATAAAATAGTTAATGTTGAGCCAGTCGGAGATGGTATTTATACTTACACTTTAGATAATGAAGAAAAATATAATGATGATAACTTTATTGGTACTACTAAAACTACTTCTGCCTATAGTGTACTAGGAACTATCTATAGTCTTCTAACTTCAAAATGGGGCTACTTAATAATTATCATCTTTCCAATGCTAGTAGCCTTTATCTACGAAATTTATCAAATTATCAGGGAAATAAAAAAATAGGATATACTATGAAAGTATTAAAGAATAAATCAAAAAACAAGCAAGTCAAAAAAGAAAAATTTAAACTTCCTGAAAAAATAAAAGAAATTATCGAAAAAATAAATAAGATAGATCCTAAAAATAAAAAAATATATATTATCGTTGGAATATCACTAGTATTATTAATAATTACAACTACCTTTGGTAGATATGCCTATAATGAAATTAAAGATATATATCTAGCTAGTAAAAGTTTTTATTTTAACAGTGATAAATTAACCACTAATAGAAGTATTTATCAAATAGATAACTGGTCAGGTGTTGATTCATATACCTTTACCATTAACCTAAACAATACTAAAAATAATCTAGTACATGCCGAAAGTGATATAGAATATGAGCTAAGTTATATATGCTCATCAAAAGCAACTTGTGAAATAAGCAAAACAAATGGCGTCTTGTATTCCGCTAGTACCTCAGATTATTTCAGTGCTACTATCACTCCTAATACTGCTCTTAAAGATAAAGATGAAGTATGGATTGAAATAACTGCCAAAAGTACCAGTCCATATAAAAAGACTCTTAGTGCTAGATTTATCCTAAAAGTTGGTATTCCTGGTATTTCATATGCCATTGATGACGTTGCTGGCCGTCCATATTTTGATTTAAGTGTTACCAATACTACCGATTACTATTTAGTAAAAGAAGCCTTTGGATCATACATTGTTAATCAAAGAATAGATTATAATACCTACAAAGGTTTAAGTGATGAAGATAAAACTAAATGTGCTTTACCACTAATTACCTTAACTTTTGATCCAACTGTAGTTATTCTTGATATGACTGCCACAGCCTATCTCAATGCCGAGAACTATACCACAACTGAAATAGATGGCTACAATTATGTTAATAGTATCAGTTTCCGTATACCACTAGAGTCCAGTGAAGCTGTTAAATTCTACAAAGCTGATGCTAATGCTAACTATACTTATCCCATCGTAAATAATAATTCCATCGTTGATTTTGCTTATTCCCAATAATCAATAATAAAGAGGTGATTACATGTCTACTAATATATCTAAAGATTACTTAACGTTTACTAAAAAGAATCTTACTACTTATGCCAAACTAATTCTTGATAAATCGTATAAAAAAGATATCTTTATTCAACTACTAGACACATACTATGACGTTAGATATTATAACTACTATGATCATCTATATAAATCATATGAATCAAATATAAATAACTATCTTAAGAAAAAAACTATTGAATTAATGAATGATGCCAATCCTGAAGAAAAAAATATCATTGAATCTAATTACTTAGTATTCAAGTATCTTCTTCCACTAGATGACGTTATTAAATATTCATCACTAAAAGATTTGTTAGAAGACATTGTTTCCTTTAGAATAAAACGCCTATCCTTAGCAGAAGATCCTGAGTTTGAAAAAGAATTCTTATCCCTTGCTAAAGATAATGAAAAACGTAAAAAACAATTCCTAGAATCAATTAATAATGAAAGATTAACCCTTAGTTTAACTAAGACCAACAACAAAAATGTTTACTTTGCTGATCTAGCTTATGATATAACATTTCCAAGAATTTATAGTAGTTATTCAATTAACAAAGTATATCATACCGGTCTTATCAATGAAGACAAAACATTTATAATCTATCATCTAATAAATAAACAAATATTAGAAAATACCATTAGTGGAAACTACAACCCTCAGTATATCGTTGATTTTCCTCTATCTATCTTTGATAAAAAAGATAAGTTAACTCGTTTATTTAATACCATCGATTCTGAAATAGTTAAAGAAAATATAATCATCAAGTTTACTTATACCAATTACTTAACATATAAAGATACAATTGATGATTATATAAAAGATGGATATAAATTTGCTATTGAATTAGATGACTCCTTTGATTATCAAGAAAAAAATAAAATATGGCTTGATATCTTTAAATATATTATTGTCTCAGAAGATTTATCTTATGATTTAGATGAAGATAAATTAATAATAAAAAAGTAGTAGGTGATTTATGGATACATTTTTTAGATTCTTATATGAATTTTTATCACAATTTTTCTCTGGTTTTATAGCTTTCTTTAAAGGTATAAAGACTGGCCTTATCAATATGTTTAATATTCCTGAATATGTAGCTATCGTCGGATTTTATAAAGATGATTTCAGTGCTCCTGAATGGATTCTTGTATCCTTAGCTATCATTTGTATTGTTGCTATAGTATTTGGAATGGGCTTTCTAATATACTTCTTAATCCGTAAATATCTTCGCTTCCGTAAAACTCTAGTAGAACAAGAATCTCTTCTTGAAGAAGTAGCTAGTCTAAATAATCAAGTAGCTACTCTTATGGAAGAAAAAGAAAATATCTTAGCTATGAAAGTCTCACAACTAGGATTAAAGCCTGGTGAAGAGCCTACCGTTGATACTGATGAGACAGGACAAGAAGAAGTTGATACCACTACTAGTAGATTCCCTAAGTTAACTGCTGTTGATAATGAATATGCCAACTATAAAGTAGTTAACTATAACAATAATTTTACTCTTGAAGAACTAGTAGAAAACTTCCGTAACTTTGCTGCCTCCCACTTAAAATTATATTACAAGCCAGAAATGATTCGTTTATTCATATCAGCCTTAGCATCTACTAAATTAGTAATCTTACAAGGTATCTCTGGTACCGGTAAAACTTCCTTAGCGTATGCTTGGGGAAAATTTCTAAAACATGATTCATGCGTAGCATCTGTTCAACCATCATGGCGTGATCGTACTGAACTATTCGGTTATTTCAATGAATTTACCAAAAAATTTAATGAAACCGACGTATTAAAAGAAATATATCAAGCAGGATACACTGATGATATCTACACCATTATCCTTGATGAAATGAACATTTCCCGTGTAGAATACTATTTTGCTGAAATGTTATCTATTCTAGAAATGCCAAACAAAGATGAATGGATAGTAGAATTAGTATCTAGTGCTTGGCCTGATGATCCTAAAAATATCAAAGAAGGTAAACTAAAAATACCTGCAAACGTTTGGTATATCGGTACAATCAATAACGATGACTCTACCTTCATGGTAACCGATAAAGTATATGATAGAGCTATGCCTCTTGACATTAATGATAAAGGACAAGTCTTTGATGCCCTTGACGTTGATGCTCAAGATATAAATTATACATATCTAGATAAATTATTTAGTGAAGCTATGGCCAATAATCCTATTTCTGAAGATACTCTAAATAAAATAAATGAAATGGATGACTATGTTATCAAGCACTTCCGTATTGCCTTTGGTAACCGTATCGTAGCTCACATGAAAAAATTTGTCCCAGTATACGTTGGCTGTGGCGGAGATGAAGTAGATGGCGTAGATTACTTCATAGCAAGAAAAATATTAAGAAAATTTGAACAATTAAATATCTCATATATCCGTGATGAAATAGATGGATATATCGAATTTCTTGACAAAACATTTGGTAAAGGAAAAATGAAAGAGTGTGAAGAGTACTTATTAAGACTTAAAAAATTAACTTAGGAGGTAACTTATGGATGAATTAGGTATTATCAATTTATATGAAAAATCACCCCAAGATAAAAATAAAGACTTCTATGAAAATATCAATTCTAATTTACGTGTTGTTACAAATTATGATAAAACCAGTAGTAGTTTTGAATGGTTAGATATTATGGAAGATACTATTAGATACCTTGATAATATCTTAAGAAATCCTAACCGCTTTATCATTAATGAAGAAGACATTGTAAAAGTAGAACTAGCTAGAAGAGTAACCGTAGAAAGCATTAAACACTTATCAAGAAATACCAATCTAATTCAAGATATAGATAAAAAGACTGGTGACGTAAAACCATCAAAAATTCTAAATATCAACAAAGAAGAAAGCTTTAATACCTACGAAAACCGCTTTATCTATAGCTTAATTAAGAATATGCAGTTCTACATAAATAAAAGAAAAAGAAACATAACAAATTATTCTATGTCTCGTAAAGATAATAAATCAATGGAATATAATGCAACTAGTAAAATAGGCAAAGAAAATATAGATGTCTCTTTAGCAATCAACTCAAAGCTTGAAGAAAAGAAAAACGCTAAAGATGAGCATGGTTTATCTATTGAAGAACGTATCGCAAAACTAGAACTTCAAATTTCTGACTTAACATGTTCTCAAGTATTTCAAAGTATTGAAAAATTACATATCTCCTTAGTAACTTCACCTATTAAAAAAACAAATGTAATACTTAAAAATGTTAACTTCCAGTATGCTGTAAAACTATGGAATTATATGCAAGAACACTATGACGAGGAGCCATCTCGTGAAAAACAAAATAAAGATTATCAAGAAAATGGTGACTTAAAGAAAATGATTGATGAATCCTTCTTACTAGATTATCTTGTCCTTGATTCCGTAAACAAAAAAGAAACAAAAGAAAACAAAAAAGAAGCATTATCTGAAAAATTAGTTGATAATATGATTGAAAAAGTCATGCGTGTAGATGACACTATTGATGAAGAAAAACTAAAAGAATTAGTAGGTAAACAATTTAGTATCATCAAATATAAAACAGTTGTCAACGAAAAACAAATAGAGAAAATATTTAGAAAACATATTGATAAATATTTAGATAATATAAGCAAAGCAAAAATATAAATGGTGATAATATGGTAGAAAAAATTAAGAATAACAAGGTTTTAAAAATATTAACAATGATAATAAGAGCAATTGTATCTTTCTTTATCATAATAGTAATCAGTATAATATTTATTCAAAGAATATCTGATAATAAGCTGTCTCTTGGCGGTTATAGTATCTATACTATTATCACTGAAAGTATGGTTCCTAAATATAATGTTGGAGACATGGTAATCTCTAAAAAAGTACCCGTAACTGAATTAAAAGAACAAGATGACGTTGTATATCTTGGTAAAAAAAGTGACTTCGCTGGTAAAATAGTTACCCACCAAATAATTAAAATAGATAATATTGATGGTGTTACTTATTTTCATACCAAAGGTATCGCTAATGATATAGAAGACCCTCTTGTAGAAACCGATCAAGTATTAGGAAAAGTAGTTATGAAAAGCAATATCCTAAGTTTTATTAGCCGTATAGTCAATAATTCATATGGTTTCTATTTTGTTATCTTCGTACCATTTGCCATTCTATTAGTAATGGAAGTACTTGATTTTATAGAGGAAAAGAAACAAGAAAAGTAGGTGAGTTATGGAACAACCTAAAAAAAAGAAACGTTTTAGAAAAGTAAGGCTCCGTACCATCTTCTTACTTGCTATAACCCTTGCTTCTAATAGTTTTGCCTGGTTCATTTATACCACCAAAGTATCTAGCAATATTACTGCTAAAGTAAGAGAGTGGAATGTAACTTTTGATATCAATGGCCAATCAGTAGAAAAAACTATTGAAATAAATATAGATTCATTATATCCCGGTATGGAGACATATACCCAAATATTAACTGCCTCTAATAGTGGCGGTGCTAGAGCTAAAATAACATATGAAGTACTAGGAGCTACCGTTCTTGGAGATAACCTTATGAATCTTCCTTATACCAGTGATGCTCTCCTTAATTATTTAAGCAACCACTATCCCTTTTCAATAAAAGTAACAGCTTCTAATCAAATAATTGAAATTAAAGGAGAAGAAACAATCACCATAACTGTATCATGGCCATATGAATCAGGAGACGATGAAGCTGATACCTATTGGGGCACCTTAGCTCATACTTATCATACCTCTCATCCAGATGACCCTAGTATCAAACTAATAATAAAAATAACTGCATATCAAATAAATGAATAACACTACCAGTTACTGTTAGTGTTTTTTTATCATATAAAAAACTCGTCTCTTATTTCTAAAAAACGAATTTCATATCAAATTATATTAAACTACTTGTGTAAATTTCATCTTCACGTCCAGTAATGCCTTACCAGTACCTAGCGTAGCCTCCGTATCACTAGCATTATCCATCGTAGCATTCTCACCGTCATCCCACATAATATATACTCTAATATTAATAATATCATTGTTATTCTTATGTAAAACAGTATTTTCAATTACCTTATTATCTTCAGTAATAATAACTTCTTCACCATTATTAATAACATACTTAGTAGCTACTAAATCCTTAACCACGCTCTCCTTATTCACTCCAATATCAATAGTATATTTAAAAGAAACATCAGCTTCTCTTGCATCAATAACTAAATCAAAATATCCATCACTAGTAGGAGCAATAATGTTTTCAGCAATATTATCATTTCCTGGAAATACTGGACTAATAATTGTCTTAGCACTACTGCCGTCTCTTATATCTTCATCATTAACAAGTATTTTCCATCTTGCAATAGACATATTAGCTTCCTCATTAGCACTAGCAATATACTTAGCATAAGATTCTTGAATAAAAAATAAACATAACAGTAACGAAATTATTCCCAGTACAGTAACATACTTCCTCATATCCCACCTCGCTATAATAAAATTATATCATAACCATCCCTAATATGCAAACATATCTAGTGTCTATCTAAGTGTAAAGTACTCCTTTTTTATTGTTTAACCACTCCCAGTATGCTAGAATTAAATTAAGTAAAGGGTGTTAATATGGCTAAAGAAGTAATTGTAAAAGCTAGCACAATCGCTAAAAGAAAAAAACGTTATACCAAAACAAAAGTAGTTATATCTATCATTCTCTTAGTAATGATCTTTGCTTTTATTATCTTAAGCGTAATCTATAAAGGTGGACATTTTACTATAACCCTCGATCAAAGATTAGCTAATGATAATAAAATAGTCATCTATGAGGATAATGAAATAAAAGAAAATAAACGTAAATTATCAGCTCGTGATCTAGAATTTATGGATAATATTTCTATTGATTGGATTCCTACAAATATCGATACTGAAGCCAACGGATCACATAATGGCGATAACTATATTGCCTATACCTTCTATGTAGAAAACGAAGGTACTGATACCGTAGATTACTGGTATTCTATAGTAATTGATGATGTCATTAAAAATGTTGATGAAGCTGCTCGTGTTATGATTTATTTAAATGGTGAAAAAACTGTCTATGCTAAAATTAATGCCTTGACTAATGAGCCTGAAAAAGATACTACACCATTCTTTTCCAAAGATAAAGCTGTCTTAGAAGAAAGAAAAGCCTTTTCTCCTAGAGATATTGATAAATTTACTGTAGTTATTTGGTTAGAAGGCGATGATCCAGACTGCACTGATAATATTCTTGGTGGAGAAATTAAAATGCATATGGAGATAAGAGAGGAGTATACTGATCCTAATGAATAAAAAAACTAAAGGAAAAACATATAGTAAAAAGAAGAAAAAACAAGAACGTAAAAATCGTCTATTCTACCTATTAATTCTCTTGTTAATGACTACCTTATCCTTGTCATTTTCATCTTATGCCTGGTTTACAACTAATAGATTAGTTCGTGTAGACCTCTTAGATGTCAATGTTCGTGCTCAGGGAGGTCTTGAAATATCTACTGATGGCGCTAACTGGAAAGGAGCCTTAACTATCTATGATATAGTAGATGCTCATAATACATATCCAACCAGTGTCAATCAAATACCCAAAACTCTAGAACCAGTATCAACTATTGGTGAACTAGAAAATGGTAAACTTAAAATGTTTTATGGTACTGCTGAAGGTAATCTTACTGGAGACTATATCTTATCAGCAGAAAGAAGTATAGAAACTGAATCATTTGATGAAGAAAGTACTGGCAAATTTATTACCTTTGATTTATTTCTAAAAACCACTAATCCTAGTCAACTATATCTAACTCCATTATCAAATATTACCTATAACGGAGAAACTTCTGTAGGTATTGAAAATGCCGTTAGGGTAGCCTTTGTCGAAGAAGGAACAATGCCAGCAGGCAGTGCTATTGAAAGTATTCAGGCTTTGTCAACAAATTCAAGAAATAATGTCTACATTTGGGAACCAAACTATAATACCCATACTATTCATGGTATTGAAAATGCCCTTAATGTCTATGGCATAACTACCAGTGAAAATGGTGATATCATTTCCTATGATGGTATCTCTAATCCTATTAGTTCTCGTCTAAATATTTCTGCATCTAATGCCAATAGTAGATTATATCCTGCATATTTTAGCCCAGTAAATGTCTCATACTATACTGAAAATAATTTTACTACTAATAAACCTATCTTTACATTAAAAAGTGGTATCACTAAATACCGTATCTATATGTGGATAGAAGGCCAAGACGTCGACTGTGAAAACAATGCCTCAGTAGGTAACGTCGTCTTAAATTTACAATTTACAACTAATCCATCGTAAGATGGATTTTTCTTTTACCAAAAACTTGTCCTTCATTCATTAAACTATATATTTCATAAGGCATTTTACTATAAAATTAAATATCAAATAATTTACATAAATTTTATCTTATGATATAATGATTATATATAATATTGGAGGTGATAATATGAAAAAACTGAAATCAAAAATTCCCAATAAATATCGTCTTTTATCACTTCTTTTATTAATCCTAATCTTAGTAGGAGGCAACATTGCATACATAATTACCTATGGTGACAAGATACTAGACTTTACATCTGATCCTGATTATGTTTCAAGTAAAGTTTCTGGTAACAAAGTATATGTTAATGATCTAGAAGCCGATTATAACTATTACATGGGTCTAAATTATACCAGCAACGATGGTAGTCTTCCTACTGAAGAAAACAAAAATATTTATACTGATAATAATCTTGTATCCGTAAAAATGACTTATTCTAGTCATGATAATGCTGGTAACATCGGATACGTCTCATTAACTGAAAGACAAGATACCTATATATATTTTAAAACATATCCTGTCAATAATAACAATACTCCTAACGACCTAACTGATGACTATATAAGTATTGAATTAATTGATAATCCTTTCACTGATAGACCTAAAAAACTAGGATTTAACGGTTGGACAAGTAACTATCAAGGCCTAACCTTATCATTTGATAGCACCTATTATGAAAGATATGCTAAAGTACCAGTAACTTATACTGATAACGTTCCTAATAAAATAGATATTACTTTTAATGCTAGCTGGGTAGAAACAACTATCTCAAAAGTAAATAATAATTTTAATACTGCCATTACTAAACTAAAGACTATTGGTATGTATCAAATAGAAAAAACAGTCACTGAATATGCTGAAGTCAATATGCAAGGATACTATCATAAAGTACATATTGCTCGTTGGGATAGTTATGCTGGCTACTATGACAGTAGTGGTAGACTTCAAAATAGAGGAATTTGCTACAATAGAAATGGTTGTACCTACTATGATCTAATAGAATACGAAGACTTTGATGAAAACTCTGAATACTATTATCTATCAAACGGTACCATGACTTTGTTAGATAACAGCACCATCGATAGAGAACTAATTTATTCAGGGTCAACCCCTTACTATACAAATGCTAATATGTCTAATTTCTATCGCCAAGTATCCATAGATAGATATGCCACAGTAGCAGGATACTATAATGATGCCGGAGAATACCAAAATAGTGGCACATGTAATACATATGGGGGCTGCACTTATTATGAATTAATTCAATACTATGATGAGTTTGGTTCTGAAGAAACATATAATGCTGATGAAACCTATTATTATCTTGCTACAAGAGATACTAATATCTTAGTAATGGTCGGAGACACTGATGGATCATGGCAAAATAATGGTAATTATCCATTCACTATAACTAGTCTAGATAATCATCAAAAATATAATGTTACCTGGAGTGTAAATTCAGCTATTAATTGCTATAATGATATTACTATTGAAAATATAACTATGTATTATCCTAATAATGTTAATGGAACTTATAACCCACCTAACAACACAACAACAGCCGGAGTCCTTTATGGAAATTATAACAATGTCAAAATAGGTAGAGGCATATCAAGTAGTGGTACACATTATAACCTTCGCTCAGTATTAGGAGGCAATAATAGTGGTACTGGTAGTAGTGGTAATCCTACTAAATATAAATTAGTTATTGAAAGTGGTCTATACAATTCCCTATCTCTATCAACCGGAGCAAGCACTAGTACCTGGGGAGTAGGAAGTGTATACATAAATAATAAAAGTGTATATGGAAATGATTATGATCGTGTATCAAATAACAATAATAATCTAGAAGTATATTTTTGTGCCTCAGGATCATGGGGTAGCCCAATCTATGCTAACACCAATAGTACTACTTCTAGTGGCATCTCATTCGATCTAACTGTAAAAAGCGGTGATTTCGGTACTAGTAAACATGATTTAACTACTGGTATCTATATCGGTGGAAGATATGGAGGCACTCAATACGCTGTAAGAAAGATAACTGTTCAAGGAGGTCATATCTTTAACTTAATCGGAGGCCCAATCAGTGCTACTAATCGTACCAACTATAATGATATATATGCCTATATGACTGGTGGAGAAGTAGATTTAATAACTGGCGGAGCCGGAACTACAGCTACCTATGGAAACCGTATAATTCAAATAACCGGTGGTACCGTTAACTATAGCGTCTTCGGTGGATCAAATGGTTCAGATGGTAATGAAGGAGATGGCACGTTAAACGGTAGCACCTATGTCTATATCGGTGGCAATGCCACTATCGGTAATGACAGCTATATAAACAGTAACAGTAAAATGTATGGAGCCGAATCAGGAAGTGTCTTTGGTATCGGTAATGGTAAAGAAAACTCATCCACTATTGGATCATGTGATAATTCCGTAATCGTCATTGATGGAAAAGCTCTAATCAAACAAAATGTCTATGGTGGTGGTAACTATGGAGCTACTGGAGTAAGCAGCACTTCTAATAGTTCAACTACTAAAATAATTATAAATAATGGCATTATCAAAGGATCAGTTTATGGTGGAGGAAATAAAAACGGTAGTGGTTCCACCAGCAAGTCATCAACCATAAATATCAAAATGTATAATGGAAACATTGTAGGTTCTATCTATGGTGGAAGTAATGAAGAAGGAACCATCTATGGTAATGTTGATATCCATGTCTATGGTGGTGAAATAACTAATTCCGTATATGGCGGAGGCCGTGGAGGAATAGATAATAACAGTAATGGAACATTTGTTAGAAATAACATTAATATAAATATTGGAGACTCTAACTCTAACTATACTCCAATAATTAACGGTTCCGTATATGGCGGAAGTGCTTTTGGAACAGTAAATGGTACCACTAATAGCACTGATGTATCAACAAGTAATACTCATGTAACTATCAATAAAGGAATAATTACTAATGTCTTCGGAGGTGGAGAAGGTAATGACATCTATACCCCTTATGTTCTCGGAGACATCAATGTTACCGTAAACGATGGCACCATCACTAATGTCTTCGGAGGTAATGATAAAAAAGGTAGCCCTAACGGAACCATTGAAGTCTATATCAACGGCGGAACTATCACTAGCACCTATGGTGGCGGAAATGAGACCTCAGCTAAAGAAACCAATGTCTACTTAAATGGCGGTTCATCTACTAAAATATTTGGAGGCTCAAACCTAAGTGGCAACGTAACAACTAGCCATGTCACAACAACCGGCGGCTCATCAGAAGTAGTATACGGTGGCAACAACCAAGGAGGAACAACAGGTACAACTAATGTTCTAATAAACGGCGGCACTATCGGTACTGTATATGGTGGAGGAGATGCCACTTCCGTATCAAATAGTACTAATGTAACCATTAATTCAAATGTATCAACAGTCTTTGGAGGCTCAAACCTAAGTGGTGATATCCCCGTATCCAACATATCAGTAAACAACGCTAATACAACCAATATCTATGGAGGAAACAACCAAGGAGGATTAACTACCACTTCAAATATTGGCATCTTCGGAGGATACCAAGAAAATGTCTATGGCGGTGGCCTTAAAGCCGAAACCACAACTACTAATATAAATGCTAACTATGGCTTCATAAATAATCTATATGGAGGAGGAAGTGAAGCCGGAGCCACTACAACTAATGTAAATTTAGGAAGCACTTTCATAAATAATGCCTTTGGCGGTTCAAATATCAGCGGTAATGTTACTGATAGCTATATCAAAAATCTAGCTAACTCTACCAACAGTTTTGTTGATATAACAGCCATTTATAAAGAAAGTTCACAACATAATTCACAAGCCACTAACTATAAATCATCTCAAGAATTAACTATCGATATAAAAAATAATGGATCAAGCACCATTACCACTTGGGATCTATATCTAATTACTAGTGAAGGATTCGTCGGTACTAACTGGTCATCCGCAAAAATAGAAGCCCTTGGTAATGGCTACCATATTGATGAAACTAACCAGTACTATGGCACTAATCAAATAAATAGTGGCAATAGTTACCAATTTAGTTTCCATATCCATTCATTAGTCCCATATGAAGATTTCCAAATATATGGATATTCCTTCGTCGGATTCGATTCAAATGGTAATAAATACACCAACAGTTTACAAGTAAACAATCTATATGGTGGAAATAATGAAGGTGGTCAAACAACAAGTACACATATTGATTTAACCAGTGGAACAATTAACTATCTATATGGTGGTGGAAATAAAGCCATAACAACTAATACAAACATAAATATTACTAACACTGCAATTAATAAAGAAGCCTTTGGCGGCGGAAATGAAGCCTCAGTAGAAGACGTCATCATGAACATCTCATCATCCACTATTGGCGCTCCTGATAAAGAAGGAGCCGTATATGGAGGCGGAAATAAAGCTGCCATCAACGATACCATAAAACTAAAAATAGATAATAATACCACTATTAATGGATCGTTATATGGCGGTGGTAATCTTGGAGAAGTCCATGGTCTTATTGAAACAAATATAACTAATAGCACTGTTACAAATGCTATATATGGAGGCGGAAATAAAGCTTCCGTAGGGTTAACTAACAATACCAATAATGCCTTAACCCTAACTATGTCAAATAGTACCACTAAAAATATTTATGGTGCTGGTAATCAAGCTCCAGTATATGGTAACATTACTCTAACTATAAATGAAGGAAGCAAAATAACTGATTCCCTATACGGTGGAGGTAATCTAGGAGAAGTCCAAGGTATCACTAATACTATCATTGATAATAGCACTATAACAAACAACATATATGGAGCTGGGAATAAAGCCTCTGTTGGTAAAAATATTACCGATAATGCTACAAATCTAACCATAACTAATACCACTACTAAGAATATCTATGGAGGCGGAAATGCTGCTGCTGCTAAAGGAAATACTAATACTAAGATATCATCAACTACTGTTAGTGAATCCATCTATGGCGGTGGAAATGGTACTGAGTCAATCGTCTCAGGAGATGAAACTGGTGAACAAAATCTAGCCAAAGTACTCGGAGATGCCATCCTTGTAATAGACGAAAATACTACTGCTAAAAATATCTATGGCGGTGGAAACTTAGGTATGGTTAATGGATCAACTAACGTAAAAGCAACCAATATCACAGCATCTGAATCCATCTATGGAGGCGGAAACGCCGCTATCGTTGGTACCAATACTTACTTACTTGTATCATCAACTACTGTTAATAATAGTGTCTATGCTGGCGGAAACGGTGCTACTGCTATTGTAAGAGGAAACACCAACCTAGATATAGATAACGCCAGTCAAATAACTAACCATGTCTTCGGAGGCGGAAACGCTGCCGCTACTGGACAAAAAGAAAACGATAATTCTACTGGCATTGTAAATATCGCCGGAGCCACTATCGGTAAAAACGTCTATGGAGGCGCCAATACTTCAGTATTATATGGTATAACTACTGTCAATATCGGTAAAAACGTTATCACAAATAAAGATTTAATATCTACAAATATCTTCATCGGAGGAACCGTTTTCGGAGGAGGAGAAGCCAACGCTAGTGGTAGTGAAGTATATGACTTTACCTTCATCAGTGTAACCAAAGGAATAAATATCAACATTGATGCTAAAGATCACGCAGTATTCACAATAAATGGATCAATTTTTGGTAGTGGTAATGCTTCATCAACTTCCGGATACAGCTATGTAAATATATCTAACTATGGTTCTCTTAATGATATTAAAAGAAATATATCCATTCAAAGAGCTAATATAGTTACCTTAAATAATTCCTATATGGAACTATCTGGAGCTACTGATAGAACAAATGAATATTCAAATGTTTTATTCACTCTTAGTAGAATAGATGAATTAAAGATCAAAAACTCTAGTTCCTTATATCTAGAAAAAGGAGCTAACTTAGTTAAAAAATTTAATAGTGTTGTTGACATTAATGGTACTGAAGTAAAAGCCACTGCTAGTATCAATAATGAAACTAATACTTTTGATAGAAATGTTAATAATCGTATCTATATGTTAGAAGGAGAAAATCTAAATATCGCTAGAAACGAAAGTGTTACTGAGTATGGTGACGTATCAGGAATGACCTTCTTTGGTATGTATCGTCTAGATCGTAACAAAAATATCATTACTGCTTTATATAGTGATTATGCCTATGGTGAAACAGCCGCTTCCGGAGACATTTATTACTTTACTAATGGTAGTTATGTCCTAGGTAAGCACCTTACTAATCATGATATAACCGTTGATGGCTTCTATTCTAATTATGGAGCTGAAGATGGCACCAGTATCATTATCAAATATATTGAACCAACTCCTGCTGACTCTGCTTTCTACATGTGGTCAATCGGAGAAGTCGTAGCGTCTTATGATATTAGCTTAACTGCTTCTAAGTATTCAACTCTAGGTACTCAAGAAGTTCCATTATTAAACCATGCTTCCCCAAACACTACATTCTCTATCCTTGGAGTAAACTTTAGTGAACTAGATCCTAGTATCAAACTAGTAGATTATCAAGATATTCCAAGAGTAGCAGCATCAACCACTGAAGCCGATACTGTATTTGGCTTAAATATGAAAAGTGGCCAAACAGGATGGTTAACTAACGGAAGCACTAACTTTGTTACTGAAGGAGATATCAATATAAATGGTACTAAAGACTACGAAAGAGAGAACTTCAACAATGTTCCCGCTCTAGTATTCTACCTATATCACTCAAAAAATTTATCAACTTCCGGTAATATGGGTAGCGTAACCATCTCCCTAGTAGCCATAACTCCAATTGATGATCTTAATAATAATATTGAAAGAATAAATATTAATATTGATTTATCACGTGCCCTATATAACACTAATGATTATGAGGGAACAATCACTCCTGGTAAAAAGTATGAAATGTTTGCTACCAGCAGTGTAGATATCACTACCAAGAGTAGTTTCAGTACTTATTATTCACTCTACGTAAATTCAGAAACTAGCCCATATCGTGATGGCTATTATCGAAGCCTTGTATCTACATATGCTTTCCCTGTAAACACTAAGATAACTATGATTGACCTACACAAGAAAGAAAACCCAATATATTACTACTATGTAGTTAGTCAAGAAGATTATGATGAATCCCTCATTGAATTCAATAACTATGGTGAAACTTCCTATAATCTATCGAAATTTGTCAAAATGGGTAGTACTAGTGAAGATAACAACTATGATGATGCTACTAATAATGATTTATATTACAGTAACAATATTGCTGAAGAAGAATTTATCTTCATGGTAGACTTTAAAGATACTAACATAACTAGCAATGTCACAAACGAAAGCCTAGTAATCGAATTAAGAAATGCCGAACATCAAACTCTAATTAGTGTCCTTGGTATTGAGCAACAAACCTTAAAATATAATTTATATACTAATAGCGATGCCGTTATCGAACTAGAAGGTACCGTAAGTAAAAACCCTGTATATCTAGGTAACAGTACTAACTTAACTATTGATACTAACTTCAAATCACAAGAAAGCGCCAATAACACCATCTACGATACAACTTATGATAATGAAAAGCTTGGTATCAAGATATCTATCTTTGATAATCATGGCAATCTACTAAGTGCTCAAGACTTAATAGGAGCTAACTTTACCTATAATGGAAGCACATATTATCCACGATATGATGGTACCACTAGAATAAAAATATCTGACAAAGTAGCCAATGCTCGTTCAAAAATCACTTTCAATACTGGTACTAGTAAACTATCTACTGGTAAATATACCTTCTTCTTTGAATCATTCGGTTCATATGATGGTATCTATTATGGCCCTGAATCATCAGAAAACCTAGAAATAGATCTAAATGTTATAGCTAGTCCATATGGCTTATCTATTAGCGCTAGTGATGAAGCAATGTTTATTGATAAATTAACTGGCCTAACTTCAAAAGACAATAATTCATATATCTTAAATGTTAAATATGAGTCAGAATTAACTAATCCAAATCTTCATATTGTCTTAGAAAGAAGAGATTATACTAGTATCTATAATAATATCTATAACAAAGTAAACTTATTAGACTATATTACTGACAAATTGACAAGCACTAATACTGCTAACGAATACTACCTAGCCATCGGACCTGCATCTAACATAAATTATAGTTTCCATTTCAAAGAAAATCTCGTATCAGGAACCTACCGTCTAGTAGTAAGCCTATATGATGACAATAACTATATTGGAGATGTCTACCAGTATATCATTATCAAATAGAAAGAGAGGTATTTATGACAAAGAAAAATTTAGAAGAATTAACAGATCAAGAATTATTAGATCTCTATAAAGAACTATCAAGTTTTATAAAATATTTAAATCAAGAATCAGGTGATAAATAATGAAAGAAGAATATCTTAATAATATTGAGGCTCATAAAGCTGTCTTGTCAGCTCTTCCTCAAAACAATGCAAAAAATATAAAAGCATATCAAGAAAAAGTATCTTCCTTACTAGAAGAATATACTACTGATATGTCCCTCCTAGAAGAAGAGATAAGTAAAAGAAATAAGTATTATTTATCCATCTCTCTAAATGAAGAAATACCTAAAACAGAAGCATCTATAAAAGATCTAAAACCAAAAATACCTCTCATTAACCCATATAATTCACCATATGAAAAAAGTGGTCTTGATATAATTCTCTATAAACTAGGCCACTATTACACCATTGATTTAGATGCTGTTAATGATAATATTGGCAGTGCTCTAAATATCTTTAAAAAAGTAGGCATCAATCTAACTATCGACTCATTTAGTTATAGTTATTATGCCAAAAAATATCTTGAAAAACTTCTTTCTCTTGATCCTAAAAAAGATACCTATCAAGAAGAATTAAAACAATCATTTGAAAGTATCTATTGGTCTTGTCCTGATATAATAAATCATATAACTCTAAACTTTAAATATCTCTATTACCAAAATGAGAAAAAGTTTATCACATACTATGAATCTCTATCCGAAGAGCTTATCTCCCAAAATATTCTATCATCATATAAAGCTCTTATTATAAAAAGAGATAATCTAATCAGTGATAGTAAATATCTTCTTTTAGAAAGATTCTTAAATAATGAACTATCTCCAAATGATTATAATAAAACTAAAATATCAAAATTAACTGAAGAATTAATAAGCCCCGAAGATTATCAAGAAGAAGATATCATAAATCTAAATCATACTCTTAAAGAATATTCATCATACATGTCCTTAGGGTATCTAATCACTGATATCAAAACTCTTATCGCTGATAAATCTAAATATAAAGGTATCTATCAAAAGAAACATAAAGAGATATCTAAAAAAGAAAAAGAACTATTCAAAGAAAACAATAAAATAATTAAACTAATGACTAAGAATAATCCTAAAAAGTTTGCTTATTACAATAACCTTATAAATAACAATATAACTATTCTTAAAGATATGTATGAAGAACTAGAAAAAAATTACTTCCTTGAAAAACTTGCCACTCTAAACGACGATATTACTGTTCTAGATATCCTTACCCTTGCTAGTTCAAATTACAACTATCTAATTGAATTATATAAAAAGTTAACTAAAGAACCCGATATTGAATTATCAAAACTCTTTGATCTCATAACATATCCATATATTAATCTACTTAATAATATATGGTTAAAAGATGAAAAAGATTTATCTCTAATAATTATTGATAAATATAATCTCTATGGCTTTAAGTTAACTAAAGAAATGCTCTCACCAGATAGTATCGACTCTTTAATAACGAATCTAAATCAAATAATTATAAGTGATTCTCTTAAAAAGCATAATCTTGATGAAGCTAAAATTAAATTTATTAAAGAAAGTCAAAGTATTGTTAATAATTATGCTAACTAATTACTTGCATATCAAATATTAATATGATATACTTAAAATGTGGTGATATAATGAAAAAAGTATTAAAAATAATTGGTATCATTCTTGGTGCCATCTATTGCTTAATTGCAATAACCTTAACCGTATGTTTATTAAATTATAATGATTATAATATTACTGAACTAGGTGATAAAACTTTAATTATAGTACGTGATGATGATTTAGAACCCAACTATCAAAAAGGAGATCTTGTAATAGTCAAGAAAAATCCTAATCGTGAAATCGTTGCTGGAGATAAAATCTTCTTCTATGATGACAAAGAAGAACAAATGACTGTTAATCTTGGAAGCGTTATCTCTAAAGTAAATGTCACTAAAACTGAAACAACCTTTACCATGAATGGAGATTACCCATTATCTAGTGAATATGTAATTGGTAAAACTTCTACTAGTAAAGTGTATCATAAACTAGGCTCTGTTTTATCAACATTAGAATCAAGATTTGGTTTCTTATTCTTAATAATATTCCCAATCTTAGTATTGTTTATCTATGAAATATATGCTGTAATTAAAGAAATAAAGAGTCCAGATGAAGAATAAAATAATATATATACTATGTGCCATAATGATATTTGTTTCTATCTATATGATTACAGATACTTATGGCCTTTTTGAAAGCAATAAAACAAAAGTTGTAGATAGCCAAATAGCTAAATGGAATATCTTAATAAATGAAACCAATATAAATAAAACAAAAAGTTTTCTTATAAATACCTTTAAAACTAATGATACTAGTACTGTAGAAAGTGGCAAAATAGCTCCTGGAGTAACCGGATACTTTGATATTGTTATTGATCCATCAGATACAGAAGTATCATTTAGATATGATCTAACATTCGATTTCAGTAGCTTATCTAATAGTTTTACTATAGAGAGCATCGAAGAAACAAATGGCTACAGTATCGTAAGAACTGATGAATTTACATATTCAAATATAATAACCTTAACTGACATCAAAAATGGTATAAAAAATAATATTAGAGTACATATAAAATGGCAAAATAATGAAGAAAATAATGCCACAGATACTGTGATTGGCATGACTCCTGATTACTCCATAGAAATCCCAGTCACTATCACTACTACTCAATATTTTAATGAAACTCTTGAGCCATATGTTGAACCAGTAATTGAAGAACAAGAATGATAAGTGGTGATATAAATGTTAAAAATAGTAAATAAAATATTTCAAATATTTATCGATTTTTTAGTATTTATTGTCACCATCTTAATTCTTTTTTCTTTATATAAATTAGTCTCAATCAAAGTACTCCATAAGCCATATGCTAACACCTTCGGATATAGTATCTTTGAAATAGCCACTGGTAGTATGGAACCAACTCTAAATGTAAAAGATTTAATTATCGTAAAAATAACTAAAGACGTATCCGTAAATGATATTGTTACATATATTGAAGAAGATAATCTAATCACTCACCGTGTAATCTCTATAAATGGTGATAATCTAACTACCCAAGGAGACGCTAATAATAGTATAGATAATAATATCAAAAAAGACGCCATCATCGGAAAAACCGTCTACGTCATAAAAAAAGGTGGCCTCATCAGAGAAGTCTTTCTAACCCCTAGAAATATCATAATAATTACTATTACATTACTTCTAATAAGCATAAGTACTACTTCTATCAAAAATAAAAAAGATACAAAAGAAGTAAAAAATATGTCTTCTAAAAAAGAAAAAACTCAAAAGAAAAAACTATCTAAAAAAGAAAGACAAAATAAAAGAGACAAAAATAAGTCTCAAACAAAAGAAAAAACTCCCGATAAGGTTATAGAACCTAAAGTAAATGAAGAAGCTCCAGTTATTCAAGAAGAAGATGATTCCCTATCAAACACTAAGTCATTTCAAAACTTAAAAGAAGAAATATTTAAAAGTATTAATAATCAAAATAAAGAAAAGTAGGTGAACTATGACAAATTTAAAAAGCTTTTTAAAATTAAATCGCTTAACCATTGCCTTAATAATTTTATTACTCTTATCAATTGCTGTTCCTATTACATACTCAAGGTTTCAGTCTACCGGCATTGGTAAGTCAAATATTGAAGCCGCTTTTTATGTCCTCAAAGCTGGTTACCAAACAACTGCCATCAAAATAGATAGCATAACTCCTAGTAACAAAAATTATACCTATACCTTTACAATATCTAATAATGATGGTACTAATCGTTGTGAAACAGATATGGATTATACCGTAAAGTTAACTACTACTACTAATCTTCCTCTTACATATAATATCTATCAAAATAATGAAAATACTAATATAATAGCTAAAGATACAATCGATTTAGATGAAGATGGAACGTATTTTAGAAATATGGAAACTCCTACTGTTAGATTTAGTCACACTAAAGATGAAATAAATACCTATCAAATAGTTATAAATTTTCCTGAAGAATACACTGATGAAATATATCAAAATGTCGTTGAAGGCCTATTTTTAAGTATAGATTCTAAGCAAGTAATTGATGAATAAAATTTATGTCGAAAATTATCGAATTTTGCTTGCAAAAAGAAAATTCTTATGCTATACTTAAATAGTAATATAGGGAAGAATATATTCCTTAAATAAAAAGGAGAGTTAGTATGGAAGAAAAAGTTCTTACTGAAGAGGAAAGAAAACAAAGAAGAGAAGATCGAAGAAAAAGAAAAAAATATCGTTTGCTAATATTATTACTATTAATGTTTGGAACAGGTGTAATGCTTGCAACTTCAACTTATGCATGGTTTACTTCTAACAAAACTGTTACAGTAAATTCTATTACTACAAACATTGAAGCAAAGGGCGGCATTCAAATATCTACTGATGGTACTAAATGGAAATCAATTATCAATACTACTGATATAACTGGAGCACATGCTACATATAGTACTAGCGTTAATCAATTACCAGGTGTACTTGAACCAGTATCAACAGGTGGTGTAGTAGATGCTAACGGTAGATTACCAATGTACTATGGTACAGTAGATACTAATACTGCTGGTGATTATATTATCACTGCTGTTGCAGCTACTGAAACTGAATCAAATGGTGATGAAATTGAAGGTAAATTTATTGCATTTGACCTATTCTTTAAAGTTGAAAAACAAACAGATATATTCCTAACACCTACATCAGGAGTCAGAATTCAAGATGATACAACTGATACAGGTATTAAAAATGCTTCAAGAATAGCTTTCATTGAATTAGGAAATACTACTGCTGGTGATACAGTAGCTAATATTCAAGCATTAAATAACAAAGCTGCTTCACCAATTCATATTTGGGAACCAAACTATGATAGTCATACTCCAGCTGGTATCGCTAATGCTCGTGACGTTTATGGAAAAGACGTTTCTGATAATTCAGGAGCAGCTGATACATATTCAGGAATTATTGCTGGTATTACTAGTGAAGATAATATTTTACTTGGAAATGCTACTGCAACAAATAATGCTGAGAAATTTAAAGATGTTACCATTGAGTACAAGACAAAAAATGGTACTACAGATTACCTTCCAATCTTCAGTTTAAAAGCTGGTGTAACAAAAGTAAGAATCTACATGTGGGTTGAAGGACAAGACGTTGACTGCGAAAACAATGCATCAGGTGGAAAAATTAAGTTTGATCTACAAATAACAACTGAAAATCCAAATGCACCATAAGCCAAGATAACAAAATTGATGAACAAGAGTCGTAAGACTCTTTTCTTTTGTCCTAATACATTGACAAATTCCATATAATTAACTATAATTATATTATCAGGAGGTACGATATGAAAGAAAAAAAATACTACTGTTTAATGTTAAGTGATTGCTATGATATAGCCTATCATTATGTTTCTTTAGGATTACACAGTGTTATGAAAAATGTTTTAAGAAAAGAATATACTGACTTATCAACAGTTAAAGAAGACTTTATGGATTTAGATGATACCATCACTGTTGAGAAAGATCACTGGTTAGTAGAAGGATCATTCCCTGTAATAGCTACTGAAGTTAGCGAAGGAATAATGGTTGACTGTGTATCAGGCTTAATTATTGCCGCTCCAGATAAAGCTATAAATAATGAATTAATATATGTAAAAAGAACCAAAGCCGATCCTAACATGGCTGAACTATTGCTTTCTCTTATAGATAAAGAAAGTGAAGAAAGATATTATCAAGAACAAGTTAAATTAATTGATTTTTGTGCTGCCAAGTATGGTGAAAAAACACCTGTGAGTCTAACCCGTGTTAGATCAAAGTTTGGAAATAAACTAATGGTTGGAGTGGTAGAAATGGGTGATTTAAAAGTTTCTTATGAGACAGGAACTCGTTTGTATCCAGCGAAAGAAAATACCATTACTAAACATTTAACCTATACCCATGAAGGTATTAAAGAAGAAGATATCATAGAAAATGGCTATATCAATGTTGCTAGAATACCAGATATTGAATTTATCAAAAATGAAAGCATCAAATCATACAATAACTATATTGAAGAAAATAAAGATAAAACATTTAAAGAAATATCTTCAAAAAAGAAAATTAAAAAACCAGAATAATATGAGGAGTAATCCTCTTTTCTAATGTCAATCTTTTGTCAAAACAATCTAGATACATTGACTAAAATTAATAAATATCTTAAGATTAAATTAGATAACTATATAAAAAATAATAAGAAAGAAGGATATAAAATGAAAATAGGAATCACAAATGATCATCGTGGCGTATTAGCCAAACAATTTTTGACAGAATACTTAACTGCATTAGGATATAATGTAATTAACTATGGAACTAATAGTCAAGAACCAGCTGATTTTCCAGACTATGCCAAAAAATTAGGAGAAGGCATTCTTAATAAAGAAGTAGACCTAGGCATAGCCATCTGCGGCACCGGAATTGGTATGAGTATAGCTCTAAACAAAATGAAAGGTATCTACTGTGCTAAAGTATCAAATAATAGCGAAGCTGCCTTATCTCGTGCTCACAATAATGCTAATGTTATAGCTATCTCAGAGGACCTAAACAAAGAATTAATGAAAGAGATAATTAAAACATTTATAGAGACCCCATTCTCTAACATAGATCGTTATATTAATCGTAACAATAAAATAAAGGATATAGAAAATGCTTAATTTTCTCATCTATTTATTCACTCTAATAATTGTTACCTGGGCTGTAGACTCAATTAATCTAAACTCCATCTTTAAAAAGAATCGCCCATATCAAGCAAGAACTATCTATGTAATTATTATCTTAAGCTTAACATATCTATCAGCTAGTTTCATTATCAATTTTATTAGTAGTATTAATTAAAGGAAGTAAATAAGAAAAGAGGTATTATGAAAAAAATCATAATCTTTATATTATTAATAATATTTATTCCTTTTTTTATTGTCACAACATACAATAAAAATTATAAAGAAATAGAATTAAACTATATTAATACTAGATATATTAGAGTAAAAAGATTATCAACAAATACTGTTGAAACTATTCCCTTAGAAAACTATATTGTAGGAGTTCTTGCTGGAGAAATGCCTATAGATTTTGATTTAGAAGCCTTAAAAGCTCAAGCTGTAGCGTCTCGTAGCTATGCCCTAAAAAGAATTGAATACAACAAAGATAATGATTATGATGTCGTTGATTCTATCATGAACCAAGTCTATCTTGATGAAGATTATCTTAAAAATGCCTGGGGTAATAACTACGTCAAAAATATTAACAAACTCCGCACTGCCGTCAACGCTACTCTTGATGAATACCTAGATTATAATGATTCTGTCGTTGACGCCTTATTCTTTTCTACCAGTAATGGCTATACTGAAGATAGTAGTCTTATCTTTAACTTTGACTGTGCCTACTTAAAAAGCGTCGATAGCCCTTGGGATCAAGAAGTTTCCAGTGCATATCTAACCACCAAAACCATTCCTCTAACTGAATTTTATCAAAAACTAAACTTACCATATAACAAAAATTTAAATATTGAAATGTTAAAAAGAAGTACCACCAATCGGATACTTCTTTTAAAAATAAATGATCATGAATTTAAAGGAACTGATATCTATAATGCTCTTTCCCTAAGATCAACTGATTTCACTATTGATTTATATGGATCAAACGTTAAAATTACTATGAAAGGTTACGGCCACGGAGTAGGAATGAGCCAGTATGGAGCTCTAGGCATGGCTAAAAAAGGATATACTTATCAAGAAATACTTAAACACTATTATTCTAATACCACTATAAAAAAATTAAAAAATTAAGTATATAAAAAATATATTTGTAAATATTAGAAGTAGGTGAGTGAAATGAATAATAAAAGAAAGTTAAAAAAATTTGTAGTACCCACTATCTATGGCCTAGCTATCTTTGCCTTTACTACCAGTATGTATTTTCTTGAAAAAGTTATCAATAATAAACAATTTGAAAATAATGAAAATATGGAGTATGTAGATTCTGAAATAGTCACAGATAATGAATATATCCCTGTTATTAATCAAGAAAAAACTATCCTAAAACCATATCTTTCAGATAAAGTAACGATAAGTCATACCTATTATGATTACGAATCAGAATCAACTAGTCAAGAAAAATCTTTAATCTACTACGAAAATACTTATATGCAAAATTCTGGTATTGATTATACTAGTAAAGAATCATTTGATATTATTTCTATCCTAGATGGTACAGTTATTGAAGTATCTCAAAATGAAATATTAGGAACTACCATTAAAATTCGTCATACAAACGACCTTATCAGTATCTATCAAAGTGTTGCAGATACTAATGTAAAAGAAAATGATACTATTAATCGTGGCCAAGTTATCGCTAAAAGTGGTACCTCTAATCTATACAATACTGATTATAATCTTCATTTTGAAATATATCATCAAGGAAAAAATGTTAATCCCGAAAATTATTATAATAAAACAACTGATGAATTATAGGCATACGCCTTTTTTTCAAATAATATAATTAATTGAAGGAGTAAGCATAATGAGTAATGATATAATGAAAAGAGTAATCGATGTTGCTAATCACATTATTACTACTAAAGATACCATTAGAAAAACAGCTACTATATTTAACATAAGTAAGAGCACAGTACACAAAGATATACAAGAAAGATTAGCGTCAATTGACACAAATAAATACAAACAAGTAAAAGAAATAATGGCTGAGCACTTAGAAACTAGGCATTTACTAGGAGGAGAGTCAACTAGACAACTATTTTTAAGAAAAAAACAGATTACACTGTAAAAAACTGTTAATATATGGTAAAATATACATGAAAGGGTGATTATATGTTTAATAAAGACATTGGAATAGATTTAGGAACAGCTAATGTTCTAATATACATCAAAGGCCAAGGCATCGTCTTAAATGAACCTAGTGTCGTAGCCATAGATTCAGATACAAAAAGACCACTAGCCGTAGGCTCAGAAGCTAGAGAAATGTTAGGAAGAACACCCGGAAAAGTCAATGCCATTAAACCTATGAAAGATGGTGTAATAGCAGACTTTGAAACTACCGAAGTAATGCTTAATTATTTTATCAAAAAAGTTAATGGAAAAAGCTTCTTTCAACGCCCTAGAATTCTCATTTGTTGTCCATCTAATATAACTCAAGTAGAAAAAAACGCTATTAAAGAAGCAGCCGAAAGAACAGGAGCAAAAAAAGTATTTCTTGAAGAAGAGCCTAAAGTGGCAGCTATTGGAGCTGGTATGGATATATCTAAGCCGTCAGGTAATATGGTAATTGATATTGGAGGAGGTACTACTGATATAGCTATCTTATCCTTAGGAGGTATTGTTGAAAGTGCCTCTATAAGAGTAGCAGGTAATGCTTTTGATAATGATATCATTAAATATATTAAAGATAAATATAAACTTCTAGTAGGAGAACGTACTGCTGAAGATATCAAAATAACTATTGGAACAGTATTTCCAGGTAACCGTAATGAAAAAATGGAAGTACGTGGCCGAGATCTTGTAACTGGATTACCTCACACTATAACACTAACTAGTGAAGAAGTAGAAGAAGCCTTAAGAGAAAGCGTATATACAATTATCCATGCTGCTAAAGGAATCCTTGAAGAAACCCCACCTGAATTATCAGCCGATATTATCGATAAAGGTATTGTCTTAACCGGAGGAGGTTCCCTAGTAGATGGCTTTAATCAAATATTAGCTCAAGAATTAAAAGTACCCGTATTTACCGCCGAAAGCCCACTAACCTGTGTCGCCGAAGGAACTGGAGTACTTCTAGATAATATTCATATGATTAGTAGATAAAAATAAAAGTAATGATTATTCAATATAACCATTACTTTTTAATTTACCAATAATATATTCTTCATCTCTAGTACCAACTATTCTTGTAGCAGCAGTAGTTTCTTCACCATTCTTTAAAAATACTGTAGTTGGCGTAGAACTAAAATTAACATATTTAACAAACTCTTTTTTCTCATCAGCACTAAGTAAATCAAATTCAATATAATAAGCAGTTATTTTATTATCTTTAAGTACTTTCTTAAATACTGGCTTATACTCCATACAATGAGAACAAGTTGTTTGACTAACTAGTAATATAAAAGTTTCTTTATCTTCAATCTTTTTAATAGTGTCTTTATAACTAATTTCTTTCAAATAAGAGTTAGTCATATATCTATCAGCTATAATAGCCCCAATCAAGATAACAAAACAAATACTACATAAAATTAATACTTTCTTTTTAAGTTTCATAACATCACCATAATAATCATATCACTTATATGGCTTATTTACAAGAATTTTCTAAATATTCCTCTAAACTACATTTCTTTAAATATATTTCATAAGCCATTTTTTCATCCCCTATATAACGGTAATGCCACGGCTCATAATTATATCCTGTTATATCCTCAAGCCCCCTAGGATACCTTAATATAAATCCATATTTATAAGCGTTATCCTCTAACCATTTACCTTCATCCATCTCTTCAATTTCTTGTTCAATATAACACTTATTATCTTTATATACGCATATATCTATAGCTAACCCTGTCTGATGCTCCGAGCATCCTGCCTTAGCCACTCTTCTAAAAGCATAAGCAAATCCTTTTTCTAGCACCAACTTATTATATATTTTCTCTTGATATAAATAATCTCTATATCCACTCATAATATCAATATCATATCCTTGCATCTTAGCATCCATAGCCATTCTATTAAAACTATCTAATACTTCTTTTCTCACTAATACATTATCTTTATACCTACTATTAGTGTCTACTAAGTCATCTGGAATATAGGTTCTATCTAATTTATTATCTTTGTTAACTATCACGAGATAATTCATCTTTTTCACCTAATATATTATATGTATAAAGAAAAGAAGTGTTCTTTTTTAAAAACACTCCAATATCTATATCTTTGTAATACTCTTATGTTTAGCCATCATTTTCTTTATTCCATAAGGATGAGGAAAAGCTATTGTTACAAGTGTCTTATCTGCAGCTACCACAACGCCTTCACCAAATTCATCATGACGCACATGATCTCCAACACTATAAGATACATCATCATTTCTAAACATGTTTCCTTTAACAAAATTACTAGCTTTACTAATAATACTTGTCTTATTATTCTCACATTCTATGTATCTAGAATCTATTTCATCCATAAATCTACTAGGCATATTTAACTGTGTATTTCCAAATAACATTCTCTTTCTAGCATTTAGCATCCACAAGTTCTTCTTAGCCCTAGTAATAGCGACATAACATAATCTTCTTTCTTCTTCAATAGCAGCCAAAGTACCTTCATTAATTGAGTTATAATGTGGAAATATTCCTTCCTCCATCCCTACAATAAATACATTATCAAATTCTAGTCCTTTAACCGCATGAATAGTCATCAAACTAACTTTATTATTACTATCTTGATGCTCTGATATATCACTAACTAAAGATACTTCATTCAAGAAATCAGTCAAAGAAATAACCCCATATTCTTCTTCATATCCCTTAGTAATAGACTTAAATTCCTCTAAGTTTTCTAATCTAATCTCTGCTTCTAAAGACTTTTCATTAACTAACTCTTCTCTAAGACCACTTTCCTTAAGCACTAACTCTACCATATCAGTTAAAGTAATGTTTTCACATTCTTGCTCCATCTTTAAAATTAAATTCTTAAAAGCAAGCTCTTTACCACCATCAATTGCTTCAAATAAAGAAGTTTTATTCAAATTAGCCTTATTAGTCAAAGCTTCAATAGTCTTATCCCCAATACCTCTCTTAGGAGTATTTATAACTCTAAGTAAACTAACGTCATCATCATGATTATTAATAAGTCTTAAATAGCATAATAAATCTTTAATTTCTTTTCTATTATAGAAGTAAAAACTACCAACTATCCTATAAGGAATCCCATTCTTAAGCATTTCTTCTTCTATCAATCTAGACTGTGCATTAGTTCTATATAATATAGCCATATCTTCATAACTTATACCACTATCATGTAATTCTTTTATTTTATTAGATACATATTCACATTCTTCTTTATCACTATCAGTCTTTATATATTTAACTTTACTACCAATATCATTATTACACCATAAATTCTTATCTTTTCTCATCTTATTATGTTTAATAACACTATTAGCAGCATCTAGTATATTTTGTGTAGATCTATAATTTTCTTCTAGTAATATTACTTTAGCATTAGGATAATCCTTCTCAAAATTTAATATATTCTTATAATTAGCTCCTCTAAAAGCATATATAGCCTGATCATTATCTCCTACTACAAATATATTTTTATGATTATTACATAACATTTTAGTAAATATATATTGTGCTTCATTAGTATCCTGATATTCATCTATAAGTACATATTTATATTTATCTTGATAATACTTAAGCACATCTGGATACATTCTAAATAATTTGATCGGTAATATTAACAAATCATCAAAATCAACAGAATTGTTGATAAGTAATTTATTATTATAACTCTCATATACTGCTATAATATTTCTATCAAATTCAACCTTAGCATATTCCTGAGGCCCCATCATCTCATTCTTTGCCGAACTAATCTTA
This sequence comes from uncultured Eubacteriales bacterium, assembly GCA_905188025.1. GTDB lineage: Bacteria > Bacillota_I > Bacilli_A > RF39 > UBA660 > RUG705. The sequence goes on along the minus strand of CAJJKI010000013.1, from coordinate 3,382 downwards.
TTTCTAATATCTCTTGCATTATAAAACTTTGGATTAAGATTTAAATCTTTCATTATTTTTTTAACTACTGTTAAAGTATCATCACTGTCCAAAATAACAAAATTACTTTTATATCCCAGTCTAGCATAATTTTCTTTAATAATTCTAAGTCCTAAAGAGTGAAATGTTGATATTTGTATACTTTTCGCATCCATTCCAATAAGTTTCATTACTCTATCTTTCATCTCTTTAGCAGCTTTATTTGTAAATGTAATAGCTAAAATATTCTCAATCCTAACTCCATTCTCTATCAAATAAGCTATTCTATTAGTAAGCACTCTAGTCTTACCAGATCCAGCCCCTGCTAATACTAACATTGGTCCATCTATATGTTTAACAGCCATTAACTGTTCTTTATTAAGTCCTGATAAATCCATACTTCCTCCTTGTAATCTCTTAATATTTCTAAATAATTATACCATATTTACCCATATTATTAAATATAAGTTGACTAAAAAATAATAATTATTTATAATACATTACAAGTGAGGTAAAATATGAAAAAACAAAGCAAAATAAAAAAAGTCCTTGCTAAATCAGACAAAAAATCTATTAGAGTATATATCATCATTAGATTTTTAATTCTCATATGTCTAATTATGCAAGTAATTCATCATGAATGGAATAATGCCTTCTTATGTCTCTTAACATTAATCCTTATCACTCTTCCATTCATCGTTGAAAAAACATTCAAAATAGAGCTTCCTGATACTCTAGAAGTAATTATTATTCTCTTCATCTTTGCTGCTGAGATCCTCGGAGAAATAAACAATTTCTTTAATATCTTTCATCACTGGGACACTATGCTCCATACCTTAAATGGCTTTATATGTGCTGGTATCGGTTTCTCCCTTGTAAACTTATTAAACAAAAACTCTCAAAACATAAATCTCTCTCCAGCATATTTACTCCTAGTATCATTCACTTTCTCTATGACAATTGGTGTTATTTGGGAATTTGCTGAATACACTATGGATAAAGTCTTCTTAACGGACGCCCAAAAAGATCATCAAATAACCACTATCTCATCCGTATATCTAAATGAAGAAGGAAAAAATGAGTCAGTAATTCTAAAAAATATTGAATATACTAAAATATACTCACAAGATGATTCCGGAAATCTAATAGAAACAACCATCGGAGGCTATCTAGATATTGGCTTAAATGATACCATGAAAGACCTAATGGTAAACTTCCTCGGAGCCATAATCTTCAATCTAATAGCATATCTTCATATCAAAAACAACCAAAAATATCAGTTTGTCGAGGGCTTTATCCCAACCAAACAAAAAGAAAGGACCATATAAAATGAATAAATTAGATCTAAAACCAGTATTAAAAAGAATAGGAGCATACATGATAGATATCATTGTAACAGTAATGGTAGCTACTCTTATCACAAATATCCCTATAATTAATACTAAATATCAAAAATATCAAGATAAATACCAAGAATATCAAAAATTATATACTGAATATACCAATACTAAAAACCTTCTAAAAGAATCATATGATGACTCAAAAATAACTAAAGAAGAATATGAAAAACTAATCAAAGATAATTCTTATCAAGAAATAATTACTAAATATTATGAAGATGAAAAAATAACTGTTGATGAATACGATTCTATCTCATCAGATATAGATAAAGAGTATACTGAAACAGCCCAAGATTATAACTATGAACTTCAAAAACTAGGCATCTATAATTCTATAGTAACCTTATCAACAACTCTTGTTTATTTCGGCATAATAGCTTATCTCTTCAAAGGCCAAACTCTAGGTAAAAAACTTCTAAATATTCAAATAGTATCAGCAAATGATAAAAAGTTAACAGTATTTAACTATCTCCTAAGAAGCCTTATCGTCAACAATGTTCTATTAAATGGTATTAATCTAATCTTCCTAGGATTCACTAGCAAAGAAACATTCTTAAAATGTGATAATATCATTAGCCTACTAATAAGTCTTATCGAAGCAACCATAATCTATCTCGTAATTGTAAGAGAAGATCATCGTGGCCCCCATGATCTTATATGTAACACTAAAGTAATAGATACAAAAAAAGCATCTGAATAGATGCTTTTAAAATACTTAAAATTCAATAACCTTAGTATGATCCTTAAATATCTTAACAATCTTATTAATATATCTCTTAAACATAATCATATCAACAATATCTGATATTGCATAAATAATAATTAATGATCCAAATACTGCTGTAATAACTGAAGATGAAGCAAGTGGGTGTACTATAAACATTATACCACAAACTAAAGATATAATTGCTAGTATTAGTGATAATACCCAAGGAACATCATCATATTCTCTAAGAGAAATAGAAATTCTAATTTTAAATAAACTATCAGTAATAATCCAAATTCCTAGTACAATAGGGATAAGTAAACTAAATGATTTAGGATATATAAATAATAGAATTCCCATAATAATCATAAGTACTCCAATGAACATAGTATCTAGTAAATAAGCTGCTTTATTATCAAGAATAAACAAATAAATACCTAATACTACAAATATAGTAGCTAATGTATAAGCTATTACGTCTAAAGAAATTTCAGGAAATACAATCATTCCTAATCCAATCAATATAAATAAAATAGATACTACTATTGAAGAAACTATGAAATTATTTAGTTTCTTTAACATTTCTTCACCTCCTTACATTTATCATACCCTAATTATAACAAATAATACCATTAATGGCAATCAACAATAAACAACAACTGTATTGTTATCACACAAAAAAAGAATTATGTTTAAAACATAATTCCTTAAAATAAATTTAGCTAATACTAAGCACTTGCACCAGTAGGTCCAGTAGGACCAGCTGGAATAGTTAAATTTAAAATAAAGTTTGGACTAGTACCAGTAATAGAAGCATCAGCTTGAGTACCTGGTTCACCAGTAGTTATTGTTCCTATTGTCAACGTTGGAGTATCACCACTAGGTCCCGTAGGTCCAGTAGGACCAGTCGCTCCAGTTTCACCACTAGGTCCCGTAGGTCCAGTAGGACCAGTCGCTCCAGTTTCACCGGTAGCTCCGGTAGGTCCAGTAGGACCAGTCGCTCCAGTTTCACCGGTAGCTCCAGTAGGTCCAGTAGGACCAGTCGCTCCAGTTTCACCGGTAGGTCCAGTAGGTCCAGTAGGACCAGTCGCTCCAGTTTCACCGGTAACTCCCGTAGGTCCAGTAGGACCAGTCGCTCCAGTTTCACCGGTAACTCCGGTAGGTCCAGTAGGACCAGTCGCTCCAGTTTCACCGGTAGCTCCAGTAGGTCCAGTAGGACCAGTCGCTCCAGTTTCACCGGTAGCTCCGGTAGGTCCAG
>CAJJKI010000012.1 GCA_905188025.1 uncultured Eubacteriales bacterium | reverse complement strand
ATATACAAAACTAAGTCGTCGTGAAATGGAGTATAACACTTACATTGCTGAAGCCACCGAAGAAGGATTTAACAATGGTCATGAAAAAGGATATAATGAAGGCCATGAAAAAGGCATGAAGCAAGGCATGGAAGATGGTATGAAACAAGGCATTGAGCAAGGTATTGAGCAAGGTATTGAGCAAGGTATCAAAGAAGGTATCAAAGAAGGCATCAAGGAAGGAATCAAAAAAGGCAACGAGCAAGCCAAAATTGACATGGTCAAAAAAATGCTAAAAGAAAATGTCGACATTGATATAATTACCAAAGTATCTGGCCTAACCAAAGAAGAAATAACAGAGTTAAACAAATAACACTGTTATTTTAGTTTACATTAAAGTATATTTTATCTTTAAAAATAATCATTAATGCTGTATAATTATCTTAGGTGATAAATAAAATGAAAAAAGTATTGTTATGTATTATGGATGGAGTAGGACTCCGTAAAAATTCTTTAGGAAATGCTTATCTTAATGCTAATACTCCAACATTAGATAGTCTCATGAAGGAGTACCCCCATATAAGTCTAGAAGCATCCGGAGAACATGTTGGTCTTCCGAAAGGCCAAATGGGTAACTCTGAAGTAGGGCATTCCACTATTGGATCAGGAAGAGTTATCTATCAATCATTAGAAAAAATTAATAAAAGTATTGAGGATCATACATTCTTTAGTAACAAAGAAATATTATCTGCTATCAGTCATGCCAAAGAAAATAACTCACACCTTCATCTAATTGGCTTACTAAGTGATGGTGGAATTCATTCACATATTAACCATCTTTTTGCCTTATTAGATATTTGCAAAGAACAAAATTTTACCAATATTTATATTCATGCCATTACTGATGGACGTGATACCGCTCCAGATTCAGGTCTTAAATATATAGAGTCTCTAGAAGAAAAATTAAAAGAATTGGGCTTTGGTAAAATAGCCACTCTTTGTGGTCGTTATTACATGATGGATCGCGATAATAATTATGATCGTGTAAAATTAGCCTATAACATGCTAGTAGAAGGCACTGCTCCAAAATATGAAACTGCAGCACTAGCATGGCAAGCTAATCAAGATAAAAATATAACTGATGAATTTATCATGCCATCACTAATTGAAGAAAAAGGCCTCATCAAAGATAATGATGCCATTATAACATTCAATTTTAGACCAGATAGATTAAGAGAGTTATATTCATGCCTAACTAATGAATCATTTCCATCCTTTGAAAGAACAATTCTTAAAAATATCAAATTAGTAACCATGATGCCTGTAGCAGACACAGTTATTTGTACTAATGCCTTTGGATATGAAAATCTAGATAATGTTCTAGGAACAGTCATAGCCAACCACAATTTATCTCAATTAAGAATAGCAGAAACTGAAAAATATGCTCATGTTACTTATTTCTTTGATGGCGGTAAAGAACTAGATTTAGCTAAATGTAAACGAATTTTAATACCTAGCCCAAAAGTAGCAACATACGATATGCAACCTGAAATGTCTGCCCCTGAAATAACTAATGCTCTTATCAAAGAATTAGCTAATCATCCTGATTTAATTGTATTAAACTTTGCTAATGGTGATATGGTAGGACATACTGGAGTGTATCCAAAAGGTATTATCGCCGTAGACACAGTTGATACTTGTATTAAAAAAATTCTTGATCACATTGATCTTAATGAATATACTGTAATTATTACTGCTGATCATGGCAATTGTGAACAAATGATTAATGATGATGGAACTATTAATACTGCTCATACTACTAACTTAGTACCATTTATCGTACTAGATAAAAATATTAAACTAAAAACATTACCAAATAGTTCACTTGCTAATATAGCTCCTACAATCTTAAAAATAATGGATATAGAAATTCCTAAAGAAATGACTGGTACAAGTTTGATATAACATTCTAGCAAAAAATAATTGTGTACTATGGTTGATTAAACCATTATTTTTTGTTATACTTAATATATAAATGTAAACGAAAATGAAAGAGAGTAGTATATATGAATAAAAAAACATCATCTAACGATACTAGAACTGCTAACGTTGTAAGAAATGTCTGGGTAGGCTTATTATGCCAAGTATTAGTACTTTTTGCCAGTTTTGCTAATAGAACAATTTTTATAAAGGCTCTAGGTAATGATTATTTAAGTATTAATGGTTTGTTTTCTAATATCTTAAATATGTTATCGTTTGTAGAACTAGGCTTTGGCACCGCTCTTATATATATGTTATATAAACCTGTAGCTAATGATAATATTGAAAAGACCAAAAGTATAATAAAATATTATAAAAAAGTATATACCATTATTGGCAGTATAATGTTTATATTAGGTATATTAGTAATTCCTTTTATGAAGTTTATCATTAAAGATGCTCCGGATATTCCTGAAAACTTAACTATAATATATTTATTATTCTTAGCAAGCACTTGCATTGGCTACTTTTTTGCACATAAATCAGCCATTATTAATGCAAATCAAAAAAACTATATTGTAAGTATTTACAATCAGCTAGGTAAACTAGTTCAAACTATCATTCAAATAGTGTTCTTATTAATTACTAAAAAATATATCACTTATCTAATTATACAAGTAGTTATGACTTTGGTTAGCAATATCTTAATATCACTTAAAGCTGACAAATTATATCCATATCTAAAAGAAAAGAAAGTTAAAGATATCTCTAAAGAAGATAAAGAAACAATAACATCTAAAGTAAAATCATTAATCTTATATCGTCTTGGTCCATCAATCTTAAATGGCTCTGATAACTTAATCTTATCAGCATGTGTTAGCTTATCAGCGGTAGGAATATATTCAAACTACTATCTAATAACTAATTACTTAAATCTATTTTTAAATCAGATAACATCTTCACTAGAAACGAGTATTGGTAATTTAAATGCTAATGATAATGCAGCACAAAAAGAGTGGGTATTCTATAAAATACTATATGTTTGCTTCTTAATATATGGAACTGTTTCTATATTATTAATGGCTTCAATTAATGATTTTATCTGTATTTGGTTAGGAGATAAATACTTATTCTCATCACTAATAGTATTCACTATAGTATTATATAATTATGCTAACGGTATGCATTTTCCATGTTGCTCATATCGAACTACGGCTGCTTTATTTGATAAATCTAAATATGTTCCTGTATATGAAGCTATATTAAATATTGGAATATCTATTATCTTAGCTAAGTATCTTGGTGTAGCTGGTGTCTTCTTAGGAACATCTATCTCTAAATTCTTAACATTCTCTTGGACAGACCCCGTTATCATTTATAAATATTTATTTAAGAATAACAATTTAAAAAAATACTTTAAAAAATACTTTTATTATCTCTTTATCACTTTATCAGTAGGAGCTTTTATATTCTACTTATCATCTTTAGTACCAGTATCTAACTATCTAACATGGTTTATAAAGTCTTGTCTTCTAGGAATAATCACTCTATTACTTATTTGGATGTTTACAAGAAGAATGCAAGAATATAAAGAAATAAAAGACTTAATACGTAATTTACTTTCTAAAATAATTAATAAATTTAAAAAGGAGAAAAAAGCATGTTAAAAGTATGTTTAATAACTACCAATTTATTACCAGTTCCTTGTGTTTTAGGAGGAGCTATCGAAGGTTTAGTAACAAATATCATTGATGAACAAGAAATAGAAAATAAATTAGATTTAACCGTAGTGTCAATCTATAATCAAGAAGCATTCGCATCTAGTAAGAACTATCATCATACAAAATTTATCTATATTAAGAAAAATCTATCATATATGCTTACTAGTATTATATATAAAACTATAAATAAATTATTTAAAACAAATCTAAATACTTATAATCATATGGTCTTAAAAAAGATTAAGAATATGAATTTTGATTATGTAGTAGCAGAAGGTGGCCATTATGAAAGTTATAATAAGTTCTTAAAATATTATAAAAGAAATAAGTTGATACTTCATCTTCATCATCAAGAAACATCTAAACCTATTATTGATAAAACTTTCTCAAGAGTATTAGGAGTTTCTAATTTTATTGCTAATGATTTTGCTACTACTACTGATAAAATAGCTACCTATACATTATATAATGGTATAAAAACTGATAAGTTTACTAAGAAAGTAAGTACTAAAGAACTTGATGCCCTAAGAGCTAAATATAACTTATCTTCCAAAGACTTTGTAGTATTATTTTGTGGAAGACTTATCAAAGAGAAGGGTGTTCTAGAGCTAATTAAAGCTATTAAATCTATTCCTAATAAAGATATAAAACTCTTAATACTAGGTAATAACCCTTTTGCTAATAATCAAAAAGATGAATATATTAAAGAGTTAGAATTAGCTATTAAAGGCTATGAAGAAAGAATTATCTTTACTGGATATATAAATAACTGGGAAGTCTATATTTATTATAATCTTTCTGATATTGTATGTATTCCTTCTATGTGGGAAGATGCCGCTACTTTAGTATGTGTCGAAGCCATGTTATGCAAAAAAGTAGTACTAGCTACTAATAGTGGAGGTATTCCAGAACACTTACCAAAAAATGCCTCATTAGTCGTAGAAAAAGGCCCAAAAGCCGTCAAAAATCTAAAAACAGGTATAATGAGTTTATATAATGAAAGAGAAAAACTACCGGAAATGGGTAAAATTGCTTGTAATCATGCTAAAAGGTTTAATTCTCATGAGATGTATTTAGGATTAGTTAACTATCTATTAAAATTCTATCAAGAAGATAAAGGAGATAAAAATGAAATTTAGTATAATTATTCCTGTATATAATGTTGAACCATACTTAGAAAAATGTCTTGATAGTGTAATAAATCAAACATATAAAAATTTTGAAGTAATTATTGTTAATGACTCATCTCCAGATAACAGTCAAAAAATAATTGATAAATATGTAAAAAAAGATAAACGCTTTAAAGGATATATAAAAGAAAATGGCGGTGTAAGCTCTGTTAGAAACTATGGCTTACAAAAAGTATCTGGTGATTATATTTTATTCTTAGATGGTGATGATTATATTGACATCTCTCTCTTAGAAGAACTCTCTAAAAAAATAGCTAATCAATATCCTGATATCGTTCGTTTTTCACTATCTACAGTAACTGAGAAAAATGAACTTATTAAAGAAATACCTATTAAAGAGACTGATAATACTAAAGAAGAAGCTGTTGATGAAATTGTTAAAAATGAATTTGTCGATGTTGTTTGGGCATATGCCTATAATACTACCTTCTTTAAGAAAAATAAATTTACTTTTACTGAAGGAAAAACCCACGAAGATTTTGGCATAATTCTTCTAATTCTTGCTGCATCTAGCACTATAAAAATACTTGATTTTAAAGGATACTATTACGTACAAAGATCCACTAGTATCATGAATGTAAAAGAATATTCTAAAATAAGGAAAAGAGTAGCCGACTTCTTCTATTTCCATCTAAATAATAAAAAATACTTACCAACTGATTACTGCGGTAAATTACTTCTAAGTTTTTCTGCCTCATGTACTATTACTAAAGGTCGTGAATTAAATGATGAAGACTTAGATAAATACATTGAAGCTCTAAAAAAATATCATGTCGTAAAAGACATCTATAGTAACAATATAAAAAGAATAATTAAAAAACTCTACTTAAAATTTAATCTAAAAAAATATATTATATCATTAAGGAGTAAGTGATAAAATGATAACTATTTTTACCCCTTCATATAATAGGGAAAAAGAATTAAAAATATTATATAATTCTTTATTAAAACAAAATTATAATGACTTTGAATGGCTAATCGTCGATGACGGAAGTTCTGATAATACCAAAAAATATATCGCTAGCTTAAAAAAAGAAAATAAAATTAAGATTAATTATGTATATAAAGAAAATGGTGGTAAACAATCAGCATATAATAAGGGATTAGAAGAAACTAAAGGAGATATCTTTCTTTGTATTGACTCCGATGATTGCCTAAAAGAAAATATTTTAAAAACGATTGCTGATGACTTTAAGAAAATATCTTCTAAAAAGGATATCGGAGGAGTTATCTATCTTCAAAGTTATATCACTAATAAAGATAAAATAATTGGTACTGAGTTTCCTCAAGATAAAATGTATGAAAATTATTTTAATCTCTATCATCGCCATAAAATTACTGGCGATAAACTAATCATTTTAAAAACAGAAGTAGCTAAAGAATACTATTTCCCATTAATACCTGGAGAAAAGTTTATTCCTGAAGCTCTAATCTTTAATCGCATTTCCAATAAATATAAGTTTTTATGTAGAAATATTATTGCTGCTCATAAAGAATATTTAACTGAAGGATACTCAAATAATTATTTTTCTCTTGTAAAAAGAAATCCTTTAGGAAATCGTCTATATTATAAAGAGTTATATTCTAAAGAAAAGAGCATCTATAATATTTATGGTTATTTACTTTATAGTATCTATGGTAAAGTGTCTTTTAAAAACATTCTAAAAGAACATCCCGCTAAAGTATTAATCATTTTAATGTATCTTCCAACACTATTAGTAAGTATTATAAGAAAGTAGGTAAATATGAAAATAAATATAATAACAACTAAAACAACTCCTAACTTCCATGCTGGTCAAAAAGCCCCAAGCGACATAATAGAAATACTTAAAAAAGAGTATCCTGTAAGAACAACATTTTTTGATGAAGTTCCTACTAAAAATCCAATATTAAAAGTAACTAAAAGATTAAATTATGGTTATCAATTCTTAAAATCTCGTTTAAGAAAAGAAGTTGTCATCTTACAATTTCCCTTACCAGAAATATCTAAAATTTTAAATTCTATCTTTTTATTCAATATGAATTTCTTAGACAAATCAAAAACAGTTATTTTAATTCATGATGTAAATGGTCTACGTTTTCAAGATAAAGAATTATATGATATAGAATTATCAAGATTAAATAAAGTAAAATACGTAATTGTACATAATAAGAAAATGCAAGAAAAACTAGTATCAGATGGCCTAAAATCAAAAACTTATACCTTAGAATTATTTGATTATCTATGTGATGAGTTAAAAGAAGACAAAACATCTAAGAAGCATGATAAATCTATTAAAGTAGTATATGCTGGAAATCTAGCTAAAGAAAAAAGCCCCTTCATTCATCAGTTACAAGATAATAAAATGAAATGGCACTTATCTTTATATGGAGTAGGTATAGATAAGAATTTATCTCCTAAAATAACTTATCATGGCAAATATCCTGCTGCAGTATTACCTGCTAAATTAGAAGGTGACGTTGGTTTAATTTGGGACGGTGCAAAAGATACTAGTGATGAGAACTATCAAATGAAAAACTATACTAAATATAATAACCCTCACAAACTATCTTGCTACATGGCTTCAGGACTTCCAGTTATCGTTTGGGAAAAATCTGCTATTAGTGAATTTGTTAAAAAGAATAATTTAGGATATACTATAAAAGTCCTTGAAGATATTAACAATCTAGACTTCTCTAATTTAGAAGAATTAAAGAAAAATGTTAAAAAAATTCAAAGTAGAGTAGTAGCAGGTGAATATACTAAAAAAGTATTTAATAAAGTTTTAAAGGATATGGGTGAAATATAATGAAATATGATTATTTAATCGTTGGAGCTGGCTTATTTGGGGGGACATTTGCTTATGAAATGACTAAAAGAGGTAAGAAATGCCTTGTAATAGAAAAAAGACCTCATACTGGTGGAAATATCTATTGTGAAAAAATAAATAATATTAACGTTCACAAATATGGTGCTCATATATTCCATACAAGTAATAAAGCTATCTGGGAGTATCTAAATAATTTTACAGAATTTAATAATTACGTAAATTCACCAATAGCTAACTATCGTAACGAATTATATAATTTACCATTTAACATGAATACCTTCACTAAAATATGGCCTGATGTAATAACTCCAGAAGATGCTAAGAAAAAGATTATGGAAGAAGTTAATGAATTAAATGGTAAAACTCCAAGTAATCTAGAAGAACAAGCTATCTCATTAGTAGGAAGAACTATCTATGAAAAACTAGTAAAAGAATATACTGAAAAACAATGGGGAAAAGATTGCAAACAATTACCTTCCTTCATTATCAAAAGATTACCTGTAAGATATACATTCAATAATAACTATTTTAACGATCCTTATCAAGGAATACCTGTAAATGGTTATAATCAAATAATCGATAAAATGTTAGAAGGTTCAGATATAATTCTAAATACAGATTTCTTAAAAGAAAAAGATAAATATAAAAATATGGCTAATCGTATTATTTATACTGGTATGATTGATAAATACTTTAGTTATTCACTTGGCCATCTTGAATATCGCACCTTAAAGTTTGAAAATGAAATTTATGAAGATATCGATAATTATCAAGGAAATGCTGTTATTAATTATACTGGTAAAGAAGTTCCATATACAAGAATTATTGAACATAAACATTTTGAATTTAATGATTGTAAAGGTACTATTATTACTAAAGAATATCCTAGTACATGGACCCCTAATGATGAAGCTTACTATCCAGTAAATGATGATAAGAATAATTCTTTATATGAAAAGTATCAAGAGTTAGCTAAAAAGGAAGAAAACGTCGTATTTGGAGGACGTCTAGGACAATATAAATATTATGATATGGATAAAGTAATTGCTTCAGCTCTTGACTTAGTAGCATCAGAAGAAAGTAGGTAACCCATGAAAAAATTACTCATATTTGGTTATACTATGGAAATGGGTGGTGCTGAAAAAGCCCTATCCGATACCTTGAATTACTTACACGATAAGTGTGAAATAGATTTATATCTTTTAGAGAAAAAAGGCATCTTATTAAATAGCATTCCTGATAATGTAAATATTTATCAAATAAAAAAGAATCTCTTTACTTATGTCTTATTTAGATATATTCCTTTCATAAGAAAAATAGTAATAAACAAAATCGCTAATAAAAAAGACTATGGTTATGCCTTTGGATATATGGAAGGCCGCTGTGGCACATGGGTAAGTGATATCAAAAAAAATATTAAAAAGTATGCTTGGATACACAACGATGTTACTAAATTTAATATTGGTATTAGTGATAAAGAAACTGAGAATACCTATAGTAACGTAGATAAAGTAATCTGTGTTTCAAATGAAGCCAAAGCAAAATTTATCTCTAAATATCAAATAGCTCCTAATAAAGTAGAAGTTATCTATAATTTTATCGATGAAGCTACCATTATAAAAAAATCTACAGCATTTTCTGTAAAAAATAAAGTTTTTACCTTTGTAAACGTTGCTAAAATGCGTGATCAAAAACGTCAAGACCGTCTAGTTAATGCCGCTGTATATCTAAAAGAGAAAGGTTATAAATTTCAAATTCAACTAGTCGGAGATGGTCCAAATTATGATAAAATTAAATCTTTAATTGAAGAAAAACAAGTATCTGACGTTGTAAAAACTTTAGGATTACAAGAAAATCCTTATCCATATATTAAAAATGCCGATTATTTTGTTTTATCGAGTTATATGGAAGGATATGGCATTGTAATAAAAGAAGCTTTATTCTTACATACAAAAGTAATTACTACTGATGTTGTAGGCCCAAGAGAAATCCTTTTGGATGGTAAATATGGCCTCATTATTCCTAACAATGATGAAGCTATCAAATATGCCATGGAAGATGTCATAAAAAATAAAGAAAAATATAAATATCTAGAAGAAAATATTAAATCATATCACGGAGATAATGATTTGATAAAAGAAAAAACTATGAAATTATTAGACTTATAGAAGGTGATTATTATGCAAAAAAAAGAAGATAAACTACTAAAAATATTCCTAATATATATTCTTCTTCAACCATTTTTAGATATACTATCATATCTATCAATAAGAGATATTATTCCTTTTGGTATTTCAACATATCTAAAACCGATATTTGTTTTTACTCTCGGAGCTTATCTTTTATTTACAAAATGTAATAATAAAAAATCGTGGTTAATTTATATTAGTTTATTTGCCATCCTAACTGCTGGGCATTCCTATCTTTTATATAAATTATTAATAGATACTAGTGTTATTCTACACGAATTAAGATTTTTAATAAATATTGCTTATATGATAGCCTTATTTATAATAACTGATGCTATCTTTAAAGATTATCCTGATAAAGAAGAATTATTACGTAAATTAAAAAAGACTGTTCTTACAACATTCTGTCTATATTTTGGCTTATTATTAATATCAATCCTATCAGGAACCTCTTCCTTAACATATGAATATGCTGATGCCAATAAATTAGGATACAAAGGCTGGTTCGATTCAGGACAAATTTTAGGACACGCTTTTTCTATCATTTTTCCATCACTAATCTATATTGTTTTATCCCCTAAAAGAAAATGGTATTACCGTATTATTATAATGATCCTTTTCATAGTAGGAGTAAGCTTAATTGGAACCAAAGTTCCTTATTTTATCTTTCTAATAGTATGCATATTGTATTTATTAGTATCTGCCTTTGTAAAAATATTCAATAAAGACCACAAATCCAATTACTTTAATTTAGCTCTAATATCTATAATAATTATTGCTATGCTTACTACTTATAAGTATACTCCAGTAAAATATAATACAGATATCAATAGAAATAATGCACAAACTAGTATTGATGATTATAATCTAAATAACGAATCTGGTTCAAATAGTATTTTGTCTAATGAAGAATTAAAAGAAATGTATCCTAATAGAAATATTAATAGATTAATTGAATATCAAAAATGGAATAAAGAAGCTAGTGAATATTTACAAACATTATTTAAAGAAAATAAACTTCATCCATCAAATATGCGCTTTAAGCAAATCTATTATGCTAATAAAAAATACAAAATATCTAGCGTTGAATATAAAATATTTGGACTTGGCTTTCTAAATCAAGATACATCTCTTGCCTTAGAAAGTGATTTCTTTATGGCCCTTTACTCATTTGGTATCTTAGGTTTAATTCTCTTCTTAATTATCCCATTAAAAGAATTTATAAAATCAACCATCTTTATCTTAGAGCATCTTAAGTTAATAGATCTTGAAACATATATGTTATATATGGGCTTAGGAGTATTTTTCTGCATTAGCATTTATGCAGGTTATACTTATATTTACACTAATTTCTCAATCTTCTTAGTAATATTAATATCTATGTTAAAGATTAAACGTTATTTGTTAAAAAAGTCCTCATTAAAAGAAAATAAAGTATCATTCTTGCTTCTTCACTTAGGATATGGTGGAATAGAGACAGCCACGATTAATACCGCTAATGCTTTATCCGATAAGTATGAAGTAGAATTAGTATCTTTCTATAATCTTACTAAAAATCAAGTAAATCGCCTAAATAATAACATTAAAGTCAAGTATCTATATCAAGGAGAACCTAATAAAGAAGCCTTTTTTGAAAACCTTAAGAACCATAGATTATTTAAAGTGCTAAAAGAAGGTTTAAAGTCCATTAATATTTTAATTAAGAAGAAAGTTCTAGTTATTCATGAGATAATTAATAATAACTCTAAGTTTTTAGTATCTACTCGCTATGAATTCAGTACGTTATTAAGTAGATATGGCTTTAAAGAAACTACCAAAATTGCTGCTGAGCATCATTACCATAACAATTCCAAAAAATATATTAACATTCTAAAATATAAATATAATAATATTGATTATCTACTTGCTCTAACTAAAACCCTAGAAGAAGATTATCATCGCTTTTTAAAACATAATCATCATACTAAAATAGTGCTTATGCCTAACATGTTAGAACATATTCCTACTAAAAAAAGTACCCTAGAAAAAAAAGAAATAATTACTATGAGTCGTCTTGATTATGGTAAGAAAAATGATGATATTATCAAAGCCTTTGCTAAAACTAACTATCATAATTGGCATCTATCTATTCTAGGAGATGGTTCTGAATATAAAAATTTATCTTCTTTAATAAAAGAATTACATCTAGAAAACAATGTATCTTTAGAGGGCTATATCCCTAAAGAAAAATTAGAAAAGTACTTATTAAATTCAAGCATCTTCTTAATGGCTTCATTAACTGAAGGATTACCTATGGTCTTACTTGAAGCTATGAGTTATGGTTTACCATGTATCGCTTATGAAACCACTAGTGGTGTAAATGATATTATTGACAATGACCAAAACGGTTATGTTATAAAAGAAAGAAATGAAGAATTATATGTAAAAAGATTACAATCACTTATGGATGATTTCACCTTACGTAAAAAAATGAGTAAAAAGGCCTTAGAAAAAGCAAAATGTTTCTCTAAAGAAAATATCGTAAAAAAGTGGTATAATATTCTAAAGTAAAGGAGATTATTATGAGAAGAAAAACAAAAAGAAAAACTAGTCATTTCAAAAAATCATTTTCTATCATTTTAATAGTTATTCTTATTGCAATTATAGCCTACATTTCATATAACAAAATAATAAACAATCAAAAAGAAAAAGAAAAATTCCAAGAAGAAACAGTCTTAAATAATATTAAGAAACATTATTCACATTACGTTATTACTACTAAAGAAACTAACTTATTAAATAAAAATGAAGAAGTTGTCGGAAAAATTAATAATAATGTTAAACTATTATTAGAAGAAGTTTCTATAACTAAAAAAACTAAATACTTTGAATTATCTTTTGAAGGAGACACTTATTATGTTTCTTATGAAGATGTTGCCCCAACTGAAGAATTCATTATAAGTGATCACTATAAAAATTATATTCCTTATAATCAAAATATTACTACTAAAGAAACAACTACTTTTTATGATAATGATAACAATTATCTTTATGAAATATCTAAATCATATGAATTTCCTATCATTATTAAAGATACTGATCGTTATGGTATAATTTATAATAGCAATCTTTTATATATTAAAAAAGATGATGTATCAAAAGTAGAAAACCATCATAATACTGATAAATCTAATTCAAATGGTGTTGCAGTTTTAAATTATCATTTTTTCTATGACGAAAATAATGCTGAAGATGCTGCAGGATGCCGTGAAGGTATCTGCCATTCTAAGAAACAATTTAAAACTCATCTAGATTATCTCAAAGAAAAAAATATCTTTACTGTTACTATGAATGAGTTAGAAATGTATATGGATGGTAAACTTCAGCTGCCTAAAAGTGTTCTAATTACTATTGATGATGGTGCTAGAACTAAAGATGGTATTGATTTACTTACTGAATACAAGATGAATGCTACTATCTTCCTAATAACATCATGGTTTGATCCCAAAACATACTATAAAACAGATTACATTGAACTACATTCACATAGTCATAATCTTCATAATGGTGGTAAATGTAGTGGGGGACAAGGTGCTGAAATTAAGTGCCTGCCAAAAGATGAAATTCTAAAAGATCTAGCTGCTAGTAGAGAAGCCTTAAATGGTACTACCGCTTTCTGTTATCCATTTTATGAATATAATACATATTCTACTAATTTGCTAAAAGAAGCCGGGTTTACCATGGCCTTCATTGGCGAGATTCCTACTTCTTATGGTTATCAATTAGCCACTGTTAAAGGCGACAAATATAAAATTCCTCGTTTTGTAATTATGACACATACTACTATTAAAGATCTAGATAATTACTTTAATGAAATAAAGAATTAAGGAGTAAATATGAAAAGAGTATTATTTATTGCCTCAACTGGAGGCCATTTAAATGAACTTATGCAATTAAGTCCTATGTTTGAAAAATATAACTACCATATCATTACTGAAAAAACTAAATCAAACATTTCCCTCAAAAATAAATATCCCGGTAAAATAAACTTCTTAGTATATGGAACCAAAGATAAAAAATTAGTTTATCCATTTAAATTCATATATAATTGTTTCAAATCATTAGTTTTCTACATAAAAATAAGACCAAAATATATAGTAACTACCGGTACCCATACTGCAGTGCCAATTTGTTACATTGGTAAATTATTTGGTACTAAAATAATTTATATTGAAACATTTGCTAATAGCACTACCAAAACATTAGCAGGAAGAATGATTTATCCAATAGCTAACTTATTTATTGTACAGTGGGAAAGCATGTTAAAACTTTATCCCAAAGCTGTTTATGGGGGGTGGATTTATTAATGATTCTAGTAACTCTAGGTACTCAAGATAAAAGCTTTGTAAGGCTTCTTGAAGCTATTCAAAAACAAATAGATTTAGGAAATATTAAAGATAAAGTAATTGTCCAAGCCGGCTGTACCAAATATTCCAGTAAAGATATGGAAATTCTTGATTTAATTCCTTACGATGAATTTGAAAAATATATTAAAGAATGTGACCTACTAATTACCCATGGTGGAGTAGGATCTATAATCACTGGATTAAAAAATAAAAAGAAAGTAATCGCAGCTGCTCGTCTAGCTAAATATAAAGAACACACAAACGATCATCAACTTCAAATTATAAAAAATTTGTCTAATAGTGGCTACATTTTATCACTAGATAACTTTGATGAATTAGATAAAGTACTCTCAGCATCAAAAAAATTTAACCCTAAAACATATAAAAGTAATACTCCTAATATGATTAAATTAGTAAGTAATTATATTGATAATAATTAAAAATCATGCTATACTTATATCGGTGATAATTATGGCTAATAATAAAAAGAAAAAAAGATTATATCGTATCGAAGATGGTTCAAAAATCTTCGGAGTATGTGGCGGCATTGCTGAATACTTCGATGTAGACCCTACATTAGTAAGAGTTATTTGGGTTATCTTCTCTTTAGTATATGGCTGTGGCATCCTTGCATATCTAATTTGTGCATTATGCATGCCTAAAGAGTCTGAAGTAAGATAAAATCTATCTGTTATCCTCGTGATAACAGTTTTTTCTTTAAAATTATCTCTTTTCCTTTACTTTTTCTCCCCATTTATAGTATAATTATTTTGGTGCTAATAATGCCAGCCTGGCGGAATGGTAGACGCGATAGACTCAAAATCTATTATCAGTGATGGTGTGAGGGTTCAAGTCCCTTGGCTGGTACCATTTTTATGTCGATTAACCTCTCCATGAAAAGAGAGTTTTTTAATACCCAAATTTCCCCTCATCACCGTCAAATATACATAAATTTCTTTACATATCTCTTCCCATTATGCTATAATTATTATATGTATAAATGATATATGAAAGGATAAAAAAGGATGGAACAAGAAATATTAAAAATATTAAAAGAAAAGAAAAATACCAGTCTCACTAGTATTGAAATAAATGATTACCTAGGACTTAATAGTGTCACTGATTATGCTGAACTAGAAAAAGTCTTAGATAAACTATGCCAAGAAGGAAAAATTTACTATAGTGAAAAGAAAAAGCGCTATACTCCCATTGAAAACACTAGCTTCAAAACAGGCCGCTTACTAGTAAACCCTAAAGGATATGGCTTTGTTGTACTAGATCCAAGTTTCAATGAAGAAGATGTCTATATCAAAGGAGTTAACCTTCTAGATGGCCGTAATAATGATATCGTCGTCATAGAAATAATAGATAAATCTACTCGTGAAGGAAAAGTAGTTCGTATCCTAAAAAGAGATGATAGTATCCTAGTAGGAGAGTTCTATGAAAAAGATGGCATGTCTTATGTCAAACCAGATAAAAGAGAATATCAAGATATCTATATTCCTGAAGGCTTAACCAAAGGAGCCGTACCAGGACATAAAGTTTTAGTAAGCCAAAGAAATGATGACCATGAATATACTGGCGAAGTAATAAAAATAATTGGTCACAAAAATGACGTTGGAGTAGATATTCTCTCATTCGTATACCAATATGAATTTAATCCAACATTCCCAGATGAAGTAATTGCCGCTACTGATGAAATACCTACTGAAGTTAACCCTACGGATATAGAGGGTAGAGTAGACCTTCGTGATAAAACTATCTTCACAATTGATGGAGACGATACCAAAGATATCGATGATGCCATCAGTATTCAAAAAATATCTCCTGACGTATACGAACTAGGAGTCCATATTGCTGACGTTTCCCACTATGTAAAAAAAGATAGTATCCTTGATAAAGAAGCTTATGAAAGAGGTACCAGTGTTTATCTCGTAGATAGAGTTATCCCAATGATCCCTCACAAACTATCAAATGGCATTTGTTCTCTAAATCCTAATGTTGATAGATTAGCCTTATCATGTGTTATGAATATTAATAGCAAAGGCTATGTCATAAAATATAAAATATTCCCATCCGTTATTCGTAGTAGAAAACAAATGACCTATAACTGTGTCAATCAAATTCTAGAAAAAAATACTACTCCTGAAGGATATGAACCATTCGTTAATGACTTAAAACTAATGAATGAATTATCTAATATCCTAAGAAAAAAGATGGTTAACCATGGTTATCTAGAATTTAATCGCCCAGAAGCTAAAATACTCGTAGATGAAGAATGTCATCCATATAAAATAGACTTGCGTTATCAAGGAACCGGTGAAAAATTAATTGAAAACTTCATGATAGCAGCTAATGAAACCGTCGCAGGATTTGTTGAAGATAAAAAATTACCAGGTATTTATCGTGTTCACGATAAACCTAACAAAGATAAACTACAAGTATTCTTGAAATTCTTAAACCTAAAAGGCTATAATCTAAAAGCTGATATCAATAAATTTAAAGCAACTGATTACCAGCGCCTTCTAAAAATGCTAAAAGGTAGTCCTGAAGAAGTAATTCTTAATACTCTAGCTATCCAAACAATGGCAAAAGCTAAATATTCCGATATAAATATTGGCCACTTCGGTATTGCTTCAAAAAGATACTCACACTTTACAAGTCCTATCCGTCGTTATCCTGACCTAACTTTACACCGCCTAGTCAAAGATTATTCTGGCGATTCACCAAAGAACGTTTCATATTGGTCTAATCATCTTTTTGATATTGCTTTTCATTCATCTAAGAAAGAACAAGATGCTATCGATTGTGAACGTGACGTTGATAAAATGAAAAAAGCTGAGTATATGGAAAATCATATCGGAGAAAAATACGATGGCGTTATCAGTGGTGTATGTGAATTTGGTTTCTTCGTAGAATTAGCTAATACCGTTGAAGGCCTAGTACGTCTAGATAGCCTTGCCGGAGATTACTTTATCTATAACAAAGAACTAAATGCTATCCTTGGTAAAAATAGCAAAGCCCGTTACATGTATGGCGACTCCGTAACTGTCGAAGTCATTAAAGCATCTCATGAAACCTCTCAAATAGACTTTGCCCTTATCAAAAACAATACCGTAAGAGATACTGCTCCTAAAATGAACAAATACTTTGCTAAAAAAGCTGCTGAATCATTAAATAAAAAGAATTCAAATAAAAAAGAAAAAAATAAACACACTAATCAAGGAAAAAATAAACATGGCAAAAAGAAAAATAAATAAATATAAACTATCAGTAGGTATCCTTGTACTTTTAATTATTACCCTTATACCAATCTATTTTCTAACTAAAGATAATAATAATTTAAAAGATAATACCGTAAATATTCCTAGTACTAATCCCCCTGAAAACAAAGAAACAGTATATACTGCTAACATGATCATGGTCGGAGACGCTCTAGCACATGATAGATTATATAATGATGCCTATAATGGTACTACTTATGATTTTAAACCATATCTAAAATATATTAAAGAAAAAGTATCAACCTATGATATAGCGTATTATAATCAAGAAACAATTCTCGGAGGAACTGAAATTGGATTATCTAGTTATCCTAGTTTCAATTCCCCACAAGAATTAGGAGATGCTATGATAGATGCTGGCTTTAATCTTGTCTCTCTTGCCACTAACCACACACTAGATAGGGGTAAAAAAGCCGTACTCTCATCCCGTGAATATTGGAATAAACAGTCTAGTGTACAAGCCGTTGGAAGCTATTCATCATATGAAGAAAAAGATGCAATAGAGTCAAAAATTCTAACCGTAAATAACATTACTTATGCCATGCTTAACTATACCTATGGCACAAACGGTATCCCTATACCAAATGGTGAAAATTATTTAGTAAATCTTTGGGATGACACAACCAACTATGAAAACTACAAAAAAGAAGTCGAAAAAGATATAAATCGTCTTCGTGATAAAGTAGATGTCCTTATTGTTGCCATGCACTGGGGACGTGAATATACCCATGAAGCCTTACCAATACAAAAGAAAACAGCCGAGTATCTTTCCTCCTTAGGAGTAGATATCATCATTGGTACTCATCCTCATGTCATAGAACCCGTAGAGTATGTCGGAAACACCTTAGTCTTCTATTCATTAGGAAATTTCATCTCCGCCCAAACAAGTGATTCCTGTAGCAATTACAAATGCTTCATAGGACTCATGTCTTCTCTTACTATAACTAAAACCGTAAAAGATGGCACATCCACAATTAAAATAGATAATATTGAAAATGAACTAATTTATACCTATCATAAAAACTATCGTGACTATCTAGTTATCCCGTTTTCTAATCCCATTATCAAAGACTATTTACAAGATTATGAAAATGTGTATAATAAATATAGTGAAGTTGTTAAATCAAACGATGAACGTATCAAATTAGTACCCTTAAGCTAATAAATATAAAGGAGTGTATATATTATGGCTAATCGTAAAAGAAAAAAGAAAATAAATTATGGAAAATTATCTCTTGTTATCGTTATCATTCTCATTCTAGCAGGAGGCCTTACATTTGGTTTCATCAAAGGAAAAGATTTAATAAATAAAGATCCTATAGTAAAGCCTGAGCCAAAAGATGATAAACCAAAAAAAGAGACATATACCGCTAACATGATCATGGTAGGAGATGCCCTTATTCATTCTAGCGTATATAAGGATGCTAACCGTTTAGCAGGATACAATGGTTATGATTTCAAACCACAAATAGAATTAATTAAAGAAAAAGTAGCAGGTCATGAAATAGCATATTATAACCAAGAAACAATCCTCGGAGGAACAAGTCTAGGTCTATCTGACTATCCAACCTTCAATTCTCCTCAAGAAGTAGGAGATGCCATGCTAGATGCCGGTTTCAACCTTGTATCCCTTGCTACTAATCATACTGCCGATCGTGGTAAGAATGCCATTTTAGCAAGTCGTGAATATTGGAATAAACAGTCTGGTGTACAAGCTGTCGGAAGCTATTCATCATCTGAAGAAAAACAAGAATTAGAAACAAAAGTTCTAACCGTAAATAATATTACTTATGCCATGTTAAACTATACATATGGCACAAATGGTATGCCTGTAGCGGCTGATTACCTAGTAAATGTATGGCCAACTGATACTGATCGTATAAACAATCCAGAAACTGACACCAAGTATCAAAATTATAAAGAAACCGTTAAAAATGATATTGCAGCCATTCGTGATAAAGTAGATGTCCTCATCGTTGCTATGCACTGGGGCGTTGAATATACTCATACACCAACTAAATATGAAAAAGATATGGCTGAGTTCCTATCAGAAAATAATGTCGATATCGTCATAGGTACTCATCCTCATGTAATTCAACCAGTAGAGTGGGTTGGAGACACCTTAGTCTTCTATTCATTAGGAAACTTTATCTCAGCTCAATATCAAAACCAAAGTACATGTACAAATTATAAATGTATGGTTGGATTAATGTCATCTTTAACTATCACTAAAACCGTTGAAGGAGACAAAAAAGAAATAACAATTGATAATATTCAAAATGAACTAATATATACATATTATAGTAATTGGCGTAACTTTAAAGTAGTACCATTCTCAAATAGTGAAATAAAGAATTATTTACCAAGTTATTCTAATACCTATAATACATATGCTAATATAATTAAGTCTGATGACCCTAGAATAACTACTGTTCCTCTAGCAGACTAATAAAAAAGAAAGAGAGGCATCTTATGGAAATATTAAATCGTCAAGCAAATCACAACTATTTCGTTACTGATACATATGAAACAGGTATTGTCCTAACAGGTACTGAAATAAAATCCATTAGAGCAGGTAAGTGCAATATCAAAGATAGCTATGCTATTCTCAAAAATAATGAAATATATCTCTTAAATGCTCACATAAGTCAATATGATAAAGGTAACATTTTCAACCATGAAGAAACTCGTACTAGAAAGTTATTACTTCATAAAAACGAAATTCTAAAACTAAATAATAAAGTAAATATTGAAGGCTATACCTTGATCCCTCTCAAAATATATTTTGTCCGTGGACGTGCTAAAGTACTATTAGGAGTATGTAAAGGTAAGAAGACATATGATAAAAAACAAGCCTTAAAAGAGCATGATCTAGATAGAGAAATGATGAAAAATACTAAATTTCGCTAATTTTTGACGAATTTAGTATTTTTTTATTGAATATTCTTAAAAAGTTTGTTATAATCAATATTGATATTGAAGGGAGGGATATGGAATGTCTACAATCGTCAAGAATAATAATTTAGAGTTTGCTCTAAAGAAATTCAAAACAGAAACCGCTAGAAATGGTGTCCTTTCTAAAGCAAGAGAAAGAGCCGATGGTTATAAAAAACCAGGAGTTCGTCATAGAGAAGAAAAGAAAATTAATACAATTAATTCAAGAAAAAACAATAAAAACAAGTACTAGGAGGTAAGAGTATGACTTTATTAGAAAAAATAAATAATGACATGATTACCTACATGAAAAATAAAGATAGTTTTTCTCTAGGCGTTATCCGTATGGTAAAGGGTGCAATTCAACTAGAAAAAATCAATAAAAAAAGAGATTTGAACGATGAAGAAGTAATCGCAGTTATTTCTAAACAAATAAAAATGCGTAATGATTCCATCGAAGAATTCAAAAAAGCTAATCGTGAAGATCTAATTGAACAAAATGAAAAAGAAATTGCTATTCTTAAAACTTATATGCCTGAGCAATTATCTCTTGAAGAAATTAATAAAATTATTGATGAAGCCTTCAATACAGTTAATCCTACCAGTAGCAAAGATATGGGACTTATCATGAAAGAAGTCTCACCTAAATTAAAAGGCCGTGCTGATATGGGTAAGGTTAACATGATCATCAAAGATAAGCTTGCAAACCTATAATTAATTTTGGTATCATCTATAGAATTAAATCTAGTAATCACTTACGTATATTAGATTTATACCTAATTCTATAGTTTGATATATATAAAGCAATGTAACGAAACGCATTGCTTTTCTTATTCCTCAATAACTAAATAATCAAACATAACATCTAGATATAGTGCGTCATTATTATTTATATAAGTAGGGGGATTAAAGCATAAAATTAAATAAAAAACAATTTAAACAACACAAGTCATTATTTCAAAAACCAATATCCAAAACGCAAGTCGTAACATAAAAACAAATCTCACATTCAAACGATAAAATCCAAAATCAAATTGTAATATTCAAATCAAATCACAATAAAAGAACAGCCAAGTACTTGAATACCTCAGTAATCGTCTACCAACTGTTCTTTTCATTTTCATAATAATACTAATATAAAATCAAAAATTAATTATAAACTATGCACTGAATAAATCTATCTATCAACTTCAAACATGCACATTTCAAACATATCCACTTCAAATATATTCATTCAAATTTTATCTGCCACAAACTCACTTACATTTTTAAAGTTCTAACCTTACCAAGAGGCTTCTCTAAAACTCTAGAATCTTCCACACCCATTACCTTAATCTTAAGTTCCTTATTAACTTCATCAATACCAAGTAGTTTAACTATTACCTTACTACCGACCTTAATATGTACTCCATTAGTCCAATCATAAAATAATTTTCTTTTCTTATCATACCTAATATGATCACCAAACGAATCTTTCTTAACAGTAACGTCCACTGAATTGATTCTTATCTTTGTTAGTTCACCAATACCAAGCACAACACCATAAAATTCTTCTCCAATATCCTTAATCATCGTATTTACAATAGCGTTCTTATCAGCCATACGTTCAGCTAAATCAGCATTTCTAGACATTTGTGAAGCCTTAATACAAAGTTTTTCTAATTCATTTTCCATCACATTATAATTAATACTAGTTATTTTTTCCGGTGTATCTATCAAAATATCTAAAATATAACTAACTAATAAGTCCATTAATCTTCTAATTGGTGAAGTAAAATGTGTATATAAGAATAATGCCAATGCAAAGTGTCCTAAAGCATCTGTAGAGTATCTCGCTCTTTTATTAAATCTAATAATGATAGAGCATAATATTTGATAATCTGGATCATCCTTAAGAGCCATAAGTATTTTTTGAATAATCGTCGGATCATCCACTTCTTTAACTGGCTTTATTCTCTTACCAAGTGCATTAAGCGTAGCAATAGCCTCGTTTATCTTTCTAGTATCCGGACTCTCATGCACTCTATAAACACCAGGTAATGGTGAATAGTATATAAAGTTAGCAATTGCTTCATTAGCAGCTATCATTAAAAATTCAATTAACTTCCTAGCAGGACTTTCTCCCATACTATGATATTCAATTAGCTTGCCATCATCATCATATTTCTTCTCAAGTTCCATATTAGCATAACTATTCATGCCATTTCTTTCCATCCTGCCTCTAATTCTTAAAGCAGCTTCATTAAGTAGTTTTATAAAGTCCACATATTCTTCGTATCCATCAGGTACTTTTCCCTTAACCAAAATCTCATCAACGTCCTCATATGACATTTTCTTATTAGAATTAATTACTGACTTAACAACATTATAGTTGACAATATTACCATTTCTATCAATATCCATAATAGCAGTTTTAGTAAGACGATCTTCTCCTTGATTAAGAGAACATATACCATTAGATATAATATGATGAAACATATGAAATACTGAATTATTTAAATATAAACTAGTAGTTTTCTCACATGCTCTTTTAAATAACAAAGAACCAGGCTTTACATAATGAGCTACATCCGAAATATGTACATATACTCTAATAATATTATCATCTATCCTGCGAGCACTAACCGCATCATCCATATCCTTAGTATAAATTCCATCAATTGTACAAGTAGTTAACTCTCTAAAATCAACTCTTTTTGATAAATCTTCATTATTAGTGTCCTTTGGTATTCTAGATAATTCCTCTAAATATTCATCACTATAATCATTATCAAATCCATAATTCATTGCAATAATTATCTCATCCTTATTAGGACTATTCTTGATATCTAGTTTCTTTACCAATCTAGCATTACAGTATTCATCCTCTTCATTAATATCAATATCTACAAGAATTATATCCCCATCAAGCACCTCTTTTAAATCATCCTTACCAAGACTAACCTTAATATTCTTGTGATAGGGGATAATCTTCTTAACTCCATCAACTATCTTAACCTCACAAGTAATATTCTTAATTCTTCTATCAATAATAGAAACTACTGAAGCCTCATCATTATCATTTAATCTAATAGCAACCACGTCATTAAGTAAAACTGCTTTACTAAGTTCATCATCAAGAATAGTATACTTCACATCATTATAGAAGATAACCTTGTTACCAGATAAAGTAGTACTAACTTCCCCAATAACTAAGTCATCAGGAAATAATTGATATTTGTTACCAAGTTGTAGTATCTTTCCATCAAGTTTTAGTTCTAAAATCAAGTTCTCTAAACTAATACTATCAACTTCCAATTTACTTTTTAGTTCCTTAAAACCAATTCTGCCATTTCTTTCCGCTATCAAGTTAATAATTTTTTCTTTTAAATCATTCATTAAATACACTCCATTTACCCTTTAGTTAACTTAAATATAATCTAATATCATATAAATTACAATACACTTTACGCATATTTGATATTCTAAATTTTACCAATAGTTAATTTATTCCAAATCAGTGTCTTTTTCATATCTTTAATTTAATCAAAATAATCTCCATATATATCACAAAAATTATTCTCATTCTAATATCACATTCACACATATCAAATTCATCACTAACACCATTCATATATATTAACTTCAAAATACCCGTTATTTAATCAAAAATAATCCCCTTAGTTTACATAATTAACTAATTTTATCTTTTCTATTTATATATTATATGATAAAATTAAATTATAACTAACATACAAGGAGGATTTATATGAGATATGTCGGTACAGTGGTAAGAGGCATTAGAACCCCTATCATAAAAGAAGATACAAACTTAAGGGATACAGTAATAGATTCCCTAATGAAAGCAAAAGAAAGTGAAGGTTTTACCTTCCACGATCATGATATCGTTGCTATTACCGAAGCCGTAGTAGGTATATCTGAAGGAAATTACGTATCCGTAGATGATATTAGCAAAGACGTCACAAACAAATTCCCTGCTAAAGAAGTAGGATTAGTATATCCCATTCTTAGTAGAAATAGATTTTCTATGATCTTAAAAGGAATAGCTCGTGGAATGAATAAAATAACTATGCTCTTATCATTTCCAAGTGATGAAGTAGGTAATGGTATTATGGATGAAGATACCTTATCAAATAGCCCCTTCACTCTAGGAGACGTCATTAGTGAAAGTGATTATACAAAATATTTTGGTAGTTTTCTCCATCCATTTACAGGAATTAATATGGTAGATTTCTATCGTGATCTAATTCATAGCGAGAATTGTGAAGTAGAATTTGTTTTCTCTAACAATCCACGTGATATCCTAAAATATACAAATAACGTCATTAATTGTGACATTCACACAAGATACAAAACTAAAGAAACATTATCAGCCCTAGGAGCTCACATTTATGGCCTATACGAAATTATGAATAGTCCTATTGACGGCTCTGGTTTTAACCCTGAATATGGCCTTTTAGGTTCTAATAAATCAACTGAAGAAAGATTAAAACTCTTCCCTAAAACTGGCCCTGTTTTAATAAAAGAAATCCATGACCGTTTATTTGAACTAACTGGCAAAGATATAGAAGTCATGGTCTATGGAGATGGTGCTTTCAAAGATCCAGTTGGCCACATTTGGGAATTAGCTGACCCTGTAGTATCCCCAGCATACACTAAAGGCCTAGAAGGTACTCCAAACGAAATAAAACTAAAATACGTTTCTGATAATAAATTTGCTGATCTTCGTGGTGAAGAACTAGCTACAGCTATCAAAGAAGAAATTAAACATAAAGATTCTGATCTAAAAGGAAAAATGGTTACTCAAGGTACAACTCCAAGAAGATTAACTGATCTAATTGGCTCATTATGTGACCTAACTTCAGGATCAGGAGATAAAGGTACCCCGGTAGTATTTATCCAAGGATACTTTGATAATTATGCTAACGACTAAAATAATAAATAATAAAAAATAACCCATAAGGCTCATACAATTAACCATCCTGTATAGGCCTTTTTTTCTTCATAATAGGACATTTCTTAACATTTTTCTAGGAATTTATTATATTTTATTGTATAATTAACTTAGAAGTAAATAACTAACAAACTAAAGAAAGGTGTGATAATCATGGTATCTATTGAAGATAACAAAATTAGTCCCACTAAAAAGATTCGTGATGATATCAAAATACAAGTAGTATACCTACCTCTAGAAAGTAAACTTGGTTATAAATATGATCCTACCGTAAGAGTAGGGGACTATGTCTGTATTGGCACCGTTATTGGTAAAAATCCCGTATCAGACATTCCCCTACTATCTACCGTTAGCGGTACTGTCGTAGGATTTAAAGAAAAATATATCTCTAATGCCAACTTAGTAGAATGCATTGTTATTGAGAATGATTTTAAAGAAAAGTATCTTGATAAAGTAGGTAAGAAAAAAGATATAACTAAATATAGTAAAGAAGAATTTATCTATATGTTAGCGCATCTTGGTATTACTGGTATGGGTGGTTCCGATTTTCCAACATATATCAAATACAATACTGATAAACCTCTTAAATATCTCTTAGTAAATGGTACAGAATGTGAAATATATGCCAGTGCTGATAGTGCGCTTATGTATAATCATCCTGAAGAAATCCTCGAAGCCATTGACGCTATCATGGAAATAATGTCTATCGAATATGCCTACATTGCTATTAAAGAAACTAACACTAAAGTAATTAAACAATTCTTAAAATATATAAACACTTACCCTAATATCAAAATATATCCTATTATTGATGCTTATCCATGTGGTTATGAAAGAATTTTAACTGAAACTATTCTTGGTCTAACTTATGACCGTCTTCCTCTAGAAGTAGGAGCTATCGTTGATAATGTATCTACTATTTATGCTATCTATGAAATGTTAAAGTATCATAAACCATTAATAGAAAGAATTGTTACAATAGCTGGCCCTGGTATTAAACACCCTGCTAACTATCTAGTAAGAGTAGGTACCTGTCTAAGTGAATTAGTTTTAAAAACAGAACCATTTAATAAACTTGAAAATCCTCGCCTTATAGCAGGTGGTGCCATGATGGGAACCTCTATTCCTAGTGATGAATTAATTATCACAAAAGACTTAAACTGCCTTCTTCTCTTGAATGACTCCTGTCCACCACCAAGTCCTTGTATCAAATGTGGTAAATGTACTGAAGTATGTCCACGTGGTCTTATTCCATCAATGATTATCAGTACTAAAAAACCAAATAAAGAATTACAAATAGATAAATGTGTTGGTTGTGGTTTATGCTCATATGTCTGTCCTGCCAAAATAGAAGTTCGTGATCTTATTAAAAAGATAAAGGAGGCCTCTCATGACTAATTTTATAACTGCTAATAAAACCTATGTTAAGTCTACCAATAGTATCAAAAAAATAAATATCACATACTTGTATACTCTAATTACATTTACCATCTATTACTTTATCTATTATCTATTTTTAAAAGATTACTCTCATATAATAGCATCATCAAAGTCTCTTTTAGTATTACTAATAACTGCTATTATCTTTGAATATCTATCTAGATTAATTGATAAGTCTTCTTCATCTAGTTCTTCCTTATCAAATACCTTATCTATCTCTCTAATTATCTTCTTGTTAACTAATCATCTAAATATCTTAGTATCTCTAATTTCCTTACTAATCTCTCTAATTATAAAAAAGACTACTAAGAATAGTTTCTTATCAAGCACTTTATATGGCTTATTATTTGCTTTAATTTATCAGTATGCTACTAATACCCCAAGTATCTTGCCAATACTAATCGAAGAGAGTAGCAAAGGCTTCCTAAAATTTCTTCTCATGCCACCAATTAGTCCAATTATCTCTCTAACTTCCTTATTTTATCTCTTTCATAAAAAAGTACTTAAGTATCCCTTAGTATTCTCATATTTTCTTACATATCTTTTAGTAATCTTATCATATAATCTTCTAAAAGGTACAGAAATATTCCAAATACTAAATATTCTTATAAGTAATAATATCTTATTCTTAAGTATTTATTGTCTAGCAGACTCTTATAAAAGCCCAACTATCTTTGAAGGAGAACTCATCTATGGTATAATTCTTGGCCTAATTACTAGTATCTTATCCCTTATAATCCCTGAATTATCTACTATTATCACAATCATTATTGGATCATTTATCTTTGTAAAACCATTAGATAAGTTAAGTATAAAATTAAAATATCAAGAGAATACCTTTTCAAAAACTATCTATGTTTTAGTATTCTTATCATTATTAACCATTACTGCCTTATATTTCATATTTTAAAATATATTGATATTATCTTTATAAAGCTTTAATCTAACAAGTTACACTTTAATATATTAAAGGAGAGTATAATGAAAAAAATTATAATTTTTATAGTAGTATGCCTACTTTTAACAGGATGTGGCAATAAAGATTTAAATACAAATAAAGACTTAAATAATTTTGATGAAATCCCAGAAGAAAAAATTTATACAAAAGTATCTGTCATGAGCGATTATTTAATTATTTATCCTGAAGATTTATATACTAATGCTAAATTAGTTGTTATAGGTAAATATGTAGAAAAGAGTAATAGTTATATTGGACCTAGTGGTACAGCTAAGACTATTCATATGTTTAATGTAGAAAAAGTATTAAAAGGAGATTGTTCTAAGGAAAAAATTGGTGTTGGAATAGATGGTGGAATAGTTACACTAAAAGAATACATTAATAGTTTAAGTCCTGAACAAATTAAAAAGCAAGGATTAAAAAATGTAGATCCAACAGATAAATATGTTAGATTTGAATTGACTGACGAAACGTCTAATAAAAACAAAACAACAAATGCTAGCAATATTGAAATAGGAAAAAGTTATATTTTATTTTTAGATTATGATTCATATAATAAGACAGACTATATTGCAACTTCTAATTATTATAGCGTATTAGAATTAAACGATAGTAAAATATATGATGAAAAAACACAAAACTATATTTCGATAGATAATTTAAATAAATAGAACTAATAGGAGGACTAGAAATAGTTCTCTTTTAAACGCCTAGAAAGATCATAAAAAAATTGCACTCACACAAGAAAGCACAATTTATATTCTTTATTTTATCATCATTATAGCAATACTTACTCCAACTACTAAAGATAGAGCTACTATCAATATTAATCCAGAAATACTACCAAATCCTAACTTACTACTAGGCTTTAATGTTTTAACTTTAGGTTTGCTAATTGTCACCTCACTACTAATAGAAGGTCCACCACTAAGACTATTACCAGTTCCATCTCCCGTATCATATTCTTGTATATTTTCCTGTGTACTTAGTCTAATTCCCTTAAAGATATCCCTAACACCAAGTCTCATCATCTTATCACTAGTATTCATCCAATTAAGAAAAGCCTCTTCATATATTGTATCACTAACTAAATATACTTCCTGTCTCATTTTAACACCATTACTAAGCATTTCATTAAATACTTCCTTACATAACAGTATCATTGATATAGCTAATTCATAATACATTTTATCATCATTTATGTCATTATTTCTAACTACTAAATATTCCGGTAATCTTGGTCTAACTATTAAAGCTCCAAAATCATTACTATATCCTTGAATATTCTTAATACTATTAAACATTTCTTCCTTATTTATATCAGCACTTGCTTTATTAGGAAAATCTATATATAGTGAATAGCCTTCTACCTGATTATTAGGAATTCCAATCAAATACTCTTGTATATTATTATTTTCATCATTACTACTAGCACTATATATTGTATAATTATCATTCTTATCAATAACTATTCCTTTATAAGCACCCATATCTATTCACCTCTACTATAAAAAGTATATCATATTTTTAATATATTTGGTAGTCTTTTTATATAAATTTTATCATTTTTCTATGTAAAACAATAGTTTGCTTTTGCTACATAAATCCTTGACAAATAACGATTCTTATGTTATTATATATATCCGACTAAAGAAAGAGGTGCTTTTTCATGAAGGATTATTCTAAATATTTCAAAAATCCGGAATCATTTATTACTAATATAAGGACCACCGAGGAAGAAATAATTATTACTTTTGCTAATGGTACAGAATGGACTTATGATTTAACTAGAGAAAATATTAATTGGCTATATCAAATATTAGAGTCTCAATATAGAGAAGTTATTGCTAATTCTAAAACAGTAACTAACAACCGTCTAACAAATATATTATTTTGGTATTTATTAGCATGTGCTATATCATTATTTGCAGTATTTGGGTTACCTATCATCGATAGTTCTATAATAATACCTGCTGATTTAACTATGCCTGCGTTAGCTTTAAGTGGTGTTGGAGTTTTAGGAACCATAATAAATGAAAAAGTAAAGAAGAATCATCAAAAGAGCATTGATACCTATGATAGTGTTATCTCTTCACTTGACGAATTAAAAGGAATAGTCCCTATAGAAGAAAATATCTTAAGTAATATATCTACTAGAGGACGTACATCACTTGCTACTGAACAAACTTTAGAAAACACCCACTTAGTATCCACTGCATTCAATATAAATTGGGTTGATCATATGTCAAAAGAAGAACTAACAAAATTACAAGAACAAATTAAAATATATCAAGGATTAAATGACACTGTCGAAATAGTTTCATCAAAAACTAAAAAAAGAGTGCCTAATTCCAAAAAATAAACATATAATTAAGGGGGTAGGAAATATGAATAACTCATATGTTATTGAATATCTAAATGAAAATGAATTTAGAAAAAAAGAACGTGCTGTTAAAAAATACAACATGTTAGCCTACAAAAAATTAATATTTGATTTTTATCCATCTATGCGTGAAGGCGATTTTCAAGGAGTCGTCGTATCACATAATGATAAAGACAATATTACAAAATATGAATTAAAATTACCAACTGATACCATGTTTAATAAAGTACATGGAGATATAATCTTACATTATTCAGTATATCATGATCAAAAAATTATCATGTTAGATAACTTAACACCAGATGATATTTTAACTGAAGGTCATCAAAAAGAATTAACTACTTATAAAGGTGTTATGGTATCTAAAACTCATGCTGAAAAAGATATTTTCAAAATTAATTTATTAAACATGATTGAGAAATAATAAAGGAGAAATATGAAAACTATCTATGAATGGCATAAAAAGCCTGAAGTACCAATTTTTCTAGAGAATGTATTAAATAATACTACTAAGTGTTTACTATCAAAAAAAGTTGTCTATAGCGATAGTGTAGAAATTGCTAAAGAATTAGTTAACTATCTTGAACAATATCTCTATATTGCTTATACTTATCATTACAATTTTTCTAAGATATTCTTGTCTCTTAGTAGTCTTAAGTTTTTGAATATTGCAACAACTGATATACCAGTACAAACTTATGATCCAAAGATTGTTTTAAGTAGTAATTTACTTGCGTCACCTAAAGAAGAGCTTCGTTACAATCTATATCTTGGCCTAACTAAACATATCATTAACCTAAAAAATGAAGAAACACTTGCTTTTAGTAGAGTCTTCTCTGAGTCTCTTGGAGAAGAAAAAGTTAATACCAATGTTTTAGTAAATCACGGATGGCTTCTTTTGGAAAATACTCTAACAGCTGATATGGCTAGAAAATTCACATATTACACAACTGGTGTTCATCCTAAAAGAACTGAAAGTGATGAATACTATTATCAAATAACTACCATGTTTGGTATGACTCTTGACAAAGTAGGTAGTATGGATGACTATTCCAGCACCGTTATCATGTATAATCTATTACACAAAGCATTAAATACTGACTTATCAAAAGCTGTTATTTCAGAGTATTATCAAAAAGATTATCAAATAGAATTATATCAAATATTATATATAATGGGCTTATTAATGAATGAAAAAGATAAACGTTTCCCATATATAACTTTAAGCATAGCAGAAAAAGAACTATTATATAAAGAATTAAAAAGCATTATCTTTTCAATAGCAACTCTAGATCAAAAAGAATATCTTCCAACTACCAATATTACTCCTCAAAAACTAAACACCTTTGAAAAAGCCCGTATATTAAAATTAATCGTTGAAAAACATAATTAAGTCTAGAATTTTCTAGACTTTTTTAGTATAATAATACTATGAAGAAAGATTTAAGAAAAGAATACATTAAGGTTAGAGAGAGTATCCCCAATAGAATACTATTAGATGATATTATCACCAATAAAGTACTAACAAATAGTAAAGTTTTAACAAGCGATACTATTTTAAGCTATGTATCTTATAAAAGTGAAGTATCAACCTTAAAATTAATCAAAGAATTATTAAAAACCAAAAAGGTAGCTGTTCCTAAAGTAGAAGGCAAGATAATGAACTTCTACTACATAAATTCCTTCTCTGATTTAACTCTAGGTTATCATGGTATTTTAGAGCCATCTCCCATGAGTCCTGTCAAAGACTATAGTAGTGCTATATGTATTACTCCAGGATTATGTTTTTCAAGTGATGGCTATCGTCTAGGATACGGTGGAGGTTATTATGATAAATTTCTTGAAGAACATCCAGTATATACCATAGGTCTTACTTATCATAAATGTCTTATCAAAAGACTCCCTCATGAACCACATGATAAAAAAATAGATGAAATCATTACAGATAATTTACAATAACCTAACTAAGTGTTATAATTAAATTATCTACTACTTGTCCTCGTAGCTCAGTAGGATAGAGCGATCGCCTCCTAAGCGATAGGTCGTTGGTTCGATTCCAATCGGGGACGCCATTATTATTAAGATAAAAGAGAGAAATTTAAAAATTTTCTCTCTTTTCCTCTCATTTCTAATATCATATTATCATAAAAAGTCCTTTTTTCAAGACTTGTATTTAACTTAAATATTCAGCTATTATCTAACTAAAAAAGAATTTACCACCATTATAAAAAATATCTCCAAAATAGTATCTCCCGGTAGTAGTATCATCTTTGACTATCCCAATCAAAATAATCGTTCATCCAAAAACGAAAATCTTGCCAACGAGGCTGGTTCTCCCATGAAGTCTACCTACAGTTACCAAGAAATAAAAACCATTCTTGCATCATATGACTTTCTCATCTATGAGCATCATACTGGTAAAACAATAACCGAAAGATATTTCACCCATTATAACGATCAAAATAAAAATGATCCCATCATCGCTCCTTTTAGCGTAGACTATTGCCTTGCTGTAAAAAATCCTCTCCATAAATAAAAAATCTAAAATCACCATAACATCTTATAAGTAAGTATCTTAAATAATATAAACTATATGTAAATGGCGGGTCAATTAACTAAAGAAGAACAATGACTTTTTCTATATTTACATATCTATTTCATTAATGATATAATTATCTCAAGAAATATATAAATATCTATCTTAGAAAGAAGGAATTTTATGCCAAAACTATATTTAATAACCGGCCCTGCTGGAGTAGGGAAGAGCACTATTAGTACTCATCTTGCTAACAAATTACCAAAATCAGTCTTAATTGAAGGAGACACTATCTATAATTTCTTTGTAGGAGATCGTATTGCCCCTTGGTTACCTAAAGCTCCTTTAGACTTATTTTGGAGTAACTCCCTATATCTTATCAAAACTTATTTAGATCATGGCTATAATGTTGTCTTTAACTATATAATTACTCCTAAAGATTATAAAAAGATAACTACCACCATCAAAGATTATCCTATCATTTTTAAAGTACTCTTAACTGACGAAGCCACTATAATTAAAAGAGATAAAGAACGCCCACTAGACTGCCAAATGCATGAAAGAAGTCTTATACTTTTAAGAAATTTTATTAATTATAAATATCCTCAAGAATATCTTCTAGATACCAGTAATCTAACTATTGAAAAAACAGTTGAAAATATTTTAGATATCTAAAAATAATCAAAGTAATATATATAAAAATTATTACTCATCCCAAAATTAACTACTAATTGACAAACCGTATCAAATATGTTACTATCTACTTGTAGTAATTCAATTAGTCATTCGCGTTTTACTACCAATAAGTTTTACTTAAAGGAATAATGATGAGCCTTAGAATCTCCTCATGAATGGCATAAATCAAAACACAACTATTTGTGATTGGTTTTTGTGTTCATGAAAGGAGGTTCTTTTTAATTACAATCACAAAAAATAAGTAAAGGAATGATTAAAATGAAAATAAATGAAAAAGAATATTATCAAAAAATAAAAGATTGGAACTTTGATGAATTTAATATTATTAGTGAATCTCTAACTACTTGGAGTCTATATAACACATTAAATAGTATCACCACTAAAGACTCAAGAGTACTAGATCTAGGCACTGGGGGAGGAGAAAAACTTCTCAAGTACTTTCCTGAAGTAAAAGAAATTCTTGGAACGGATTATTCTGAAGAAATGATCAAAACTGCCAAAAGAAATCTTTCCCTAAGTAAAAGAAAGAATATTACTTTTAAAGTTATGGATAATTTAAACATGACTACTCCTAAAAACTATTATGACGTCGTCGTCGCAAGAAACACTGTAACTAATCCTGAAATGATATATCATTCACTAAAGAATAATGGTTACCTCTTAATTCACGGCGTTGACAAATATGATTGTTATGAGTTAAAACTAATATTTGGTAAAGGACAAGGATTATTAGATAAAAAGCCCATAAGCATCGTAGACTATGAAAACGTTCTAAAAGCCGGCTTCAAAGACGTTGAACTAATCCCCTTACATGTAAGAGAATATTTTAAAGATAAAGATACTCTTTGTAAGTTCCTAAAGAAAGTTCCCATAATTGATGACTTCAGTGAAGAATCAAACGACGTAAAAGATTATTATGAAAGTGATATTGACTTAGCAAAGTTAAATAAATACATTGAAAGAAATACTTATCAAAAAGGCATAAGATTAATAAGAAGATATTATGGCATCATAGCTAGAAAATAGCCAAATAAAATATAGTTTATTAGATAAAATAAACTATATTTTTCCATATATAAAAAAATTTCTTTTAAAAAATTACAATTTATACATATTAATAAATATTAGTTTACATTCATAAATATCTTTGATACAATTATAAAGAATATAGGAGTATGGTGGTAGTATGAAAAAATTTAAAGGTATGAAAGAAGAATCTATCAAAAAACTGTTTAATCATTATGGCTTATTTACTTTTGTATGTCTAATAGCAGCATATTTTGGTAATGAATTCCCAGGATCATTAACTTTTATGAGTAAGCAACCATTCTTAAAAATATCTCCTGGTAATAGGGGAGTGTTATCATATATTATTCACTTATTTACTGATAATACTCTATCTAATAAAATAGCCCATACTATTACTTCTATTATTGGTTCATCTACTGTTGCTAACACTATTCTTATAGTTATTAGTTTCATTATGACCTTCATCTTTTGGGCTCTCATTAAAAATGTTTATAAAGTAATCATGCGTCGTATAATTTTAGAGTCTCGTGAGTATTCTAAAGTTCCTATCCATAGATTTGCTTTCTTACTACGTACAAAAAAATGGCTAAAAGTAACTGGCACTATGCTCTTAACTAGCATCTATTATTTCTTATGGTCACTAACCATCATCGGAGCCTTCATCAAAAGATATTCTTACTTTTTAGTACCATATATCGTTGCTGAAAACCCTGACATTCCTTCTAAAAAAGCCATTGAACTATCAAAAAGCATGATGAATAATCATAAGTGGGAGTGCTTCCTATTAGAATTATCTTTTCTTGGCTACGAACTCCTAGGATACATCACTATGGGTATCACTAAAGTAATTTATTCCAATCAATATAAGTTATCTTTTTTTACTGAGTACTATACCAGTATCCGTACTGCCTACATAAAAGATAAACTACCAATGTATGAATATCTAAGTGATACATACTTGTATCATAAAGCTAGTAGCAAAGTATTAAGAGAATCATATCCTGATATCTTTGAATTAATCAAAGAAAATAAAAAGAAAAAAGTTAACTTATCAGGTATTAAAGGCTTCATGATCCACAATTTTGGTATAAATCTCTATAAAGATGAAGATATTATTACATATGAAGAAAAAGAAACTAATGAATATAAAATATCTTACTATAAAGATACAGTAGCAGGCTTATCCTATCCAACTAGATTATGCCCTATAAAAGAAAAAGAAAAACATAAACGCTTAGATAATCTTAACTATATGCGTAGTTATTCTCTATCAAGTATCATCTTACTATTTTTTACATTCTCTATGATTGGCTGGTTCTGGGAAGTATTTCTTCATTTAGTAGACGAAGGTACTTTTGTTAACCGTGGTGTCCTTCATGGCCCTTGGCTCCCAATCTATGGATCAGGTGGTATTCTCATCTTATTACTCTTAAAAAGATTCCGTGAGCATCCACCAATAGAGTTTACCTATATTGTTATCTTGTGTGGTTTAGTAGAATACTTAACTTCCCTATATCTAGAAATAAGATTCGGTCTTAGCTGGTGGAACTATAACGGTTACTTCCTAAATCTTCATGGCCGTATTTGTGCCGAAGGACTCCTTGTATTTGGGCTAGGAGGCATGGCCGGAGTATATATTATTGCCCCATTACTAGATAATCTATATCAAAAATTTGATAAAAGAAT
Source organism: uncultured Eubacteriales bacterium (assembly GCA_905188025.1). Taxonomy (GTDB): domain Bacteria; phylum Bacillota_I; class Bacilli_A; order RF39; family UBA660; genus RUG705. Next base: position 2,401 of record CAJJKI010000012.1, on the reverse strand, counting down.
ACTCTATATCTTGTGTGTATTTCTCTCATCATGCTTTATTTTTGATAAAATCTATAGTGGCCGTTATCCTAATACTGGAGAAGGTATCTCTAGTACTGATACATATTATAAAGAAAGGTCTGATAAATAATGATAGCTATCTTGTTATCTCCCATCTATATCATTGTAAATATTTATATTGTAAAATGGCTCCTCAAATGGACTGAAGCCTGTACTCCATATTTTAAAAACAAACATGCCCGTTACATAATAGTCTCTATTTATATCTTCTTTGCTAGTTCCTTCATAATAGGCTTCTTTCTCCCAGTAAGACTAATCAAAATAATAGGTAATTATTGGTTAGGAGTAGTCCAGTATATTGTCTTATCAGTAATCATCGCTGATCTAATTCGCCTAATTCTCATTAAAAGTAAAAAGATAAGTAACAAATTTTTATCATCTAAAAAAACTTTCATCGTATCAGGCTTAATATGCTTTCTATTTGTCGGAGCAATCTCTACATATGGCGTAATTCATGCAAATAAAATAATATATACTAACTATAAAGTTACGGTTAATAAAACTATTCCTAATAGAGATAATCTACGTATTGCTCTAATATCTGATCTTCATCTTGGATACAATAGCACCCTTGAACATGTAAAAAAGTATGTCTCTATGATCAACAAACTAAATCCCGATCTAGTAGTCATATCAGGAGATATCTTTGATAATTCCTATAGTGCCATTGATTCTCCTGATAAAGTAATTGAAGTACTAAAAAGTCTAAAATCTACATATGGCACTTATGCTGTATATGGAAATCATGATATAGAAGAACCTATCCTAGCAGGATTTACCTTTTCATGGAAAAAGAATCAAGGTCTAAGTAATCCTAAAATGGATGAATTTCTAGAAAAAGCTAATATCACCTTAATTAAAGATGACTCTATTCTAATAGATGACTCTTTCTATCTAGTAGGACGCCTTGATTATCATAAACTAGGCGTTAACATTGAGGCAAGAAAAACTCCGGAAGAACTCCTAACAGCTCTAGATAAAACCAAACCCATAATAGTTCTTGATCATGAACCAGTAGAAATTACAGAACTATCCAATAATGGAGCTGACATTGATTTATCTGGTCACACTCATGATGGTCAAATGTTCCCATCAAATATCTTTGTTAAATTATTTTGGCCTAATCCTCATGGCCTTATAAAAGAAAATAATCTAACTAGCATTGTCACAAGCGGAGTAGGAGTATATGGCCCTAATATGCGTATTGGCACTACTGAAGAAGTAGTATGTATTGATATAAATTTCAAAGAGGCCTCTCATGAATAATATCCAAGTAGTATTATCTAACTTATCAAAGTCTAAGTTTCGTACCAGTTTTCATTTAAAAGAAAAAGACATTATCTATATCAAAGAAAAAGGACTTCCAACAATAGAAAGCCACGCTTATGATTTTATAAACAAAAGATTAAAGGATATCACTAACGTTCGTGACGGAAAACAAACACCCATGAAAGGCCATCCCGTATTTATTGCCGAACACGCCACTGCTACCTGTTGCCGTGGCTGCCTAGAAAAATGGCATCATATCCCCAAAGATAGAATATTAAATGATAAAGAAGTCACATATATAGTCTCCGTCATCATGACCTGGATAAATAAAGAAATAGAAAGTCACAATCAGCAATGATTAGTGGCTTTTAATATAAAACTAACTAAAAATTTAACTAAGTGACTTAACTGTAAGAATATATTCACCAAATAGTCACATTCCTTCTATATAATTATCTATATAAGAAAGAAGTGATCAATATGAACATATCCAAAAAAACAAATATCTTATTATTCCTCTATATATTTACCTTAACATTCCTAATACTATTTAAATTATCGCTAGATATTCCCTCATTAGTAACTACAAGAAGTATCAATCTTATTCCATTCTATTATGATAAAGAAACTACTTTTCATCTAAAAGAAATAATAGAAAATATTCTTATCTTTATCCCTCTAGGCCTCCTTTTAAAAATGAAAGATCTATCTCCCCAAAAAATCTTTCTATTAGGATTCCTCTTATCATTTACATATGAATCCCTTCAGTATATCTTTTCTATAGGAGTTGCTGACATAACGGATATAATTGTTAATACCATTGGTGCCATCCTAGGATCATTAGTTTATTCTATATTATCTCATTTTATTCATAATAAATCTAAATTAAATAACTTTATTATAACTAGCGGTTATCTCGTTTTCACCATCTTTATAGCTTTATTTGCTTTACTAAATATTGTAAATTAAACTATTTAATACCAAGTGTTTTACACGAAAAAGTGTAAAATTTAAAGGAAATAATAAAATACAGAAATTATTTGAAAAAGCTAAATCTTGATGAAAAGAGGTA
>CAJJKI010000011.1 GCA_905188025.1 uncultured Eubacteriales bacterium | reverse complement strand
CACTTATCTCTTTAGCTTCATGCATTTCTTTAAGTAATTTCATATCAGGATTCTCAATTGTATGATACATAATAGCTACAGTAAGTGTCTCAACATAAGTCATAATTAATAACCCAGGAATATTTTTTTGAATAATAATTCCCAATACTATTGCAACTAAAAATATAAAAATAGGTATATATCTTTTATTACTTAAATTTTTTCTATTTCTAAACATTAATAAAACTATTATAAATATCAAAACACCACATATTGTATAAGTAAAATTAACACTAGGTCCTTCAGTATATCTAACTCTAAAATTATCTTGTATTACTAAAATACATTCCAAATGATATATAAAATAAACACTAACTACTGATATCAATCCTACAAGAAACTTTAAATTATTTTTGTACTTACTAAGTATATTAGTATCAACTGATATATACAAAACATATATAGTAAGAATTAATGTCCATATTAAATTATATACCAAATAAGTTTTTAAAATAAAATCACTAATTTTTGGTAATGTATTACTAATATAAGATGCAAATGTACAATCAAATTCTAATACCAAGCCCAAAAGATTAGAAATCATCAAATATTTATATATTCTTGTTTCCGTTGATTTAATTGGTTTTTTAACATAAAATGTAATAACTGTCAACAATGCAAAACCTAAAGCCGCTATTGGAAAATAAATACCGCTAGCCATCATATCACTCCTATCATATAAATCGATTATATCATAATATTCAAAAAAAGAGAATAAACTATTGTTATTCTCTACAAACTATTTTTCTAATTTTCTTACTTTAGAGTTTTTCTCTTTCTCATACTCTTCAAAAGCCATCTTTTTAAGTAATTCATAATTAATCTTTTCAGCAGCTTCTGTTCTTGGTAAAGTATCTAAAAAGCTAACTGATTCAGGTATTTCATAATCTTTCAAAGTAACACTTTCCTGTGTAGTTATATCATAAAATGTTTCGTGACATTTATTAATTATATATTCTTCAGTTTCTTTAGTAGGCATTACTCCATCTTTAAGTACTACATAAGCCTTACATTTATATAAACTCTCATCATTAGGTTTAGGAACAATAGCACAACTATCAACTATATCTATATTAGAAACTACTAATTGTACTAACTCACAATATACTTTATTTAAAGTATTTATAATAAAGAATCTAGAAGATCTACCTATAAGAGTGAAATATCTATCTTCATCTAAATATCCAATATTACCAGTCTTATAATATCTTTCTCCATTAATTGTTGTCATTACTTCTTCAGTTTTTTCAGGCTCTCCATAATATCCTTTAAATACATGTTTACCTGAAGTACATAAAACTCCAGTCTCTCCATATTTCACTTCTTCCATTGTATCTGGATTAACTATTAAATATTTTGGACCAACTACTAATTGCCCTACTGTTTCAGGACGATATGGCACATTCATTGCATTAGTACTACAACCCAAAGTCTCTCCAGTACCTGAAGAATTACTAATTGTAGCATTTGCTCCATGTTCTTTAAAGAATTCAATTGCAACATGTGATTGATTAACTGATAAATAATCACCACCTGACAAATATATTTTAAGACCAGGAAGTTTTTGATCTTTTGGCAAATTTCTCTTTGTAAGTTCTAAATGAGCTGGACTACCAAATACTAAATGTGGATTTTTACTATAATAGTAAGCAATATTATCAGGACTTAAATTTGGTGTTAAAATTACTTCCCTACCACTCAAAAATGTTTGTAATACTGAAGCTCCAAATCCATATGGATACATAAATGGTACTACATTCATCCAACGAGAATCATCAGGAGTAACTTTAAGAACATGTGTAGAATTTTTTAGATATATACAAGAAGCAATTAAATTTTCGTTTGTAAAAAGTAAGCTTTTAGCTTTACCAGTAGATCCACTAGTGTATAATATTAATGCATCTTGCTTTCCACCAAAACTCTTTCCAATTCTCCCTTTTTGATAACTTCCAACTCTTTCTAATTCATGAAAATCTACATTATCATTATTTCCTATACTATAACCATTACTTTGATTAAAATCTCTATTATTTCTTAATTTCTCTCTCATTGTAATTATATGTTTAACTTTAGTATCTTTCTTTATCTCTTCATCATAAATACTCATATTATCAGTATTTATAAATATTGGTGATTCATATAAATTCAAATATCTTTTAGTTTCTTCAATTGAAGCAAGTGGATTCAAATATGTAACTGTAGCTCCAATCATATTAGCAGCCTTAAATACTGGAATAGCCTGGTAATAATTAGGCATAGACACAGTAATAATATCTTTAGGTTTTACTCCTAATTCAAGTAATGCTTTAGCTACTATCAAACTGTCTTTCTTAAAATCATTTACATCCACTCTCAAATCCAAACAATCTACTATATTATGATTTCCCTGTAACATAAACATTAAGTCTAGTATTTGAGAAAAAGTCATTGATGGAATAATTGGATGCCTTTCAAAAAATGTTGTTCCTTTCAAATGTGTCTTATCAACACTAGGATACCCTGTTTCTTTTTTCATTATAATCACTCCCCACAAGACGACTATTCTACAATAATCTATCTTTATTTGTATACATATACCCTATTTTCTTTTCTTTAAGCCATATTCTATCATAAATAATTATATATTTCAAATATTATTTAATTTTCTTTTTACTTTTACTACACCAATATCTTGATCATTTAACATATAACGATGAATATAATTAGCTACTATCCACTTAGATTGTATAATACCAAATGCCATATAATTATTTATTCCTTGCATTTTACTATCTTTTAATTTTCTATAATTATCTAACATAAATTCTAAATCATAACTTATTTTCTCTTCAAATATAGAAGGATTAATTTCTCTTATAAATTTTTGTACTAATTCTATTCCTTCTATTATTTTAGTATCCCCTTTAACCATTTCTTTCTTAACACTATCTTTATAGATATCTAATCTTTGACAAATACCTAATGCTATATCACTAAGTTTATTTGCTTCTTCATTATTTACTTCCATTTTACTACCCTCCACTTTTATTTTACACGGAGTTTATTTTAAAGTAAAGAAAAACACTAGAATTTTACATTTCTAGTGTTTAATTAATTATCCATTTATTTGTTTCATTACTTCATCAGCAAAGTTTTCTTCTCTTTTTTCCATTCCTTCGCCAACTTCATATCTAACAAATGAAAGTATTTCACTACCTTTAGATTCAACATATTTATTAACTTTCATTTTATTTTCTTTAATAAATCCTTGATCTACTAAACAAACTTCTTCATAATACTTATTAATTCTACCATTAACAATCATATCAATCTTATTAGGATCTAATCCTTCATTTTCAGCTTGTTCTTTTAAGATAGTTCTTTCTTTATCTAATACTTCTGCAGGAACCATATCTCTATTTAAATAAAGTGGTTTCATAGCAGCTATTTGCATAGCTACATCTTTAGCAACTTCTTCATCTTTAGTAAGAACACAAAGTGCTACTATCTTTCCACCCATATGTGAGTAAGTTCCAAATACTTGACTATCTTCTTTTTCTACTATTTGGAATCTTCTAAAAGATAATTTTTCTCCAATAGTAGAAGTCTTTTCAATAACTAACTCTTCAATAGTTTTACCTTCATGAGTTAATTTATTTGCTTCTTCTACTGTACTAACTTCATTATCAAGTAAAGTATCAGCAATAATATTTACTAATTTTTGGAATTCTTCATTCTTAGCTACAAAGTCAGTCTCTGAATTTACTTCAACGATAACTGCTTTATTTCCTTTTATTTTAGAAATAGCTAATCCTTCAGCTGCTATTCTAGATGCTTTTTTAGCTGCTTTAGAAATACCTTTTTCTCTAAGCCATGTAATAGCATCTTCCATATTTCCATTAGATGCTTCAAGTGCTTTCTTACAATCTAACATTCCAGCACCAGTAGCTTCTCTTAATTCTTTAACCATGCTTGCACTAATCATGTTTATCGCTCCTTTTTAATTTATTATTATTTTAAAGCTTCAATTAATTCTTCTTTTTTCATTTTAGAATAGCCTTTAATTTCTTTCTTCTTAGCTAATTCTTTAAGTTCAGTTACTGTAAGAATAGTTAAATCAATTTTAGGTGCTTTTTCAACACTTACTGGCTTTTCTTCTTTAACTTCTTCCTTTACTTCTTCTTTAACTTCAACTTTTTCAGATTTTTCTTCTTTCTTAAATTCTTTCTTCATTGGTTTATCATGAACTCTAGCTTGTTTTTTACTTTCATCTTCAGTAGCATAATCTACTATTTCTAATCCTTGTGCTTCTGCAGCAGCATTATTTAATGCTCCAAGAATAACTTTAATAGATTTAACTGCATCATCATTACCAGGTATTACATAATCAATATTATCTGGATCACAATTAGTATCAATTAATCCAAATACTGGAATACCTAAAATATTAGCTTCTCTAATTGCATTATATTCTTTAGTAGAATCAACAATTACAACAGCTTGAGGTAATTTTTCCATATCTCTAATACCACAAAGATTCTTATTTAACTTGTCATATTCTTTCTTAAGACCAGCTACTTCTTTCTTAGGTAACTTATCAAAAGTACCATCTTTTTCCATCTTTTCGATTTTTTCAAGATAATATACTCTATTTCTAATAGTCTTAAAGTTAGTTAAAGTTCCTCCTAACCATCTTTCAGTCATGTAATACATGCCTGTTCTTGCAGCCTCTTCTTTACATACTTCAGCTGCTTGTTTCTTTGTACCAACGAATAATACTTTTCCACCATTTTCTACAATTGTCTTAAGAGCATTATATGCTTCTTCTAACTTTTCTGTAGTCTTTTGTAAATCCATGATATAAATATCATCTCTAGTAGAAAAAATATACTCTTTCATTTTTGGATTCCATCTCTTAGTTTGATGTCCGAAATGAACTCCAGCTTCTAATAGATTGCTCATTGCAACTACTGCCATATTTTTCACTCTCCTTTTGTTTACTCTTCCAAGCATCTCTTCTCTAGATATCACCTTCTGGCACTAGACATCTAAATCAACACTTGTGCTATTTTCTGAAAAGCCAAACTTATATTAACATAAATTTATCTTTTTATCAACTATTTTTTTACTTTTTCTTAATTAATTCTATTCTTAACAACTATTATATTTCACATAAAAAGTCTTACTCCATCAAATAATGAAATAAGACTATATATAACTATTTTCTAAGTATAACAATACTTCTATTATCAAAATCAATCTTAGAAGCAATATCCATAAGTTCATCTATATTTAAGCCATCAATAATATCTATAATATCTTCTTCTATTTTTCCATCAAATATAATATTATCCACTATCATCTCATTAACCATTTCTATATTCTCATAACTAAATATTTCATTACTAATAAGCACTTTTTTCTTTCTATTAAGCTCTTCTTCACTAAATTTAATATTCTTAAATTGATTCTCTATCTTCTTAATAAGTTCTTCATACTTATCAGTAGAATTAATCAATGATATTACAAAATGACTATCTATATCAAGTATATTATAATATAAACTATTAGTAATAATTCCATCTTTCTTAGCTTCTTCATCAAACTTAGTAGTATCTCCAAAAAGTAAATTAAATATTACATACATATATATACTAAGACGTCTATTATCCATCTTAAACTGATCAATATTTACTTTAATTGTATAAGCCATCTTTGGTATATTAGTATTACATTTAACTACTTCCATATCTTTAACTACCTCATCAGGTTCATTATACTTCTTAGTTTTAATCTTACCAATATCTTTAAATTGTTTTTTATCTTGATTATTCTTAATAACCTCTAGTATTTTATCTTTATCAAAATTACCAGCTACAACTAAAAACATATTACTAGGATTATAAAATCTTTGATAACATTTCTCTAACAATTCCTTTGTAATACTTCTAACTTCTTTCTCAGTACCAATAATACTTTCTCTAAATGGATTAACTTTAATAGCATTCTTTCTAATCTTTTCATAAAGAATATCTATTGGTCTATCATCACACATATTTATCTCTTGTACAATAATATCTTTCTCTTCTTCTACATTCTCCTCTGTTAAATACAAATTTTGTACAAAATCTAATAAATATTCAACATTCTCTTCTATATTATCCGTTCCTGAAAATAAATAAGTTGTATTTTTAAATGTCGTATATGCATTACACATAGCTCCATTATTTCCATAAAAGTCTTCCGGTTGTGGATCCTCTTCTTGTACAAATACTTTATGTTCCAAAAAATGTGCTATTCCATTAGGTACCTTTATCATTTTACCATCTTTATCTTCTATTTCATGATAAACTGATCCATATTTTGTAGTAAAAGTCACATAATTATTATGAATATTTTTATTAACATATAAATATACATCCATTCCATTATCAAGTGTCTCTTTATATATTTCTTCATTAATTTTCTTAATCACTATCTTTTTCATTTGTTGCCTCCAATACAAAATATGAATATATTCCTATCTTCCTACTAACACTCATTATCTCTTCTTTACTAACACTCTCTACCTGTTTAATTCTCTCTTCACATGTAGGAGCATTCACTAAAGTCATCGCATAATAATTATTAATTATACCTATAGGACTATCCAAACTAGCCTTAATACCAGTAATAATTGTCTTCTTAGCACTCTCAAACTTATCTATATCAAAATTACCTTTACTAATTCCTTTAAGACTCTTCTCTATAATCTTCCTAACTTCTCCCTGATTATTTCCATCTATTCCAGCATATATCATCATAATATTATCATATCCCTTAACTATTGAATTAACATAGTAAGCATATGAATTCTTTCCTCTAACAGCATCAAATAATATCGAATTAGAAGTTCCACCAAGCATCTCTCCATATACCGGTAGAACATATCTTCTCTCTCTATCAGTAAGACCATTTATATTACAAAGCATTACTAACTGTGTTTGATTAACATTATCTTGTTCCTTATATTCAAGTACTTTCCTATTATTAGATAATTCAGATACTATAACATTAACTTCATTCTTATGATAAGTCTTTATCTTAAAGTATTCTCTAAATATATTCTTAATATCTACTTCTGATACATCTCCAACTACATAAACATCCACTATATCATCTCTAAGAATACTATCATAATAATTCTTAATATCATCCACTTGAATCTTCTCAAGATCATCTAAATATCCATAACTATTATAAGCATAAGGCTTATCAGGTATTTCTTCAAGTAACTTAAATAAAGCATACTTAACCTTATTATCATTAAGACTCATAATACTCTTCTCTATCTTCTTCTTACATTTATCTATATCATTATCAAGTCTAGGATTAAATATCAAATCAAGTAAAAACTTAATCGATTCTTCATTCATTCCTTCTTCCGTATACTTTTCATTTAAAAATCTTGTTTTCAAAGATAATATTGCATAATTACCTATCCTATAATTAGAAGATAATAACTTTAAATCATAAAGTCTCTCTGTCTCAACTATTAAACTTCTCTCAGTCGGATAATTATATGAAGAATTAATTAATAATTCCTTAAGTAAATTTCTCATTGTTATTTCTTCTTTATTTATCTTTCTTCTAAAAACAACAGATACCGTAACTGTCTTAAATCTATCTGTCTTAATAATATGCAAATTATAAGCATTCATGTTGTAATTAATATATTCCATAAGTATCTCCCTTCATATAACTATTATTACCAATAATTATAATTTTAAACAACTTTCTAATGCTAATACTATCATATCATTAAGTTCCTTTTCTCTCTCTAAACTACTAAGTTTCTCCTCACTAAAGAATAAATCTGATACTGTAAGTAAACAAGTTGCTTTCTTATTAAACTTTCTTGCATTACTAAATAAAGCAAATGTTTCCATCTCTATTCCTAAAACATCCAACTTCTTAACTCTCTCTTTATAATCATATTCTTTCTCATAAAAAGCATCTCCACAATATATATTTCCTTTTACTATTTTTTTATTTAATGTTTTAGCACTACTCTCAATAATATTATTTAAACTATTATCCGAACTAATTAACTTATCTTTATATCCTCCCATTTGATAAGCATAATTACTCTCACTATAACTTCCATTCACTAATATAACGTCTTTTAATTTTAATCTCTCAGAATATCCTCCACAAGATCCTATCCTAATAATATTTTCTACTCCATATTCTTTATATAATTCATAAGAATATATCCCCATACTAGGATTTCCCATACCTGAAGGAAATACTGTTACTAATCTATCTTTATAATAACCTGTATATGCAAGCATCCCTCTAACACTATTAACTAATCTATAATTCTTTAAATATTTCTTAGCTATATATTCACTTCTATTAGGATCACCTGGCATTAAAACTATATCAGCTATCTCTCCTCTTTTACTCTCTATATGTACTGTTGGCATAATATCACTCCTATCTCTCATAATATCATTATACCATAAATTTAGAATTCCTATCAAGAAACCAGCCACATTAATCATCAATAATAAAAGTTTTATCTTTTTCTAATTCTTTCAAAGATCTTTCAGGAGTAACTTGATCTTCAGGCATCGTTCCACCATTCTTTGCAATAACTTCACGAATATTTCTTCCAATATTATAATGTGTTTCATTAGCATATTTTTCTAAAGATATATTATCTTTTTTTAATCTTGATTCAGTTTGAGTTATCCTAAAAAGATTCGCTGCTAATTCCTCACTTCCCATATTATCTAAAATATCTTCTCTATATCTTAATTTTTTTCTCTTTGCAATATCATCAGCTGTTTCTCCATTATATAATCCTTTATATCCAGCATTATGAAATTTATCAAAATTTCTAACACCACATTTTTTAGCTACCTGATTCAAAGAATAATTTCCCTTTCTAGTTAAATTCCTCTGATAAAATCTTTTCTCATCCTCAGTTAACATAGAATACTCTTTTTCAATTAATTCTTGTTTTCTAGTCTGAACAGCAAAATAAGTTTGACCAAGAGCCACAACTTCCTTTCTAGAATCTGAATTTTGTACAATCAAATAACAAGCATATCTCGATAACTTATAATCTAATAGTTTTTTAACTCCACCATTAGGCATTTTTGATGTTTTGCCGACCTTGGCAAAATGGTCATCAATTATAAAATTACTCTGTTTACAAGAAATTATAGCTCTATTAACTACTTCATTAAATCTGCGCCATTGTGCATATTCCAAAACAATTTGCAATTCTCTCGCTAACCAATACTCACTCTCATCTTCATCAATATGTTTAATATTTTCAAATATAATATCTTTATACTTCATTATTTTATCCATTATAATCATCTCCTACAATCCATTATCTTAATAAAAACTATAATAACTATTTGCTCCTACTATTAAATAACAAGCATACCTTGATAACTTATAATCTAATAGTTTTTTAACTCCACCATTAGGCATTTTTGATGTTTTACCCACTTGGGTAAAATGTTCATCAATTATAAAATTACTTTGTTTACAAGATATTTTAGCACTTTCTATTACATTCATAAATTTTTGCCACTTCTTATAATCTAAAGCAATTTGCAATTCCCTCGCTAACCAATATTCATTTCCAGATTCATCAATATGTTTAATACTCTCAAATATTATATCCTTATATTCAATTATCTCCTTCATTATTATCAACTCCTACAACTTATTATCTTCATAAAAACTATAATAACTATCCATACCCACAATTATATGATCAATCAACTTAATACCATGAATCATTCCTATTTCCTTAATTTTTCTAGTTATCATTATATCTTCTTTACTAGGAGTTGGATCACCAGAAGGATGATTATGTATACATATAATACCATTAGCAGATAATAAATATGCCTCCTTAAATATCTCTCTTGGATGCACTATAGAATTATTAATAGTACCAACAAATAAACATTTCTTATCAATATATCTCCCCTTCGTATCAACATATACTGTATAAAAATATTCCTGCTTTTTATCTCCAATAAGATCCTTAAAATATTCATATATCTTTAAAGAATTATTAAGTATTATTCCCCCTAATTTATTATTTTCTATATATATTCTTCTTCCAAGTTCTATTGCCGCCTTAATCTCTATCGCTTTAACTTTACCTATTCCATTAATTCCCATCAAAGTATTAATTCCAATATCCTTAAGTTTCTTTATATCTCCAACATTCTCTAGTAATTTTAAAGATACCTCCTTAACACTCATCCCTTTAGTACCAGTCTTAAGAATAATAGATATTAATTCTTCATCACTCAAATTCTCACTACCATATTGATATAACCTCTCTCTAGGCTTATCAGATTCAGGTATATTCTTAAAATTAATCATACACGACCTCCATATTAAGTCATATTTCCAATATTACCGACAGTATTGATATTCTTTCACTTATATCAACTCATACTCTCTAGATATAATTCTATTATCACTACAGTACTCAATTACATATTTATTATTTTTTCTGCATATAATTATACCTATAGTTTTATCCTGACTAATTCTCTTAATATTTTTATCTATATAATTCATATATACTTCTATTTGTCCTATATGTTCTTTTCTTAATTCACACACCTTAAGTTCTACCACCACATAACAATTAAAATTTATATTAAACAATAATAAGTCAATATAGTTATACCTTTCTCCTAATTTTATTTTATATTCACTATCTATAAAACTAAAATCATTACCTAATTCCTTCATAAATGAAGAAATATCCTCTAATATTAATTGATGTAATATTTTTTCATTAATTATATCTATATTGTTTTTATTCTTAATTAATATTGGATTTGGAACCAAATCTTTAATGTTTAATAATTCACTATTTGTTATTTTACTTCTTGTTTCTATTGGTAATCTTTTATACTCACTATTTTTAATTCTTTTTTGTAATTGTCTTTGTGATAAATTGTTATCTTTTGCAACTCTAATGTAATAAATTATTTCATTATAATCATTTAATGAAATCAAAAGCAAATAATGAGACCAACTCAATTGTGTCAACATTGTTGACACTTTTTCATTACTAAAAACATTATAAAACTGTTTCATTCTAAACAATGTTCTTCTATTATATTTTTTTCCGACTTCTAATATTAATTTTTTAGAATATTCATCTATTATATTATCTCCATATTTACCGCCAGCTTCAGTTAATAATCTTCCTATTTCAAAGTATGTAATAACTTTATTTCTTTCTCTTGAATAATCTTTAACTTTTGCATATACTTCATTATCTATTATCTTATTTTTTATTTCATTATAATAATTCACACTTATCGACACCCTTCAACATTATTTTAAGAAATTGCATTCACAACAAAGACATTTCTACATAGACAGACCGATAACATAACCGTTTATTTATGTTATTTGCTGATATTAATTTCGTATAATGACTTCAACTTATTTTGGTAGACAATGTCTACCATTTTTATACGATTGGTGCACATTTTTCTATTATCTATTAAGATATAAAAATTTCTCATCAACCTTAAGTTCAATAACATATTTTTTTACCCCTTCAATAATATTATTGATAAAAAAAATCCAAATTACTTTTTTTTCATTAAAATTTTCCAAAAAAATTATTATTTATCAAAAAAGAAGTCTAATCATTTATGATTAAACCTCTAATATATATCTATTTCTTTTTATCTTCCCATTCATCAGTATCTAATATATCATCCATTCTCTCTTCAGCTTCAACAAAATCAGCCGGTGTAAATCCTTCAGCCTTAGCAATTTGTTTATCCTCTTCACTTAATCCCCAAAGTTTTGCTTCTCTTTCAAATTCTTCTTCTTTCCAAGATAATTTCTTAGGTTTTTCTTTCTTTTTCTCTTTCTTAACATTCTTTGGCATAACTTCTTCTCTTATTACACGATATTCACCATCACCAAATACATCCCTAACCTCTTTATCCATTAAACTAATCTCTTTATCAACAATTGGTGTTAATTCCTTAGCTAATAACCATAATTCTTTAATATAAGGCATCTCATATATATTAATGTCTCTTTCATTATCAACCTTATCAATTATCCTACAAAATTCATCACTATCTAGTCCTATATCATCAAATACCTTCCAAATACTATTACAATCTAATACTGTAGGATCATCAATCTTTTCATAAAAATCACGAATAAAACTAATATATCTATTATACATATTCCTAATACCCGTATCTCCATACCCATTAAGTAAAATCTTATTACCATTTCTTACAAATTCATATAATATTTTTTTATCACTAGAAATAACTATTCTTATCTCATTATTACAATATCTAAATAACTTTAAAAATAATTCCCCATAGTATTCTAAACTATCCGTATCATCTTCAAAATAATATTCATTTCCTTCTTTATCAACAAGCCAAACATCATATTCATTAGAGTTTTCTAATCCAAGTACCTTGTAATTCATTTTATCTTTATTAAGTAAAAACCTATATTTCTTATTAACATAAAATTCAATATGATAATTATCTCTCTTCTTCACCTTATATTTTCTTATCTTCTGATAATCCCATACTACCCTTTTATTATCATTAACTCTATTATTAATATTTTTCTTATTACTATTATCCTTTTTCTCATCAATTATCTTTTTTACTATCCAAATAATCCCCTTTATAACGTACCAAAATATAAATATAATAAATACAAAAACATAACCATAAATAGTTAAACCTATAACTACTATCCATATCATAACAGTAAAGCATCCTTCAGTAGCTTTAAAAAAAGCTTTAATAGCCCCAAATATTAAATCAATCAAAAACACACTACCACTCCTCATTAACATAATTATATCATTAATCCCCATCATTTACAATTATACATTATCATCATTCATCCATCCATCTTATCAACTAATCTCACTATATCACGCCAAATTTTATTGAACAAAAAAAGAACGATTTCTCGCCCTCTTTATCGGTATTATTAAGCACCAGCAATATAACCAACGATTTTGTTATCACCAGAAGATGTACTTGCCATTACAGTACCAGTATATGCTTTACCAGAACCGCCAGTAGTTTGATCGGTATCTGTATTTTCATAATATAGAACCATAGTGTATTGTTTAGTACCAGTAGCAGCAACTAAGTTTACACTAGTGAATTGTTCGCTATCTGTAGGCACAACTTTACATTCTTGAGTTGCAGTAGTAGTAGTAGTTCCTTCATATACACAATATTTAAAACTACCATCAAAATTATTACTATCAGTCTTTAATGATAAGTATACTGTAGTAGCAACATCGGCAGTGTTTTTAATTGTGAAAGTATAATAACTACACATTCCATAGTTACCATCATGATTAGCTTGGCTAGCACCACGGCATTTACCTTTATTAGAAGATGCATCACCAGTTTGTGCAAATGAAGCTAAAACTGTAGCAGGAGCTGCTGGAATCAAGTCTGGAGCAACATATTGTCCATCTTGAGCAACCTCTAGCGTACCACTAACGTTTGCTGAATTAGCAGCTGCAGCACCAGCAGCACCATTAGCTGTAGATGCGAAGTATGCAAATGTAGCACCAATTATAGCAACTACTAAAGTAGCAACACCAATTACTCCGTAAAATATTCCTCTTCCGTTATTATTTTCCATTTCTATCTTTTTCCTCCTTTACTATACTAATCATATCAAATTATTACTAAAAATGCAATATATTTTGATGATTTTTTAATTTTTTTTTTGACATATTTTTTAAATATATTTAACACTTATTAATTTATATAATTCTCTGATACTATTGGTACATCTACCTTATCATTATCAGTAAGTCCATTAGTAGGAAGTATTATATCATCATTCTCTTTAGCTACACTCTCTATCTTAGATAACATACTATTAGGTTTAACAGTACCAATATTCTTAATAGTAGGTATAGCAGAATTAAATCTATCACCATCCATCTCTTTCTTATCTATCTCAAACTCATTATCATCTAAGAAAGGATCAGTCTCTTTAAATAAATCTACTTCTTTCTCTTTAGGTGGATCTTCTATAAATATCTCCGTAGGAATAGATACTTCTCCTGAAGAAGGTACATTAATCTTTACTTCACTTACTTTATTATTAATCTCATCTGGATCATCATCAGTAAACACATCATGAGTATCTAACTTAATACCTACAGTATCATTTATTTCTAATTTATTATCTACTTCACTATTATCTTCTTTTATCTCTTCAGATACTTCTTTAATATCTTCATTTAATTTTTTACTTTCTTCTAGTAACTTTTTTTCTTGTTCTTCTATTTTTTCTCTTCTTTTTCTTTCTTCTAATTCTAACTCTGCTTCCTTAATCTTCTCTTTCTTTCCATTAAATTTCTTAGGTTCAAGAACAATAACAACCTTCTTCATTACTAATTTAGCAGTATCACTAGCAGTCTTAACATTCATCTTAATAGGTTCTTCTATTCTTATTACCATATTAGCAGGTTTAGGACTATTATCTATATTCTTAGAAATTATCTCATCATGTATCTTCTTTTCTTCAGGCATCTCTATCTTTTCAATAACTGGTCTATCTACTGAATATTCTTCTAGTAGTCTAACTATCTCAGGTCTATTATTATTATTTTCTAATACTTCTAATCTCTCTTCACTATTAGTAATCTCTAGTATTAACTTATCAATATTTTCCATATTAAACTTCTGAGCTTTAATAATACTAAACTGTTCCTGACATATCTTACTAAAATATTCTAATATATCTCTTTCATTAATATTTAATTCTTTTCTATCATTATCTCTATCATTAAGTAATCTATCTATCTTACTTCTCTTTTCATATAATCTATCATAATCACTTTCTTTATCAAGTACTAATTTATATATCTCTAATACATATTTATTCTCTAAGCATTTATAATAATCATATTTAGCATCTTGTACATAAGATAAATATTCTTCTCTCTCAGCACCACTAATACCAGCACTCTTTAAAGCATCATATGAAGAAATAAATGTATTCATCACATCTCTTTTTTCATTAAGAGTCTTATCTATCTTCTCAAGTTCACTATCTATCTCAATATAATTTAAACCCTTATAGTATTCATCACCCGTAATTATCTTATTAAATTCATCTATTAATTCTTCCTCTAGTTTACTATTAATTACTTCATTATTAGCTTTATTCTCATATTTCTCTTCTAATTCATGTCTCTTTTCATCAAGATTCTTCTTAATACTCTCTATCTCACTAACATTATTTAAATACTCTTGAATATTATCTAATCTATCCCTATATTCACTTAAATTATCTTCTTCCTGTACTCTATCTATATTATCCAAAAAATTATTAGTAATCTTCAAATAATCATCAATAAATTCATTTCTCTCATCAATTCTCTTCTCAATAAATGTTATTAAATCTTTTAATCTATCTCTTTCTTCTTCTAAAGTAGTAGTAGTATACATTTTACTAGATAATATCTCTTCATATAAACTCTTCTTATATTTATCTATATCTCTAGCTGTCTCTTCATATTCTCTAAGTGTTTCTTCTCTATTTCTAGAGTTACCAAGCATAATACTCATTCTAAGTATCTTAAATTTTTTCTCTAGTATCGAATCACTATTTATAAAACTTTGCTTTATCATCACATACACCTCCAAATTACATTATCTTCTTAAAGTTCTCTACACTCTTTAATACACTTTTTTCTTTTCTTAATTTAATTTCTTCATGTTTCATTTCTTCCTCTTTTTCTTTAATTTTATCAAGTGCTGAAGATGTAATCTGACTTCTAAGTACATTCTCAGCCGCATATGAAATACTCTCACACATTTTAAGTTCATAGCATATATAAAATGTCATCAAACTACCAAGTACATGACTAACATCAGTCTCCATTACAAAGTCTTCACCCTCGTAATATTCTCCCTTAAATTCTACCGGGAATAACTGTATCTTAACAAATTCAAAACTTGTTAAAGAATAGAAATGATTATAATAAACATTTATCTCACTAACACTCTCATTCAAGAGTGCATCATCAACAATTCTCTCTATCTCCATGAATCTCTTAAAGAAATCCTCTTTATCTATCTTAAGTACAACTAAATCATCATTATAATTAATCTTCTTACCAATAATAATCTTATAAGAATCCTTATCTTTCCTAACCTGTCTACTAATTGAAGAATTAAAATTTCCACAAAAACCATAATCATTAGCAATATATATATTTAGCTTAGGCTTCTCTTTATCTGGCATCAATATCTTCTTATCAAGAATCAAATTCTTATTATACATAATTCTTGATAAAATATCCGTAATCTCTTTACCAACATCACGATACTTATCAGCTTCTTTCAAAGCCTTATCCATTCTAAGAAGAGCTTGGAAGTTCATAACTTTAACTACATTCTTAATTTTCATGAAATCTTCCTCCCTTATATTTTCTTATAATTCTTATTCTTCAAATTCTCCTGATTAACTACAATATTATTAAGTAATTTAAATGTTATATATGTAAAATATAAGAATATAAATATAATTACTAATCCTAATATAATAAGTAAAAATACAGAAGTATACTCATTAGTTAAATACTTATATATCTCACTACTTACATATATACATAACGTATTTATCACACAAAATAATAAATCTATTGGTATCCTCTTATACATCTTCATTGCAATATCCGCACCTATCATAAAGAATACCATTATTCCAATATATATATAATTAATTCCACTAAAACTAGCAGTAGCCCATATCATAAAGATATAATTAAGTGTAATAAAACTAAATGCCAGTATTGATCTATTATTCATTCCTAAAAATAAACCATAAAACTTAATCTTACTAGTCTTAACATTATAGTTCTTAAGAGATATCTTAAAAGTAACTCCTAATACCCCTAAAAATATTAAAGCCACTAATAAGAAATTAACTATATTTCCTAATATATCAATATTCTTATCCATCTTAATTACCCTCTTTAATCATTAGATTAAACACATTACCACTATTCATATAGAAAGCTTTAATATTCTTATAATTAAGTTCTACTTCTTCATTCTTTATATCTACACTACCTTCTATCTCACCAATAATAGGCAAATAATCTTGCATAATAAGTAAATTATAATCTTTACTAATTATTCTAATTATCTTAATGTGTTCATATTCTATTAAACCTTTAGATAAGTCAAATATCCTAACCTTTATTCCATTACCCTCATTCATGATACTTACCTATAAATAAGAATTTACTCTCATCAACATTATCATATACACCATTAAGTAAATTCTCTACATCTATTAAAACATCTTCTATCTTAACAAACTGTCCTGGTATATTAGTAAATGGTTCAGCAACAAACATTGGTTGTGAAAAATAATATTTTAACTTTCTTGATCTATAGAATATTCTCTTATCTTCTTCACTAAGTTCTTCAATACCTAGTATCGCTATAATCTCTTCTAGTTCTTTATATCTAGTTAAATATCTAAGTACCTCTTCAATTAACTTAAAGTGTCTTTCACCAATCTTCTCAACATCAACTAACTTACTAGTAGATTTAAACACATCAATAGCAGGATATAATCCTAACTCAGCAACCTTACGATCAAGCACAATTTGCCCATCCATATAAGATGTAATTGTTTGAACAGCTTCATCATTATAATCATCAGCAGGAATATATATAGCCTGGAATGATGTAATACTACCCTTATCAGTAGAACTAATTCTCTCTTCTATCTTACTTATCTCATTAGCCATATCCGCAGGATAACCATTCTCAATAAGTAACTGCTTAAGCTCAGTAGCTATCTCACTCTTAGCTTGCATAAAACGATATATATTATCAATAAATAGAAGTACATCTTGACTCTTCTCATCTCTTAAGTATTCAGCCATTGTAAGCCCTGCATATACAGACTTACTTCTAGATACCGGATTATCGCCCATCGCTCCAAAGACCATACTCATCTTATCAAGAAGATTAGACTCCTTCATATCCTCATATAGTTCCTTACCTTCACGACTACGCTCTCCAGCTCCTACGAATACCGCATTAGCATTAATTGAAGCATAAACATTATGAATCAATTCTTTAATAAGTACTGTCTTACCAACACCAGCACCACCTAATAAACCCATTCTAAAGCCCTTTTGAAGTGGAGCAAAAAAGTCAATTACCTTAATACCTGTCCATAAAATTGATGCACTAACATCAACGTCCTTAAGTGTAACCGTCTCATGATTAATATTACGCTTACTTATACTCTCAAGCTTCTTATCATCAATAGGAGCACCATATGAATCAAATACCCTACCAAGTATCCTATCAGAGTATTCTATCTCTACTCCCTCACTTAGCTTAATAACCTCGCTACCTTTCTTAAGTCCTCTAGTAGAATTTAAACTAATACAAGTAGCACTAACATTATTAATACTAACAACTTCAAAAGCATAACTATTATCATCCTGTACTACTAAGATATCACCTATCTTAACTGAGTCATCACTTAAAATTACCTCAATGCTAATATCAAATATTGAAATAATCTTTCCAACTACCATAGTATCTTCCCCAATCTCTTCTATTTATCTTTATCCATCAAGAATTTATAACTATCTATCATTTCTTTCTTTGATTTTGGAGAAAACTTATATTGTCTCAAATTATCCAAAATCATCTTACCTTCACGAAGTCTTCTTTGTAAGTCCTCACTCATCTCATCTATATTAGCAAGTTCATATATCTGTCTAACATCCAAGTAGCTAAGTAACTCTATTCTTACCTTACTACCTACTTTCTTCATCTCACTATCCTGTACATTACCACCAAGACGAGACACTGAAAGACCATAATCAATAGCAGGCTTCTCACCTTTAGAGAAATTCTTCGTAGAAAGTACAATTTGCCCATCACATATAGATATAATATTAGTAGATATATAATCAGTTATATCTCCACCCTTAGTCTCAACAACAGGAAGTATCGTAATAGAGCCACCATTCTTATGTTGACATCCCTTCTCCAAAAGCCTACTATGAGTATAGAAAATATCTGATGGATAAGCATCACGTCCTGGAGTCTTCTTACTAGCTAAACTTATTTGTCTATATATATCCGCATGCTTCTTCAAATCATCCAAACATACTAGTACATCATAAGTCTGCATCATAAAAGACTCTGCTATAGATAAAGCTACATAAGGAGTTAAATAAGTACGTGTAGGAAGCTCATCATGAAACGATGCCACTATAATAGTATAACTAGCAGCCCCTCTTTTAGTAAGCTCATAGTAGATATCCTTTACTTCCTTCTTAGTCTTACCAATAGCAACATATATACACAAAACATTCTTATCTTTTTGATTAACAATAGTATCCAAACAAATCTGTGTCTTACCAGTTTTCTTATCACCAATAATTAACTGTCTCTGACCTTTACCTATCGGATATATCAAATCAATACCAGTAATACCTGTTAACATTTCTCTCTTAACAAGTCCCCTATCCATTAAAGGAACATTCTTATTTTCTACACTAAGTTCAACTAAATTATCAAACTTCTTACCAGCAATCAAATCATTACCAAATACATCGATTACCTTACCAACGGAATCTAAACTGAATAAACATTTAAACTCTTTCTTCAAAGCATATACCATATCCCCAGGCTTAATCTCTTCATTAATCTTAACCAATGCTACAATAACCCTATCAGGATATATTCCAAATACATATCCTGAAGCCTTTTCACCAATATTAACTTCCTCATAAAAAGATACATCATTAAGACCAGTTACTTCAATATTATAGTCATTAACCTTAATAACCTTACCTGTATTATAAACATTATTATTATTCTTAATACTATCAACAGTATCATTCAAATTACTAGTTAAAATGTCATCCATACTATACATTCCTTTCACTTAAACTAAAATCATATACCTTATTCCTATATATAATTTTAATACCCCTGTATATTTTATCATTGAATTTAGTTTCAATATATTCACTTAGATGATCATAATTCTCACTCTTATTACCAGTAAGTATTGTAATCTTTGGATTATTCAAATCTACTAACTGATC
This sequence comes from uncultured Eubacteriales bacterium, assembly GCA_905188025.1. Taxonomy (GTDB): domain Bacteria; phylum Bacillota_I; class Bacilli_A; order RF39; family UBA660; genus RUG705. The sequence continues at coordinate 24,017 of CAJJKI010000011.1, read as the reverse complement.
CAAATAATCAATAAAATTCTCAATACTATGATCACTAACAATAAGTTTAAAAGCCTCATACACCTTATATTCTTTTTCACTAAGCATCTTCTTGATCATGTCTTCTTTATCATCATCCATCATGCTCTTTATTTTATATATTGTATCACTATCAAACTTACCCCTTAAATTAAGACAAAAATCATAATTAGTATCTTCATCACATAAAGATAAAAAATCTTTAACTAACTCTTCATAATTAACTACAAAATTCTCATCAATAATTTTATTTATTTCAAGTACATTCTTATCCTGATATTTTGTTGAATTAAGTAAATCAATAACATTAGTATCAAAAGCATATGATTTACTTAATTCCTTATTATTATTATCTTCTTTTATTCCCTTTTCTTTATCCTTAATTAAATCATCAATTTCTTGAAGTTTATTCTCTTTATCATGAATTAAATCGTCATATCCTTGAAGTTTATTTACAAAATAAGACTTAGTTTGAGTATTAACAATTCCTACCGTCTTCTTTAAGATCATAAACATCAAGAATACAAGAAAGGCAATAATCAAACTAACAATAATAAATAATGTTACCATTTTAATATGTTACAAGTGGATTAAAGAACAATAATAAGAAACAAAATGCAAATAAGAATAGCAAAAACACTGCTGTAATTATTAATATTGTCATTACAGAGTGAACTACATCATTTTTAGTCTCTGGATTTCTTCCAATAGCTTCTGCTACACGACCTCCTAGTATTCCAACACCAATCCCTATACCCAAAAAGCATAGTCCAATCATAATTCCTATTGCTAAAGCTGTATTTGATAAAATAGTTTCCATAATTTCACTCCTATCTCTTATCTTCCTATTCTCTTTTAATTATATCATCGTTACTTTTACTTTGTCAATTGGTTTTATATAACACAGGCAAATTATATGGCCTACTAAGAAGTACCCTATCATTAAATGACATAAAATATCTCTCCGTTAAATTTACCTTTATATATTCAGAAGTAACCTCTACAAGTTTTCCCTCTATTTCAATTACTTCACTCTCTTCACTCTTATAGTCATAGTATACTAGTGTATTATTACCCACTACAGATACATAAGATGCTCCCGATAAAGTACGATATTCCTTACCATCTATACTAAGAGTTACCTCCGTAGGAAAGAAGAATAATTCCTCTCCATCATACATAAAGAAATAATCATATACTCCTGTATCACTACCATTCTTTATACTATGAATACTATCATCATTTATATAACTAGCATATTTATAAGTCCTGTATTGGCTTCCCTCTCTTAAAGGCATAGCCACAATCATTTCCTTAGGAAATAATACCACTTCCTTATCCTTATAATATACTGGCGTAGCATCATATTCAATTTTTTTATCCTTACCAGCTATCTCTATAATATTACCTTTAAGATTATAAGTAATAACAGCTGTATAATCAGTCTTAATACCTCCAAATACCTGATAAACTTCCGTATCTCTCTTATCTCGGTAATTATCATATTTATATTCTCTATATAGAAAATATATTGTTATAAGCATTACTAGTACTACCATAATAGGTATCAGTACCTTATATCTCTTTTGAAAGAAATTAACTATCTTCTTCTTCATAATTACCTCCCAAACTTAAATGAACAACTACTACCAATATCTATTGAAGAGCCACCATTGCTTACACTTACTACTGTTAACTTAAGTTGTGTATTCTTATCAATATCATATCCTGATATATCAAAAGTACCCATTACATACTTACCAAGACTACTAATACTTAAATCATTATCAATAGAAGCTCTAGCCTTAATAACTTCTCCCGTTTCAGCCATCGTCTTATAATAATCAAATGATAAATTAACCTTAACACTACTAATAACGTATCCACTCTGTAAATTAACCTTATAAGTAAGCGTATTATTAACACTACTAATCTTATATATCTCTACTGAATAACTTGGCTTCTTAGTCCTTAAATCAAGCCTATCAAAAGTATTTCTTACTAATTCACCACTATCACTATCAAGTGTTGTATATACAAAATTAACTATATAATCAGTGTCTGGTACTAAATTATCAATAACCATATGTGTATCCGTCTTAGACAAATATACAACCTCTTCCTTACCAGCTTTCATAATCTCTGCATAAATAGACTTATATTCATTATATGGATCATATACTACATAATCTATATCTATTTGTGTCATTCCTTCAGATACTCTAACTACTGAAGTCATCTTAGTCTTATCTTTAATATCATCTATATCCGTATCTTCTCCACCTGGTCTATTATTAATAACTCCTCCGTTACCCCCATTACCATTTCCTAAAGTACCAGTGCCATCGCCTGTACCGTCGCCAGTGCCAGATCCATTTCCAGATCCACCACCGCCACCTCCACCTCCGGAGCCACCATTGCCTCCGTTAGTTTCCTCAGGCTTATACTGATTACTACTACCAATAATCTTCTTCAAATCAATATCATAATTACCAAAATTAAGTATCTCATTATTAATATCAAATCTATACTTAGAAGTAACTAAAGTAGTTGGAGTAATCGTCTTTAAATTAATCTTATTATTAGATAACTTTGCATTACCAAGCTTATCAAGTTCCACTAGTAAGTATCCACTAGCTTGAGTATTATTATCACTACTCTTAATCTCTCTATCTACAAGTAAATACTCTCTATCAGCCATCTTATAAAATTTAGTATTAGTAGTATTACTAAGAACTGTCTCATTAGAATTCTTTATTATCTTTCCATCTTCCTGTATCTCATAATAGTCACCATATAACTTCATCTCTCCAGTAAGTTCATTATAAGTAATAACTCTCTTTCCTAAATTAATTGTCTTATCTTGATAAATCAAATAATAGTTGCCACTCCATCTAATCTTTAATTTACCCTCTGCATCTAACTTTATATAATTCTTCTCCGTATCTTGTATAACTACTCCCTCTTGAAGTATATACTCAATCTTAGAAGCTTTGTTATATCGGTAGATAAATAAGGAGAAAACTCCAACTACTAATATAGCTAAGATAATAATTATCAAAAAACTTTTCTTATTCCTCATATCATATTTTCTCCTCATTATATCCTCCTAAATATTTCTATTTATTATTCTCCATATCTTTAACATAAGCTACACTATCCGTAAATCTAGGATTATAAGCTGCTGTTAAATTAACAATCTTCTCTGGATCACTAGGATCTTTTACATCAAAACTTAACGTGATCAAATAGTATTTACCAAGAGTATTCTTAATACCATCTTCTCTTTTCATAACATACATTCCATATCCTGATTCATCATTAAATTCAAATTTATGTTCTATACCAATCTCATCACTACCTGATACAATAACCCCAGGATTAAATTCATCATCCAAACTAACTGAATAATTTACTTTAACTACATTATCAAAGTTAGTACCACTTCTAAATAACACAATATAACTATTATCCGTAATAACATAAGATATATCATGTCCAAAAGTAACTCCATAACTATCAGTAGTATATATTGCATGAGTAGCTTTTACTTCATAAGTACGCTCCTCTTTACTTAATTCTTCACTATAGTTATTAACATATGCATCATTATATACCGTAATTGAATACTTCATATCTTCCTCTAGATCAGTAATCCTAATTTTCTTATTAAGTACTAAAGCATCAAATCCATGTTCCTGATAATTATCTATATCAAGATAATCCCCATCTTCATTAACTTCTTGTAAAGTACCAACAACTTCTCCCTTAGTATTAGTAAGCTTAATATAATACTTACCTCCTATTAAAGTTCTATCTAAATCATTAACATTAATAGTAAAATCTATATAATATTTACCTTCAGCATATCCTGCCTTTCTAGTTACTACAAATGAAGGCTCTCTCAAAGCTGTAAGCTTAAATATTCTATCTCTAGTAGGAATTAAACTAATATACTGTGTACCTAATTGATAATTACCTTCACTATCTATCTCATATATAGAAGCTACAGCATATATATTAATATAATAATTCTTATTATATTCAAGATCATATTTAGTTATATCTTCCTTACTAACTATTGCACTAGTAACATCTTCTCCCGTAATATCTTTCTTAAATATATATCCCTCATCACGAGTACAAGTACTGTCTTCACATATCATATACATAATATCAAAATTATATGGATAAGCATTCTGATATTTAGTTAAATTAATCTTAGTATTAAGTATCCTATTACCATATACTGTATCATCTACTTGATAAGATATCTCTCTATTAGTATATAAACTCTCTCCATTCTTTGTTGTAAATGAATAAGTTTTAGACTCATACCTATCACGTATACTCTCATCAAATAACTGTGTAAACTCATACTTATTATTCTTATATAAGTAAGCATATATATTAAAGTAATATTCCCCATCTCCTGTCAAAGAAGCAAGTCCATCAATAACAGCCTCGATCATCTTAGCAGGATTATCATTATCTATTCTTACCTTAAGACTAGGTCTAGCTATCTTACTACTGTCCCCTACTTCACTAGCATCCTTCCATGTATCTATATACAAGTAATATTCTGGATTCTTATCAGTTCCTTCATTTTTCAAATCATTTAAGTCAGCTCCTGATAAATATATTCCCATAACAGCACCATTAATAAGACCTGTTCTTGTAGTAACACTAACCTTAGGAGTAATACTACTAAATGAAAACTTATTATCTTCACATATCATCTTACTAACTTGTACCATCTTAGGATTAAGTGTTCCATAATTAGAAGTATAACCAGTACTAGATAAACTAATATTATTAATATTATCTCTATGTTTAGTATTAAGTGCACTCTTATAGTATAAAGAAGTTCTCTTAGCATTATTAAATGAATATGTATAGTATCCACGAGGAACACCTAACTCTTCACTCCAAGTATCAATCTTACCATTACTACCAAACACTAAATATTTTCCATATTCATCTTTCTTATTATTATTTTGTAAAATCATATATGGATAATCTTTTTCTTCCCCTATAGTATAATCATATCCCATAAGTCCTGTATCATATATAGCCATAATATTAGCTTGAATAATATTTGTAGTATTCTTATCAGATTTCATTCCAGCATTCTTTAAATCTATATAATCTACTGAAAAGCATCTAGCAGTCTCATCTTCTTGATTACAACTAACTAATTCCCATACTTCTTTATCTAAAGTATTACCAAGAGAATCACTAAAACTAACTTTATAACTAAGTATCCTCTCAAGCATCTCTTCACTAGCTAATATCTTAAATGTAACCTTATTATCAGTAAGCGGATTATTAATTATTTGATATCTAAAATTATACTTACTATCACTAACATCATAGTACCCATCAAATAATCTCTCTCCCTTATCATCACCATCTAAATAATTAACTACATCCTTATCAAATACTCCGCTCTTCATAATATTCTTCTTATAATATAAACTATATATATCTTTATTATGAAGTCCAGTAATAACTATATCACCTTGATAAGTATTCTCTCCATCACTTGTAATCTTTATCTTATTCTCTTCACCATCATTAATAGTATAATAAAAGCCATAATCACTATCACTATTCTCTCTATATATAGCCTTATCCGGATCACTAATCTCATATCTATAAGTAATACTATCACTAGTAGATTTAGCTATATACATTTTAACATTTGGAGTCTCTTTAACACTATTCTTAACCTTCTCATATACACCATAGTCTGATGGCGAGTCTTCACTCTTATTAGAAGGATATAAAATAGTTCCTGATCCTGAACTAACCTCTACCTCATATCCCAAGTAATAACTATTACCTCTACTCATAACTTCATCAGTATCATTATATTCAGTACCATAATCCATATATATATCCACTAGTACATTACCAATCTCTAAGTCACTAACACTCTTAGTAATCTTATCAACTAAAGTTAACTTACTACCATCTTTAATATAAAACTTAACTTTCTCTTTCTTATCATTATATACATATATATTAATATTTTGAGGAATCAAATCATTAGCAACTAATCCCTTACGATCATATACCGCATTAACTGAATATCCCACTACTGTACCCTTATCCTTAAGCTTATCAAATAAGTATCCAGAAGTCTCATTAGTTATCTCTTTAGTAATAATAATCGGATCTTCTACATTCTCTAGAAGTAATGATTCAAGTATTGTATATACCATTATATTATTCTCTATCTTTACTTCATTATTTTCATCAGTATCATAATAAGCTCTAATCATTACTGTATATGTAGGACTAAGTCTACCATCTTTTCCTAGTGCTTTTAAAGCATCTATATCAAGACCAAAAGTCTCATCAGTAGTAATTGTATAATATTCATCATAAAACATTTTCTTAAGATCAACTGTATCACTACTAGTAAATACCATTGGAGCTATTAACGGATCTTGTGTTCTAATATCCTCTAAATGACTTCCTTCATATAAACTAATAACTACCTTCTTAATAGTCTTAGCAGTTTCTTCAGGAGATAAAGTACCTGTATTATTAGCAGATGCTTCTAACTTAACTCTTTGATTAACTACATGGTTAGCACTACTATTTAACTTATCTTCAGCAGGATATATTGCCATAAAACTAGCTAAAGTCTTAGTAGTAATTGTTCTCTTAGATTCATCAGTATGCATAATCTCAGTTCTCTTACCATTAGCGTCATTATTTAAAATAGCACTAACTTCAATACTATACTGTGTACCTTCCTGTAATCCATCTACATAAAGTTCATACTTAATCTCATTCTCAAGTACTTGGAAATCTACTACCTTAGAAAATACAATAACCTCTCCATTAACTGAATTCTTCTTAACCGTAACTACTGTATTACTAGTCTCACTAGCACATTTCTCTCTATTAGGAATATTAATTAAACAACTATTATCTGTTAAATATAATGTAGCACCAATTGAATCATATCCAATTAACTTTTCACGAGGAACTACTGTTACATAAGGATCACTACCCATTACAAAGTTAATTCTATCACTAGTAGTATACTCTACATACTTCTCATTATCATAGTATTCAATAACTACCTTATAGAAATAATTAGTATCATTCTTAAGCTGATTATCTCCGTCCCCTATCTTTATCTCAATAGGAGATGCATTAGTCTTAACTATTGGATCAATTACTGTCTTATCAGGATTATCATTCTCATAAACTAAATATGTATAACTAGTAATTGCATTATCAACATCTTCTATCTTGCCAAGAGATAACTTAAAACTACCTGAAGCCATATCTTTCTTAGCTTCCATTTCACTAAACTTAGGAGTCTTCTTCAAAGTCATTGAAGTAAGAGTAATATTATATATATCTTTAAAATTAGAAGATGTTACTGAAAATTCATCAAGTACAGCTGTATATATAGTATTACTATCAAGTCCATCAAATACTACTTCCTTAGTATCATCTAATTCACTTAACCATACAGTCTTCTCTATATATTTAGTTTCTCCATCACTATCTATATAACTATTCTTAACTATCTCATTTTGCATAGTCTCTTCATTAAATCTATATAAACTTAACTTAGCATTAGTAATATCAGTCTCATCATCAATTGCTACCTTATAAGATAATTCACTATCAGTAGCATAACTTCTCTCTAAACTAATACCAAAATCCTTAGTTTCAAATATCTTTTGAAAATACTTACCACCATCTTTTTCATTAATAACTGTAAATAAATATTTAGTCTTAGGTGATAATAAATTAACTATAATCTCAGCATCAGGTACTACTTGTGCTACCATATCTACTGTTCTACCAGTATCCAAATTAGTTACCTTTAACATAAAATTATCCAAAGAAGTAGCATTATAAACGTCAAATACTACATTAACACTAGTACTACCAACCTTAGCATTCTTTAAAGATACCACTAAATCCTTAGTCTCTTCTCCTGGAGTACCACCACCATTTCCACCAGTGCCATCTCCTCCATTACCAGCTCCTCCGCCAGTACCGTCTCCAGTACCGTCACCAGTACCAGTTCCATTACCGTTTCCGTTACCAGTGCCATTTCCACTTCCTGAGCCACTTCCACCACTATTACTAGATTCTTCATCTGGAGCCTTAGGAATAATCTCTATATTCTCATCCCCATCAATAGTAATAGCTGTAATAGACATAATATCTTCATCACCTAAACTAATCTTCTTATCACCAAGATCTATTACCAAATTACCAACATATAGTACTGTCTCATCAGCAGCTACCTGATACTTAACATCCTTATTCTCTATATTAACAATACCCTTATCAACATAAACTATCTCAAAATAATCCCCTTCAATTAAAGTCTCATTACCAGGTATCTTAGCCTTAACCTTACCTACTACTATATACTTATCATCATTAATTCTACCCATAAAATTATTAAGCTTAATATCTTCACCATTATTATGAATAACATATCCACTATCTTCCTTATTAATAATAGACTTATTACCAATATTATAAAATACTACAGTACCAGTCCCTTTAACAGAATCCAAATCAAGTATAGCGCCTCTCTTCAAAAATGATAACGAATTATCCATATAATGAATAAAACTATCCTGAAGTACAGCTACATCCTTATCATCTATATCCTTAAATTCTACCATCGAAGATAAATTAGTATGATATCCTGTATTCTCATCAAAGAAATATTTCTCTACCTTCTCACTAAGTGGATTAAGTACATATCCACTCTTAAGAAAAGTATCCTCACTATCATCAAATAAATAAAATGCCCCAAGTACTAATCCTATCAAAACTATTATACTTAAAGCCAATATAAATAAAAATTTACTATTAAATAATTTCTTCATTTTAATTCACCCTCGCTATCATTAGCTACTATGCCATACTATAAAAATTATATCATTATAACCCATCCCTGTCAACGATAAACCATACATTTCCATACAACTTTCTCACTCATCTAAATCAAAAAAAGAACACTCATAAAGCATCCTTTTCCCTATCCATATAACTAATAATATTCTCTATCCAAATACATATCCCCATAATACAGTTAAAACAAAATAATGAATACCCAAAGGTATTCATTATTTTTAACTATATAATAATAACTATCTATATATACCTAAATATATTAAGAAAGCCATATATACTACTAATAATATTATATTACTAACATTATATTTCTTATTCTCTATAGTACCTACCATATTAGCAGTAAGTATTCCTCCTATAAGACCACCTACATGTCCCCACATATCTATTCCTGGTATAAATAATCCCATAAATAAATTATATATAACTATAGGTACTACTTGACTTCTAATCATAGCACCTATATATCCTCTATAATTATATCCAAAATATATAAGTGCTCCAAATAATCCAAATATAGCTCCACTAGCACCAACTGATACTACATTAGGAGTAACTCCTATCGATAATAATCCTCCACATATACCACTAATAAAATATATCAAAGCATATTTCCATTTACCAAAGAAATCCTCTACTCTAGGTCCTACTATATATAATGAATACATATTAAGTCCTATATGCACTATCCCTGCATGTAAAAACATATAAGTAACTAATCTATATAATTCTCCATTTCTAACTAATCCTGAAAAATTAGCTCCATACTTAACTAACGTATATGTATCATATCCCATACCCGATACAAAGAACATTATTATACATAATGCTATAATAATCCAAGTAACTATTGGTTTTTTACTAGAAAATATCTTCTCCATCTTCTTATTTTTCCTTTCATTAGTTCCATTAATATCATCAGTTATCTTAAATAATAATTCTATTCCCTTCTCATCATGTTGTGTCTTCTCTACTATATCAGGAAATACTTCTAATACCAAAGGATTCTTCTCTATATCATTAATATTATTAATAAATATACTAGTATCTTTATCATTATTATCTTCTCTATTAGTAACATTATCTCCATAATCAGTATATATATTTAACATCTTCATCTTAAAAGATAAAGTCTTCATCTTTAATTTCTTAACTATTTGTCTTCCTCTATATTTATTAAAATCTAACTGTTCATTATTATGTATATATCTAGATACTATTCTAATTATCTTATATTCATAATCCATATTCTCTAACCATATCTCATCATTTATTCCATGTACTACTACTGGATTATAATTCTTCTCTGTAACAAAATAATGTACTAGATTCATAACAACTACTTCTTTATCATTAATAACTATCTGTTCCATATCCACCTCGTATAATTAATCTCTATACATATCTAATATATCATAAAATTCCTTAGGAGCCTCTACTTGAAAATCCATATATTCATGACTAACTGGATGTATAAACCCTATCTCTTTAGCATGTAATAATTGTCCAAACTCTCTATACTTCTCATATTCTTCTTTACTATCAGTATGTTCTCTAATAATCTTCTCATCCATTCTATTAAGTCCATATACCGGATCATTTACTACTGGATGCTTAATATAATTCATATGTACCCTTATTTGATGTGTTCTTCCCGTCTCTAACTTACACTCTATCAAAGTAGCCTTATCATATCTCTCAAGTACTCTAATATGTGTAACTGCATCTTTAGAATTATCTCCTGTCACACACATCTTCTTCCTATCAACACTATCTCTTCCAATAGGAGCATCAATAGTAGCACTATCTTCCTTAATTACTCCCTCTACTAAAGCTAAATACTTTCTAGTAACACTCTTCATACTAATCTGCTTAGCTAAATCATTATGTACCATATCATTCTTAGCTACTAATAAAAGCCCACTAGTATCAGCATCTATTCTATGTACTATTCCTGGTCTAACATTCCCATTAACCATAGATAAATCATTATTACAATAATGTATCAGTGCATTAACCATAGTCCCACTATAATTCCCATTACCAGGATGCACTACCATTCCAGACTTCTTATTAACTACTAATAAATATTCATCTTCATACACTATATCTAATGGTATATCTTCTCCTACAATATCAAGTTCCTTATCACTATCATCATTATCTATCTTAATAGTATCCCCCTCACGTACCATATAACTAGCCTTAACTATCCTATCAGATACCGTAATCTTCCCCTCATCAATTAACTTCTTAATTTTACTTCTACTAATATCACATTTATCTATCAAATATTTATCTAATCTCTCTCCATTTTCACAAACATTAATCTCGATCACTTCTTACACCTCCAAGCATCTATCATCACTAGAATTACTCCCACTACTATAAACATATCAGCTAAATTAAATATCGGATAATTCCATCCAAATATATCTATATCAATAAAATCAATTACATATCCATATACAATCCTATCAATAAAATTACCTATAGCTCCTCCAAGAATAAGTCCATATCCTATCTTAAGTATCTTCTTACTAACTCTATTTCTATATACATAATATATAATCCCTATAATTATTAATAGAGATATAACCGTAACTATCCAAGTATTATTATCTAAAATACTCCAAGCAGCCCCCGTATTCCTAACATAAGTAATATTCAAAAAATTATCAATAATAGTCTTACTCTCATTCAAAATAAATATCCTACTAACAAGAAACTTACTCCCTATATCAAGTAATAAACTAATTATCACTACTATTATGATCATTAAGAATCACACTCTTTAGGTAAATTACTAATAACATTATGACTAATTAAACAACCCATATTACCCTTAATCCTATAATAATATACATAATCCTGATCACGATATACTTCTACCGAAATATCTTTAGCCTCATCACAAGCCTTATCTTTATTAGCAGGATTAATCAAATCATCCTGAGTAATTGGCTTATACCTTGAATTAATAATCTTATCAAAAGTAATCGTAGTCTTATACACCTTTACTTCACCATGACTCTTCTTAAGAGTACATATATAATTATCATAATCCAGTGACTTTCCATCACTATTCATATACATATCCATTGCATCTTCCACAGTACTAACAAAAGCATCTTCAGTCTTATCTTTAGCATTACCAAATCCACCCGTAGCACTAACAATGACTATTCCCATTATTATTCCTAATATTACTAACGTTGCTAATAACTCTACTAAAGTAAATCCACGTTTATTCATATATTCATCCCCTCATCATCGGTTTACATGAAAATTATATCAAATATTTATCTATTTATCAAACATTTTCACTATACTAGACAAATTATTCTTTTTAAGATAAAATATATTTGTATTTGAAAGGAAGTATAATATGAATATAAGTAATAATTGGCAAGACTATGAATGTCTAGCTACTGGTAATGGTGAAAAATTAGAACGTTGGGGTAATATAATTCTAAATCGTCCCGATCCCAGTATCATCTGGTCTAAATCAAATAACCCTATATGGAATACTTGGGATGGCTACTATCATCGTTCTAATCTAGGAGGAGGCTCATGGACCTTCCGTAAAAAACTTCCTAATGAATGGACAGTTAATTATAAAAATTTAACTTTTAAAGTAAGTCCTACTAATTTTAAACATACTGGTATCTTTCCTGAACAAGCTACTAACTGGGACTATATCACTAATAAAATAACTAATTCACAAAACAAAGATATCCGTATCCTTAACTTATTTGCTTATACAGGTTGTGCCACTATGGCAGCATCTTCTGCCGGAGCTAGTGAAGTAGTACATGTAGATTCTTCTAAAGGAATGATTGACTGGGCTAAAATTAACATGCATTTATGCCACTTAGAAAATAATACCATTCGTTTCATCCAAGATGATGTCTTAAAATTTCTAGATCGTGAAGCCCGTCGCCATCGTACTTATCATGGTATCATTATGGATCCTCCTAGCTATGGTCGTGGTCCAAATAACGAAATATGGCGTTTTGAAGATAATATCCAAGAATTATTATCTAAAGTAAAACTTATTCTTGATCCTAATTTTGATTTTCTCTTAATAAGTGCCTACACTACAGGTACTAGCCCTACATCCCTAAAAAATATCTTATCATTGACTTTCCCTAATATGCATATCGAAACTGGAGAAATAGGCCTCCCTGTAACTGAAAATAACTTATCATTACCATGTGGTATTTATGGAAAAGTATCAAGGAATTAATATCTTATACGAAGATAATCATCTTCTAGTAGTAGTAAAACCCGCTAACTTACCCGTATGCCTAGATTCTTCAAATGATTTAGATTTATTAACTATATTAAAAAATTATATTAAAGAGAAATATCAAAAACCCGGTAACGTCTACCTAGGATTAGTACACCGTCTCGATCGCCCTGTATCAGGTATCATGGTATTTGCTAAAACAAGTAAAGCTGCTGATAGACTAACCAAACAAATCCAAAACAAACAATTCAAAAAAACATATTATGCTATCATAGAAAATCCTATCAAAAATAAAGATACTCTTACTGACTATCTTATCAAAAATGAATCAACTAATACTTCATATATAACTACTAAAGATAAAGGTAAACTATCATCTCTATCATATGAAGTAATCAAATCAGTAAACAATCTAAGTCTAATAAAAATAGATTTACATACTGGTCGTCATCATCAAATAAGAGTCCAGTTCTCTAGTAGAAACACCCCCCTATATGGTGATCATAGATATAATTCTAATATTAAAAAGGATGATAATTCAAATATTGCCCTCATTGCTAAAACCCTCTCATTCTATCATCCCACTACTAAAGAATTACTAACATTTGATATTCCACTACCAAAAAAATATCCTTGGAGTCTCTTCTCCTAAGGATATTTTATTTTATTTTATTAAATAAAAGACTTCCCAAAATTACCTATTTTTTTCACTAGAATTCTTTCTTCATTATCCTAACAATAGTACACCCATCATTAAAATTATCCGTCTTATATTCTAATACTAATTTATTAACTCTAAGTGCTTCATGTACTTCTCTTCTAACTATTCCCGTACCCTTACCATGTATAATAACTATCATTTCATTACCAAGATCATAATTATCTCTCACAAAATCATTAACCATCATTCTAGCACTATCTCGATCATATCCATGTAAATCCATTTGTGGATATCTCATCATAAATATATCATTCATCTCATTCACCATACATAATTATACTATTATAATGGTAATTTAACAATACATTCCGTACCTTCTCCCTTAACTGAATTATATTTTAATACTCCATTATGAGCCACTACTATCTCATTAGATAAAGCTACTCCTAATCCTGTACCATTCTTCTTCGTCGTATAAAACATTTCTTTCATTTTATCCAACTCTTCTTCACTCATGCCTTCTCCATTATCACTAACTATTACCTCTACCTGTTTTCCATCAACACGAACCTTAAGTGTAATCTTCCCTTCTTTTCCTGATATTGATTCAACACTATTCTTAAGAATATTTATAAATACCTGTTTAAGCCTCTCATAATCTCCCCATAAATATATATCATCATACTCATTCTCATAATCAAACACTATATTCTTATCATAAAAAAGTACCTTAAAACTATCATAAAGTTCATCTAACAAAACTACCATATCAAATATCTCTTTATTAACTTTAATCTTACTATAATCCATAAAATCACTCATAATATTTAAACTTCTCTCTATCTCAGATTTAATAATATTCGTGTATCTTTGACTCTTATCCTTATCATCCAAATTCATCATATCCAAGTATCCCTTACATACTGCTAATGGATTCTTAATCTCATGTGTAAGTTTAAATAATGAATTCTTTAATTTATTCTCTTCCTTAACTTTATTCATATCCAAATATAAATTAGTTACCCTATCAGCTAACCTAAATAAATATATACAAAAGAAAGTCATAAAATATATCAGTAATGTATACCCAATTAATCCAAATACTTTATCAATTCCTTGATTAGTTCTCATAAAGTATTCAAAAGAAATAAAGAATCCCTGTATAACAGCACTAATCTTTAAAAATAATTCTTTCTCATACTTCTTCTTATCTAAATATAAATATGTAATCAAATATAATAAATGTTTTCCTATCATTATCCATATATTTATATCATACTTAGTATATCCAAATATAATTACTAATATTGATAATATTACTGCTAACATTGGTTCTTTCTTTAAATAACATATTAGTATTGGTATATTACAACATATCAGTATCCCTTCATATCCCAAATCATTCATCAAACTAAAATATAATGAAGTAAATATTGTTACTATAAAGAATATCTTCTCTACATTTTTATTAACTAATACATTATAACAACTAAATACTAAATACATCATTATCGGAAATACAATTAAAATAAGATTAGTTACAATTTCCATATCATCACCGAATAAATTATAACTCATCTTATATGTCGAATTTTGTCGAATTTTATCGAATAATAAAATTTTTGTCAAAAAAAAGCGTTACTTTCATAACTACTTCTTTATTTCACTAATATATTTTCTTAATTGTTTAGCGTCACTACCAAATATTATCTTTAATTGATCATCTATTTCTACAACACCTTTAGCCCCTAATTTAATAATTCCTTCTTTATTAGCTTTCGTAATATCTTTAAGAGTAACTTTAAATCTAGACATTTCTATCTCAGTATCCACTATATTATCTACTCCTCCAAGACACTCTACTAATTTATTAAACTCTAATTTCAAATCTTTCTTGTTACTTTTTCTAATAGCAAAATAAATTATTAACAAAACTACTATAATAATTAAATATTTTATATATTGATACGATTGCATTTTACACACCTCTAGTAAATTATACTATAAAAATAAAATTATAACAATATTAATTGTCTAAATTTAGAACTTTTGATATAATTAAGAAAGTAAGAGGTGAAAAAAATGAAAAAATTAAATGTTCAAAAAGTCTTTTGTTTCCTAAGCTTTTTATTCATTCTATCTTGCTGTATTTTTTATGGCACTAGATTTATTAAATTATATTTAGAAAACAAAAAAGTTGAAACTGAAGAAAAGAACTCTCTTGTAAAAGTTATAAGAGAAAATAATGCTGATAATGAATCTTTTGAAATCATGAATGGAAAGAATTATTTTACAGGAAGTGCTAACACTAACTATTTAGAGTATTCTAATATCTTATGGCGTATCATCAAAGTAAATGGTGATAATTCATTAACTGCTATTAGTGAATATTCAATCACATCATTAGCCCATGGTAAAAATACTTCTTTCAAAGATTCAAGAATTAATACTTGGTTAAATACTACTACTAGTGAATATTCTGGTATCCTAGAAAAATCTTTAAATAACATTGAAACATACTTACAAAAAACTGAAACTTGTAATGATACATACAACGAATTATCTAATGATTTATGTAAAAATGTTACTACTGATGCTTATTTCTCACTCCTATCAATACCTGACTATTTAAATACCGGTAGTAAAGATAGTTATCTAAATAATAATGAATATTTCTATTTAGGCAACAATAATGATGAAGACAAAACTTGGTATGTTAACGATGATGGAAAAGCTACTCCAAATGTTGGAGATGAAATAATAGGTATTAGACCAGTAATTACTATCAAAGCTAATATTGATTATATTAGTGGTACTGGTACTAAAGAAGATCCTTATAAAATAGAAAAAGAAAATGGTTTATTTGGATCATATGTAAAACTAGGAAATGATACATGGCGTATCTATGAAATAAATAATGATGAAGTAAAACTAATGCTAAATAGTACTATTCCTGATATAACTAAAGAATATTCAAGTAAAAATTCTTATTATGATGATTATAGCAAAAATAGTACAGCATACTATTTAAATCATACATTCTTAGATTCTCTATCATATAAAGATATTATTAAAGAAACAAACTGGTCAAATGGTTATTATAATAGTAGTAATACTTTCGACTACACTACTTCCCTAGAAACTACTATTAATAGTAAAGTAGCTCTTCTAAGTATAGGTAACATATTCCTAAATCCAGAACTAACTAATTATAGCACTATGACTGGTACTAAAGAAAAAGCTTCATCCATATATGTTATTCAAAAAAATAAAAGAGTCTTCTCTAAACAAATATCAACAAAGACAAGCATTGTACCAACAATTGCTGTTGATAAAAATATTTTAAAGAAAGGAAATGGCACTATTGATAGTCCATTTGAAATGGAGTAATAATTATGCGTAAAACAACCAATAAAAAGAAAAAGAAAATAAACACTTCTACTATTGTTTTTATCATATTAGATATACTAGCTATTTGTGGATTTATCATGATGTATGGTCCATGGGATAAAGTACGAAACTTTTATGTAAATACAGCCATGAAAACTAAAGATCATCAATACTTTGCTAAAATATTTTATAGTGATAAAAAGATAAATGAAATTATCAACAGTAACTACTTCGTAGAAATAAAAGAACCTGTTGAACTAGATGACATTGTCATTGATACTTCTCCTAAAAGTAGTTATGATAATCCATATGATGAAGAAATATTAACAAGAACTCCTGGTAATGATGACTATAAAATTATTAATATTAAAGTAGGTATTTCTAAAGGATATTTAATAGCTATCTATGATCCAAAAAAAGTTACTATGATTCGTGCTAAAAACTTTAATGTTGGTAGATACGGTGAACAAGTAACTGCTATGTGCAATCGTTATAATGCTTCCGTATGTATTAACGGTGGAGGCTTCAATGATGATACCGGAAGAGGATCAGATATCCCACTAGGATACGTTATTGATAATGGCGAAATAGTATGGCCTTCTAGTGGTTGGGATACTACTACTGGTAATCTTATCGGATTCAATGATGAAGGAAAACTATTATTACTATCAGATACTACTGGAGAACAAGCTCTTGAAGCTGGTATGGTTAATGGTCTTGAATTTGGTCCATTCCTAATAGTTAATGGTAAACCACTTGAAATAGTTGGAGATCCATGGGGTAAATCACCTCGTGTAGCTATTGCTCAAAGAAAAGATGGCGTCGTATTTTTCTTAGTAATTGATGGTGAAAACTACATTGATGGAGCATCACTTCAAGACGTTGTTGATGTCTTAACTAAGTATGGTGCTTATAATGCTGCAAACCTTGATGGTGGACATTCAAGTTCCCTATCAGTTGAAGGAAAACTATATAATAACCCACCAGCTGTAGCTAAAAGACAAGGTGGTCGTTACGTTGTTACCGGCTTCGGATTATTAAGATAAAAAATACTTGCAATAATACAAATATTATAATATAATGAAATAGACATGTAATATTACATACAGTGTATACCGCCGCAAAACCATACATTGTATTACGCCACATTACATGTCTTTTATTTATATATAAAGAGAAGGAACTATTCGGCATCCTTCTCTTTCTTTTTACTATTTTTATCTTTCTTTTTTATACCATAATGTTCTCTTACTAAGTCATCAATCTCATGTCTAAGATCATCATTATTTTTAAATAATAACTTAACATTCTCTCTACCTTGAGCTAACTTCTCACCTTTATAAGAGTACCAAGCACCACTCTTCTCTATAATATTAGCATCCGCTGCTAAATCTACTAGTTCACCATCTTGACTTACTCCCTCACCATACATAATATCTACACTAGCAGTCTTAAATGGTGGCGCTACCTTATTTTTAACAACCTTAATATTTGTCTTATTACCAATAACGTCACTACCATTTTTAATTTGTTCACCACGACGAATATCTAATCTTACTGAAGAATAATATTTTAAAGCTTTTCCTCCAGGAGTTGTCTCTGGATTACCAAACATTACTCCTACCTTTTCACGTAACTGATTAATAAATATTACTATTGTATTAGTTTTATTAATAGAGCCTGATAACTTTCTTAAAGCTTGAGACATAAGTCTTGCCTGTAAACCTACATGACTATCTCCCATCTCACCATCAATCTCTGCTTGAGGTACTAAAGCTGCTACTGAATCTATTACAATAATACTAACGGCTTCACTCTTAACAAGTGCATCACATATCTCTAAAGCTTGTTCTCCAGTATCAGGTTGGCTAAGTAATAACTCATCAATATTAACTCCTAAATGAGATGCATATACTGGATCTAAAGAATGCTCTGCATCAATAAATGCTGCTCTTCCTCCCTCTTTTTGTACTTCTGCAATAGCATGAAGTGCAAAAGTAGTTTTACCAGAAGATTCTGGTCCATATATCTCAATAATTCTTCCTTTCGGATATCCTCCTACTCCTAAAGCAATATCCAAAGATATTGATCCACTAGGAACTACATCAATTTCAATATCTTTCTGTTCTCCTAGTTTCATTATAGCCCCTTTTCCAAATTGTTTTTCTATATCAGCCAAAACTTGTGCTAAAGCTTTGTCTTTTTCTACTGCTTTGCTCATATATTTTCCTCCCTTACAGTACATACCCATTATATAATGCTTTTTTTTATTTGTCAATACTATTTTCAAACATTTGTTTGTAAATTTTGCCAATATCCACTTATAAATATTAAAAAACTGTTAAATCCTCTTACAAATTTTAACAGTTTTTATCTCTAATAATATATCTATATTCCTATAATTTCTTATATTATAAGGAATTAACTACTAATTAATCTAATTCTTTTAATAAATCATATGTAATTATATCATAGGATACTGATATTATCCTATCAGCATATTCACTATTCTTCTTCAAATAATCATCTGATATTACTCCATTAGATATTGTATATACTTCTCCATTCTTAGCACTATAATATACTTTATCAGTAATATAAGATCCATCTTTAAATACTACTATACCATCACTTTTTGATATATTCATAATATCTTTTCCTAAAGCATACTTATTATATACTCCCAACATATTACCAAGAGTAACTGAAGCATCAATCATTCCCATCGGAGTATCTATTTCCATTCCCTTATCCATATCTTTAGTCCATATAATATATGGTACTTTCTTACTAAGTTCATAATCATAATCATTAAATTCTTTATATCCTAGATCATCTTCTGTAAGTAATCTATCATTAACTGGATCATAATTATACATATAATTAAATTGTTTCTTACCTAGTCTAGCATCATGATCACCATATATTACAATAACCGTATTATCAAGTAATCCTTCATCATCCATATCATTAATAAACTTTCCAATAGCCTTATCCATATAATTAACTGATTTAATATAATTACCCATCATTGTACCTTCTAGATAATCTCTCACTACTTCTTCCCCATCAATTTCCGTAGTCATAGTCAAATCATAATCACTAAATAATTCTGTGTCTCTCCAAGGAGTATGATTAGTAAGAGTAATCAAAGTACCATAATAAGGCTTATTAAGACTAGTACTAATATCCTTAATCATTGGTACTACCTGTCTAAAGAAAGATTCATCAGATAATCCAAGTCCATATTCCTCATCTATCACAAAACTAGATCTTGAATAAAACTTATCATATCCCATATTAATATGCATCGTATCTCTATTCCAAAAGTCTCCTACATTACCATGCATACTAAATACATAATATCCTTCATCATGCATCATCTTTTGTATCGTTGCATACTTATTATTAAAATAATTAACAAATACCGTTCCATTATTAGCAGGAAGTAAACTAGTAGCATAAGTAAATTCACTATCACTACTAGTACCTACCCCTACCTGAGCATAAAAATTATTAAAATACATTCCTTTAGATACTAATTTATTTAAATTAGGAGTAACTTCTTGTCCATTAAAAGATAATCCTATCGTAAAAGCTTGTAAACTCTCAGCATGAATAGTTATAACATTCTTTCCCTTAAATATTCCTGAATAATCATTAACACTTTGTACTGTTCTATTCTCTTCATAGTATTCTTTTACTTCTCTCAAAGCCTTATCATGTCCAAATATATTATTAAAAGTAGGCTTCAAACTCTGTACAAAGTCATCTAATTGATATACATATACTCCAAAACTATCTACAACTGATACTCTATTCCATAACTTAATCAGTCCACTATAAGCATTATATGGCGGAAGTCCTGATCCAATACCCATAGATATAACTCCTATTAAAATAGCCTTCTTGAAGTAATCCTTCTTAACTTCATTCACTTCATGACTCTTCTTAATAACTATGTAAAGCCCAATAAACTCCCATAAATATATCCAATCAGTAGGTCTAATAACCATATCCATTACAGCATCCCCTACATCTTTTACAAATACTGAAGTAGCTAACAATGATACTGATACAAATGAAGAATAATAATTATAGTACATTACATTCACTACACAACATGCTATCATATAAAAAGATGTCAAAAAATAATATATATTTCTATTCTTCTTCTTTATCAAAAAAGAAAAACTACCCATTATCAAAACATAACCAATATTAAATAACAATGCTCTAATACTAAAATTCCCCGTAGAAAATATTCCTAATAATATAGCATTAATAATATTAGCTATTATATAAAATAATAATACTGGATAATCTTTCTTAATCTTACTAAATCCTATTTTTATTCTTTCTATTATTTTTTTCATACTTAACATATCATCTCTTTTTCAAAAACAATTATATCATATTATTTCAAAATTTACAAAATATCTCTCTAATATTTACTTAATTTAAAGTTTTTGCTATAATATATGCAGTATGGTGATTTTATGAAAGTATTAAAAAAATTTAAATTAAATAAGAAAAAATTAAGAAAAAAATTAAAGTTATATGGAACTATTACTTTATCTTTTATAAATAAATATAAATATATCTTATTCTTAGCTCTTCCTTTTATAGCTATGGATATAATTACCAGAATATTTGGT
Source organism: uncultured Eubacteriales bacterium (assembly GCA_905188025.1). GTDB lineage: Bacteria > Bacillota_I > Bacilli_A > RF39 > UBA660 > RUG705. The sequence continues at coordinate 2,125 of CAJJKI010000011.1, read as the reverse complement.
CGTAATATTAATTTCTTTAATCTATTTAGTTTTACCCCAAATCTTTTTACTATTACTTGGATTATCCTCTTCCTAGGATTAACTCTAAGTCTTAAAAAGAAATATGGTAAAATTATATATCTATTACTAAATATTCTCTTCTTAGTAATCTTCCTAACTAACAACGTCTATTATTCTATGACTAAAACATTCTTTGATTTTAGCCTTCTAGAATCAGCTTCTGAAGGTTCTCCTTATATTCTAGATACTTTAAAGAATGCTAATCCATTAGTATACCTATCATTTATATTTATTATCTATCTAATTATCAAAGTAATCAAATATATTCCTTATAAAACTAAAAACAATTATAAATCATTAGGAATAACTATTCTTATATTTATCATTCTTCATACCATTGCTCCTCTAACTTTAGGCAGTGCTTATAAAGAATTAACTTGGTCATCATGGCGTAATCCAAGAAATATCTATAATTCATTTAATGATAATAATAAATCCATGAAGATTAGTGGCTTATATGAATATACTGTTAGAAATTATTACATTACTTTTCTAAAAACTGAACAACAAGAAAATAGTGAAGACGTTACTTTTCTAGATACAGCATTCGCTGATAGTGTTACTCCTACTAATAAATATACTGGTATCTTTAAAGGTAAAAATCTTATCTTCATCCAATTTGAAGGGCTTGATGATTGGCTTTTAAATGAAGAAGATACTCCTACTATTTACTCAATGCTAAATAATTCAATAGTATTTAATAATCATTACTCTTATTATAATGGAGGAGGCTCTACATTTAATTCAGAGTTTGCCGTAAATACTGGCTTTATCACTCCACTATCTTATACACAAAACGCCTATACATTCAATAAAAACAATTTCCCTCATTCTATGGCTCATCTCTTCAAAAAAGAAGGCTATACCGTTAATGCATACCATATGAATACTGGAGAATATTATTCACGTACTACCAACTATCAAAATTGGGGCTATGATAACTACTATGGATTAATTGATATCGCTGACTACAAAGATGAAACATATCGTCTTGATCGTAATCTAATTCTTGATGAAAACTTCAATGAACTACTCTTCCATAGCATATCAGAAAAACCATTCGTTGATTATATAATTACATATTCCGGTCATCTGCCATTTACAAATACTAAAGGCGTATGTAAAATGCTCTACGAAGAAGATATAAAAAATAGTATCGAAGAAAATAAAGATGAAGATAATTCTAATGACTCAACTAAAGAATTTGTCGAAATGTCTGAATTAGAATGTATCAAAAGACAAGCTAAAGAAACTGATCACATGATGGCTCTTCTCCTTCAAAACCTTGAAGAAAACAATCTCCTAGATAACACTGTCATCGTTGCCTTCACCGATCATTATCTATACACTATTGAAGATAAAACTATTCTTGATGAAAGAAAAAATACTTCTAATAATCTTATCAATAAAACCCCATTCTTTATATGGAGCAAAGATAATAAAAGAACTAATATAAATGATGTTACTTCTCAGTTAAATATCTTACCAACTACCCTAAACCTTTTCGGAATAAACTATAATCCTAATAACTATATTGGTAAAGATGCTCTCAATCCTGACTATGAAGGCCTAGTATTCTTTAGTGATTATTCATGGTATGATGGTAACGTATATGTTGAAAATGGCGAAGTAACTAACAATAAATCTATCACCTATGACGTTCTCGAAGAAAAAAATTATTATGTCAGCTATATCACTAAGAAAAATGATCTAGCTTTAAAATATAACTATTTCAAACACCATAAAAATTAAAAAAATATGCTAAAGCATATTAAATATATATAAAGGAGTTATTTATGAAAAAAATAAGTATTATCGTTCCTTGTTATAATGAGGAACAAGCTATTCCCTTTTTCTACGAAGAAATAACTAAAGTAGCAAAAGAGATGAAAAATGATTTTGAATTTATCTTTGTAAACGATGGCTCAAAAGATAAAACTATCGAAATTATTAAAGACTATTCTACTAAAGATAATCGTGTTAAATTTATTAATTTTTCTCGTAACTTTGGTAAAGAAGCCGCTATGTATGCTGGACTAGAACTATCTACTGGAGATTATGTTGC
>CAJJKI010000010.1 GCA_905188025.1 uncultured Eubacteriales bacterium | reverse complement strand
TTATATTATGAAAGAGATGGAAAGAGGAAAATATAAGAGAGTTTTATTAGTACCAACAGGAGCTATTTTTAGTCCTACTAGAGTATTTCAAAAAGATAGTATTCCTTCAATAGCACATGCAATTGGTTTGGAGGTAGAATAATGAATACTTATATTTATGCTTTTCTATTTTGCGGATTTGTTTGTATGATCAGTCAAATAATACTTGATAATACTAAGCTTACTCCAGGACATGTAACTAGTTTATTTGTAGTAATTGGAGCAATGCTTGATTTATCAGGAATATATGATAAGATAGTTTTATATTGTGGAGCAGGAGCAATTATACCAATTACTTCTTTTGGACATTTACTTATACATGGGGCAATGAATATGGCTTCAGAGAATGGATTTATTGGACTAGCTTTAGGTATTTTTGATCTTACTTCAGCAGGTATTAGTGTAGCAGTAGTATCAGCTTTCTTCTTAGCACTAATATTTAAACCTAAACATTAACGTAAAATATAAGTAAAAAAGAAATTAATAGTTTCTTTTTTTTTAGAGATATTATATAATTGATTTAGGTGATTTATGTGAAGAAAGATATGAATACAAAGGGAGTACTTATTTTATTAGTATTCTTTGTACTTTTCTATTTTATAGCTAATTATTTTTTAGGAAAAGAAAATAATAATAAACAGGATATTAATCATAATAGAGAAGATGTTATAAATGAGAAAGAGAATTATGATGAAGAGAAGAAAATAGTTACAGGGCTTTATAATAATGTTAAGATACTATATGACGTAGTTAATAATAAATTTAAGGTTAGTCAAGATGATGTAATAATAATGGGAGATATTACTTATAAGAAGATTACTAATTTTGATGAAGTAATGAGTAGTTTTACTAAGAATGGAGTAAAGAAATATATAAGTGATATGCGTAGTTATTTTGCATATACGGATAGTGGATATTATTTAGCGGGTAATTTAGTTACTTATCAGACTTATTATTTTAGAGGAGATAATACTAATATATATATTGAATATGCTGATGAAGATAATATAGAGGGTATTATATATGAGAAGTGGACTAGTAATAATAAGAATACTTTAGCTACTATTTCAGTAGTTAAAGAGAATAATACATGGTTAATTGATGAGATAAATATTTTAGCAACGGAATAGTTTGTGACTATTCTTTTTGTAAATAAAGTGATAATTAGTTGATTTTTAGGAAAAGAATGTATTATAATGTTTTTAGGTGGTTAAGATGCATGTTAAAGAAATTATTTATATGATAGTGATACCTTTTTTGTTTGTATTAGCAATTACACCTTTTATTAAGAAGGTGGCAATACATGTAGGAGCAATGGATATTCCTAATGCTAGAAAGGTACACAAGGTACCAATTCCTCGTTTAGGAGGACTTGGAATATATATGGGATTTATTTTGGGATATATTTTATTTGGCACAATGTCTCTTAGAATGAATGCTATACTTATTGGTAGTTTTATCATTATTGTTACAGGTATAGTGGATGATATTAATCCAATACCTGCGGGTATTAAGTTTTTATTTCAAATTATTGCAGCTTCAGTAGTAGCTTTTTATGGACAAATATTACTTAGTGATATATCAGCGTTTGGTTTGTATATAGAGTTTGGAATATTTAGTTATCCAATTACAATATTGTTTATTGTAGCTATTATTAATTGTATTAATTTGATAGATGGCTTGGATGGTCTTGCGGCAGGGTTATCTTCAATATACTTTATGACTATTGGGATAGTTATTGTTGGATGGATGCATACTTTTGATTTGGATGCAGTTATTACATTTGTTATGTTAGGGGCTACTTTGGGATTTTTGTGTCATAATTTTAATCCGGCAAAGATATTTATGGGAGACTCTGGTAGTATGTTTTTGGGATATATTATTGCAGTTATTGCACTATTAGGATTTAAAAATGTAACACTTACAACATTATTAGTACCAATATGTTTATTAGCTATTCCAATTATGGATACTTTATTTGCAATACTTAGAAGATTAATTAATAAAAAACCAATAGGTGAACCTGATAAACAACATTTGCATCATCAATTACTTAACCTTAATTTATCACATAGAAATACAGTATTAGTAATATATTTTGTAGATTTATTATTTGCTTCAGCAATGCTTGTATATATGTTATATGATAGAGCAGTAGGAGTAATAATTTATGCAATATTATTTATAGCAGTACTAGTATTTATACTAAAAACTAATATTATTGTAGATCATACAAAGAAACATAATGAAATAGAAAAATAGTTATTTTTAAGGCTCTTAAAAGAGTCTTTTATTTTGATTAAAAAGTAGGAAATTTTCTTTACATAGACATTAATATTTGATATAATTATATTGAATAATATGGTAGTTAACTAGAAGGATATATACAATGTATTTAGATAGAAAGAATACTTAGGAGGTATTATCAATGAGTGACAAGAGAAAGAAGATACTATTAGTTATAGTTTTATTAATAATAGCACTAGTAGGTGGAACTTATGCTTTTTGGACTTGGACTAGCCCGGAGAATAAGAATGTGGTTTTCAATACTAGTAATGGACTTAAGGAGTTTATTGTTTATGATGAGGGTGACTCTAAGTTCGTAGGAGACTTTCAGGTAGCTGATAGTTATACTGGTGGTGTACATACAACGGTATCTATTAGTAAGACAGCAAGTGCAAGTAATGTAGACTTTTATGCTACTATTTATATGGATATTAATGAAATTGGTACTAATTTAAGAAGTACTCCAGGACTTAAATGGACAGTTACTAAGGGGGATAGTACTAGTACAACCGTAGTTAGTTCAGGAGACTTTGTAGGAAATAGTGCTGGGGATACTTTAACACTATATAATGATATAGAGGTAACTACTGCTACTCAGAAATTTACGATATGGTTATGGATTGATTCATCATTAAATCCTAGTGATGAATTATCAGGAGAGACTATAGATAGTTCGGTATGGACGCAAGTAAATCAAGTAGTTGAAGATAAATTTGAAATTACTAAGTTAACTATTTTAGGCAATAAAATATATGCTACTGCTGTTAATAGTACTGCTAATATTGCATATTATGCGGTTACTAATAGTAATACGACTCCTACTAGTTGGACAACTATTTCAACAACCGATCAGAATAGAATATATAGTTTAGAATATACAACTACTTCTAGTGGAACTAATTATGTATGGTTTAAAGATAAGAATAATAAAGTTATTAGTAAAGCAGTTACAGCTCAATTAAATTATAATATTAATTATTATGACGTTGGTGGAGGAGAATTTAGTGGTGTACATACTACTGGATATCCAACTACTTATAAATATGGAACGGCCGTTACTTTTGATACTCCTACTAAAACAGGGTATACTTTCTTAGGATACTTTACTAATAAGAATGGTAGTGGAACAGCTGTTACCGGTATTCCAAGTACTCAGACTGGAGATGTGACATTATTTGCTAAATGGGAAGCTACTACATATACTATTAGTTATAATGGAAATATGTTTAGTACTAATGGTATGACCACTAATGGTTTAACTTTTGCATACGATTATGAAAATTCTATTTTAACTATAAACGGTACACCAACTAGCGATACATATATTATTAGTTTTACAAATAATCTAACATTTGCTGAAGGAGATAAATATAATGTTAACTTTTCTTATGTATCTGGAAGTTTAACTACTAATAATGGAGCAACAATATTATTTTCTACAGAGGTAGTTAATAATAGTAATAATTCTTTATCTCCTAGAAATCATATAGATACGCAATTTCCTACTAGTAGTACACCAAATAATGGAACTCTATCAATATCTTCATTGGCAGCAACGAGTGGAAGCAATTTGAGATATTGGGTTTGGTCTTCTGATACATCTGGCAATATTACTTTTAGCAATTATAAGGTTAAAGTTAATATAACTAAGGTACAAACAAAAACTATTGCATTTAATGATAATTATGGGACATTACCTGTTCCAAAAAGGGAAGGTTTTACTTTTGATGGATGGTATACTGGCAATAATGGTACTGGTACTAGAATAACTAGTGATTCTACTTTTACTGGTAATGCAGATCAAACATTGTATGCTAAATGGATTGATGATATAGAGCCGTATGGATATGCTAATTTAACTCTTAATAACGGAACATATACTTTATTATTAGCTAATCAGGCGGATGACGGATCAGGAATTAGTGCAACATATGGGTTTGCTCTTATTAGTGATGGCTCTTGTGAGAAGGCTACTTATACTAGTCAGACTGGTATTTCAAAAACTTATAGTAGTGGTTTAGTAAATGATACAGTATATTATGGATGCATTAAGATTACAGATAAGCTTGGTAATAAAAGCTATTTAAAGAGTGCTGGTATACCTTATAGTAGTTCTGATAATTCAATTAATGCAGCTGGTCAATATTCATTTATAGTTCCACTTACAGGTAATTATAAACTTGAAGTATGGGGAGCACAAGGTGGCACTTCTTTAAATCAAGGTAATCCAGGTACTGCTGGTGGATATGGCGGATATGCTACTGGTACAGTGGCTTTAACTAAAGGTGATGTTCTTTATATGACTGTTGGTGGTCAAGGTGCTATCGGAGTTATAGGAACTTCTGCTGAAGGCGGATTTAATGGTGGCGGCAAAGGCTCATGGGATGGCAGTGATAATGAAGCATCAGGTGGCGGCGGTGGTGCTACTCACATTGCAAGTGTAGGCGGATTACTTAAAGATTTATCTTCATCAAAAGATAAGATATTAATTGTAGCTGGTGGCGGCGGTGGTGCAAGTTTTACATATGAACCTGGTAACGGTGGTGGTTATATAGGTGGAGTTGGTACTGGTACTAGTCAAGCTGCAGTAAATCAAACTACTGGTTATGCTTTTGGTCAAGGACAGGATGGCATAGGTATAGCTGAAAGCGATGGTGTAGGCGGTGGTGGCGGCGGCTGGTACGGTGGTTTCTCTAATGACGTTGCTAAGCTATCATCAGGATCAGGAGGATCTGGATATATTGGTAATAGTTTATTAACAAATAAAGTAATGTACTGTTATAATTGCACAGCTTCAAACGATACGAATACTAAGACGGTGTCTACAACAAATGCATCAGCTACTCCGACAGCTAATTATGCAAAAAGTGGTAGTGGTGCAGTTAAGATTACATATGTAGGTGGTGCTTCTATTAGAGTGACATATAATAATAACCGTGGTTCAGGATGCTATTACGATTCAGTAGTGGCTGGTAGTCCTTATGGGGAAATGTGTGTACCTGTTAGAAGTGGATATTCATTTGATGGATGGTATACTTCAATAAGTGGTGGCAATAAAGTAACTTCTAGTACAATAGTAACTAGTACTACTGCTCATACATTATATGCACACTGGACAGCAAGTACTAGTCCTACAGTTAACTTTAGTGTTAATGGAACAGATAGTGTTTATGTTAAGGGAAGTGTTAATAGTAGAATTACAGTTAATGAAGGAAGCAGTGAATTAAATAGTTCATCACTTAAATATGTTTGGTCTACTAGTAATAGTGCTTCTCCAGATACAAGTTTTGTAAATAATGATATAGTATATTTAGATAATGCTACTGGAACATATTACTTAGTAGCTAAAGCATGTGATACAACAGGATCATGTGTTACAAAAGCTTCTTCTGCATTTTTGATAGATAATATAGCTCCTACTGGAACAGTAACTTTATCATTTGATACATCTACAGCAGTATTAACTGCAAGTATATCAGCAAGAGACTCTGGTAGTGGAGTAGCAACATATGGATATTTAATTCAAAATAGTAGTAGTTGTCCTACTTCCGGATATATTGCTTCTTCAAATAATAGTTATAACTTTAATATAACTTCTAATGGAACATACTATGTATGTGTTAAATTAGTAGATAAAGTAGGAAATGCTAGTTATGTAAGTAAATCAATAGTAGCTACTTTAGGTATTAAAGGATCAGACTTAGTTGATGATCGTGCTAATATAGCTAATTTAAGTACTGATCTAGTAGGTGATATGTATAGATATCAAGGAACTGCTACAGCAGTAACAAATAATTATATATGTTTTGGTACTACTAATAAGAGTACATGTACTGCTAATACTGGAACGTATATGTATCGTATAATAGGAATAGATACTTCTGGTAGGATGAAGCTTATTAAGAAAGAAGCTTTAGATACTTCATTTAGATGGTCGGGATCAACTAATGAATGGGCATATGCAACAACATTTACTAGTTTGAATGATAGTACTTTCTTAACTAATACAACTTTTGTACCATCTGGATGGAGTGATAAGATAGCTACTATTACATGGAAATATGGTAAACAGAGTAGTGCACTTAATCAGCCGGGAACAGTTATATATAACTATGAGATAGGTAGTAATGCAAAATTTACTTCTACGGTAGATGCTAAGATAAGCTTAATGTATATGCATGATTATTATTTAGCTTTGAATAATACAACAAGTTGTGGTTATGGTGGAAGCACATATAGTCAATGTAAGAATGGTTGGATAAGCCTTTCAACAAATGATTCGGGTGCTCCAGTACCTTCGGAATGGACAATGAGTGCTTCAGCTAATAACAATGGAGGAAAACCTTCTGCTTGGATGATATATTCTACGGGATATACAACTAACTATAAAGTAACGGATTATCTTTCTATAAGACCAGTATTCTTCTTGAATTCTTCAGTAAATATTGTTGATGGTACTGGTACAATAAGTGATCCATATATGATAGGATAAAGAGCATTGTCACATGAAGTGATAGTGCTTTTTTCTTTGCAAAATGATAAAGATAAGTTATAATAGTATTAGATGGAAGTGATAAAATGGCAAGTATCAAAGTAATGAGTGAACTATTAGCTAATAAGATAGCAGCTGGAGAGGTAGTAGAAAGAGTGTTATCAGTAGTAAAAGAATTAGTTGAGAATGCTATTGATGCTGGTAGTGATGAAGTTATAGTTGAACTTAAAGAAAGTGGACTTAGAGAAATTAAAGTTATTGATAATGGTAAAGGAATGGATTGGGAGGATGCCCATAATGCATTTTTAAGACATGCTACTAGTAAGTTACTTGATGAAGATGATTTATTTAATATTTCATCATTAGGATTTAGAGGTGAGGCATTACCTTCAATAGCATCAGTATCAGAAGTAGAACTTAAGACTTGTTATAAAGATGAAGAAGTAGGAACTTATTTACATATTAAAGGTGGTAAAATACTAGAAGAAGAAAAGACAGCTTCTAGAGTAGGAAGTAGTTTTAGAGTAACTAATTTATTTTATAATACTCCAGCTAGACTAAAACATTTATCTAGTAGTTATGCAGAACTTGGTAATGTAATAGATTATATGAATAAGATTGCTTTATCTTATACGAATATTAGATTTATACTTAAGAATGATGATAGAGAATTATTAAATACTCCTGGTAGTGGGAATTTACTTAAAGTTATTAATAGTATTTATGGATTAGATATTACTAAGAAGATGGTAAAGATAGAGGGAGAAAATGATGATTATAAGATATCAGGATATATATCTTTACCAGAGATAACTAGATCTAACAGGAATCATATTACTACGATTATTAATGGAAGAGTAGTTAAGAATACTACTTTATATAGAGTAGTTAATGAAGCTTATAGTAATTATAAAGAAGATACAAGATACCCAATATGTGTTATTATAATGGAATGTGATCCTAGTTTATTAGACGTTAATATTCATCCATCTAAGTTGGATATAAGATTTAGTAATTTTGATGAGTTAAATAAGTTAATTAAAGAGACTATTGATAAAGCTTTAAGAGATAAGTTACTTATTCCAACGATTAATATTACTAAGGTTAAAGAAAATGATATTAAGTATGAAAATTTAACTTTAGATATTGAGAGAAATAAGATGGATATGGTAGGTGAAGAGACTTTTGAATATAAGAGTAAATTAAATGATTTGGTAAATTATCGTGATGAGAATCTAGAATTAGAGGAATTAGAGGATACTCTTGACGGGACAAATGGAAAGGATGTAATTATTCAAGAAGAGGGAGAAAAATTACCAGAACTTTATCCAGTAGGATTACTTCTTGGTACTTATATTGTGTGTGAAAATGAACAAGGAATATATTTAATTGATCAGCATGCTGCTAAAGAGAGAGTTAATTATGAGAAAGTTAAATATGCTTTAAGTCATCCTAATGGTAATACGATAAGACCACTAGTACCAATAGTGATGGAATTACCTAAGAATGAATACTTGGTACTTAAAGAAAATATGAATATATTAGATGAACTTAGAATTGAAATAGAAGAATTTGGAGTATCTTCAGTAAGAGTAGTGAGTCATCCTACTTGGTTTACTACAGGATATGAGGCTGAGACATTTAAGAGAATTGTAGAATTAATATTAAATAGAGAAAAAGATTTTTCACTAGAAAGATTTAATGATAATTTGGCTAAGATGGTTAGTTGTAAGATGAGTATTAAAGCTAATACTTATATAGATAAACCTTCTATGGAGTCATTAATTAATGATTTGAGAAAGTGTAAAAATCCATATAATTGTCCACATGGAAGACCTGCTATTATACATTTTTCAATTTATGAACTAGAGAAAATGTTTAAGAGGAGTATTTAAGTATGAAGATAGAAGATATTATTTGGGTGATTAATAAATTTAATATACTTTATGAGGATATAGCATGGAAAGATGATAGAGTTAGATTGGATATATTTTATCAGGATGAGAAGATAATAATGAAATTATATAATGATATGGAAGTATTAGATATTTTAGAGTTAACTTTTAGTGATAAAGAGAGAAAGAAATATATTTATTATGTAATGAGACATTTTATTAGTGCGATAGGAAATGTTAAGGTATATCACGAGGGTAATATTTTCTATAATAAGCGACATAAAGGATATCTTAGAATAATTGTTAATGATCAGGAGATAGAAGAATTATTTAGGGAATATATGAAGATACAGGAAGAAGTACAAGTAGATAAGATATTTGTTAAGAAGTTATATAGAGAGATACCTTTAGGACAAAGAAAGGAAAGTAAGAGAGTAGATGATGCTCTTAAGCAAAGATATGAAGTTACTAGAAGGTTATTTAGGAGTTAGATAGAATGCAGAAGATTATTGTTATAACAGGTCCTACAGGGGTAGGAAAGACGAGGCTTAGTATAGAACTTGCTAAGAAATATGATGGAGAAATTATTAATGGAGATGCTATTCAGGTATATAAAGGTCTTGATATAGGGTCTGCTAAGGTTACAGAAGAAGAAAAAGAGGGGATAGTGCATCATTTATTTTCGATAAGGGAAGTAGATGAAGATTATTCAATTTATAATTATCAAGAAGATTGTAGAAAGATTATTAAGGATATTCAGAGTAGAGGAAAGACTCCGATAATAGTAGGGGGAACAGGTTTATATATAAAGAGTGCTTTGTATGATTATACTTTAGAAGAAAATAGGGTTAATCATGAAGAATATGTTGGTATTAGTACGGAAGAATTATATCGTAGGCTAAAGAAACTTGATAAGGATATAGAAATAGATGGAAATAATCGTAGAAGAGTAGTTAGGGCACTTAATTATTATATGGAGAATGGAAAGTCTATTAGAGAGAATAATCAAGGAAATAAGCTTTTATATGATGCAGTATTTATAGGTCTTACGGCTTCTAGAGAAGAATTATATGAGAGGATTAATAAGAGAGTAGATAAGATGATTTCTTTAGGGCTAATGGATGAAGTTAAGAGCTTTTATGATCAAGGTATTAGAAGTAAGCCTTTATTAGCAGGTATTGGATATAAGGAATTATATAAGTATTATGATGGAGAGGTTACTTTGGATGCGGCAATTGATTTAATTAAGAGAAACTCTAGAAGATATGCTAAGAGACAATATACTTTCTTTAATAATCAGTTTAATATTAAATGGTTTATGACTGATTTTAATGATTTTAATAAAACAGTAGAGGAAGTAATTAGTTATCTTGATGAAGAGTCTTTTAAAAGATAATAAAGATAGTTATACATGAAAAAAGAAACAGTTAAATGTCTTTGACAAGTAAGTGTTTCTTTTGTTTTTTGTATGAAAATAATAATTGTATGGATAGTTCTGATTAATCAGTGGGTTATTTTTGTAGATAGATGGAGTTTCTCAAGTATTAATAAGCTTCTTTATAGATAGTTTTATCAAAAGAGTGAGTGTTATCGTTTAGGCTCATTAGCTTATCATAACTGATTAAAAAGTATGTATCTCTATTTTCATTGTATTTACTGATAGGATCATCCCAGGTAGCATCAAGGTGAGACCATACACCATTTAGATATACGAGGTTCCATATGTGAGTGTTATTGCTTATTTTGTAGTTTTCTATATTTAGTTTGTTAAGAAAGATAGAGATAGTATCAGAGTATCCACTACAAATACCATATCCTTGTACAAGTACACCATATGCAGTATTTGATTTATAAGTATCGTCATTGATATTGTTAGTTTTTAAGGTATCGTAGGTGGTGTTATCAATAATATAGTCATGTACTTGTTTTATTTTCTCTTCATTAGTCATGTTATCAGTAATTATTTCTTTTAATTTATTATCAACGATATAATTAATGGTAGATATTTCTTCTTTTGTATAGATATGTTCAATGATTAGGGAGAACTTGCCATTATCGCTATAGCTAAATGAGATAGTTTTGAAACTGTTAAAGGGATGCACAAAGTTATTCATTATTGATAGTTTGGCTTCATCGTTAGCTATTTCATTTAGATCTTTGATACAATTAGTGTATTCTTTGGTACATTCTCCATCAGCATATTCACTACCAGTATTGATAACGTAATATATATAGTTGATTAATTCTTCTTTATTTGAAACATCATCGGTATAGTTTTGAAAGTAAGCATAGTTATTATCTAGGTAGTAGTCGTTAGCTTTGGCAATAATGTATTCTTTTTTTAGTATGTGTTCATCAATAAAATCTTTTACTTCATTAGGATAGAAATTAATAATGGTTACAATAGCAATAGCGAGGATTCCTAGAAAGGTAGTAATATATTTCATAGATAGAGCCTCCTTATTTGGTTTTGGTTTGATTTTTTCTTATTGGTACTTTTTCTCGATATTTTTGAAACTTTTATTTGTTTAGTTCTTTTTGGAATAGTTCAAGGTTATCATTCATGATGGTGAGGTATGAATCGTTAGTGTTATTTACTCCGCCATCAATACTATACATATCATTGATAGTAACTAGCTCAAGTCCATAATCTTTTATTAGGGATGCTACTGTACTATTGGATTCGGTATCAGCTGAATAGATATATTTAATTTTATGTTCATTAATTAATTTTTTTACTAGAGAAACGTCTGATGATGAGATGACACTGATAGGCACTTTGATAGTTTCTCCAATTTTTATGGTTTCATCTGTTTTGTTATTGTATGTTAAGATATCGCTAACGGAAACATTATATTCTTTAGAAATTGATGATATGGTGTCGCCATCTTTGATAGTAACAGTTTTGATATTTTCTTCTAGAGAGATAACTTCAATGTTATACTTTTCTAGGAATTTGAATAGAGTACTATCAGCAACGATGGTTTGATATGATGAATCTTTGAGTGTTTCTTTGTAGGTAGCATCTAGTTTTGAGAGATCATACTGTAATGCCTCATAATTATCATTTATTTCTTCGACTAAGTAGGGGTTAGTGATATATTCGTTTAGGCTTTCTTTTACATTTTTAGCCATCATTAGATAGTTATATGGATTTAACCAAAGTTCTTCAAGAGAATAATTATATTTCATACCAAGAGCGGTATCAATTAGTTTTAATTCACGATTTTTGTTAATCATTTTAACGGCATAGTTACGGTCTTGATCAAGACTATTGAAGACAAATAAATCACTTTTAGCAAATTCATTAATTTTCTTTTCAGATAGTTCATAATCTTTGAAGTTTACTCCGGATGGATAGATACTATAAATGGTGGCATGATTTCCATATAAGTATTTAATTAGATAATTAATGGGGTATGTCGTGGTATAGACATTGATATCTTCCATGACATCACTTTTAAATAGACTGCATCCTGTTAGAAGGAATAGGCTAAATATTAGAACGAATAGACTTTTGATGATTTTAGTGAATTTAGATTGTTTTGCAATGTTTTTGTTTTGTGTGGTTTCTAGACTTTCTATGGATTCGATGCCTTCTATGAATTTAATGCTTTCAATATTTTTTGTAGTGCTCATTTTATGAGTGTTTTCTATTTTTTTCATTATATATACCTCTTTTCATTATTTGTGAGTGTTCATGCATGTGAGTATTTGATTGCATTGTTTAATTTTTTGCGGTGTTTATCTATTTATATGTATCATGAGAAGGACTATCAATTCTATATATCAATATAATCCTAGTAATATTTTTTGGTACATACTTTTTCACACTTGATTTGTTACATACTTTTTCATGCTTGATATGTAATTGTTATATTTAACATGCAATTATGTATTTATATTAATTTTATCAAATATTATGACTTTTGTCTATGGATAAAGTTAAGAAATAAGAAAAAGTTAGGTGGTAAGTGATGAACGCTAATTATATGATAGGTTATATGGTGAGTAAAGTGTGTAAGAAGGTGAGATGGTTGACTGAGGTAGCAAAGATACTGGTAAGTGACAAAGAAAAATTTTAGAAAGAAGATTTAACAAGAAGTTAATTGTTGGTAGAATATACAACAATGTTGGTAAAAATATAAGAATAAAAAGAAAAGAGAAAGAGTATTTTACAATAATATTATTGAAGGGGTAAGAGAAGATAATATGATAAGAATGTGTATGTGATGTGTGAAAATAATAAGATGTTTTGATGATAAGAATATGTGAGTGGTTTATGGAAATAATAATTAGATAATTATGTTATAAATATGTAAATTGAGTTGATTATGATAGGGATAAATGTTATAATTTTCTTAGAAGGTGTGATAGATAATGAAAATATTTAAAACTTTAAAATTTAATCCTACTAATATAAATTTATACTATGAAGCATTCACTCATACTTCTTATAGTAATGAGAATCCATCATTTACTAGTTATGAACGGTTAGAGTTTTTGGGTGATGCAATACTAGAATTTATTATTAGCGATTACTTATACAAGGAGAGACATTTAGCTGAAGGAATAATGACAAAGATGAGAGCTACTTATGTATGTGAGGAGGCTTTAGCTACTTATGCTCATGATTTGAAATTTGAAGAAGATATTAAATTGGGTGGTGGAGAAGCTGAAGTTGGCCCAAATAATACAATATTGGCTGACGTTTTTGAGGCTTTTGTAGCAGCTACTTATTTAGATATGGGTCTTGATTTTACTAAGAAGATGGTACTTGATATTATGGTTAAGTACATTGATAAGAATATTGACTTTTTACATGATTATAAATCAAAACTACAGGAATTAGTACAAACTGACAAAAAGAGTGTAGTTTATGAAATTACTAAAGAAGAAGGCCCTGCACATAATAGGAGATTTGAATGTGTAGTTAAAGTAGACGGTCATATTTTAGGAAAAGGAATTGGTAGTAGTAAGAAAGCGGCTGAACAAGATGCTGCTAAAGAAGCTTTATCTAAACAAGCAAAGTAAGAGAGGGAATATATGTTAAAAGTAGATGGAGTAACAAAGTATTATGGTAATTTACTAGCAGTAGATAATCTTAGTTTTACAGTTGAAGATGGAGAGATATTTGGATTACTAGGACTAAATGGTGCTGGTAAGACAACAACTTTTAGAATGATTTTAGGACTTATAGATGATTATACTGGTAAGATAACTCTAGATGGTGAAAAAATTGATTATAAAATTACAGATAAAATTGGTTTTTTAACGGAAGAAAGAAGTTTACTTACTAAGTTAACAGTTAAGGAACAAATAGTTTATTATGGAGTGCTTAAAGGAATACCGGAAAATGAGATTGATAAAAAATTAGATTATTGGCTTAAAGAATTTGGGATCGAAGGCTATAAAAATAGAAAGATTAAAGAATTATCAAAAGGTAATCAACAAAAGGTACAGTTTATTTCTGCGATTATTAATGAACCAAAGTTACTTATTTTAGATGAGCCTTTTTCTGGACTTGATCCAATTAACGTTGAACTTTTTAAGAAGGTTATTTTGGATTTTAAAAAGAAAGGTACTAGTATTATTTTCTCTTCACATAGAATGGAACATGTAGAGTTATTTTGTGATAGATTAGTAGTTTTAGTTAAAGGAAAGAGTGTTTTATCGGGATATCTTAAAGATATAAAGAAAAATTATAAGAAGAAAAATATTTATATAAAGGGAGATATTAAGCCAAAGGAATTAGAGAAAGAAAAAGGTGTTGAGAAGATTACACGCGAGAATGATGAATACATTGTATCTATTAGTAGTGAAGAGTATGTAAATAATTTATTTAAAGTAATATCAAAATACGATAATATAACAAGATTTAGTGTGGAAGATCCTAGTTTAAATGAAATATTTATAAGTACGGTAGGTGATAGTTATGAGAAATAAACTTAGATTTTTAACAAAGATGAGTCTTAATAAAAAGATTAAAACAAAGTGGTTTCTTATCGCTAATTTAATATTTGCTATATTAATTATTGGACTTATAAATATGGATTCAATTATTAAGGCTTTTGGAGGAGACTTTAATGAAACTAGAGAGATACTAATAATTGATGAAGTGGATGCTTTCTCAAAATTTGAAAGTAATTATCAAGTATACAAAAGGTATGTAGAAGATTATGATGACGTAAAACTTATAAAATATACTGGTAGTTATGATGATGGAGTAAAAGAAGTGAAAGAAAATGATAAGATTTTGCTAGTTATTAGTCCTGATCAAGATAATTATATTAAAGCTAAGTTGGTTAGTAATGATAAACTAGGTACAATAACTGAAACACTTATTAGTACAACACTTACTAGTATTAGAAGCGAAATTGTTTTAAATGATTATCATATAACTGAAGAAATGTATAATGAAATAAATAAGAATGTAATGATTGAAGACGTAGTTTTAAGTGATGATAATTCAGAAAATAATATGATGGTAACAACAATTATGCAAGTTATTACTTTACCGCTATTTATGTTAATTATTTTCTTGGTACAAATGATCGGAGCAGAGGTAAATGAAGAGAAGACTACTAAGAGTATGGAGATAATTATTTCAAATGTTAGTCCAAAGATTCATTTTATGTCAAAAGTTATTGCTTCTAATGCATTTGTACTTATTCAAGGGGCACTTTTGTTAGTGTTTACTGGTATCGGATTACTTATTCGTTATATAACTTTTGACGGAAATATTGTAGGAGAATTAGATGGAGAAGTAGCAAAGATTGTAAATAGTATTTCTTTAACAGAAATAATGGATACACTTAATTATATGATACCGGTATTGCTTATAATGATGGTATTAACTTTTATAGCATATTCATTATTAGCTGGAGTTCTTGCTAGTATGACTACTAATTTGGAGGATTTTCAACAATTACAGACTCCAATAGTTATAGTAAGTTTAATCGGCTATTATTTATCCATGATGGCAGGACTATTTAAAGGTAGTGTATTTATTAAGATTATGAGCTATGTACCATTTATTTCATCTATGTTAGCTCCTTCATTATATGTGATGGGCGAGATAACACTTATTGATTTATGTGGCAGTATTGTGCTACTAATACTTACTATTTATTTACTTATTAAATATGGCCTTAGAATATATAAAGTAGGAATTCTTAATTATTCACAGACAGGACTATGGAAGAAAATGTTTAAGGCAATGAGGACTAAGTAATGGATAAGAATAGGGTACAGTTATGTATAATAATGAAAGACGGAGCAATAAGCATACCTTTTCTTACACTTAGAGGTGTAGATGATTATACAAGATACTATGAAGATAATATAGATATTTTTAATGAAATTAATGAAATTTTGGGGTTAGATATACCGGATAGATATTTTCAAGACGTTTGCATTTTATATCAACATTATTCTTTAAAATATGGAAAAACTACGACGGTGTATTTACCAGTTAAACTAAAAAGGGATAATTATGGTAGTAATGATTTGAAGAAAAAATTACGAGAGTATTTGAAAGAAGATTATAGACGTATTAGACTATTTGATATTCGTTACTTAAAGAGCGAGACTATGCAAAATTATTTACATACTGGTAAAGGGATGACTGATATAGGAATTGACTATGCAGTTGAGTCTTATTTTGCAACGAATAGTTACAAAAAGAAGAGAGATACATACTTTGCTTTAAAAGATTTAGGGCAAAAAGTAGCAGTAAGAGAGGACGATGGTAAAGATACTCTGGATAAGTCATTTAAGAGTATGACTGACTTTACAACGGATGATATATATTTAAATGGCTTGATTGAATTTTCTAAAAAGGGTGAAGAAGAGTATAGTAGAGCAATGGAACTAATGGCTTCACAGGACTTGGAGGAACTTGATAAAAAGGTGCATCACCCTTATTATGGAATGGTTGATGGACTTAGAGACAAACAATCAACACTAGAAAAAGAACTTATTTTAGTACATAGTACTGGTCTTTCAATTGAAGAATTAAAGAATTTAGCAAATAGAGATTATAATAGAAGAAGCAAGGGATCTAGATGAAGTATGTAGATGACTTTTTAGAGTATTTAAAGGTAGTAAAGAAACATTCAGAGAACACTATTATAAATTATCAAGTAGATATATTAGAGTTTAAAGACTATGTTAAAGATAAGATACTAGATATTGATAAAGAGACGGTTAATGGTTATTTGAATTATTTATATGATGAGAAAGTTAGCAAGAGTACAATATCGAGAAAATTAAGTAGTCTTAGAACTTTTTATAATTATTTACTTGATAAGGAAATAATTGAAATGAATTATTTAAGTTTTATTAAGAATCCAAAGAAGGATAAGAGATTACCAAGATTTGTAAGTGATAATAATGTAGACAAAATGTTAATGATACCTGATACGAGAAAACCATTAGGACAAAGAAATTTGGTAATTATGAGAATGCTTTATGCTACAGGAGTAAGAGTGTCGGAACTTGTTAATATTAAAGTTAAAGATATAGAAATAAATGAACGCACTATTAAGATACTTGGTAAGGGTAGTAAAGAGAGAATAGTGGTTTTTGGTGTTAATACTCAAAAGGATTTAAAGAGATACTTAGATGATGGAAGGTATAAACTAGATACTAATGGTAGTAAATATTTATTTTTGAATAAAGATGGGAATAAACTTAGTAGTCGATATGTTAGGAAGATATTAGATGAGACAATTGTTAAAGCAAGTATAGAGATGCATGTTAGTCCACATATGTTAAGACATACATTTGCTACAGAAATGTTAAATAATGGGGCTGATTTAGTGAGCGTTAAAGATTTACTTGGACATGAATCTCTTAATACTACAAGTATTTATACACATGTATCAGATGATAAAATTAGACAAATATATGATATGGCTCATCCAAGAGCTCATCATAAATAAAAATAGGGAGTGAAAATAATGGCAAAATTATATTTTAAGTATGGAGCAATGAAGAGTGGGAAGACTACTGATATAATTAAAACGTATTATAATTATTTAGAAAAAGGAATGGATTTGATAATTATTAAGCCAGGTGAAGATAAAAAAGCTGGTGATAGTATTCAAAGCAGATCTGGTGCTGAACTTAAATGCGATTATGTAATTCCAAAAGATATAAATATTTATACTTTGATAGTTAATCATATTGTAGAACATAATTTAGATTGCATTTTGGTAGACGAGGCACAATTTATGACTCCAGAACAAATTGATCAATTATCTGATGTAGTAGATAATATAGATATTCCAGTGCTTTGCTATGGACTTAGAGCTGATGCATTTACACATTTATTTCCTGGTAGTAAGAGATTATTTGAAGTTGCTGACGTGATTGAAGAATTGAAGGCTGTTTGTATGTGTAAATCAAAAGCTACTTATAATTTGAGACTTGAAAAAATAGATGACGAATTGGTACCAGTATTTTCTGGAACGCAAGTATCTATTGATGGAGTTGATGCAGAATATGATTCAGTATGTCGTTCTTGTTATAAAAAAATAAAGAAAAAAACAATTACATATAAAGAAAAGGATAAAAAATAATGGAGAAAGAAGAAAAAGAAATAATTAAAGAAGAAAATGATAAGAAAGAAACAGACGAATATTTAATGGACACGGTGGATTATACAGAACTATTTAAGAAGGAATTTGGATCAAAAGATGGAAAGTAATAATAAGTTTGGTAATAAAGAATTTGATGATGATAAATTTGTAATGGATACAATTAGACCATATATATTGGAGACTGTTAAGAAACATGGAATGGAATTT
Organism: uncultured Eubacteriales bacterium; assembly: GCA_905188025.1. Lineage (GTDB taxonomy): Bacteria > Bacillota_I > Bacilli_A > RF39 > UBA660 > RUG705. The sequence goes on along the minus strand of CAJJKI010000010.1, from coordinate 31,201 downwards.
ACTGAAGCAGGACTTATTCAATATTTAATTTTGGAAAATCCAAAAGGTTTATCAAGAGTTCCTGATAGTAATGGAGAGCCTACAAGAAATTCTTTAAAATATATCGATATAGATGCTGCTAGAAGAGCTATTACTAAAAGATATGGTGGTAAGGATATAAGCGAAGCGGTAGAATTATTTATACGAGAGGCACTTACTAAGAGGGAAAAAGCAAGCGAAGAAGATATTAATAAAATGACTGATATATTGGCTAAGGTAACTACGGATACATATTTGAAATATGGACAAATGAATGCTTCATTAGCAGTAGGACACTTTTTACTAAGTGGATTTAAAAATTATTTTACTAGATTAAATTTAAATGGAGAGGCTAGTAGGGATATGTTAAATACAGTTGATTACATTCAAATAAGAGACTTTTTGATTGAGTATACAGGTAGTAACCACATACAAGTAGTGGTTGATAAATTTATCGATGACTATGTTGTATCAACTTTGAATAATCACTATAAAAAATAGTTAAATATATGTAAAATATAGTTATAATTATTGATAAAAATTGGTTATTTTGATATGATTAAAAGTACATAGGAAAGGAATGATACAGATGAAATATGTATATGCGTTTAAAGAAGGAAACGCTAGTATGAGAAATTTACTTGGTGGTAAAGGTGCTAACTTAGCAGAAATGACTGTTTTGGGATTACCAATACCTCAAGGATTTACAGTAACTACTGAAGCTTGTATAGAATATTATAATCAGGGTAAGAAAATATCTGCTGAGATTGAAAAACAAATATTTGATGCTTTAGCTGAACTTGAAAAAATTCAAGGAAAGAAGTTTGGAGATAATGAAGATCCACTACTTGTATCAGTTAGAAGTGGTGCTAGAGCAAGTATGCCTGGTATGATGGATACTATTTTGAATTTAGGTCTTAATGATGAAGCAGTTTTAGGATTTGCAAAGAAGACAAATAATCCAAGATTTGCTTATGATAGTTATCGTAGATTTATTCAAATGTATAGTGATGTAGTTATGGAAGTTAATAAATCTTTCTTTGAAAAGATTATTGATGAAATTAAGGAAGAAAAAGGTATTAAATATGATACTGAACTTACAGTTGAAGATTTAAAAGAACTAGTTAATAGATTTAAAAAAGTATATAGTGATCACATGAACGGAGAAGAATTCCCACAAGACGCTAAGACTCAACTTATGGGTGCTGTTAAGGCAGTATTTAGATCATGGGATAATCCAAGAGCTATTGTATATCGTAGAATGAACGATATTCCTGGTGATTGGGGAACTGCTGTTAATGTTCAAGCTATGGTATTTGGAAATATGGGTGATACTTCAGGTACTGGTGTAGCATTCACAAGAAATCCATCTACTGGTGAAAAAGGTATTTATGGTGAATACTTGATTAATGCACAAGGAGAAGACGTTGTTGCAGGTATTAGAACACCTCAACCAATTACAAAGCTTGCAGAAGATTTACCAGAATGCTATAAAGAATTTATAGAAATAGCTACTAAGCTAGAAAATCATTATAGAGATATGCAAGATATGGAATTTACTATTCAAGAAGGTAAATTATATTTCTTACAAACTAGAAGTGGTAAGAGAACTGCTAGAGCAGCAATTAATATTGCATGTGATTTAGTAGATGAAGGCATGATTACTCCAGAAGAAGCTATTAAGAGAATAGATGCTAAGAGTTTAGATCAATTACTTCATCCAATGTTTGATGCTGATGCACTTAAGAGTGGAGAAGTTATCGGTGAAGCATTACCAGCATCTCCTGGTGCAGCAGCAGGCCGTGTTTATTTTACAGCTGAAGAAGCTAAGAAACATGGTAAGGGTGGACTTGGAGAAAGAACTATCCTTGTAAGACTTGAAACAACTCCAGAAGATATCGAAGGAATGGCAGCAAGTCAAGGTGTACTTACCGTTCGTGGCGGTATGACAAGCCATGCAGCAGTAGTTGCTCGTGGTATGGGAACTTGTTGTGTATCTGGATGCGGGGAAATAGTTATTGATGAAGCTAATAAGAAATTTACTTTAGGTGGACATACTTATCATGAAGGAGATTATATCTCATTAGATGGTTCTACTGGTAAAATATATGATGGAGATATCAAAACTGTAGATGCAACAGTATCAGGAAACTTCGGAAGAATTATGGATTGGGCTGATGAATTTAGAAGACTAGAAATTAGAACTAATGCTGATAATCCAAGAGACACTAGAAAAGCAATTGAACTTGGAGCTGAAGGTATTGGTCTATGTAGAACTGAGCATATGTTCTTCGAAGCAGATAGAATACCTAAAATTAGAAAAATGATTTTATCAGAGACTGTAGAAGCTAGAGAAGCAGCTTTGAATGAATTAATTCCTTTCCAAAAAGGTGACTTTAAAGCAATGTACAAAGAATTAAAAGGTAAACCAATGACTGTTAGATATTTGGATCCACCTTTACATGAATTCTTACCTACATTAGAGGAAGATATTATTGCTTTAGCAAAAGATATGAATGTAACTGTTGAACACTTAAAGAATAAGATTGATGAGTTACATGAATTTAATCCAATGATGGGCCATAGAGGATGCCGTTTAGCAGTAACATATCCTGAAATTGCAAAGATGCAAACTAGAGCTTTAATGGAAGCTGCTATTGAAGTTAAAGAAGAAGATGGATATGATATTGTTCCTGAAATCATGATACCTTTAGTAGGTGAAAAGAAAGAACTTAAATTTGTTAAAGATATTGTTATTGAAGTAGCTGAACAAGTTAAGAAAGAAAAGAAATCAGATATTCAATATCATATTGGTACAATGATTGAAATACCTAGAGCAGCACTTTTAGCTGATGAAATTGCTACTGAAGCTGAATTCTTCTCATTTGGTACAAATGACTTAACTCAAATGACATTTGGTTTTTCTAGAGATGATGCTGGTAAATTCTTAGATTCTTATTATCAAAATAAGATTTATGAATCAGATCCATTTGCTAAATTAGACCAAAATGGTGTTGGTAAATTGGTTAAGATGGCTGTAGAACTTGGTAGAAAGACTCGCCCAGATTTACATTTAGGAATTTGTGGAGAACATGGTGGAGAACCTAGTTCAATAGATTTTTGTAATAAAGTAGGGCTTGATTATGTATCATGCTCACCTTATAGAGTTCCTATCGCAAGGTTGGCGGCAGCGCAATCAGAACTTAATAAATAGTTTGATTGAAATACTATAAAATTTATAGTTATATAGAAATTAATTTAAAAGATTGAAATAGATACTAGTAAAGTATGTTTCAATCTTTTTTTGATAAATAATATATCATAAAAAAATTAAAAGATAATATAAGTTTGAAACTGAAATATTAATATATTCATTAAAAAACCACTTATTCTTGATGTTTATATATAATTTTAAGACTGAGATGACTTTTATGTCGCAAATCTCAGTTTTTTTATGTGAAAAAATATATATGTGCGATAAGTAGTAGGGGGTGTAAAAAATGCGATTAATATATACAAAACCTAAATTAAGGGATTTATCACAGGGATCAAGAATTGCATTTGTAAGGCAGTTTAGATTTTTAACACAGGATGATGTATCAGATAAACTTGGTTTGACTGGTGATTGTAAAAGAAGAACCATGACAAGATATGAAAGAGGAGATAGAAATCCCAAAGATGAAAGATTAACAGAAATAGCAAATATTTTGAATGTAAGTTTTAATTCAATTAAAAAATACGATTACAACAAACCAATGGATTTAATTTATACTTTAATGTGGTTAGAAGAATTAATTCCCAATTATTATATTAATTTTTTAGATGTTCCAAACATTAATGAACTGTACATTGTAACAATAAAAAAATTTTATAATGAGTGGAATATTATGAGAAACAAAAGGCTCAAAAGAGAAATATCTTATAAAGAATATATAGAGTGGAAGTTAAATTATGATTTAAAAGAAGTAGGTGGTTTTTATGGAAAAAATATGTAGAATTAAACTTAAAGATATTGTTGATTTTAAAGAACATCCATTTTTAGTTAATAATGATGAATCATTAGAACAACTTGCTATAAGTATAAAAGAGAATGGACTATTGAATCTATTAATTGTTAGAAAAAAATCAAATAGAAAATATGAAATGATTTCAGGACGTAGAAGAAAAAAGTGTTAGAATTAATATGAGAGACAGAAGTTGATGCTTATATTAAAGATTTTAATGATGACGAAGCAGTTATATGTATGATAGATTCAAATATTTATAGAGAAAAGATACTGCCGTCAGAAAAGGCATTTGCTTATAAATTGTATTAAATAATTCTTAATCTTTTTAATAGTATTAAAAAAGTTCATATTTGTGTTATAATATAATTAATTGGAGGTGCTATATGTATTTGCTAGAAGAAATTAAGAAAATAATAGAAGATGCTTCTAAGAAAATTGCTATTTTTGTAGACATGGATGGAGTTGTAGCAGACTATAGATTTGGAGAAGGGAAAAATATAAAAAGTAATAAACCAGGATTATATTTAAATAAGAGGCCTATATATACTACAATAAATAATTTACAAAGGATTAATGAGGAAATAGATTGTGAAACGTTTATATTAAGTTCATGCTTATATAAAGAACAAGCAGAAGAAAAAAGTTTGTGGCTTGATAAATATATGCCATTTATTAAAGAAAAAAATAGAATTTTTGTTCTATCACAAAACTTTGAATCTAGAAAGAAAGTAAAAATAGATAAAATAAGAGAAAAATTAAATTCAAACGAATGTGAATTAGCTATTCTAATTGATGATACACATGATATATTATTTTTAGCACTATCAGAACTAAAAGAAAAGGTAATTCCATTTCATGTTATAACTTTAATTGATTAAGGAGGAATTTAAGATGAAATATGATGTAATAATAGATTGTTATACAGATGAACCATCAGGATTAGGTGTACCACCATATTTAAGTGTACATTCTAGATATATAGCAGGTGCTTTAAAAAATAAAAATGTTAATTATTATTATTTAAATATTGATGATTTACGTTTTGCAAATGGAGAAAAACATTTTGATAATTCATATAATAAAAGAATAATAAACAAAACAAAAAATGCTAATAACGTTTCAGAAATATTAAAAAATGCAACAAACATTTATGTTGTAATGGGATGCTTTGTTAAATATGAGTATGTATCTGCAGAACCTCCTACTTTTTTAGAGGTAGAAAAATTATTAAATCTTTTCTGTAAAAAAGAAACTAATAAATTATTATTTTATTCTCTAGGCGGAAGTGAATTAACAAGAGAAAATATTAGAAAAACAGTACCTAACAATTTATTTAATGATATTATTTTTGGTAATACTTATAATTATTTTATTGGAGAAAGTGGTAATAAGTTTAAACCAAATTATGATAAATTAAGACAAATTGCAATTGATTCATCAAGTATATTAGAACAACTAGATAGACCAATTGTAATTGAAATCGAAACCGCCACTGGATGTAATAGAAATCCTGGTTGTACATTTTGTATAGAAGGCATGAGAGGTTTACCGTTACAGTTTAGGGAAAAAGAAGATATTATAGACGAAATTAAAAGTTTATATGATAATGGAGCCTTATATTTTAGATTAGGAAGGCAACCAAATTTTTATGCTTATAAGAATTGTAATGTAGAAGAAATCGAAAACTTGTTTAAAGGAATTTGGAATGCTTGTCCAAATATTAAAACGTTACATATAGATAATGTAAGTCCTCATAATGTAAATACTGAAGAAGGAAAAAGAATAACTGAAATAGTAGCTAAATATACTACAGCAGGAAATATTACACCATTTGGAATTGAATCATTTGATCCAATAATAAGAGAAAAATGTAATTTAAATGGTTCTTTAGATGATATTCATAAATCAATATCTATAATTAATAAATATGGGAAAGGCAGAGGAAAGAACGGATTGCCTAAATTACTTCCAGGTATTAATATAATTTACGGATTAGACGGTCAAAACGAAAACACCTTAAGACATAATTTAGATAATTTTAATAAAATATTAAATTCTGGAAATTGGGTAAGAAGAGTTTTTGTTAGAAAATTAACTTCTCCTTATGGTGAACAATTTGATAAATATAGTGAAGAAGATTTAAAAGAATTTAATCTTTGGAGTAAAACAATAGAAAATGAATTCATTATTCCGATGCTAAAAGAAGTTTTTCCAATTGGCTTAGAAATTAGTGAATTAAGAATGGAAATGTATAAAGATGGTAATTCAATTCTAAGACAAATGGGTACATGTCCAGTAAGAGTTGTAATTTTAAACAAGAAACTAAAATTGGATAAATTTTATAAAGTTAAAGTAGTTGGATACATTGGTAATAGAACAATTATCGGAGAAATAATATGAAAAAAATAGGGTTATTAATTCCTAAGACTAATTTAACTGTTGAATATGAATTGCAAATGCTTTTTAGTAAAGGATATTTTGATATAGAAAAAAGTGTATTTTATATATCTAAACTGGATTATAAAACAAATTATGAGGAAGATAAATTAAAATTTCTAGAAGATCTTGCTACAGATATAAATAATAAGAAAAAAGATTTAAAATATTTAGATGTTGATTATAATGCATTCTTTTGTACTACTTCAGCATTAGAAAATGGAGTAGAAGAAATAAATCCAGCTACTTCATTAATTGAGGAATCAAAATTAAGAAATGTAAAAAAATGTTTATTAATAACTCCATATAATGATAAGTTAGGAAAAGAAATAATGAAAATGTTAGAAGATAACGAAATAGAAGTTATTAAAAATATAAATTTAGATTTATTACATACAGCAGACTATTTTAATTATGGAAAAAATGAATTAGAAAAATTAATAAAAGAAAATTACTTAAACGAATATGAAAATATTATTATATCATGTACAAATTTACCAACAATTAGTGTAATAGAAAGCTTAGAAGATAGGTTGAATACACAAATTATTTCAAGCAATTCAAGCTTATTTTCAAAAATCAAAAGAGACAATAATATTTAAAGGAGGTAAGCATGACGAGAGAAGAATTTAAAAAGATTATTGATATATGTAGTAATCAGGAAGAAGTAAGAAATGCAGTAAAAAAGAATCATAACAATAACTTATGGTGGCCTCTAGAAGTAGAGGACTATAGAAAAAGATTATTGATTGCGGGTCTTTCTACTAGAATTTCTTATAATATGATAGATAGTTATAGAAAAATAATAAATGATTTAAATAGTTACACTTATGATGAAATCAAAAATATGACGGAAGATGAAATAATTAATATAATCAAAGGATTAGGGTTATCAAATACAAGATATAAATATTTGTCATCAATGATTGATTTTATAGAAAAATATGATAATGAAATAAAAATATTATCTAATGATGAATTGATTAAACTAATTGCTGATAATGTTAGTGGTGCATCTTACAAAGTAGCACAGTGTTGTGTTTTATACATAAGAGGATATTATTCAGGTATAATGCCAGTTGATAGTGGTATGAAGGATGTAGAATTGCCTTGTTTAGGATTTAAACAATATAAAAATGCATTGGGACACGATATTTTAAGAAAAGAATTAGAAGCACTAGTAAAAGATAATAATATGGAAAAGATAATAAAACAAAAAGGATATGAAGAACTTAAAGTAGAAAATTATGATAATGCTACATGGTTTTGTCATTTAGTTCTTATTTATTATAAACGTTATTTTTGCAATAAACATAATCCTGAAAATTGTCCATTAAAAGATCATGTTGAAGTAAAATGCAAATGTAGAAAATAATAGTTAAGGAGGAATTCTAATGTTAATAATAGAAGGTATAGATGGTGTAGGTAAAACAACTTTAGTTGAATATTTACAAAGTTATGGAATGAAAAAATATCATTTTGATTATGATTCAAAAAGCATGGACTTATTATCAAAATATATGAAAGTTTTATCATCAGATGATACTGGATTAGTACTTGATAGATCGTTTATTAGTGAAATGGTTTATGGACCGGTTATAAGAAATAAATGTAAATTGAGTATTGAAGATTATACAAAACTATTAATTGCATATAAAAATACCGGAGCTAAAATTATTTATTTAACAGCTCCTAAAGAAGTTTTGTTAAAAAGAAGAAATGGTGAACAAAGTGATTATGAAGTTATCACAAATTATTATGAAGAATTAAATAAAAAATATGATGAGATTATGAAATATTCTTCTAAATTTATAGATGTAATTGCTATAAATACCCATGAAACAAATATTGAACAAGTTAGAAGTCAAGTAAAGAAATTGGTGAGAAAATGATTGATTTATGTTATGCAGGTAATTCTTCCAATGATAAAATCGTTGTAAATAATGGAGTTTACAATACATTAGGAGGAAGTTGTATATATTCAAGTTTTTCTTCAAAGACTTCCTTTGATGGAAAAATTGCAATAATAAGTAAAGTAGATAGTGATACAAATTTACTATTAAAAGAAAAGCAAATAAAGTTTTATGGAACTATCGTTGATAGAATGACAGAGTTTATAATTGATGAATCAAAATCTACCTGTGAATCACAATTTTATAATACAGATGTAATTAAATTAGAAACAAAAATCGATATCAACCATTTACATATATCATTAAGAAAAGGTGTAGATGCCCAAAAAATTTTGGAGAATGAATTATTAAATTATAATCATCTTTCGGTAGATGTGATGATACATAGTGTTGTAGATTTTATACCTATAATAGAAAAGTATGTTTCAAGAATAGAAATTTTATTCTGTAATATTAATGAGTACAATATAATAAAAAAATATGTAAAAGATATACCATTGGTAGTAGTAACAAATGAAAATAAACCTGTTTTTGCAATAACACCAACGAATACAATTAGTTATAATGTAATTAACAACTATAATATTAAATCTACTACTGGTGCTGGAGATTCATTTATTGGTGGTTTCTTGTCAAAATATATAATTAATCAAGATATAGATGAATCTATTTCACAAGGAATTTATAATGCTAGCAAATCTATAGAAAATATAGGACCTCTATTATCTATAGAGTCATGTATAGATAAAACTACCAAATCAACATTACTTCCTAATAATATTATCGTTATAGGCAATTCGTGTGCTGGAAAAACAACATTTATTGATTATTTTAAAAAGTATTATAATATATATTCAGATATAGATGATTTAAAACCACTATTAGAAGCGTTTATGTTAGATGATTTGTTGTATCAAAATAAAATAGAAGAATTTAAAAAAATTAAAAATAAACTTAAATATGTTAATAAAATATGGGAAGAGTATAATGATAATATAAATTCAATAAATCACTATACTAAACCTGCAAATCTGGGAGATGGACACGATATAATAAGACCTATTCTATGGGATTATATAATTCAAATGGCGGTTGTAAATTTAGAAACACACAATATAATCCAGTTTTCAAGAGGTAAGGATGAACTATATGAGTCGCAATTTTCTCAAAATGCATATTTTCGTAGTATAAAAAATTTTATTGATAATTCAGAAAACAATAGCAACTCTATTATTGTTAATTTGGTTTCTAGTTTAGAAATAAGAAAAAATAGAAACAGAATAAGATTTGAAAATGGTGGGCATTATGTTTCTGATGATACTATGGATAATGTATATTCAAAAGATATATTTGAATATACAAAAACGGGTAAAAATTTTGGATATTTATTAGTTGATGGACGAACTATTCCAGTATATACTATTGTCAACGATAAAACACTTAGTGAGATTGAATTAGATAAATTTTTAGAGTATAATGTTAATAAGGTAATAGAATATTACAATGATTTTAAGGAGGAAAAATATGGAATTTAAAAAGATTCAAAAAGACATTTGGCAAAATAAATTAAATAAAGGATTTAATACAACTGATGTGAATAAAGAATTTTGTTTACTATATGGGGAAGTGGCTGAAGCATACGATGCTTGGAAAAAGAAAAAGGATGATTTGAATGAAGAATTAGCAGATATTGCTATTTACTTAATGGGTCTATCTGAAATGTTGGGTTTTGACCTGGCAGATGAAATAGAGAAGAAAGTTTCTAAAAATGAAAAACGAGTATATAAAAATATAGATGGGGTTAATATAAGAATAAGTGATTAATATTTAAATGTTAAAGAAGTCATCTAACAAAAAATTATATTAAGGCGTCCTGAACTAAACTGTGGTACAATCAGAACTTAATAAATAGATTGATTGAAATACTATAAAATTTATAGTTATATAGAAATTAATTTAAAAGATTGAAATAGATACTAGTAAAGTATGTTTCAATCTTTTTTTGATAAATGATTTGTTATAAAAGAATTAAGAAATAATAAATTTATAGGTAGTTACTTTTTATGATACTCTTGATAAAATTCTGAAAAATTAAATTTATATTTTATAATTTTTAATAAAATAGCTATATTAAATGTAAGAACTTTATCTTAATTAATAGAGTTTTCTTTTATTTTATGATAAAATTATCTTAAGGATGAATATCTTTTCTAGGGGGAGTAAGTATGAATATTTGTGAAAAGGCTGCTAAAGCATCTACAATGTTTGAAATGAATAATTCTGAATTAAAGAAACAATATATATTAAAAAATATAATGACAGTAGATTTAATTATGTCTCATGTTCCTGGATATTGTGGATCATTTGGTACAGGATATCCTTTTTATGCTCTTAAAAATATGATGGATGGGAATTTACCAATAATTGAAGAACAACTAAGATATAATTCTCTTTTATTAGAAGAAGCAAAGGATTATAATGAATGGATTTGTGAGGAATGCTTAAAAGTAAATAGTTCGATCATGCCTGATTTGAAACAAATATGTAAGCCTTGTCCAAAAATTAAGAATTCATTAAAACCAAGAAAAGTAATAAATAGACTTCCAGATATTGATATGTGGATGATATGCGAAGATGATAAGATAGAGTATGCTAAAGAGAAATTAGTTAAAATGTTTGATTCTTTTAATATGCATACTTCTGATATAGATCCAGTAGAGACTATTCATAAAGTTGGAAGAATAGTGGAAGACATTAGTAGAGGAATTATGCCTAAAGAGTATTTACCTTTAGATATTCATATTATTGAATATTCAAAGTTTGCTAATCTTTTAGATAGCGTTCCTCTTATATTGATGGAATCATTTCAACAAAAGAAAATACCATATTTGCCAATACATCCAATGTCTTTGAGAAAAGTATGGCAATATGATGATACAGCATATAATTTTGTTATGGATTATTTATTATCACTTACACCATTTAATTTTAAATCTACTTTAGATATTAAACTTATGAATTCTAGAAAGATAATAAGTAAGAATTTTTCACAAGATGAACTTATGAATATACTTCTGATGGTATTACCAGACTCAGTAAAGAGAAGATTTGAAACTATTGAACTTAAGAAATGCTATAAAGGGAGAGTTAGGTTATGGAAAAAATAATAGATTTACATATTCATACAACTTGTTCGGATGGAGAACTCACTCCTAGAGAAGTAATTGACATGGCTGTAAAGAATAAAGTATCAGTTATTTCTATTACTGATCATGATACGATAGGAGCTTATGAAAAAGAATTATTTGATTATGCAAAAGATAATAATATTAAGATTATACCTGGAGTAGAAATATCTACTAAAAATGATAAGTGTGGAATACATGTACTAGGATATAATATTGATTTAAATAATGAAAAGTTTAAAAATAAATTAGAGAAACTTCGTAATTCAAGACATGAATATTTATATCAGGTGGCTGGTAAGATTCGAGAACTTGGATATATTATTGATATTATTGAACTTGATAAGATTGAAGCGGTTACTAAGGCACATATAGCTATGAATGTAATATCTAATGATAAGAATAAAGATATATTGATGAAACAGTTTGGACATATTCCTAATAAGGGAGAGTTTATTGAGACAATTATGAATGAAGGGTGTCCAGCTTATGTTAAGAAAAATACGATAACTCCAAGAGAGGCAGTGAAATTGATAGAGAATGCTTCAGGAATAGCAGTGTTAGCACATCCGGTGGCTTATAAATATGAAGATGATTTGACTGATGAGGATATTATAAATTTAGTTAGAGATATGAGAGTAGGAATGATTGAAGCTAATTATGTATATGTAGATAAGAATAATAAGAAAATTAATGAATGTGATTATTGGCGTGATTTTGCTTATAGAAATAGTTTAAAGACTACTATTGGATCTGACTTTCATAAGGATGATGGTATTAGACCGATAATAGGTTTGATAGGAGAAAATATTAAATTATCTGATAAAGAAATAGATGAGATGATAGATAATTTAGAGAGATAGTTAATTAATTGAATAGATGATAATGATTAAGTAATAGATAGTTATGATTTATAAATGTATAGATAATGGATTAATTAATTAACTAAGAGTTAATGATATAGATTGATGGAGAAGGTAGTTAAATGAAAAAGTATAATGTAGTGGTGGTATTTGATAAGGATTTTGAAAAAACACTAATGTGTAAAAGAACTAAAGAACCATATAAAGGAATGTATAATTTAGTAGGGGGAAAGATAGAAAAAGAGAATGATGGACTAAATGAAGCATATCGTGAACTTTATGAAGAGACTAATATAAGTAATGAAGATATTTCTTTAGAACATTTTATGAATATAGAATATATATCATTTAATAAGATGATTGAAGTATACTATGGTGTTCTTAATAAAGAGGTTCAGTTAGTGGAAGAAGTTAATAAACTTGAATGGGTTATGATAGATGATGATTTCTTTGATATGAATAAATATGCTGGAGAAGGTAATATAGGACATATTATTGAAGAAATTAAGATTTATCTTTCTAAAAATAATTAATATAGAATAGAGAATGAATATGTTTGATAAGATATATTCATTTTTTATATGATTAGAAAAATTTAGGAAGTTTAAGTTTAAGAATAGAGATAAATGTTGACAAGCGAACGATAGTGTGCTAATATATTTAACTTGAGAGAAGGGGGAAGAATATATGGGGATGAATAATATGAATGAAAATGATAGAATAGATATGTTATATGAAAGACTTATGCCAATAATTACTAAAGTAGAGAAAGATTATAGTTACTTAAATATTAGTAAATCTGAATATAGAGAATTAGTTAAATTAGCTATTAATGATAGTGCTAAAGATATTAATAAGATCGATATTAAGAAGTTTGATAAGTATTTTGAAGATAATTTAAAGAATAGAGTAATTGAATTTATTAATGGAGATAGTAAAAGATTTAATGGAGTATTTAAGGAATTTTTGAAGAAGATAGCTAGTAGGGATATGAGTTATTCTACAGCATTAGATAAAATGAGAAAAGTAGTTAAGTTTTTTGATGAACTAGATTATTTACCTGATCCTGATGCACGTGTAGAGTTACTTGAAAATCATTCTAGATTTAATAAGATATTGAAAGTGATAGTAGATAATAATATTGATAAATTTAAGAATAGTAAAGTTAGTGCTATATTTAAAAATGAGATGGTTAGTAATTTTATTAAAACATATTGTATGTTAAATGGTATAGAATTATATGAAGATAATTTATTAAATGTGGATTTATCAGATGAAGAACTTCTTAAGGATATGATGGAAGACAGTGGTAGTCTTGATATGCTTCGTTTATATTTACAGGAAATTGGTCGTAAGCCTTTACTTAAAGTTGAAGAAGAGAAAGAATTAGCTAAGAAAGTATCAGAAGGAAATGCCTTAGCAGAACAAGAATTTATAGAACGTAATTTAAGACTAGTAGTTAGCATTGCTAAAGGGTATGCTATTTCTAATATTAGTTGTCTAACACTAGATGATTTAATACAAGAGGGTAATATTGGACTTATGACAGCAGTTAAGAAATTTGATTATAGAAAAGGATATAGATTTTCTACTTATGCTTATAGTTGGATAAATCAAGCTATTACTAGAGCAATGGCTGATAAGGGTAGAGCTATTAGATTACCAGTACATACTTATGATAGAATGCTTAAATATAAAAAAGAAATGAGAGTATTTTCAACTGAGAATAATAGAGAGGCTACTACAGAAGAGATGGCTAAGATAATGAATTTATCAGTTAAAGAAATAGAGAAATTATCATTTTTACAAATGGATATTGTTAGTATTAATTCTAAGATAACAGCAGGAGACGGTGAGTCTGAAGAATTACAGTCATTTATTCCTTCTGATGGGCCTACTCCAGAAGATGAAGTAAGTTTATTAGATTTACCAAAAAAGATAGAAGAACTTATGGATAAGTGTAAGTTAACTGATAGAGAAAAATTTGTATTAAGATTAAGATTTTCTGATGATAAAGAGTATACTTTAGAAGATATAGGAAAAATGATGGATGTTACTCGTGAGAGAGTTAGACAGATAGAGAAGAGAGCTCTACAAAAGATGAAACGTCCTAGTGTTATTAAAGATTATGCTATATATATGGATCATCCGGATAAGGCTTTAAAAAATGTTGGTATATATGATAAAGAATATTGGGAAGAAGTATCTGCTCAAAGGGAAAGAGATATAGAGAATAAAAAGGAAAAAGAAAATGTAGGATTATATACTATTTTAAGTGGTTATAGTAAAAAAGAGATAGATACTGTTATTTCAGGATTATCTCAGGATGAGAAAGATATACTTAAAAGAAAATTTGGAAAAGCTTATACGGGAGAAGTTTTAACAATTACTCCATGGAATAAAAAAGATAATGATATATTATATGGTAGTTTAATTCCTAGACTATTAGTTGAATTAGATAAGCTTAGAAAACGCAATGAAAATAAAGCACCTAACTTTGGTACTTTTAGTGAAGTAGAGGAAGAAGAAACTCAATTTGAATATATGAATGATGATATGGTTAGCAATGAAGAATATGTTAATAGAGAACTTAAAGATAGTGAGGAATGCTCTAGGGTACAAGCTTTGGTATCTACTTCAACTTATAGATGGTGGCTTTATTATATTACTCCTGAAGAAGCAGCACTTCTATTTATGCATTTAGGATATTTGGATGGAAGGTATTATACATTATCAGCGATTTCTAAGACTTTAAAATTACCTAAAGCTATTATTAAACCTGCTTTAGAGAGAGCTTTGTATAAGTATCAGGAGTTAATATTAAAGAATAATACTGCGGCTAATAATAGAGTATTAAAGCCTTATGTATATAGAAAATAGTTATATTAAAAAGAAGTTTTAGAGAACTAAGACTTCTTTATTTTTGTTATTTAGTATTTATAGTGATAGTGTATTTACTTTTACCGATATATAGACCTTCTTTATTAAAATCATCTTCATCATAAGTGAATACGGTTAAGGTGATGGGGGAGGTTATTTCAGTAGCATTTTGGGCCATGAATAGTTTGATAGAGGAATAGATAGTGTTATCTTTTACTTCAGTATCTAATACATGAGAGTACCAAGAACCATCAGGTTGATGAATATCATCATAGAGATAGATATAAATGTATGGTGAGAAGAGATACTCACATGTTGGATCAAGAAATTGTTTATCATATAACTTGTCTCCTACCATGAATGAAAGATTGAAGCCAATTTTATATTTATCAATATTTTGATAGTTTTTATAGAATTTATTCCAATTATATTTGATATAGTTGTTTTCTAATTTTTCTTCTTGGGTATAATAAATATTGAAGACAGTTATTTCTTTCATGTTAGCGAGAGTAGTATTATATTCTTTGATAAGATATTCATCTTCATATAGGCCTACTTTGATAGGATTATCATCTTTGTAGGTTGTAACATTTATATCCATCTGTTTATCTATTTTGATAGGCTCTTTGGTAGTGCTACAAGAAGTTAATAAAAGTACGGGGATAAATAATATTAATAATTTTTTCATATGATCACCTTAAGATAATTATATAATAAAATAATAAAAAAAAGAAGACTTATAATTTAAAATCTTCATAATCGTCATCAGTACGATCTTTTAGATCATAAAATGGTCTTTCTTTATATTTCTTTATTTCTGCTACTAGGTTAGTAGGAAATTTTTTGATTAGTTTATTATATTCAGTTATATTGGCATTATAATAATTTCTTAGTGTAACTAGCTCTTCATCAATTAATTCTAATTGTTTAGAAGCTTTATATATTTCATCATTTTCACGAAGTTTTTTGTTGCTATCATATATAGTAATAAATTCATTATATGAAGCGGCAAGGGTACGATCTAGATCAAAGTTACTTATTTTTCTAGCACGTAATTTGATAATATCTTTGAAAGTATTTTCATCTACTTCGATAGTGTTTTTGATAAGAGAGACACAACGATTTAGTAAATCAAATTTATCACGAAGATTATTATCTATTCTTGATTCAGCTTCATCTACTCTAATGATTGTTTCGTTTATTTTGTTATATAGAGAAACATATGTAATAGCTACTAGTATTAGTAAGATTATTATTATAAATAAGACAATTAGAAATGGATTCATATTTTATCACCTAGAATAATTGTACTAGAAAATATTAAAAATGTCTACTGGTAAAGATAAATTTGTGAAAAATTGTTAGTTGTTATGATAGATATTTGTGTGATGGGTTATCTTAAGAATTGTTTATTATAGTTGATAGGTTCTTCAAAAGTAACAAAATCTAGGTAGATAATTAGAATTAGATACCATTCTCCTGTTTGGGGATTAGATACAATGACATGATCTTTGCCTGCTTGTTCGATGATGCCGTCGAAGACACGATCTTGCCATTCAACAGAGCCAGGGACAGTTACATGGAGACGGGCTTTTTTGCCACGATTTAGCCTTAAAATATTTTCAATATAAGATTGTTCATCAAGATTTTGATATTGTTCTTGATAAGATGGTACTGATTGTTGATTGGGAACAGTATTATTGTTTAGTCCTGTACCAGGAAATGTATTATTATAATAACTTCCGTTCATAAAATCACTCCTTCTTTATAATATATTAAGAATATTTTAAGTTTATGATAGTTATTTACATGAATTGGATATTGTGATAAAATGATAGGGAAAGTGAGGTATATGATGAAGATTAGAGTAGGAATATCTAATAGACATATTCATTTATGTGAAGAAGATGCTAAGAAGTTATTTGGATCAGGATATGTATTTGAAAAGAGAAATGATTTATCACAGAAGGGAGAATATGCTTGCCAGGAGACGGTTAAGATAAGTACTGATAAGTATGAGTTTCCACATGTTAGAGTGATGGGACCAATTAGAGAATATACACAGGTAGAAGTATCTAAGGATGATGCTGATTTACTTGGAATAGACCCACCGGTAAGAGACTCAGGGGATTTAGCTAATAGTGAGAGTGTATGGGTAGAAGGACCACAGGGTAAGTTTTATATAGAGAGCTGTTGTATTAGAGCTAATAGACATATTCATTGTAATAAGTTAGATAATATTGGACATAATAATAGAGATATAGTTCAAGTTAAAACTAGCGATGGAAAGATAATGGATAATGTACATATTAAGATGGGGGATAATTTTACTAAAGAGATGCATATTGATAAGAGTGATGCTTTATTATATGGATTAGAGAATGGAGACTATATCGAATTAGATTAACTTTATAGGGTGATAGAATGGATATAGTGACAATACTTAAAAGAACTAAGAAAGAGCTAGTATGGAAGTTAGTTACTTCAGTTATTATACAGGGATTATTATTAGTAATACCAGTATATTGGACTAATAGTATTAATCATGCTACTAGTGGGGAATATGAGGTAGCTTTTAAGTTAGTCATTATTACGATGATTCTATCACTTTTATATTATTTATGGAATTATTTTAATCAGAAGGCTTGGTATAATTATTACAATAAGCTTTATTTAGAATATACTAATTTAGTTACTGAAGCTAATTTGGAGGATATAACTTTAGGGGAATATACGAATATTATTAATAATGATATAGATATTATAGGGACTTTTATAGGGAATTCTGTGACTAGAATGATACAGGTAGTAGAATTTTTAATTATATATATGTATTTTTTATCGATAGATTTTTATATATTTTTAACTACTTTGATAGTATCTATATTTATGATAATTATTATTATATATTTTGGGGGAAAGATTGAGATAGAGAATAAGAATAGAAAAGATAATTTGGATTATAAGACTATTAATATTCATAATATATATGATATTCTTAGAGAGAATAAGAGAGTGAAGAAGGAAGATAATGGTTTTATTAAGAGTACGATTAGGTATTTGGAGTCTAATGCAAAGTTTAATTTGTTTGTGAATGGTATGATATATTTAGTGTTATCTTTTTTAGAGTTATGTAGATATGGAATAATTGTATATGCAATATATTTGGTTAGTGAGGGTAGGATGGAGATAGGTACGGTGTTACTGATTTATTCATATTATGCTAAGATTATTACTAATTTTGAGGTATTGGGTACAATTAATGCGGAATATCAGAGCGTTAAGGTATCGGTAAATAGGCTTAAGAGAATTAAGAGTAATGAGAAGATATAAGGGTGAAGAGATAGCTCTTTTTCTTTTTCTTGACAAGTGAACAAAAGTATGTTATTATATATAGCCATGAAAGAGGGGATTTTGATGTATTCAATATTAAAGGAAATAGATCAATATATTATTGAGAATGGAATACCTTTTAAGAATATTAAAGTTAGTTATACTTATTTTTCTAAATATGTTAATCAAGTAATATTAGAGCTTATGAGAGATACTAAGGCATGTGATGAGTTTGAATTAGGACCACGTGAATATGCAATAGAATATGATGAATTAGGACAAATATATTTACTTGCTACTGAAGAGAAGAGAAAACATTCTAATTTAATTATTTGCAGTAATCCAAATAATCTTAAAGTATCTTTTCCTCATAAAGCTTTTAGTGAGAGAAGAGTAATTGAGGTGGCTTGTGAATATAGATATTTAGATGAATATCGTTTAATGATAAGAAAGATACTTAAGGGAAAAGAACTTAGTATGCGTGATAGGGTAGAACTTGAGACTAGTATTATAAGAGAGACAGCTTTTGCTAATTATCAGAAGCTGAAGAATGAAGGAAAGAATATTCTTGATATGGTTGATTATGAGGAATCTTTGAGAGATAGTGTTACTGATTTAAAGAAATATATAGATTATTTAAATCATGAATATCAAGAAGAAGTTATTGCTAAAGAAGTAATGCATGGTATTAGTTATAAAGAGCCAGTACCTGACAGTGATGCTTTTAGGAGAGGCCCTCGTGAATTTGGAGTAAAGCCTACTAAAGAGAGAAAGAATGCAGTAATGGGAGCTGAAGAGAGAATAGAAGTACTTGAGGAACACACTTATGTATATAAAGATTATGCTTTTACTGGTAATAATAAAGAGATAGAATATATGGCATATTTATATAATGTTAGAGATAATGAATTTGTTTTAGTGATGGAGCCATATAATGGAGTTAAGTATACTAAGATAGTAGTATTACATGAGAAAGAAATTAATCGTGAAGTATTTAATACTTTAGTAAAAAGATATCTAGAATTATCTAATAGTGAATTTGCTTTGATGGATAATGTAGCTAGATCTTCACATACAACGATAGATACGTTTAGAGAATCAATGAATTATGCTATTTTAGGAGGAGAAGTTGAGAAGGCTACTTCAACATTTAAGAAAAAGATAAAGAGTATTAAAGATAATAGATAAAGTAAACTTAGGTTTGCTTTTTCTTTGGTTAGTTGACATGGATAGGGAAAATAGTGTAAAATTGTTTGAAAAAAGTAGGGATTTATGATAAAATTATACTTGGGAAGAGTGATACAGATGAATAATTACGATGAAAATAGTATAAAAATATTAGAGGGTCTTGAAGCTGTTAGAAAGAGACCTGGTATGTATATAGGGTCTACGGATAAGAGAGGACTTCATCATCTTATATGGGAAATAGTAGATAACTGTGTAGATGAAGCTTTGAATGGTTTTGGAGACTATATAAAAATTATAATGCATACTGATGGATCTATTAGTGTTAGTGATAGAGGTAGAGGTGTGCCTACAGGAATGCATTCTTCAGGTAAGAGTACTCCGGAAGTTATTTATACAGTACTTCATGCAGGAGGAAAGTTTTCTGATGGAGGATATAAAGTATCAGGAGGACTACATGGTGTTGGTGCATCAGTAGTTAATGCTTTATCTGAATGGATGGAAGTTACTATTAAGAGAGATAAATGTGAATACTATATAAAGTTTTCTAATGGAGGACATGTAGAGGTTCCTTTAAAAAAGATAGGTACTAGTACGAGAACTGGTACTACTGTTAGATTTAAACCTGATAAGACAATATTTGAAACAACTACTTTTAATTATTCAACAATATGTGAGAGAATGCAAGAGTGTGCTTTTTTAATTAATGGATTAACAATAGAGATAGTTGATGAAGTAGAAGATAGATCAGAGAAATATTGTTATGAGAATGGGCTTCATGCTTTTTGTGAATATTTAAATGAAGGAAAGAATCCTCTTCATAAAGTACTTTGTTTTAGTGCGGTAAAAGATAAGGTTAATGTTAGTATAGGAATGCAATATACTGATGGGTATAGTGAGAATATAATATCATTTGTTAATAATGTTAAGACTCCGGATGGAGGAGCTCATGAAGTAGGGTTTAAGACTGCTATTACAAAGGTACTTAATGATTATGCTAGAGATAAGGGATTTGTAAAGGGTAAGGATAAGGCTTTTGAGGGATCTGACGTAAGAGAGGGATTAACTGCTATTATATCAGTACAAATACCTGAAGCGATACTACAATTTGAAGGACAAACTAAATCTAAGTTGGGTACTCCAGTAGCTAGAACGATCGTAGAAGCAATAGTTACGGAGAAACTTAAATTCTTCTTAGAAGAAAATAATGCAGTAGCTACACAAATAGTTAGTAAGGCTTTAAAGGGAAAGGAAGCTCGTGAAGCTGCTAGAAAAGCTAGAGAAGAGACTCGCAAGGGAAAAGATAATAAGAAGATAGAAAAGATACTTAGTGGTAAGTTAACACCAGCACAAAGTAGAGATCGTGAAAAATGCGAGTTATTTATAGTAGAAGGAGACTCTGCTGGTGGATCAGCTAAACAAGGAAGAGATAGAAAGACACAAGCAATATTACCTTTAAGAGGAAAAGTTATTAATACTGAGAAGGCTAAACTAGAAGATATATTTAAGAATGAAGAAATTAATACTTTGATACATACTATTGGTGCAGGTATTGGGAATGATTTTGATATAAAAGAATGTAATTATGGAAAAGTAATTATTATGACCGATGCTGATGATGATGGAGCACATATTCAATGTTTATTATTAACATTCTTTTATAGATATATGAGGCCACTTATAGAAAATGGTAGATTATTTATAGCAATGCCACCATTATATAAGCTTAGTATTGGAGGACATGATAATTATCTTTGGACTAATGAAGAGTTAAGACAAATGACAGCTGGTAAGAGTAATTATAAGATACAAAGATATAAAGGACTAGGTGAAATGAATGCTGATCAGTTATGTGATACGACAATGGATCCAAGATATAGAAACTTAGTAAAAGTAAATATTATAGATGGAGCATTAGCTGAGAAGAGAGTATCAATTTTGATGGGAGATGCAGTAGAGCCTAGAAAGAATTGGATTAATGAAAATGTAGAATTTTCTTTAGAGGACGCATATAAAATATAGAAGAGAAATATCATGATAAGAAAAGTGATGTTTCTTTTCGCGTTTATAAATTATTAAGAATGGAGGAAAAGATATGAAAGATAATGAAGGGTTATTTATGATAAAAACGGAAGTAAAAAATACATGTAATTATTATGATCCTTTTGGAATGTGTAATATAATTGACTGTATGAGATGCAGTAATAGTGCTATTAAAATTATACTTGGTAATGGAATGATTTTAGGAGATATGGATTATTCTATGAAAGTGAAAGGACATGAGGAAGAAAAATATGTAATTGTCTTTTATGATAAGATTCCTACTAGAGAAGAACTTACTAGTTATTTACTTAATGAAGAGAGTGATTATAAGTTAGTAAGACTAGTAGATGGAATGCTTATGAGAAGAAGACCTAGAGATATTAATAAGAATAATTTTGAAAGAAGAGAATATGACAGTAGGATACTTGAAGGGGATACATGGAATGGAAAGATAGATGTAAGTGATAAGCGTATGGCTAGGAAGAAAAGTTTATTTAGAAGAAATAGATAATTAAGGAGGACATATGGAAAAGAAGATTACTAAGGATACTCGTATGGGAGTATACGGAGCAATTATACGTGATGGAAAGATTGCTTTAGTGAAGAAGGCTTGTGGTGGATACAAGGGATTATATGATTTACCTGGAGGAGGAATTGAGAGAGGAGAGACTCCAGTAGAGACACTACATAGAGAACTTATGGAAGAAATTGGAGTAAAAGTAATTAGTGAGAGGATATTGACAGCAGTATCTAAGACTTTTCAATGGGATGTGAATGATGAGTTAATACAAGATTTGCATCATATAGGAATACTTTATACAGTAGAAATAGAAGGTAATGAGTTAAAGACTGATGCTGATGGGTTAGATTCACTAGGAGGAGTATGGTTGGATATAGACAAGATAGAAGAAAAAGAAGTATCACCATTTACTTGGATGGCTCTTAAGGAGTTAGGGTATAAATAGATAAAGTTGACGAACGAACAATAATATGCTATAATACTTAGCAATTAATGAGGGGGAATGACATGAGTAAGATAAAGAATTTAACTATTTATTCTGAAAAGGTATTTTCTACTAAGAATATTCTTGTTGTATCAGATATTCATCGTACAAATAAAGAGGGCTATGATACAGGACTTAGGAATTTAAGTAGATTATTTAATGATTTATCTAATGGTATTCAGAGGGGAATGTATCCAAAAATTGATGCAATACTTGTACCGGGAGACTTAGTAGATGATACTAAAGAGTTAGAAAATAAAGAGTTTAGAATGATGATAGAAGAAGAACTTGCTTTTATGACAAAGGGAATGCCTACATATATTTCATTAGGGAATCATGATCAGATGACGGTTGGTGCGAATAATGAATGGATAAAGGGAGACGCAAGTGCTTTAAGAGAAGTTATTTCTAGAGCACCAAATACTATTTTATTAGAAGATGATAAGATAGCTAATTTTGAAGAGATAGCAATTGGGGCTTTTTCTCCTCGATATGAATATTATGAAGTAGATAGAGAAAGAGTAGAAGAATTTAGAAGTATATTTGATAGGGAAATAAGACCACAATTTGATTCTAGTAGATATAATATATTAATGACACATACACCTACTGGAATAATGACTTTAAGTTCTTTAGAGGGTAAGTGTATAGAATCAAAAGCTGACTTGGTGGTATCAGGACACATGCATAATGGAGTGATTAAACTTCCTAAAAATAGAGGGTTAATTTCACCACAGATGGAATTGTTTCCGGAATATGCACATGGCACTAATAAAATTGGAGAGACATTATTTTTAATTAATGGGCCAGTTAATACT
The DNA here is from genome assembly GCA_905188025.1 of uncultured Eubacteriales bacterium. Classification (GTDB taxonomy): domain Bacteria; phylum Bacillota_I; class Bacilli_A; order RF39; family UBA660; genus RUG705. Next base: position 7,516 of record CAJJKI010000010.1, on the reverse strand, counting down.
AATGTAGGGATGCCAATAGTAAATAAATTCTTTAAACCAAATGCTAATATATTAACATTGAAACCAAAAGTAAGATAAATTTATATGATTGGTAGTTGACATAAATATTAAGATATTATATAATTAAAGAGATTTGTTAAAACAAGAGATGAAGACGGGATTATAGATATATGATAGAGAGTAGTTGGTAGGTGGAAAACTATATAGATACTATAATCTAGATCACTTCTGATGTATTTAATCGATATGTAGATTAGATCGGTATGATACCGTTATAAATAAAGAGAGCACTTAGTGAACTAGGGTGGTACCGCGATATAAGTCGTCCTTAGAATTAAGGGCTTTTTTTGTTTAGGTGAAAGGAGAAATTATGAAATTTAAAGAATTAGATAAGAGAACGGTTAGTGAAGTTGAGAAAAGTATTGATGAGTCTTGGGGAGGGGTTAATAAAATAACTGAAAGACAAATAGAAAATAGAAAGGACTCTGATAATTTTGTTTTCTATGATGGACCGGCTACTGCTAATGGGATGCCAGGAGTACACCATATATTAGCTAAGCTACTAAAAGATACTTTTTGTAAGTATAAGACTATGAAAGGATATAAAGTACTTAGAAAGATTGGTTGGGATACACATGGACTTCCAGTAGAAGTACAAGTAGAGAAGGAACTTGGATTTGAAGGAAAGAATGATATTGAAAAATATGGAATAAAAGAATTTAATGAAAAGTGTCGTGAATCAGTATGGAAGAATGAGAAAGCATTTCGTGAATTTACTGAGGAACTTGGACAGTTTATTGATCTAGAGCATCCTTATATTACGTATGATAATAATTATATTGAGACTGAATGGTGGATTTTGAAGAAATTCTTTGATGAAGGATTAATATATGATGGGCTTAAGATATTACCATATTGTCCTAGATGCGGTACTGGACTTGCTAGTCATGAGGTAGCTCAAGGGTATAAGGAAGTATCAGTTAATACAGTTACTGTACCATTTAAGTTAAAAAATATGGATAATACATACTTATTAGTATGGACTACTACTCCTTGGACTTTACTTGCTAATGTTGCAGCTTGTGTTAATCCTAATGAAGAGTATGTTAAGTGCGCTAGTAAGGGATATAATTTTATAGTAGCTAAGAAGCTAGCTAATAAAGTATTAGGAGATGAGTATGAAGTAGTAGAGGAATATCTTGGTAAAGATTTAGAATATATGGAATATGAACAATTATTACCTATTATTAAAGTACCAGGGCATGCTTTCTTTATTACTTGTGCTGACTACGTTACAATGGAAGATGGTACTGGTATAGTACATATTGCTCCAGCTTTTGGACAAGATGACTATGAGGTAGGACTTAAATATAATTTACCAATGATTAATCCTGTAGATGAAGCAGGATGCTATAAAGAAGGACCTTGGAAGGGTAGACTTGTAGTTGATTCTGAACTTGAACTTGAAATAATTAAATATTTAGCAGGAGAAGATAAATTATTTAAGAAACAAAAGATGGTACATAATTATCCTCATTGTTGGAGATGCAAAACACCATTAGTATATTATTCTAAACCTAGTTTATATATAAAAGTTACAGCATTTAAGGAAAAAATAGTAGAAGCGAATAAGAAAGTTAATTGGTATCCTGAATTTGTTGGAGAAAAGAGATTTGGTAATTGGCTTGAGAATTTGAATGATTGGGCTATTTCTAGAAATAGATATTGGGGTACTCCAATACCTTTATGGAGATGCGAATGTGGTCATGATGAGATGATTGGATCTAGACATGAACTATGTGAAAAGGCTATTGAAAAGATAGATGAGAATATTGAGTTACATAGACCTTATGTAGATGACGTACATATTAAATGTCCTAAGTGTGGAAAGACGATGTCTAGAGTTAAAGACGTAATAGACTGTTGGTTTGATTCAGGAGCAATGCCTTTTGCACAATATCATTATCCATTTGAAAATAAGGAATTATGGAAAGAACAATTCCCAGCTGATTTTATTAGTGAAGGTATTGATCAAACTAGAGGATGGTTTTATTCATTAATAGTTATATCTACTTTCTTAGAAGGATGTGCACCATACAAGAATGTTTTAGTTAATGATTTAGTACTTGATAAGTTTGGACAAAAAATGCATAAAAGTAAAGGTAATGCAATAGAGCCATTTAGTGTATTAAAGAAATATGGCGCTGATGCTACGAGATTTTATATGTTATATGCTTCTCCAGTATGGACTCCGCTTAAATTTGATGAGGATGGTATTAAAGAGATACAGTCTAAGACATTTAGTACACTTAAAAATACTTATACATTCTTCCAAATGTATGCTAATGCAGATAATTTAGATCCTAAGGATTTTGAAGTAGATTATAATGATATAGATGAAATAGATAAATGGTTACTTTCTAAATATAATAAGTTAGTAGCTTATGTTACTGAAGCAATGGATGAATATGATCTAAATAAAGCTACTAGAGCTATTAATAATTTCTTGAATGAAGATTTATCTAACTGGTATATTAGAAGAAATAGAAGAAGATTTTGGGGTAGTGAACTTAATAATAGTAAAAAGGCAGTATATCAAACTACATATCAAGTATTAGAAGGATTATGTAGATTGATGGCTCCAATTAGTCCATTTATTACAGAAGAGATATATCGTAATTTAACTCAGGAAGAGAGTGTACATTTAGCTGATTATCCAGTAAGTGATGAGAGTAAATATCAAGATAAGATTGAAGAAAAGATGGACTTAGTAAGAGACTTGATTAGTCTTGGTAGAAATGCTAGAGAAGAAGCTAAGATTAAGGTAAGACAACCAATTAGTGAAGTAATAATAGATAGTAAGAATAAGAGTATTATTAGTGATCTAGTAGAACTTATTAAAGAAGAACTTAATGTTAAAGAAGTAGTATTTGAAGATAATCTTGGTACGTATATTAACTTTATAGTTAAACCTAACTTTAAAGAAGTAGGAAAGATACTAGGACCTAAGATTAAAGAATTCCAAGAGGTACTTAGTAAGTTAGGAATGGATGAAGTAAATAAACTTAGAAATGAAGAGAATGTAGTAGTTAATTTATCAGGAGAAGAATTTACAATAGAAGCTAGTATGGTAGATATTAGAGTAGAATCTAAAGAAGGATTTGATGCTACATATAAAGATAATAACTTTATAGTACTTAATACTAAATTAACTGAAGAATTAATTAATGAAGGACTTGCTAGAGAGACAATATCTAAGATCCAACAAATAAGAAAAAATAATGGATTTGAAATTACTGATCGTGTTAAAGTAAGTTATGAAGCAAGTGAAGAATATAGTAAGGCAATAGATAAATTTATTCCTACTATTAAAGATGAGACTTTAGCAATAGAGTTTAATCAAGAAAGTAACTTAGTAGATGAGTATGATATTAATGAATATACAGTAAAAATAAGGGTTGATAAGATATAATTATTAACACGAACACTTTGTTGCAATGAATTTGCAAAAAAGTGTTTTTTTATTGGTTTACATTTTTTGTAAATTTAGAAAAAATTAAAAAATGCAAGAAATGAATTACGCAAACAATAGATTGTAGATATTAATAATGCCTTGAAAATAAAGGGATAAATTAAATAAAGATACAAAATGGTGTTTATTAAATTTATATTAAAAAATAAAAATTTAATAAAATATGTGGATAGAGGAAAACCAAAATTAATTAATTTTAGAAAACGAACAAAAAGTATTGACATGAGAAAAAATAGTCGATATAATGGTGTTAACAATAAGAGAAGGAGTAAAGAAAATGGTTAACACAGAAGAGTTAGTAACAACACTTAAAGTTGTTAAAAGAAATGGCAAGAAAGTAGATTTTGATGGTACTAAAATTGCTTTAGCTATTAAAAAAGGGTTTGATAGTATTACTAAAGATGATGAACCAGTATATTCATCTAAAGATGTACAAAAAGTATATCAAACAGTAATTAAAAGAATAGAAAAAGAATATAAAGATGAAGAGAAAATTAAAATTGAAGAGATTCAAGATTTAATTGAAGAAGCTCTTAATAAATGTGGATATGAAGACGTTTATAAATCTTTTTCAGAATATCGTGATAGAAGAGCACAATCAAGATTATTATTTGCTGATGAGAAGAAAATTCATAAATTCTTAAAATCACTTGAAGGACTTGGACTTAAGAGTGCTGCTGAAGAAGATGCTAAGAGAGAGAATGCTAATATTGATGGTAATAGTGCAATGGGTACAATGCTTCAATATGGATCTACAGTATCTAAAGAATTTGCTAAAGCTTATTTAATGAAAAAGAAATTTGCTGATGCTCATGATAATGGAGATATACATATACATGATATGGATTTCTTAGCTATGGGTACTACTACTTGTACACAAATAGATTTAAATAAATTATTTAAAAATGGTTTTTCTACAGGACATGGATATTTAAGAGAACCACAAGATATTATGAGTTATTCAGCACTTGCTGCAATAGCTATACAGTCTAATCAAAATGATCAACATGGTGGACAATCTATACCAGCATTTGATTATTATATGGCTCCTGGAGTACTTAAAACATTTAAAAAACAATATAAAGCAGCTATTAGTGAATTATTAGATTATTCAGGATTTGATACTTTTGTTAATATGAATAAGATTAATGATAAGATAGATAAATTAGATAGTATAGAATTTGATTTAGAATATATGGATGAATGTGCTAAAGATAGTGATAAAGTAAAAGAAATATTTAGTAAAGCATATGATATAGCTTATAAGAAGACTGATAAAAGAACTTATCAAGCAATGGAAGCTTTTGTACATAATTTAAATACAATGCATTCAAGAGCTGGTGCTCAAGTACCATTTTCTTCAATAAACTTTGGTACTGATACTAGTCCAGAAGGTAGAATGGTTATGAAGAATTACTTATATAGTGTAGATGCTGGACTTGGTAAGAATGAAACACCAATATTCCCAATATCTATATTTAAAGTAAAAGAGGGAGTTAACTATAATAAAGAAGATCCTAACTATGACTTATTTAGATTATCTTGTGAAGTATCTGCTAAGAGATTATTCCCTAATTTCTCATTTATGGATTCACCATTTAATAAACAATATTATAAAGGAGATTATAATACTGAAGTAGCTTATATGGGTTGTAGAACAAGAGTTATTGGTAATGTAGTAGATGAAAATAAAGCAGTTACTCCGGGAAGAGGAAACTTATCATTTACTTCAATTAACTTACCTAGACTTGGTATTAAACATGGTATAGTACTTGGTAATGAGAAGGCTGATATGAAAGGCTTCTTTAAAGAATTAGAAGAAACTATGGATATGGTTAAAGATCAATTATTAGAGAGATTTGAAATTCAATGTAATAAGAGAATATATAATTTCCCATTCTTACTTGAACAAGGAGTATGGATTGATTCAGATAAATTAAAACCTACTGATAGACTTAGAAAAGTACTTAAACATGGTACACTTAGTATTGGATTTATTGGTCTTGCGGAAACACTTAAAGCATTAACTGGTAAACACCATGGAGAAGATGCTGAGGCTCAAAAATTAGGACTTAAGATCATTAAATTTATGAGAGATAAATGTGATGAATATTCAAAAGAATATAATTTAAACTTTACTTGTTTAGCTACTCCAGCAGAAGGATTATCAGGAAGATTTGTTAATATTGATAGAGCTATATATGGTAAGATTAAAGGAGTTACTGATAGAGAATATTATACTAATTCATTCCATGTACCAGTATATTATAATATTTCTATTGCTAATAAGATTAAACTAGAAGGACCATATCATGCACTTACTAATGCAGGACATATTAGTTATATTGAACTTGATGGAGATGTTACTACTAATATTGATGCATTTGAGAGAATTGTTAGACTTATGAAAGAAAATAATTTTGGATATGGAGCAATTAATCATCCAGTAGATAGAGATCCAGTATGTGGTTATGTTGGAGTTATTAAAGACGTATGTCCTGGTTGTGGAAGACGTGCTTATGAGGGAGTTTCAGTTGAAAAATTAAGAAGTGTTAGTGCAAACTGCAGTAGTTGTAAATAAAAATAAGAAGAAAGAAGGATATATTATGAAAGAAGTAGAAGTTAAAGAAGAAAAAACTGTAGGTGAAGGAGTAGGATTCGAAAGAATTAGAAGAATTACTGGTTATTTAGTTGGTACAGTAGATAGATTCAATAATGGTAAAAAAGCTGAAGAAAGAGATAGAGTAAAGCACGGTACTGAAGGCTTATTTACAAAGTAAAATGAAAATTAGATTAGCAGGGGATCTTACTACTGAGAGTATCGTTGATGGAGAAGGAATTAGAACAGTAATATGGACTCAGGGTTGTTTACATAATTGCCCTGGGTGCCATAATCCTCAAACACATGACTTTAATGGAGGATTTCTAAAAGACGTTAAAGAGCTTTGTGAAGAAATTAAAGAAGTGCCTTTTCAAGATGGAATAACTTTATCAGGAGGAGATCCATTAGAACAAATAGATGCTTGTTTAGAAATAGCTAAGTATGTTCATGAAATAGGACTTAATGTATGGTGTTATACAGGATATACAATGGAAGCATTACTTAGAAGAAGTCAAAAAGAAGAAAATCTTAAAGAATTACTTAGTAATATAGACGTCTTAGTAGATTCGCCATTTATAATAGATTTAAAAAGTTATAATGTACCATTTAGAGGATCATCTAATCAAAGAATTATCGATAGTAAGAAAAGCATTAAAGAAAATAAAGTATGTTTAGTGGAAAAATATCAAAACTAAACATACTTTTTTCTTTGCCAACTATAAAATAAAATAAAAAATGGCATTAAAGTATTTTACTTAACTGTCATTTTTCTAAAAGAAAACATCCAATTTTCTCTTATTTTATAAGGCCTTACATAAATTTTATACTTTTAAAAAAATATACCTTTTTCCAAAAAAAAGTATTGATAATTACTGGTGTTTATGATATCATTTAATTATAGTAGATGGTATTAAAGTAGAATACTTTAGTACCATTTTGGAGGAAATAATATATGGATGATGATAAGAATAAAAAGATAATTTTAGTATTAGGAATATTGACTGTTATATTTACAATAATTGGTGGATCACTAGCATACTTTTCATGGATAAGTAGTGAAGCTCAAAAGACAAATATCGTGTTTACGGTAGAAAGAACTTTCTCTTGTGCTGCTGATGGAGGAGGAAGTATTACTAATAACAGTGCAATAATAGTACCTACTTTAGTTAATAGTAACACAACAGGCAATTATATAAAAAGAGAAGTAAAAGTAACACCGACAATTAATGAGAGTGGTAAAACTATATATATGGATTTATGGTTAGATATAAATAAACTAGATAGTGGATTATCAAATAGTACTCATTTTAATTATGCATTTACAGCGACTGATAGTTATCCAACTGAAGCTACTAGAAGTGGGAACTTTAATGGTAAGAAAG
>CAJJKI010000009.1 GCA_905188025.1 uncultured Eubacteriales bacterium | reverse complement strand
TGTTTCAAATTATTTTAAAATTTACTAAATATTCTAATATAAATATTTATCAGTCCAAAGTATAACAGAACTTAAATTAAAAACACCTATTATTTATAGATGTCCTTAATATTTTCAATAGGAATGTATTCGTTATCTATGGTTACTAAGTTATTGTTACGAATACCTACTATTTTTCTTACAATAATATCATTACCTACGACGATATTGACGGTAGCACGATAAATAAATGTTGGGGAGCTTAAGATATCATTTATTTTTTTACGTATATCATTAGTGGTAAAAATATCATTATGACTGACAGTTTCATTGCCATAGTAAACTTCTCGATTATTGGTAAACTCTTTGTTTTCATGATGATGATACATTTTAGGTAAATCTTTCATATTGTCCTCCTATAAGAATTATATGAAACTATTAGTTTTTTAGTATAAATTATTAGCTTTATGTGATAAAATATAAATACAGGATAAATATAAGAAGGTGATAGATTGAAAAATACGTCAAAATTTAAAGTTGATCGCAATGTATTAATTCCAATATTTATTTTTCTTTTAATAAGTGTTGTATCAATATACTCAACGAGGAGATTTTTGGGAGCGAACTTTCAAAATTTGTATATAAAACAGATGGTATGGTATTTTATTGGATTTGGATTAGCTTACTTAGTGATGGGACTCGGTAATAGATGGCTTTATAATAATGCTTATATTTTTTATTTAATTGGAGTTGTGTCGCTGGTATTGGTTTTATTCTTTGGAGTAACAGTTAAGAATGCTACTTGTTGGTTTAAGATACCATTTATTGGGACGATTCAGCCGAGTGAATTTATGAAAATCTTTTGGATAATTACTTTATCAAGGATGATTGGGGATTTTAATGATGAGAATAACAATCCTGATACTGTAGATGAATTAAAATTTTTGCTAAAAGTAATGGTTTTGTTGTTTATTCCTTCAGCACTTACTTTTATTGAACCAGATACGGGAGCAGTTATAATGTATTTGATTATTACTATTGTTATGTTATTTGTTGGAGGATTTAGAAAAAGATGGTTTGTATTTACGATTGGAGCTTTGGTAATTTTACTTGGTGTCTTTTTAGGAATATATTATTTCAAGCAAGACTTATTTATTGATATTTTTGGAACTTCTTTCTTTTATAGAATGGATAGAATAACCAATTGGTCTTCTGCTAGTGGAATGCAGTTAAGGAATTCGATGATTGCAATTGGATCATCTGGAGTGACAGGACACGGTATTAATCATACTCCAATATATTTTCCGGAGATGCAAACAGATTTTATATTTGCTGTTTTTGCTTCTAATACTGGTTTTATTGGAGCCATATCTTTAATTATAATAATGCTTATTTTTGATTTAACACTTATTGGATATGTTAATAAGACTTCTAATGACATGGATAAATATGCAATTGGAGGAATTATTGGAGTACTTTTGTTTCAACAAATATATAATATTTCAATGACTATTGGTCTCTTGCCAATAATGGGAATTACTTTACCTTTTATTTCTTATGGTGGCTCTTCTCTCTTATCATATATGCTTATACTTGGAATTGTTTTTAATGTATCAAACGAAAGTCTTAGATATACAAATTAATAATAAAGAACTCTGTTTCAAATAAAATGAAAACAGGGTTCTTTAATTTACTTTTCTATTTTATAACTTCATTTAACTATTTTTCTCTTTACCATCATATATTTCAAGATATGCATAATAGCAATCATTTAGGTCATCCTTGCAACTTTCTATTACCATAATGTAGTTGGAGCCATAACTAGTTGACTTCGTTAGATATGAAAGATAGTCTTGATATGTTGAATGGATACCATTTATAGTTGTATTTTCTAAAATATGTCCTTTTGCTTTGCTACTGTCTTTTGTTGTTGATATTAAGAAGACAGTATCTCCTTTGTATTTGTCTTTTTCATCTTCTAATACAATGGGATTGTCTTTACTTCCATCTTTATAAATGCTTTTAGTTTTGGTACCATTTTTTTTCATATCTGATAGTATGGTATTCAAGCTACCGTTTTCTATGAGAGTGTCACGATAGTTACCAAGTCGATACAATGTTTCGGCATCATGGTATTTTAATCTAGTGGCATATGTACTATATAATTTATTATAACTTTGGTATAAACCAATGATGGTTACCATAACAATCGCTGATACTACAACTACTTCAGCCATCATAAATCCTTTTCTATTCATATGTACCTCCATTAATTACAAGAATTAACATATTCAAATGTATCATTATTATATCGTACACCACCATTAAAAATATTGCCATTTGAATCTTTTTTTTCATTTTCAGATAAATCTAGGTCACTTACAAGTATACAGCCACTAGTGCCAAGAGTATTTCTATGGGTATTATAATATAGTTTTGCTTCACTAATAATGACTTCTTTTTTAGCATTATCTTGTTTAGCTTTATTTCTATCAATGGCAGAGCTGATAGATGATACGGCTATTACAGAAATTGCTAACATGATAACAACAGTTGCTAATAGTTCAATTAAGGTAAAACCTTTTTTATTTAATTTTTTCATTAGTTTATGCAACCTTTCGTATATTTAAATTCGCCATTATTATAGTAAACTGCCCCATCGAGATATTCGCCATTAGACATTTTTCTTTCTTCATCTGTTAATTCTAAGGCACTTAGAGGAATGCAACCATTAGCTCCTAGCGAAAGTTTATTTTCTTCATAATATAATTTACCACTTGCTACGATGGCTTCTATTTTAGCTTCATCTTGTTTTACTTTATTTCTTTCGATGGCGGCACTGATAGATGATACTGCTAAGACAGAAATAGCTAACATGATAACAACAGTTGCTAATAATTCAATTAAAGTGAAGCCTTTATTATTTAATTTTTTCATACTTAATTTCCCCCTTTGAGTAACAATATTTATCATTAATTTTAGTGTACCCATCGCTGCATGTATTATCACTGTTTACGTTATTTACAATCACACTGCAAATAGCTGCATTACCATGTATATCGGAAACATAAAAATTATATGTACCAGTACTATTTATTTCTTTGCTAATAGTTTTATTTCCTAGCTGATCGAAACCATAATTATCGCTACGACCATCATTGTAGACAGCATTAAGAGTCGTTCCATTTACGTTTATATCACAATAAGGAGAACTAGTTAAATACTCAAATTTTATATCATAATTTTTATTTGGCATTTGGGCAACACTTAGAGGAATATTTACTAATATTTTATTATACTCATCAAATGAGCAACTTTTTGTTCCTACTGTGGTATATTTATTAACTATAACGATTAATTCATCGCCATATTTAATGGTTCTATCATTGATTTGTAATTTATCACAACTAAAATCACCATTCTTGGCATAAGTCATTAATTTGTTATTTATGATTGTTTTATCAGTGGCTACTAGGGTTTCTACAAATAAATCATCATCTTTTTCTTTTACTTTTAAGGTCAGTTCAAGGATAAAATATGCAAGGCCAAAAGCAAGAGCAGAAGCTAGAATTATTTCTACTAGCATATAACCTTTTTTATTCAATTTCATTTATATCACCTATCTTATTTCTAATTTATCAAAGGAAACGTTTAAATAGTTTCTACTAGCAAGAAAATCAGCACGGTGAACATATCTTTGTAGTTCTGTTGTTGGTAGTGGTAAAACTACTTTACTATATTTACTTGTATTCCAGACACCCATATGTGACTCTATTAAGGAACACATTTTGCGAATGTTATCTATCCCCATTTTTAATTCTTTGGCATGCTCCATTATTAATTTTGATGCAAGTAATGGATGATCAAATCTAGTGTATTGTTCTTCAGGGTTACCTTTTTTCATACCATCATGCATAATGAGTGCCATAATTACTAAATCCTTATCTTCTTCAGTAAAATTATTAACTGTAGCAAACAAGTCATAGGCAATTCTTACTGCTACTTTGGTATGTTTTACTAATCCATGATTAGTGCTAGCAAACTTGGGATGATATTTACCAGTACTAGATGCTGGAATAGTGAAAAAGTAGTCTGGTAAAAGATTTATTAGATATTTGATATCCTCTTTTTTAGTTTCGTCTTTAATATAGTTTATTTCTGTTTCAAAGTATTTAATTTTATTCATGTTTGTTGCTCCTTATATTAATATCCATTTTGTTATATGGAATTTCAATTTTATTTTTGTTAAATGCATCATTTATTAATTTAAGATATTCCCTTTTTATTTGATAGTGTTTTTCAGGTTTGCAATCCATACATACTTGATATTTAATACTACTAGAAGAAAACTCATTAATTCCTAGTAGTTTGTAATTTCCAAGGACATTTTCTATTTTTAGAACGTCATCTGTTAGACTATTTAATACTTTTTCTAATTTATCAATATTAGTGTCATATGCGACGTCTAAAGTGATAAATAATACTGTTTTATTTTGACTATAATTAGTTACTTCTTTGAATGATGAGTTTGATATGATTTTTACTTCTCCGGTTGCGGCTTTAATTTTGGTAGTCATTAGTCCAAAAGCAATAACTTCTCCTTTAAAGCCATTTATTGAAACGATATCTCCGATGGTATATTTATCATCAAAAAGGATGCATACTCCGGCAAGAAAATCAGCTACTAGATCTTGAAATGCAAGGCCGATAATAACGCCAACGATACCAATAGAGGCAATAACTCCAGTAGTATTTATACCATATACATTTAAAATAGACAATACAATAAAGATATAGATGAGATATTTAAAAATATTTTTTACGAGGGAGATTATTGTTTGTTTTTTCTTGTCTATATGTTTATTTTTACTTAATTTATTTATAATTAATTTAATTAAGTAATAGATAATTGTTCCTAGTATCAAATAGATAATTGGAAGATAAAACTTTTCACTTTTAATAAATTCTAAGATATCTTTCATATTAATTCACTTCCTTTAGATATTACTCTCTCATATAACAACCATATCATATTATGAATATATTGTCAAGATATTTTCGTACATTTGTTTGTATTACTTTATAATTCGCTACCGATGATTTTTTCTAGGATGCTATTTAAAAGATATATGTATTTATAATTACAATGTAGTTTATCTCCGGTGATAATTAAATAGTTATCACTAAGTAGTTCTTTGATGATAGGTTTTCTAAGAATGTCATCATTGTATTTAGTATTAAAATTGGTGATACTTAAACCTTCGATTAGGCGTAATCCTAGAATTAGATCGTTTTCTTTAGATAAAGTGACATCTTCATAGTTGTCCTCGGCAAGATATTCATCTTTTAAATATTTAGTTAAATTTTTAGTGTTGGATATTCTATGGTTGTTTATAAAGCTAACGGCACTTAGACCAAAGCCATAGTATGAGCCATTTAACCAGTAGTTTATATTATGTTTACTTTCATAACTAGGAATAGCATAATTACTTATTTCATAATGATGATATCCTTTTTTAGTAAGAGTATTATTAATATAATCAAACATTTCTTTATCTAGATCTTCATCTATGTATTTTTGATGGTTAATCCATAACTTAGTATGTTCTTCTAGAATTAAAGAATAACATGATATATGAGGAATTTCTAACATTAAGAATTTACTTATATCATTTTTTACTTTTTCTATATCAGGAGTTACACCATATATTAAATCAATATTTATATTATTAAAATATTTTTTAGCTAAATAGATATTATCAAATACTAGGTCTTCATCATGATGACGATTTAAGACACTAATGATATCTTTATCAAATGATTCAACGCCAATACTTAGACGATTAATGCCATAACTTTTAAAGATATTTAGTTTTTCTATATCAATATTTTCAATATTACATTCAATAGTATACTCATAATTATCTGATAAATTAAAGATACTCAAGATACTTAATAATTCATCTAATTCATCAGGTGATAAGCAACTAGGAGTACCTCCTCCGATATAGATTGAATTTACTATTTCTCCTTGATAACGAGAGTTAATTTCTTTAGATAGGTGTTCTAGATATGAAGAGACATATTCTTTTTGGTAGTGTATTTTGCAAAAATCACAGTAACTGCAGATGGTATTGCAAAATGGAATATGGATATATACTCCTAACATATTACCAAGATATCTCCTTTAAGTTATTTTTTCTTAAGAATTCATTTGTTTTAGAGAATGGTCTACTACCAAAGAAACCATAATTTACAGAGAATGGGCTTGGGTGGGATGAAGAGATTATTAGGTGTTTAGGGTTAGTGATATATTTTATTTTACTTTTAGCAAAGTTACCCCATAAGATAAATACTATAGGAGTTTCATGATCATTTAATTTCATGATTATTTCATCAGTAAACTCTTCCCATCCTACGAATTTATGACTAGCTGGTTTATCTTTTTCTACTGTTAGAACGCTATTTAGGAGTAATACTCCTTGACGAGCCCAATCAGATAAATCAGTATCAGTACGTGTGATGCCTAGATCACTATATAATTCTTTATATATATTATTTAATGAAGGGGGCATTTTTATTCCGTGATTAACAGAGAAGCATAAGCCATTAGCCTCTCCTACTCCATGATAAGGGTCTTGTCCTAGAATAACTACTTTAGTATCTTTGTACGAAGTCATTCTTAGAGCATAGAATACTTTGTTAGCGGGAGGAAAGATTGTTTTATGATTATATTCGTAACGAACTTTCTCTTTTATTTTATTAAAATATTCCTTTTGATATATATCATTTAGGACATTATCCCAGTCATTACCTATCATGTATATTCCTCCTTTATTAGTATTTTTTTGGGCAACTACCGGTAGGGTTTACAGCCTCTATTTGAATTGTGTTACCTAGATAAGTTATTTTTATTTTGCACTGTGATATATTTACATTATCATTAGGGTTTTCTATAGTTTGATTATTTTCAGTATCAGTACTATTACCTTTTAGATAGCCATATTTTACTAGGTCTCCAAGTGAGGTAACTAGTGAGCCAGCTTCTTCACTACAAGTGATACCAGTATTATTGGTATATTTGCATTCTTGATAATAGACTTCAGTAGCATCATAGATATTATTTATAAGTAGTTGATAATTTTTTTCTTGAGAATTCTTTATAATAGCATTTATGGAGTATGAAGCTATACCAATTACTAGAGCAAGTAATACTATGGTGGCAAGTAACTCTACTAGGGTAAAACCTTTATTATTCATCTTATATTTTTTCATAAAATTATCACCTATCCTTATATTTTATTTTTATTTATATGATGGATTGTTAATCATTAACTTTCTCCATCCATTTTGATTATTAGCAGTCAATACATGAGCCTTTGACTACTTTAGCATCACTTGTTTTTTGATTTATATATTCATCGATAGCACTAGCATTAACTGAGTTATAATTTACTACAAAATCACTAGAAGCATTAGCTGCTGTATAATAGAACATATAATCGGCAAATTCAAGTTCTGCTGACGTAGCTATTGTAAAAGAACCTTGTAATTTTTTTTGTCCATAAAATATTGCTGACATTGCAGTTACACTAGAAGTATTGAAAGTTCCAAAATTGATGCTGGTTAAATCCCCTGAACGTTCGGTGTTGTGTCCTTGCATACAGTCTTCGGTGCTAAACATATAACTCATATCAGTAACATTTGAGGTGTCGAAACTACTCAAATCTATACTGGTTAAACTACACCAGTTGTTAAATATGCCCCACATATTAGTTACATTTGAAGTATCAAAACTACTCAAATTTATTGTAGTCATTTTCCCGTCACCTGCATCACCATAGAAGCTGAACATTTCACTCATATCAGTAACATTTGAAGTGTTAAAGTGTGATAAATCGAGATTTTTTAAACTTGTGGCTCCTTTAAACATACTAGACATATTAGTAGTATTTGAGGTATTAAAATATTCCATACCATTAATTGCAGTTAAACCGCCCAAATTGGCAAACAACCCAGTTGAATCTTCTGGGGCATATACTTTGCCTTCCGTAGAGCCAATATATATATCAAGCACTCTGCTTCCATCTTCTAATTCTACATAACAAGGATAGTGCATTATTTTTCCTGTATAACCATCAGGGGTATTTGTAGCATATTCCGCTATATTATAACTATCTATATTAGATTCAATTGCTTCAATATCTTCTGCTGTTAAGCAAGATGGGTAGTTTGTATTTCCCATAAATGTTATTGAATTAAGATTATCACCATAAGTACTAGCAAAATTTACTGGTATATTCATATAATGTGGTGCTTCTATATCTTCTATCTTTGCACGAAGTTCACCAGAGAAGGATTTTCCGGCTACTCCTTCATTAGGGCCAGTACCATCTAACCAGATATATACTTTGTACTTGATATTGTTGTTACCATCAACAGTTTCATCCATGATATATAAATCTATGTTATTAGCAGCGGTAGAAAAGTTACCAGTTTTATATTCAGTATAGGTTGAACCATTATCGGTACTTTTAGTGATTGTATATTTAAAACTAGTAGATATTAATTCTGAATCTATTTTGTTAATATGATAATAAAGATTTATTTTTTTAGCAGTAGTACTATTATTTACAGCAGTTACATTAGTATAAACTTGATCTTCATAAGAAGTTACAGGAGCTAGTTCAGCATTTAGTTTATATGGCTTTAAGGTTACTTGTGCACTAGAGATATCTCCGACAGTTAATACTAAAGCGGTATCATTACTTCTCCAGGTAAACCAGGCAAATGTTCCTGCTAGAGAAACGAGGACAATACCGATAACAATTAGTAAGATATTTTTATTACTTAGTTTCACTTTTTTATGTTCTTTTAATTCTTTTTTTTCTTCTTTCATTATTTATCACTCCTAGTGTTTGATTGTAATTTAAGTATAACAAAAAAATGGATCTTTTACAATAGTTTTAGGGGTATTATTGGTAAAATAAAACCAAGAATTATTCTTGGTTTGGTTCGTTATATAAATTGTCTACGGCTTTAGCATTTAGTTCTAGATTAGCAGTAATGCCTTTTTGATAAGCATAGTAAGCAGCTGCTCCGATCATGGCGGCATTATCTGTACAGTAAGCCATTCTTGGATAACTGAATGATATGTTATTTTCTTGACAAGCTTTAGTTAATTCTTGACGGAGATAACTGTTAGCGGCTACTCCTCCTGCTAGGACTAATGTGTTTACATGGTATTCTTTTAGGGCACGGATAGTTTTTTTAGTTAGTACTTCAATGCATCTATTTTGAAATGATGTACAGATATCTAGTACTCTTATGGGATTACCACGTTGTGTTTCGTTATGAACGAGATTTACGACAGCTGATTTGATGCCGCTAAAGCTAAAGTTATAGGAGTCATCATCTAGGGGATATGGCAAGTCATAGGTATCACTACCCTCTTTAGCTAGTTTATCGACGATAGGGCCACCAGGGTATTCTAAACCGCATATTTTGGCTACTTTATCATAGGCTTCGCCAATAGCGTCATCTAGAGTACCACCAATTTTTTTGAATGAATAGTCTTCTTTCATGTATACAAGATCAGTATGCCCTCCTGAGACTACTAAGGCAATTAGAGGGAATGTTAATCTTTTTTCTAGGTTATTAGCATAGATATGACCTGCTATATGGTGAACAGGTATTAATGGTTTACCAGTTACTAGGGAGATAGTTTTAGCACACTGTAATCCTATTAGGAGGGAACCAATTAGCCCGGGGCCATAAGTAACGCCAATTATATCAATATCTTTTAGAGACATTTTACTTCTTTCTAATAATTCATCTAGGACAATAGTAATATTTTCTATATGACTACGACTAGCTACTTCAGGGACTACTCCTCCAAATAATTTATGAATATCTATTTGTGTATTTGTAACTGTACATATTTCTTCAGTACCGTTTTTTATAATACTCATACTAGTTTCATCACAAGAAGATTCTATGGCTAAACAATATATATCTTTCATTTACATCACCTGCTTTTCCATTAATATACCGTCTTCATCTCCATAATAATATTTTCTTAGGGCTACTTCACGAAAGCCAAATTTTTTATAGAGATTAATAGCTGGTATATTGCTTACTCTTACTTCAAGAGTTATATTTATTACGTGTAAGTTAATAGCTTCACTGGTAAGATAGGCCATTAGTTTGGTACCTATACCGGTTTGTCTATATGGTTCTTCTACTAAAAAGTTATCTATTTCGATACGATCATAGATGAGGGAATATTCTAGATAACCTAAAGTAATATTATTTTCAATATATTCAAGACGTCTACTAAAGGGATTAGTAGAGATAGTGTCAACTTCTTTAATCATATATAGCACCTATTTATTTTTATCTTCAATAGCTTGAGGTAATTTTAGATAGTTAGGTACTAATTTGAAGTAGTTAACTTTTTCTTTATCTTGATAATAATTAATAATATTTAAGATATTTAGAGATACTTTATTTATTTGATAATCTCCTAGGATAGTACTATCTGGTCCTACTAATGATGGATGATAGGTATCTATTAATTCTTTTATGGTATCATGACTAGCAAATTCTTCTTTAACGATAGGTTCATAGTGATCGTTATAGATACCGATATAGTAATGGGTTTTATTAGCAGGAATTATGCTCATTATTGGGAATGGTAAGTCAGTGCTTAGAGCATATGATTTAAGGCTAGATACAGGAGTTAGATCTTTTTTGATGAGGTAGCCATATGTTTTAGCAATAGTTACTCCTATTCTTAGGCCAGTGAATGATCCAGGGCCATTTATTACATAGATATTATCTACTTCATATGGGCTAACGCCGGACTCTTTTAGGGCTTTATCTAGGAAGCTAGTGGTATATATAGAATGGGCATTAGGAATATTTTTTTCTATTAGTGATAATATTTTGTTATCCTTTATGATAGAAATAGATACATTGGATAAGGATGTATCTATAAATATACTAATCATAAGATATCCTCACAGGCACGAACATATTCTTCTCCGTAAGCTTTAATTAAGAGGATACGGGTGTTTTCATCTACGACTTTGAATTTAATATCTAGTCTTTCTTCTGGGAGATAATCTTTGATAAGATCAGCCCATTCGATGATGGTAACGCCACCTTTTTCAAAGTATTCTTCAATACCTAAGTTATCTATATTATCATCTACACGATATACGTCCATGTGATACAATGGTAATTCTCCATTATATTCTTTTATTATATTAAAGGTACTAGAAGTAACGCCGTCAATACCCATAGCATGAGCAAAAGCTTTGGCAAAGACAGTCTTTCCACTACCAAGATCTCCATATAAGCAAATAACCATATTAGGAAATTTTTCTGATTCTAAATTTTCAGCTAAGGCTATAGTGTCATTCTCGCTACGCATTGTTATTTTGTATTCTTCCATAAAAATCATCCTTTCTTATTACTAATTAATTATACCAAATATTATTACTTCTTTTCAATAGTTTTTAAAGACATTTTATGATTTTATTTTTTTATGTGATAAAGAGAAGATATGAAGATAGAAAAAAACAGGATGGTTACTGTTTTTCTACTAATTCAACATATTTTTGATGATATTTATTAATAGTATCTTTATCAAAAGGCATTTCTCTAGTACGAACCATTTCTATTAAGTTAACTAATTCATACTTGAGAATAAAATCTAGTCGACTGGAATAGTGCATTTGTTTTTTATGATATTTATATTCCATACGATCAAGAATTTTAAATGAACCATTAGGAAATACTCTTAAATCTAGATCATAATCAATATATTTGATAATTTTGTTATCTATTAGGGTGGGAGTTGCTATATTACAATAGAAATAGATACCATAGTCTTTTAGTTGTCCGATGATATTGAACCAACGATCTTTAAAGAAGAACATTACTGCTGGTTCACGAGTTTTCCAGATCTTGCCATCTGAATCAATAACAGTAGTACGATTGTTACCAAAAACCATATAATCATCAAAGATATCTAAGACGATTGCTTCATCCCATTTACGATGCAGCGAGCCGTCGTGTTTATAACATTGTATTTGTAATTTGTCGCCAACTTTTATATCATTTAAATTCACCCTAATTCACCTTCTTTCTCAAACTAAACATATTATACAACAAAAATAACTAATTTCAAAGTAAATATATCTTTTTTTGACATTTTATGTTATACTTATTTCATAATATGGAGGTGGATTAGTGATAAAGATAGTTAGATGGTTCTTTTTAGGATTATATACAGTTATTACAATTATACCGAAATATTTGATAACAGGAATTATATGTATTATTGATCCGAAGAAGGGAGCAGTACTTAAATATAAAGGGAAGCCAGTTATACCAATTGTGATGATGGGACTTACTTTATCAGTATATTTTATATGTATTTTTTGGGCTTCTAGATGGTATGTACAAAGACTTAAGATTAATTATTTGACACAAGATATTTTAGCTAGTACGAAGGTTTTAGAAAATGAGAAGAAGGAAAATATTGATAAGATAGAATATATTCCTAGTGGTGATAATGAATACAATAATATTGGATATATTTCAGTAGATTTTAGTGATTTGATAGCGAAGAATAATGAGACAGTTGGATGGATAAAGGTTAATAATACGAATGTTAATTATTCAGTAGTACAACACAATGATAATGAATATTATTTGAGGCATGATTTTAATAAGAAATATAATATTAATGGATGGGTATATGCAGATTATAGAGATGATTTTGAATACTTTGGTAGTAATACAATAATATATGCACATAATATGACTGATAGATCAATGTTTGGATCACTCGTATGGTGTTTGAAAGATTCTTGGTATACTAATAGTGAGAATCATTATATTAAAATGTCTACTCCTAAAGCTAATACAGTATGGAAGATATTTTCTATATATACTATTAAACCAGAAGTTTATTATTTAAGAACTTATTTTGAATCTGAAGAAGAACATAAGACTTTTATAGATAATCTTACTGATAGGAGTATATATGATTTTCAGGAAGATGTTAGTGTTAATGATAAAATTTTAACTCTATCTACTTGTACTGATGATGGTACTAAGAGAGTGGTTATTCATGCTAAGATGGTTAAGGTTGAATATAGGTAAGTAAAGTAAATATTAGTAACGGTATTTACTTTTTTTATGGGAATACTTTAGGAAATGCTCCCCTACTTTGATAATGATTATTTTTATGGGAAGAAAAAAACAAGTAAAATGATATTACTTATTCGTTTATAATCTAGTATAAAATGATGCAATTATTAGATAGATATCAATATTACTTGTTTTTGTTATTTTTCTTTTTATTTGGTTTTTTATTTTTTAATTCAACTGTTTCTTTGATTGGTAAGTCATCAAATGAGAAAGCTTCTTCATTAGATTCTTTTAGAGGGATTTCTTCAGTTGAATCATTATCTTTGGTTGTTGAAGGCTCACTCTCTATTTTTTCTTCTGGGATGGGTTCTTCATAGTGAAGTTCTTCTTTGATTGGAGTAGTTTTTTTACTATTATCTTCTTTAGGAAGTGTTGGGTTTGATTTTACAAGAGTCATCTTTTTTTTGTTCTTTTTACCTTTACAAATAAGAATAGTACTAAAGATAATGATAGTAACTCCTAGTAATAAGAGACTTCCTAAGAGGCAAATATAATATGTATTACTACTGTTTTTATATAAACTAAGAAGCTCAGTATTATATCTTTGAACAGTTTTTTCAATAGCATCATACTGGTATAATGATTCTTTACCAGTTTCCATATTTATAGCATAAAATAGATAGTATTGATTACCTTCAATATCATTATTATCAAGGGCATAAGTATTTTTAAGAAGATCTAATTTTACTTCTTGATAACTAGATATTTTATCACTATCATAATAGAAATTAGATTTTTTAGCATTAGATACTTCTTTATCTAGAATTTGTAAGGTTGTTCCATTAAAGGTATGTTCTTGGTATTTAGTGTATGTATTATTTTTATATAGATAATATGATATTTTACCGGTAGGATCTTTTAATCCAACGATGGTATACTTCATAGTGGGATTGTAGTATGCTTCTATTTTTTCGTTATCGATAGTTAATTCAGTTGGTTCCCAATAGGCACTTACTTCGGGTAAATCTTTGCGTTTTCTTTGAATGGTATACTCGGTATTATCTATTTTTACTTTGATAGGTTTTAATTCTTCAACGGTAGCTTTTAAGATATAGGTGCGTTTGCTACCATTTTCGGCAGTTACGACGATTTCAAAGGTATTAAGGCCAGTTGAGACATTTACTTCACCTGTTCCAGTTACTTTGGCATCAGAGTCTTCTAGTTGGGCATTTATTTTGATTTTCTCAGTATCAGCAGGAACGGTTACGGTATATTCAAGGCTTTCTTTATCAAACTTTTCATTTAATTCAAGGCCATCTACGGTTAGGCTTGATAAGTAACTGTTAGTTTTTTTAGCTGGAGGAATATAGCTGCCACCGTTTGATGAACCTCCACCACTTGGTTTTGTATTAGTTGGCTTTGGATTTACGGTAATGGTAATTGACTTAGCTCCAGTAACAGTTTCACCACTATAACTAGTAACATCTACGGGATTTATAGTTATTACTGATGATCCAGTATTTTTAGTGTAGATAGTAATTCTTTGAGTATCTTTATCAATGAAGACACTACTAGAAGATAAGGTAGCTACATTAGTGTTTGATGAATTAATGGTGAATTTGCCAGCTAGATCAGAGCCACTGATAGTTAGAGTTACGCTATTACCTACAGTGACACTAGTACTTGTTAGTGAAACATTAAAGCCATATGCAAAAGCATTATTCATAAACATGATAAAGGCCATAAAAATAGTTATAAGATATTTGAATTTAATTTTTTTCATAATTATTTACTCCTTTACTGAACGATTTTTTTGACATCCATGATATCGTTTTTGATAGTTATATAATCAGCTGAATTTACTTTACCATCTTTGTTAGCATCCGCTGCTATTCTTTGTAAATCAGATAGTTTTTTAACGTCCATTATATCATTTTTAAGGGCTATATAGTCAGCACTAGTTATTTTACCATCACCATTTATATCTCCATATATGATAATGATATATTTTTTCTCTTCGCGATCAGTTTTTATATTTATTATATCTCCGGACGCTATTATGCCACTACTCTTCTCTTTTCCTTGACCATTAAATGTTGTTACGGTGGCTTTTGGTTCTTTAGTTGTGATGGCTTTGGAGATGGTGCTGATATTGGTATTTAGAGGATATCCATAAATGTATGAACCGTCATTTTTTATATTTAGGACACGTAGTATTTCACTAATATCTAGGGATACGTTAGTGCTTCTTGTAATATTTATTTTGTATGTTCTCTTGGCACCATTTTCAGCAGTTACTACTACTTGAACAGTTTCTTTATCGTTTTTTAAGGATACACTACCAGTACCGCTTATAGTTGACTTTGATGATACTTTAGTAGCTGATATATCAACTGATGATGAAGTGGTATCAAGATTTAGATTAAAGGTTGTATCATGTGTAGCACTTTGAAATAAATATGTGCCATTTACAGCAAGACTTGATAGGTAGTTGTTAGGGTTTCCTTTATTTGGTAAGTTAGTTGATGATGGCATGTCTTTGAATATAGGAATAACAAAAGTAAAACTACTATTAACAAGGCTTACATTGTTATAACTATTATAGGTTTTGATTGATTCAGTGGATGGAGCTTGAATATTTTGCATATATTGATGTGCGCCGTATTTTGGACCAAATAAATCCCATTTTTGAAGATATAAGGTATTTTGGCCTCCGGCAACATAGTCGTTTCCAATGAATGAAGCTCCGCCAACGATGGCTTTATATGGAGTTGACCAATCTTTTTCTTTAGCATATTTTAAGCCATTAGCAATTGTTTCTTGATTACTATTACCATAGGCATTGATATTATAAAAGTTATAGTAGCCTTCATATCCTGAGACGGTACCACTAACGATGGTACTACCACCAGAACCTACTTCTTGAATTACACGAGATACTAATAGAAATGGGCTAATATTTTCAGCTTTAGCTGCTGCTATAAAGGCATCAGCATATGTTAAATTGGCTTCTTTATCTGCTAAGGCATTAGCCATGAATGATCCTTTTAGAGCTAATTCTACACCCTTTTTAGTATGATATGATTCATTATAAGTGAGGGGCTCAAACATAAATATTTGACGTTCATTTAAGAAGTTACGAGGGTCTAGATAATAGCTAATTGTTTCTTTATTGGCAGCATACCATCTTGAACCTCCACCTTCATAATCATTTCTAAAAACATTTGTTAAGTAATTATAAGCCCAACTATCAGTAGATTTATATCCATCAATACTACTAGAATAGTCTTCAATAAGACTCCAGCCATATGAGTAGCCATCATATTCATAAGTAACCATGCGAGAAAAAGCTATATCAATATTCATTGGCTCAAAATTCCAATTAGGATGCGCTATGTGAAGATTTACGAGATACGGAATGTATGTATCAGGAAAGCCTATTTTTTTAAGGTAATCTTTATATTCAGGATAATCATCTTGATTGATAGTTTCTTCTTTAAGAATAGCATATTCACTACAAATGTAACCAATAGTAGAACCGTATTCTGCTTTATACCAAGGGCCACTGCAACCGGGACCAGTACCAGCATTAGCAAGATAAGTTAATTCTACGCCTTTATTAAATTCACTAAGAATAGTACTGTTAGTGGTGGCAGCACTACGAAAACGAACGCCATATCCATCAATGATTAGCTTAGTGCTAGCGAAAGGACGGAGCATGAAACTAAAGAATGATAAAAAGATTAAGATAAAATATTTAGATTTTTTCATTTTCATACACCTACTTCCTATTGTGTATATAATTATAGCAAAAAATAGCGAAATATGCTACCCTTTTAGATAATTTGACAAAAAGAAAATAGTTAAATGACTAGTGAAAGTATTTAACTATTTGATATTGACTATATTTTTTAACAATTTCTCTCTTTAAAATATTTCTCTACTTCATCATATCCATTTTTAGAATATTTTAAATAATATAAATTAGTCTCTTCACTACTTAACTCTGCTACAGTTTTTGAATTGTTAATTGGTGATAGAACATGACTTAATGGATATGAATTTTCTAAAATATTAAAATCTTTTTTAAGACCAATATATCTAAATGGTATCTCTGTAATTATTGATTTTGAAAGGCCTTCTTTGTTAATAAATGTATATGCTCTAACGATATATACTTCTTCATTTAATGATAAGAAATTATCTTCAATAATTGGCTTGATATATTCCTTAACATTTTCAATGATTTTATCTTTCATTTTTATACCATCATCTACTCCAATAATATAATCGTAATTTTTATTTATGCTATCATAAGTGTTTTTGGCTTTTTTAAAGGAACGATTAAGCACATCACCAGTCTCTTTTTCTTCAATGACTGATTCATTTATATCATTTAATGAGTAGAATTTATAATCTTTAAAGTTACTGGTCAATAATAGCTTGGATACTATTTTAAATTTATCATTATTCCTAGTGGCAATTAATATTTTTCTCACTTTTTCACTTCTTTTTTTTCTTGAAATTATACATTTTTTTACTTATTGCATTAATTATTTACAGGATGACGAACCATATAAGTATTAGTTTCTATTTGTTTAAAGGTGTAACCATTATTTTTACCATAACGAATTATGTCTCTAATAGCATCTTTGGTAGTTGTTTTTATATCATGCATAAGTACCATGTTAGCCCTATATGGGGATAAATTATTTACAACATTTTGGTATACTTCTTGGCTACTGTGAGCACTTCCTGCATCATTAGAGTCGACGTTCCAATCATAGTAACGATATCCTCTTGATATTACTTCATTAGTTAATTCAGTCATGATACCGTAGTGATAAGTTCTACTAATGGTATTACTGCTTCCTCCGGGAAAACGAATTATTTTTGATTCAATGCCGGTAATATTTTTTACGCGTTCACTTACTCTTGATAAGTCAGCAAAATAGTTATCTACTGATGAGTAAACGTAAGAGTAATTATGGCTAGCGGTATGCAGTGCTATAGTGTGACCTTCATCATATATTCTTTTTATTAGACTATCAGGACCATTGCAAGTTACAAAAAAAGTTGCTTTTACTCCTTCTTCTTTTAAAACGTCTAGGATATAACCGGTTGTAAGAGAACTAGGCCCATCATCAAATGTTAGATAGATGGTATTATTTTCAATTACTCCACTATTGGGAGGTGTGGTACTATTTCTTCTTATAACTGTTCTTGTTGTAGTGGCAATATTTCCAGCACTATCAGTAACTTTATATATTATGTGATAAGTGCCAAGACTTGTACCAATAGTTCCTTCAGTTGTTACTTTAGAGGTTATATCTCCATCACAATTGTCAGTAGCAGTATAACCTGGCTCATTATATGTTTCTCCACTTGTTAGGTAAACTGTTTGATTATTTTTAAGGGTAATTACTGGGGCATCATCATCTAAACGGTTTATTTTTACTTCAAGACTGAATTCGTTTTGAGATGAATCTTTGACATTTAGAGATAATTTATTTTGGGATTCTTTAAGAGTTACTTTAGAAGTTATATCTCCATCATAATCATCATATGCTTTATAATCGATTTCATCAAGAGTAGTGTTAGGGCATACTTTTATAGGATTAGATGGCACGGTAATAGTGGGCTTGTCTTTGTCTACAATAGTTATTTTTCTTGTTTTTTTAATGGTTAAGAAAAGATAATTTATTTTATAGGTTATTTGATATTCACCAAGAGTTTTTTCTTTTAGATTACTATCTATTTTTATTTCTTTAGTGATATCTTTAAAATTCTGCTTAGCACTATAACCTGGCTCGGTATATGTATCTTTATAACTTAAGGTAATGTTTTTATCACCATTTAGATAGATTTTAGGAATCGTTAAATAGATACTTGATAATAACAATATCAATATGATAAAGATTATTATGACTAGTACTTTATTTGTTTTATTTTTATGGTGTATTTTTGATGATATGCTAGGTTTGTCCTCAAGATCTTCATAATTAAATTTATCAGTTATAGTTAAATTTTTTGTTTGATTATTTTTAAAATAAGTAGCAACTTCATCTTTAGATATTACAGGTATTTGACGAGTCAGTTCATCTTTTATATGTCTTTCTTCTTCGATGATGGCCTCGGTGGAGTTTTCATTTTTATTCTTAGATTCTTTGATGAATTCTTCTTTTTCAGAGTCTTCTTTAATTTTGTTGGTGTTAGCATTCTCTTTTACTAAAGGTGATTCTTTGGTAGATGATTTTTTATTAGCTAATTCAATAGACTGGGATTCTTTACTCTCATCACTTTGGAAATTTTCTTCTTTTGGTGATTTTTCTTTTTTTATATTGTTTATTTCTTTTTGGTTGATACTTTTATTGTTCTCTTCTAAAGTTGGTGTTTGAGAATTTGATGGCTTGTCTTTTGAAGTTGAATCTTTTTTGCTTGATGAGATAGAAGAGTTCTTTTTATTACCGTTAGAAGAATCCTCTAAAGAAGATTTTGCTATTTCTTTTTTGTTTTGAGAGCTGCTCTTCCCTACTGAACTGTTATCCTTATTAGTTGAAACCGGCTTTTGAGGGCTTTGATTAGCTATGTTTGAAGATTGTTTTTTCTTCTTTTTATTTTTCTTTGAAGTTGAATTTTGTCTAGTGGACTCTTCAATTTTTACTAAATCGTTTAATGAGGCAGCTTTATTTTCTTTTTTAGATGAAGCTGCTGCTTTTTGTGAATTATTTTTAACTGTTCCATTAATTGTTTCTTTGTTTTTACTACTATTTTCTTCCACACTAACACTACCTTTTTACTTATATTATTTTTTATACATTTGAGGATTGTCTTTAAAAATACTTAGGCTTTTTATTTTGGGATACTTAGTATTTTCCATTCCCCAGTTATCTATATCATTATTATTTTTGTTAAAGAAATATGCAATACCGCCATTAGCAGTCCAAGCATCTAGATTGTGGACAGCATCATCTACTAGAATGTTATCTTTGGCTGGTACTAAATCTATTTTTTGATGATTGCAAGGTACAATTATTATTTCATTTGTTAATCCTTTACTTCTTAGAAATTTGATTTTAGCTGAAGCTTCTTTTAAACTATGCACTTTTGTCAATACTTTTGACTCTGGTAGAGAGCGAATTATTTCAATTGAATTGGCAATCACTTCACTATTAAAAACTAGCCAATCCCAGTCATAATCTTCAAGATATTTTTGTTTGTCTACTGGAATGCCATTTTCCTTCATGGCAAGATACTCTTTAAAGAGATAATCCTCGGTAGCAAGTATTACTTCATCAAAATCAATATATAAAATTCTTTTATCTAACATTACCATCACTCCCTTATGTTTTATTTTAGCAAATATTAAGATAAAAATCTAGAATTTTGTAGTTTTTTGTTTATTTTACTTTAATTATATGTTAACCATATCAAAGAGATTATAATTATTAAAAGAAAGTATATTAAACACTTTCTTTGTATTCTTTATTTTTTAGAAGTTCTAGGTTTGTTACTTTTTGATATTTTGTATTTTTAATACCCCAGCCATCTGTATCATTATTATTTTTACTAAAGAAAATGGCAGTTCCTCCGGAAGATGACCAAGCGTCTAAATTGAAAATTGAATCATCAATAAGAGTATTTCCTTTAGCATTAACAACATCTGTTTTTTTAAGATCGTGTGGTACAAGAATTATTGGGCACATAACACCATTTTCACGAAGAAACTTTATTTTATTACTTCCTTCGTTGGTAAGAGAATGCACTTTTGTTAGTATGCAAGTTGTATTTATATCGAGGTTTTTAATAATATTTATAGAATCGCTTATGATAGTGCTTTCTTTTAGTGCTTGATGCCAATCTTTATTTTTGACATATTCTATATCACTGATAAACTGTCCTGTGGCGTCTTCTTTTTGATAATCTCCGAATACTGCTAGATATGTATCCATGATTACGTCATCAAAATCAATATATGTCATTATTTAAGTCTCACTCTCTTTGCTTTTATTTAAATCAGCTAATTTAACTGATACTTTTTTAGATACACCAGACTCTTGCATAGTTATACCATAGAGGGTATCGATAAATTCCATTGTTTTCTTTTTGTGAGTGATGATAATGAATTGGGTTTTATCGCGGTACTTGTTAAGGTACTCTCCAAAAGCATCAACATTAGCATCATCAAGAGCAGCTTCTACTTCATCAAATAAGCAGAATGGGACTGGTCTAACGTTTAGAATAGCAAATAATAAAGATATAGCTGTAAAGGTTTTTTCTCCACCGGATAATGATTGAATACTTTTTAGATTTTTTCCTGGAGGAGTAGCTTCTAATTCAATACCTGTTTCTAGTACGTTATCAGGATCAGTCATGTAAATGTCAGCATTTCCTCCTTTGAATAATTCACGAAATACTTCTTTAAATTCTTTTCTTATTTCATTAAAGGTTGTGACAAATTTATCCTTCATGATATTATCCATATCACTAATTATTTCTAGCAAAGTATTTTCAGCTTTATTTAAATCTTCTTTTTGTTTAGTTAGGAAGTTATATCTAGTAGATACACGTTCATACTCTTCGATAGCTCCCAAATTTACAAGGCCATATTCTTTGATGGTGTTTTTTAAGGTAGATACTTCTTTTCTAATATTTTCTGGCTCGGTATCTAGGATATACTTATCTTTAGCTTCATTATAAGTGATACTGTAATCTTCATTTAAACTATTTAAGATAGTATCTATTTTTACTTCAAGACGACTACTCTTTAGTTCATCATCATGGAGATTTTTCTCTAATTTGGCTATGTTACTTGTACTTGTACGGCTGGTATTTTCTAGTTCTTTTAGATCATCATTTATTTTATCACGTTCTATTTTTGTTAGAGATATTTCTTTAGTTATATTATCAAGTTCTTCTTTAATTTTATAATATTTATTTAAAAGATTAGCCTCTTCCGTAGAGGCACTGTTTGTAGTGATTGCTTCTAGATTAGACAATTCTTTTTCTAGGCTACTGATAGTTATGCTTAATTTAGATAGATTATTTTTCTTAGTGTCTATTATGTCTTGGTAATTTAATTTATCAATATTTTTAGCATGAATTTTATCTTCATATTCTTTTAGGGTTACTCCATTAGTTGTGAGAGATGATTCTAGGGAATTATTCTTTGTTAATAAAAATTGTAATTTATCTTTGTATGAGGATAATTCATATTTTTGTTTGATTGGATCGTTAGTTTTAATACTAGCTCCTCCAGTAATTGAACCACCAACATTTACTAATTGACCATCTAGGGTAACTATTTTATATTTGTTATTGATTATTTTACTTATTTTGTTGGCATTACTGATATTGTCTACGAGAAGGACGTTACCAAATTGATTAAGAATAATATTTTCATACTTTGGATCATACTCTAGGACTTTATCTAGGGTATTTATATAACCTTCACATAAAGGTAATTTATTCAAAGTATCAATATCAATATAACGAGGCCTTATAACGTCTAGTGGAAAGAAGGTAGCACGGCCTAAATCTTTATCTTTAAGGTATTCCACCATACGAGAAGCAAGGTGACGATCACTTACTACTAGATAATTGGTAGCTCCGCCCATAGAGGTAGATACTGCTAATGAATACTCATTCTTGGTATTGATAAGGGTACCAATAGTTCCATATACTCCACTAAAAAGAGGATTATTTAGAAGGGACTTGACTGATTTAGGAATATTTGTGCCATTATTAATTGATTCTTCTAAATAATTTATTTGATACTTTAAGTTAGTAATTTCTTTGGTGTTATTATTTATTTCATTAGTTAAAGAATTGTTTTTGTTTCTTAAGGATAGAACTTTATTCTGGAGGTCATTTAACTCTTCAAGAAATGTAGCAACTTTTTTCTCATAGATGGCAATATCTCCTTCTAGTGTATTAAGGGTGTTTTTATTGCTGAGGATGCTTTCTTTTAGTGGAGTTATGCGATCTAGATGAGAGTCAGTATCTTGATATTTTTTTCTTTCTCTTAGAAGTTTTAGATCAGAGTCAGTTTGTTCTAGAATTTTAGTTAGTTCTAGGACTTTTTGGTTATAATTAGTTAATTTTTCTTCGATAGTATTAAGTTTTTCTTTGTGAGTAAAAATAGTGACGTCATAGTTGGCATTGTTTTTTGATAATTCACTTATTTCATCATTTAAAGCAGATATTTCTTCTTTGCAAAGATTTAATTCACGAGAATAAGTATCAACGTCATAAATCATTAGGGATATATCATAGTTAGTTAATTTATCTTTGCATTCAAGATATTTTTTTGCTGTACTGCTCTGCTCTTCAAGTGGTTTAAGGTTTGTTTCTAATTCGTTTATGATATCGTTAACACGATTAATGTTATTATTGGTTCTTTCTAGTTTACGAATTGCTTCTTCTTTTCTTCTTTTATATTTTAGAACACCGGCAGCTTCTTCGAAGATAACACGGCGGTCATAAGGCTTGGTCGTAAGGATTTCATCTATTTTTCCTTGACCAATAATATTAAAGCTTTCTTTGGCGGCACCACTATCAGTGAGGAGTTCAGTTATATCTTTTAAACGACATTTTTCGCCATTTAGGTAATATTCATTTTCACCAGTACGATATAATACTCTTTTTATAGATACTTCTCCAAAGTCTATTGGTAGGTGGCGGTCGGTATTATCAAAGATTATGTTTACCATGGCACTATTTAGAGGGCGACGACTTTTACTACCAGAAAAAATTACTGATATATTATCAGCTGCTCTAAGAGACTTATTAGATTGTTCTCCGAGAACCCAACGGACAGCATCAACAACATTACTTTTACCTGATCCGTTTGGTCCGACAATACCATTTATATTATTGGTAAATTCAAAGTTCATTTTATCCGCAAATGATTTGAATCCATATGTTTGAATTTCTTTTAAGTACATGTTTATCACCCTTACTACTAATATTGATTATAACTGAAATTTGGCCTTTTGACAAGTTGTTATTTTAATAAGGCGGTTATTTTGGCTTATTTTTATAGGAATAGAAAAAGTTAACCTTTAATAGTTAACTTATTTATACTTCATCTATAGTAATATTTTTATTGTGAGGAATATGCTTCCATTTGATATTCTTTTGAAATAAGATAATAATATTTATTGGTAGCCACGTTATAATAAAGACTGGGAATAAAAGGATGCCGCTAAGATATTTTTTGAGTGGTTTTTTGTTTATCAATATTACAAATGTAGATAGAATTACTTGTGCTAGGTACATAGCAATACTAAAGATGATACTAGTAATTATACTTTCTTTAGTGAATAGTACTTCTTTACTAAGTATTTTATTTACAGCGGATATTCCTAGCATGATTAGTGCAATATCTTGAACCATTGGAGCCATATACATCATAGCTAAATCAAGGCAACTTTTATTATTTTTAGTGTTCTTATATAATTCATGTGAATAATTTTTATAGCAATCAAGGCAACCTTTTGACCATCTTTTTCTTTGATGCCATGATATTTTAAAATCAGTTGGTTGTTCATCATAAGTGACTGCTTTTTCCACGAAATCTATTTTGATATTGTTAATGGCACAAATACCGGAAAATTCAATGTCTTCAGTAATTGTCTTAGTATTGAAACCAATTTTATCAATTACTTCTTTTTTTACCATGAAACCAGTGCCATTGATAGATGCTGATGAATTTGATAGTGTTCTAGCTTTATTAAAGAAGTAATTTTGAATATAATAATAAATAGCATAAGAGCAAGAAAGCCAATTATCAGTAGCATTTTTACTATCACGGAAGCCTTGGGCTACTTGGTAACCATTGTTGATTGAATTATTCATATGAATAAGGAAATCTTTATCAACAACATTATCAGCATCAAAAATTATGTAGGCATCGATATCATTACGTGGTGATAAAACCTCGAAGGTTTCTTTTAGGGCATCGCCTTTACTATGAATATCATTTTTACATTCAAGATAATTTACTCCAAGTGACTTAACTACCTCTTTAGTGTTATCAGTGGAATTGTTTAATACTACTAACACTTCATATTTATCTTTTGGGTAATTAAGTTTATTTAGACTATTAATTAAATTACCAATAACAAACTCTTCATTACGAGCAGGAATAAGAATGGTAAAATAGTGATCTTTAATGCTATTTTTAGGTTTACGGCGTTTTTTGTATAGTGATGGCAAGGCAATAAAGATAAAATACAATCCATAAATATTCGTTATTATTAATAAAATATAATATATTATTTTTAAAATCATACTGATAACCTCTTACTTCTTTGTCTCTTCTTTCTAAATATTAATTATACTGTATTTTTTTATATTGTCAAATTCTATTTTGTTTCTATATCTATATTACCATAGATATTTTTATTTTGCTAGTAATTGTAAGTTGATTTTTGGAAACTTTACGTTGCATTAAATGTTTTCTTCACGAATAGCATCTAAAATATTATCTTTTTTTACTTTCTTTGTAGCATAACTCATTGAAATGGCTATTACTAAGAAATCAAGAATTACTGCGAGAAAGATACTTTTCCATGGTATTAAAATAGTTCCTAGATCGACAGTTCCACGCATTGATAGGTACATTAGGAAGATAACACCAAGTGAAACAGGTATTGCATAAAATAATGATTTTAATCCAAAGAAGAGACTCTCAAAACGTAGCATTTTATTAAAGCCACTAGGAGTGAGACCAATGCTTCTTAGAACAGCAAATTCTTTTCTTCTTAGAGCAATTGATGTATTTATGGTATTGAAAACGCTAGTAACTCCAATAAGGGTAACAAGGGTTATAAAACCGTATACTAGAATCTTGATAGCAAGAATCATGTTATTTTCCATTTTCATTTCTTCTTTAACATTTACATAATTTATAAAACTTAGACGACCTTCTTTGTCATATTCTTCAATCATTTTATCAAGATTTTTATAGTTTGGTGCTTTGATATGAATATTTGTATAACCATACTGAACGGTCGGTTCATCAGCGATTAGTTGATACTCCTCCGCCATATCACTACTAATGATTATTACTTCTGTAATTATATCATCATAGATACCAAGTCCAACAAATTCGTTATTGGATAAGTAATATTTATCTATTTTAAATAACTCTTTATATTGAACACTACCATCTTCTAGAGAATTGGTTGGTTCTGAGAAGATAGTTATTGTTTTATTAGTGTTATTATATCTATTCATATTATAGCTTTTTCTTGAGCCAGTATTGTAAACGATACTGTTAAAGTTATTATAGAGAATTGGTAATTCTTCTTTTCCGCCAATCATATTTAAATATTTACGATAACTTTCATTACTTAATACGATAAAGTTAATTGCTTTGTAATAAGGTTCATCATGTTTTTGATAATAGTCATTATCTACTAGGAAATTTTGAAAGTTTTTAGTATATGCATCAAACATATCGGTATTGGTAGTGGCGGGTACACCAAGATACTCCATGTAGTCTTCTACGGACGAATTGTTTTTAATGCTTTTTATTACTTCAGGATCACTATTTTTTGGGTCGTATCTAACGAATACGTCTACTTCAGGAATAGCTAGATAACTGTCAGCACCAGCAAGAAAATATGCCATGTATCCTGAGAACGAAATAAATAAAACAATGCTTATAAATAGAGATACTACAGTGATACGATATTTCTTTTTATTACGACGCATATTCTTATAAGCAATATCTCCTTCTATACCAAATAATTTTCTTATTATTTTAGGTGATTTTACTTTTTTACTTTTAATCTTTATATCATCATTTAAACGAATAGCTTCAATTGGAGATATTTTGCTAGCTCTTTTAGCAGGAATTGAGGCACTGACAAAGATGGTTATTATCATAAATATTATTGGTATTATGATAAATAATGGATATGTAGATAGATGAAAACCTACGCTAAACATTCCTTTTAGAAGGTTGTTCATTATTAATACGACTACATAAATTCCTAGATAGGCACTTAATATACCTAACGGAATACCTATTAGACTAACAATCATAGCTTCATATAGAACAGTACTTTTGATTTGTCTTTTAGTGGCACCAATAGATGAAAATAGGCCAAATTGTTTCTTTCTTTCCATAACGGAGATAGCAAATGAATTATAGATAACGATAACGCATGCTATGCTTACTAGTGATAACATGATGATTAACATACCAGCCATACTGTTAATGAAATTACTATAATTACTAGTACCATGTAGTGCTAATAATGAAGTATTATATTCAACACGATCGTAATATTCGTCTCCTTGAAATATGCCTAGACTTTTAGCGATACTTTCGGTATTTTCATATGTTTTATTGACTTTTTTATAAGTAATAAAGACATCCATTTTATCTGAAGTCAAACCAGTTGTGTAAATGAAACAACCTATTTCACTATCTTCATAATAATCTCTTTCAATAACACCTACTATGGTTAATTTATATTCTTTAGGATTATTAATGTATTCGCCTTCACAGTATGGAGCATTATCTGGGACTTGTTTACCTTCATAGTAACGGTCTCCAATAGATAGATTTAATGTATTACCTATTTTTAGTGTTTCGGAATATTGTTCGTATAAATACTTAGGGATAACTACTTCTTGACTATTTTTAGGTAGACGACCTTCTATTAAAGTTAAATGAGACATATAAGCATCATCTACACTAAATAGTTTAAAATAAGAAATTGTTTCATCAGTTGGAATACGATCATAGCCAAGGTAATTTCTAGTTATGTAACTCTTGACATTAGAATTGTTATCGATGATAGTTAAATTACTTTTTGAAATATCATCAATTCTAGCATTATAATCGCCACGCTCCATTATTACTTCTTGGATCATGCTTTCACGAAATGTTGATAATAGTAAGCCAATTCCAACCATTAAGGCAGTAGAAAGAATTATTCCAACAATGGTAACAATAGTTCTTTTCTTATTCATGATGAGGTGCTTTTGAGTTAATTTATTTAGAATATTCATTATTTCACCAACTCATCACTTACTATTTTACCATCATCGATAGTAATAATTCTTGAAGCATTTAGTGCTAAAGAATGATCATGAGTAATCATGATAATAGTTTGTTTATATTTTTGATTAGATAATTTTAATAATTCAATAATATCATGGCTAGCCTTACTGTCTAGGTTACCGGTTGGTTCATCTGCTAAAAGCAAAGCAGGACGATTCATAAGTGCTCTACCAATAGATACTCTTTGCTGTTGTCCTCCGGATAATTCATTAGGTAAGTGATTTACTCTTCTTTCTAGTCCTAGGGTTTCAATTAATTCTTTTAAATATTCTTTATCCGGTGTTTTGCCGTCTAATAATATTGGAAGAGTCATATTTTCTTCAACATTTAAGATGGGGATAAGATTATAAAATTGATAAATCAAACCTACTTGACGGCGGCGAAAGATTGCCAATTTTGTTTCATTTAAATTATAGATATCTTCTCCATCGATAATTATTTTTCCTGATGTAGGACGATCTACGCCTCCTAATAAATGAAGTAAGGTACTTTTTCCTGATCCGGAAGCACCAACGATAGCGACAAACTCGCCTTTTTCTACGGTAAAGCTAACACCATCTAGAGCTTTTACAAGGGTATTACCTTTACCATATGTTTTCTTTAAATTTTCAACTCTTAATATTTCCATATAATTTCTTCCTTTCAGATAATAATTATATTTTATAGAGATGACTATTGCATGACTTTTTTATGACAATTTAGTCATTTTTCTAAATTACGTTTTTATAGAATTTGATGGTAAAGGTTGTTCCTTTATTTATAACTGATGACACGGTTATGTCACCGTTTTCTAAATTTATGATTTTTTTTGACATGTTTAGACCAATACCAATGCTGTCTTTTGAATTACTTCCTTTATAGAATCTTTCAAATATGTGATTAATATCTTCTTCTTTTATACCTGTGCCAGTATCTGATATTACTACTTCGGTATAAAGGGGATTATTACTGGCAGTTATGGTAATTTTGCCTCCTTTAGGGGTATGTTCGCAAGCATTTTTTATGATATTTAAGAACGACTCAGTAGTCCAGTTAGGGTCAAGTTCAGCTTTAATTTTAGGATCACAATTAATAGATACGGAAATATCTTTTAATTCTAATGGTATTTTGATTGGTTCAATAGCTTTATTAATTAATTCAATAATGGAAACATTTTCTTTTTTGATGGTTTCCATACCGGAATCGATTCTTGACATTTTTAGAAGTGAAGTTATTAACCACTCAATGCGTTCTAATTGGCTTTTATTTTTTAAAAGAAGTTCTTTTCTTTTGTCATCAGTTATTTCATTATCATAAAGTATTTCATTTATAACATACATACTAGTTAGAGGTGTTTTTAATTGATGAGATATATCTGAGAGAGTTTCTTCTAGGTATTGTTTGTCTTTTTTTGAGAGTTCATTTTGTTCTTTTAGTTTGATAGTCATTTTATATAAATCATTTTTTAAATTACTAATATCCCCTTCTTCGTACTCTCTAATATCTAAATTATAGCGATTATTAAGAATTTCATTAGTGTACTTAGATAAAGAACCGATTTTTTTGTATATTTTTATTACAAATATTAAAAAAATGGTAAACATAGAGATAATAATTATTGATAATGTAGTGATGTTTTTCTTTAAATAAGTTTTTTTTATATCCATATTGTGTCCTAAATAATCAATATTTTCCGTGTCATCAAGACCATATTTAGCAAGAATTTCTCTAGACTCAGTAATGGTGATATCATGATTTATAAAGGATTTAACTATTTCACTTTCTAATTCTGGATATTTTTCTATTAATTTGTTTATGATATAAGCGTTATTATTAATGATTTCTTCACGATAACTTTCAAACATATGATTATTAATAGAAACAACTGAGATAACTCCAGTGATTAACACGATTAATTCAATATAGATTAATGTCCTTATTTCTTTATTTTTTAGCATATTACCCCTACTTTCTTTCTATTTATTAGGATTGCCTATTTTGTATCCTATTCCTCTAACTGTTTGTATAATTTGGGGATTTGTAGGATCGTCCTCTATTTTTTCACGAATTCTTTTGATATATACGGTTAAAGTGTTATCATTAACATATTCTTCTGAAACGTCCCAAATATTAGCAAGAATTTTTTCACGAGTAAAAACAATATTAGGATTTAATACAAGGAGTAAGAGAATCTTATATTCTAAGGCTGTTAAGAAAACGACTTCATTATTTTTTGTTACTTTGGCTTCTCTTATATCGATTGAGACATTGCCAAGATTAATTATATTAGACTTTTTTTGACTTTGATTGCTATTTCTTCTTAGAACAGCATTGATACGCGAAGTCAATTCACGAGCTTTAAATGGCTTGGTAATATAATCATCAGCTCCCATATCGAGGCCTCTTACGATTGATACTTCAAGATCATTAGCAGTAAGAAAAATTATAGGAATGTTAATGATTGATTTAATTTTTTGGAATAAGTCAAAGCCGGAAACATCTGGTAAATTTATATCTAAAAGAATTAAATTTATATCTTTTTCTTTTTGAATAGTTTCTAGGGCAGTGCTCCCTGTAGGTGCTAAAATGACAGTGAAGTCCTCACCTTCTAAGTAATATTTTAGACCTGTGCCGATAGCATCATCATCTTCGATTATTAATATTTTTTTCATAGAATATCACCCTTTTTAAAATTATATCATAGATAACATGAGATGGATATAAAAACAAAATTATTTTGAACAATTACAATATAACCATATCATATTAAAGATTAGTTGTCAAGATAAAATAGTACATTTGTTTGATTAATTTATAATTAAAAACTTAGTCAATGACTAAGAAACTATTTTAGATATTTGTTTTTTACATAATCATAATTTTTTATAAAGTTTTCACGAGCCATCTTGCCTTCTTCGGATAGGGCATGATATATATCAAAAGCATGAGTGTCTGAATGGTATACGTCACAGTGAGCATCTATGCCATTTTCTTGCGCTTTCTTGGTAAAATCTATGGTTTCTTGATAGAACGGTTCTCCATCTCCAACAAAGGTGTAGAAAGGAGGAAGATTTTGAAAATCTTTTAGTTTGGCAGGAGCAGCATATGGTGAAACATTCTTGGTGCCATAGAGTTCTCTTAAATAACGATGCCAGGCATGATGATTTTTAGTTGTATTCCATACATGGCCATGATTATCATGAGAACTAGAGGTATCATCACAATCAATCATAGGATACAAAGGAAAGACATATTTGATAGGAACTTCAGCTTTGTCACGGGCATAAATAGCAGTAGCTAGGGCAAGGCCTCCTCCGGCGCTTTCCCCTCCTAACATAATTTTGTCAGGATTAATACCGAGAGACTCAGCATTATTTTTTATATATATAAGGATACTGTAACAGTCTTCTAAAGCTGCAGGATATGGAGCCGTTATAGAAAGACGATAACGAGGAGACACTACTACTAATTCATTATCCTTTAGAAGATCACGAACACGAGAAGCATAGACCATCTCAGGCATACCCAAAGCATATCCACCGCCATGAATCCACATAATACATGGACAAGGTTTGGAAGATGAAGTTTTGGTACTTAAAATAATTATTTTAATACGACGATGACCTATTTTAATATATTTTACTTTACTGTTAATTTTCATATTTTACCACCTATTTAATTTTAACATATAAATTAAGATATTTAAAATAAAATAATAATAAAGAGATAATAAAGAGATTTTTTTGTAAAATATAGTTAAATAAAGGACTAATTATGTAACACTACAAAATTCAAATAAAAATTAAGATTAATTGCTTGATAAAATATTAAATATATTATATAATTAGATAAGAATAGGAATGAAAGGGATAAGTGATATTATGCAAAGTAATATTGATTTTGTGAATACTCCAGTAGTAGACGTTGTTAATGGTATTATTTTGGCTGCTGCTAAAGCTGGGGCTAGTGATATTCACTTTGACCATCAAGATAATTGTTTAAAGGTTAGAATCAGAATAGATGGTATACTTAATGATTATGCTGATATTCCTAATGAAGTTAAAAATAATGTTATTACAAGAATAAAAATATTATCTGGAATGAATATTACGGAGACAAGACTTCCTCAAGATGGTGCCATTAAGACTAATCTTGGTGGACTTGATTTGGATATGCGTGTATCTTCCCTACCTACTAAGAAGGGTGAAAAGATTGTTATAAGAATACTTGATTATTCTAGAAGTATGCAAGGTATTGAATATTTATTCTTTTCAGAAGATAATTATAAAAAGATACTTAAGATGATTGCGGAACCTAATGGAATTATTTTAGTAACAGGAGCTACTGGTAGTGGTAAGTCTACAACCGTATACTCTTTCTTACAAAAGCTTAATGTAAAAGGCACTAATTTGATTACAGTTGAGGATCCCGTGGAAATGGATATTGAGGGAATCAATCAGGTACAAGTTAATAGTGATATCGGACTTGACTTTGCTACTGTTCTTAGAAGTATTTTGAGACAAGACCCGAATGTTATTATGATTGGTGAGATAAGAGATAGTGAGACAGCACAAATAGCAGTTAGAGCTTCTATTACTGGACACTTAGTTTTGTCAACACTACACACTAATAATTCACTTACTACTATTGAGAGATTACTTGATATGGAAGTTGAAAGATATTTATTAGCTTCAGCTTTATCAGGAATTGTTTCACAAAAGTTAGCTAGAAAGTTATGTGATAAGTGTAAGAAATTAAGAGAAACTACACCATACGAAAAAGAAATGTTTAGAAATTTCTTGGATATGGAAGTTAATCAGGTATATGATGCTGTGGGATGTCCGGAATGTTCTTCAGGATATCATGGGAGAATTGCTCTTCAAGAAGTTTTACTTATTTCACCGGATATTAGAGACGCTATTAATGCTAGAGTTCCTAAGGCACAGCTTAGGGAGTTAGTATATGGTAGCGACGTTATTACATTACTTCAAGATGGACTTTATAAAGTTATTGCAGGACTTACTTCTATTGAAGAAGTTATTAAGTTAACGGAAGCCGATGATGAGGTTAATGCTGAAGAAAGAATTAGGAGCCTTAAGGCAAAACAAATACCAGTACAGGAAAATAATACAACTCAACAATCTTAACGGATTTGTTGAGTTTTTTTCTTGATAACTGCTCCCCTACTTTTTCTTGTAAAGTTACTTAACGGTGAATATTTTTTCAAAGAGGCAAAATGAAGAAAAAGAAAAGAAAGCTTTATAGTTCATCGCTTTCTTCAGTATTTTTTACCTCTTCTATTTTTTTATATTCATATTTAGTTATTTCATAAGTTGTAATTATATTGTTAATTAGTTTAGGTACTTTTTTTTCTTCATTTTTTTTGACCAAAAGATTAAATGTGATTTTGTTGTCGTTAACTTTATAATTATTTGTCTCAATAGAAGAATCTAGTTTTTCAGTTAGATGAGAAATTATTTTGCTTGGCTCAGTTGTGTTTAAGGTGATACTCCAGGTCTCAGTTGTATTCATGTCGTCAACGCGATCGTTAACAAGAGAGTTAAGATTCCTTAGAATGATATTGGCAAAAAGGACAAATAGCGATGAGATAATAGCTTCTTTTAGAAATCCACCGGCGCAAAGTATACCAATACCAGCATCACACCATAAGGTAGCGGCAGTAGTCAAACCTCTTACACGATTTTTCTCGTTATCTTTGATAATTACACCAGCTCCTAGGAAACCAATTCCTGCTACTACTTGGGAGGCAATTCTTGATACATCTAATTCATACCCTACTACAAGAAATGAAAAACTTACAAACATATATGAGCCAATTGATACTAAAATCATAGTACGAAGGCCTAAAGATCTTTTGCGATATTGACGCTCTAATCCTAAAACAAAACTTAATAAAAAGCATACAGTTAATCCAATAGTAAAATCCATGAAATTCATAATACTCCCTCTTTCTATCTTTATCTACTATGAAGTATAACATAAAGTTTAAAAAAATAAAAGATATATTGACAATTATCTTAAAAGAATTGGGCGAAATTAAGGAACAGTTAAAAATATTTTGAGTAAACTATAATAGATACGAAAAGGAGGTATCATTATGTATTATTACGGAGGATACTCAGGAACTAATAGTGGTTGCGGATGCGGCTGTTCAACATATTCTCAAGGATATAGCTATCCTATGTACGGAGGATATGGTTATGGAGCTGGATACGGTAATGGTTACGGATCAGGAGCTGCAATCGTTTTAGTATTATTTATTTTATTAGTAATAATTATCGGAACTCGTTCATTTGTAGCTGCTTAATTAAATTAAGGGAAACTCTTCCCTTTTTTTTCATTTTGTGTTAAAATACTTGTGAAAGAAGGGATAATATGATTAAAACTTCGGATATATTGGATGAAAAAGATAAAAGAGTACGTGCTAAGAATAAGGAAGTTGTGTTTCCTCTTAGTGAAGAAAAAAAGAAACTTATTAACGATATGTTAGAACATTTATACTATTCACAAATTGAAGAATATGCGGAGAAGTATAATTTAAGACCGGGTATGGGGCTTGCGGCTCCTCAACTAGGGGTTAATGAAAGATTTTTTGTAGTATGTCATGAGGAAGATGAGAATGTATTTAAAAATTATATTATGATTAATCCTGAAATGATATCTAATTCTGAAGAATTAATATATGCTAGTGAGGGTGAAGGTTGTTTAAGTGTTAACCGTGAGGTACCAGGAATTGTTCCAAGATATGCTAGGGTAACTTTTAAGGGATATGATATTGATGGAAATCCTATTAGGATAAGAGCTCGTGAGGAGTTAGCAATTGCTTTTCAACATGAACTTGATCATTTGAATGGAATTTTATTTGTAGATCGTATTGATCCAAAGGATCCTTATAAGAATAAAGATTATATGCGTGAGATATAGTCTTTTTTTGTGGTGTTTTTACGGTAGTATTATTTATTATTTTTGTTTTTTGAATTTGTTTTTATAATGATTTTTTATGAATGGCTGATATTTTTACGGATGGATACTGTTTTTTACTAATGGTTACTGTTTTTATAGGTGATTATTTTTTTATGAATAAGCTGTATGTTTATGGATTATTTGATGGATTTTTTTAACATATTTTCTTCTTTATAATATAATATTATGAAAGGAAAGTGAGTTATGTATCCATATAGAAATAGAATGCCAGCTAGAGCTGGAGATAGATTTATAGCGGGAGGCTTTTTAGGGCCATTTATTTTAGGAGGAATTACAGGCGGTCTTTTGGCACCAGCTTTTTATCCAAGACCTTATCCAGTACCAGTTGCCCCTTACCCACCATACTATCAATATCCACCTTATATTAATGGAGTAATTTATTAAAGAAATAAAAATATAGGGATAGTACTTTTGATATAAAGGTTTGGAGATTAGAAAATATGGGGATAAATGCAATATCAAGAATAAATGGCGTTATGTTTATGGTGAATGTTATGGAAAATGAATAAAGAATTAACATTATGTTTACATGATGAGGGTTTGATATTTAAAAAAATTAGATTTTGCTGAATAAATAATACAATTTTAGAAATTTTATGTTATAATTATATTAGGTGAAAATATGAAAAGTAGTTATATTATTGAATATGTTAATGAAAATGAGTTTAGAAAAAAAGAACGTGCTGTAAAAAAATACAATATGTTAGCGTATAAGAAATTATTGTTTGA
Source organism: uncultured Eubacteriales bacterium (assembly GCA_905188025.1). Taxonomy (GTDB): domain Bacteria; phylum Bacillota_I; class Bacilli_A; order RF39; family UBA660; genus RUG705. Next base: position 20,420 of record CAJJKI010000009.1, on the reverse strand, counting down.
TTATTATCCTAATCTTAGGGAAGGTAATTTTCAAGGAGTATTAGTATCTTCTAATGAGAAGGAAAAGATTGATAAGTATGAGTTAACTTTGCCTACTGATAAAACTTTTACAATGGTACATGGTAATATTACATTACACTATTCAGTTTACTTGGATCAAAAGATTGTTATGCTTGAGACGCTTACTCCTGAAGATATTTTGACTGAAGGGCATCAAAAAGAATTAACTACTTATAAAGGTGTAATGGTATCTAAGTCACATAAAGATTTGGATATGTTTAAGATTAATTTACTTAATAGTATGAATAAAGATGGTTTCTTTAGTCTTAAAAGTATGCCAGTATGGTTATTCTCTATTTTGATTGTAGCTTTTATAGCAGTAGTAACTTTTATTGCTGCTAAGGCATTTATTAGATAATAATTTTATAGTTAATAAATTTTAGTAATGTTAAAAAGTAGATATATAAGAATGTTTTTATATACCTACTTTTCTTTTTTACTTTCTTTTCTTTTTATGTTTATATTTATTTTATATTTTTTATATTTTTTGTTAATTATTTTGAGTTTATTTGGGTTGACTTTTATCAATTTAGGTTGTTTCTTACTAATTTTGACATATAAAAACCCCATTTCTATATTGATGTCTGCTCTAACTTGGCATTTCATGTTCTAGAAATGGGGGCCATATCATTTTAGTTAGTTTTTTGTCAATCTAAGTTTGTTTTTTTGCTTTTTGAATTATTTTTTACTAATCATTATGATATAATTTTTGTAATTCTTCTTTTAAGAAAGGATATGCATCTTCATTTTCAAGATATTTGGGTAAGAATTCTAAGACGTCATCGCGAGCTTTTAGAAGCATAGCAAAATCTTTTTTGACATTAGCTAATTTAAGGCCGGTATCTCCACTTTGCTTTAAGCCAAAGAGTTCTCCTTCACCACGATTTTTGAAATCATATTCACTGATAAGGAAACCATCGGAACAGTTTTCTAGCATTTTCAATCTTTCTTGATATTCTTTGGCTATAAGGATACAGTAACTTTGAATATCGCTACGCCCTACTCGACCACGTAACTGATGAATGGTTGATAAGCCAAAGAGATTAGCATCAAAAATGACAATCATACTGGCATTTGGAACATTAACTCCTACTTCTATTACGGTAGTTGATATTAGAATATCTATTTTACCTGACTCATATGATGACATAATTTTATTTTTTTCAGTTGGATCTAGTTTCCCGTGAATTGAAGCTATTTTGCATATTTTTCCAAAAGCTTTGTTCATTTTCTCTTCAAGAGAAGTAACATTTTCTAGTTCTTCGTTATCGTTATTTATCATTGGAGCAATTACATATATTTGATGATGAAGATCTAGCTCTTGTTTCATTAGTTCAAGGACACTTGTAATATCTTTTTCTTTTTTGAAGATTGTTTTAACTTCTTTTCTTCCGTTTGGTTTAGTTTTTATACTAGAGACATCCATATCACCATAGATAGTTAAGGCATATGTTCTTGGTATTGGAGTAGCACTCATGGAAAGGACATCTGGTTTTTGACCTTTATTTTTGAAGGCAGTACGTTGATTTACTCCGAAGCGATGCTGTTCATCGGTAATTATTAGGCCTAGATTATGGTATGTTACGTCTTTTTGAATTAGGCTTTGAGTTCCTATTATTAAGTCTACAGTACCATTTGATAATTCATTGTAGATGCGTTCTTTCTCTTTTTTAGTGGTACTAGAGGTTAATAATTCGATATGCATTTTGGTATCTTTGAATAATTTTTTGGCTTCATTATAGTGCTGAGTAGCCAGTATTTCAGTGGGAGCCATGATTGCGGTTTGGTATTTTGATAAGTAATTTGCATATGACGCTAAGAGGGCTACGATAGTTTTACCGCTACCAACGTCTCCTTGTAGTAAACGATTCATACGGTTGTTACTAGCCATATCATTTAATATTTCGTCAAGACTATTTTTTTGATCGATTGTTAATTCATATGGAAGAGAACTAATTAATTTATTAATTTTATCATAAGCAATTTCTCTAGTGATAGCTCCTAAGGAAGAATTATTTTTATCTTTTAAGTAATTTATTTTTAGGAGATATAGAAATAGTTCTTCATATTTTAAACGTTGACGGGCTCTTTTTAATAGCATAATTTCAGTAGGATTGTGTATTTCTGAGAGTGACTCATATTTGCTTAAGAGGTTATGTTTTTCTAAGAAATATGATGGAAGATACTCTATTGGCTTGTATCCTGAGAGAAGAATTGTTGAGATATACTTAGAGATACTTTTGCGTGACAAGCCACTTGTGGTATAGTAGATGCTTTCTATCTTAGGAATTATAGGAAGGCGTTCTTGGCGGACATCACTTGCTATGATAGCATTTTTTATTTTATCATATTTACCAATAACGGTAATTCCCCTACTTGATTTTAGGCTATCCATAAGATAAACTTTATTATAAATTATGATATTTAGAATATTGTTACCGGTATTAATTCTTAGAATTATTTTTTTTAATTTTGGTGAAAGATAGATAATGGTAGGTTGTCCTTCAATGATACCGTCTATAATTATTTTATCACCATCTTTTAGTTCCTGAAGATTACTTCTTTTTAGTACTTCGTATCTATAAGGATAATGCTCTAAGAGATCTTCAATAGTATATATTTGTAATTTTTCTAATAATTCCTTTGTTTTTGGTCCAATGCCTTCTACTTGTTCTAAATCATTCATAATAACTCCTCCATACAATATAAATAGATTTATGTATTTTCTTATAGGTTAATATTATCATAAAGTTTATAGATTGTCAATATTAGTCATACGTTCGTTTGCTTGCCGTATCAATATAGATGAGTTTTAAGTACTTCTTTCTATGAATGCAAATTAAAAAATGTCTGTGTTTTTTAAGAAAGACAAAATAAATTTAAATATAGGTATTCTTTTGGGAGAAAAGAAATTTAGGCATGAATTACTCTTTTGAAAAAAAGAAAAAATACTAATTCTGAAGGAAAATAGTATTTTCATTAATTATTTCATTTATAAAGGCCGGTATTTTATCTAGGTCTATACTTATTTTGAAATCACTGGTTTTATTATCAATATTTTCTAGGGTGAAAAGATTCTCTTCATAATAGTACATTCCTTTTTGTATGAGATCTTTTACTTTTGGATAAAGATATTCATTAGGGATAACTATTTTATTCCACTTAGCTTGATTGCTATTTTCATGATTGTTATTATTGGCAAATGAATATAAGTCAGTAATCTTTATGTTAGATATTTTAAAGTTACTGGTATTTAGATTGTCAATATTGGATATATTTTTTGATAGAATGTGAGTCAAAATAATGGGAATTATATCTTTAGAGGTAATGCTTGTGAGACTACTGTCATGAAGAAGATTAATAAGATTACCAATAATTATAGTATGTGCCCTATTAATAGTGGAATTTAAGAAGTCTTGACGATAATTATCTATGTCAAGGAGATAGTCAAATATTTCGTAGAATTCGCTAAGAGGCATTGTTTCTTTATAATCATCATGTTCCAGGTATAGGCTATCTTCTTTTATAAAATAGTTACTGATAAAGATATTATTTATTAGATTTTGACGTTTTTCATCATATAATTCTTTAGTATCTAATTTGTGAATTTTTACTTTTGTTAATTTATCTATTAGTTCAGTTATTTTATCTGGCTCTTGAGAGTTAATTATTGGCTCAATATCAAGAGACTCAAGATTATATTTTTCTATTACTAGAGGATATTCTTTAATAATTGAAGTTATTTCTTTATGCAGTTTGTCTATTTCAGTTTGTTTTCTTTTTAATTGAATTTTAACTTTGAGATTATTTACTTTTCTTAGAAAATCATCAATTATGCGGTGTTCTTCAGTAAAAAAAGAATCCTGGTAGTTGTTGTTATTTAATGAAAGTAAAGCCAAATAAATATTTAATTTTAATGGTTTTTGCATTGTTTCATCAAATGGTTTATCTTGATTATTTAGAATATCTAATAAAAAATTTTCATATAATTTGGTCTCATTGATTACTTCCATTTCAATCGCTCCCTAGTATATTAATTATACTAAAGATTAGGGTATTTAGTCAAGCAACTTGTAGGTTTTTTTTAGGGATAATTGTAAGGGCTTTATTTTAAAGGAAATATTTAGAAAAGTTTTTTGTTTTTAAGGTTATTGATGATATTAGGGGAAAAGATAAGTGGTAATTTTATATTGATTTCTTTTGTGAGGGAGTAATTTTTTGAGTTTTAAAAGCATAAGAAAAAGAGATTATTTGATGATCCCTTTTGGTTAATTTTTGTTTTCAGTTGTTTTTATAGGACTTAATTTTCTTGATTTTGGTTTTGATTTTTTTGGAATGTATTCTATAATTTTTTGAGTTGTTTCTGAAAATGGACTATTATATAAGATATCAGCATTGTGCTTTGAAAAATCAGTGATTATTTTTTTAGATTCAGTATCAAAAAAACTTCTAAGCTGATATTTCGTCATTTTATTTATGTCTTCAACCATTACACATTTAATACTAAATGTACTTATTATATTTCCAATAATTGAAAGTTTTTCTTCTTCAGGTAATGATTTCTCCTTATCACTAAACTGGAGTTTTTCTAAATATCTATGGCCTTCTGTTAAAATTCCGCCTGTGCTAAATTCTACTTTTTTATCATATAAAAATTCCACTATATACTTAGCAATATCATCCAAGTCAATATACTCTGTGCCATACATATCTCGAACAATTTCAGATAATTTTGATGGCCTTTTAAACGTTAATGTTACATAATATTCTCCGTCTACTAATCTTTCTATGACTTCATCAATTGTTTCTTTTCTGTAAGCTTTTGTGTATGTTTTATCATCCACAGGTATATGCATTTCTATTTCTTTAGCATGTGAATTTAAAAAACTATTGATATTTTTTTCATTATTTAAATGGAAATTTTCAAGAATTTCTTCTTTGGTAGTGGCTCTAACTCTCAATAAGTTTCGATAATATGGTATATATCTCGTTCTACATAAGTCTATTTTGAGTTCTCTATCATTGCGACATACTTCTGTGTATATGTCAAACAAGTTTTCATCAAGTTCATTGAATAATTTTATTATAGCGTTTTCACGTGGTTTAACTTGATATATATAAATTTTTTTATCTTTTAATATTGGAATAATACCTTTCTTTCTTAGATTATCTTTAAAATTGCTCTCTTCTTCAAATCTTCTTAAATTTTCACTACTACTAGTATAAATCATATAATATAACCTCCATGATATTATTGTATAATAAAACTATTTAAAATGCAATGATTTTGTTTATATCTTTCCTTATAACTTATTAGAAAAAAAGAGATTATTTGATGATCTCTTCGTTTATATAGTTGGGATTAACATTATCGATATCTTCTTTTTTATCATCGTCTAATAAATCCCAAGTTTCTTCTTCATCAACTGATGATATTTTTACTTTAGTGTCGCCAATTATTTCAAGACCTAGCTCTTTTTCTATTTCTATGTTGATTGTGTTACCATCTTCTTTAGCTGAGATACATGTAGGTTGTTTTAAGCTTCGTACTATGATGTCTTTGTTTACAATATTCATACTTTCTACGGTTAGTTTTTCTTCCTCAATATAATCTATTTTTTTAGTTATGACAGTAGTTTTAGTATCAGAATCATATGAATACCAAATATTTACATCAAAGCTACCATTAATTACAATTTTACCGTTGCTCTCTTTTGCCGAAAAATTATGATTAATGATCCAACAGCCGAGAATAGTTGATGGCTTTTGTTCAGTAGTTATTTGATAAGTATTATGATACTTCTTTTTTCCTTTACCGATGACAGCTTTGGTCACTATTTCTTTGTATGCCATTATATCACTCCTCAGTTTAGGATATGCTAAAATTAAAAAAATAGCACTATTTTGCACTATTTTTATTTTTTAATTGTTGCGATTGATAGTATTTTCCTAAAAGGCCATAACAAATGATTATTAATAATACTAGGATAACTATCCCTACTACTACTTTAATGATCATGGATTTTATAAGATAAATAACTAAAAGATATGTTGTAGTAATAATAAATGAATTGATTAAACTATATGTATATTGAAAACGACGAAAATTGATTTTTTTAGGATCAATATCATAAATATTGGCTAAGTAAATAAGTTCTAGAGGCATATCGTTCTTTTTTAATTTTTTATTTTTTTTAACGAAAAGAAAGTAATTTAGTAGGAATACTGCTACAAAAACTATAGCTGATTCCATTAGAATTTGAAGAAATATATTCATAGTTATCACCTAAGTTGATTATACTACAAATGCTAAGTATTGACAAGAAAAAAGATGAAGTTATTTTGAAAGATATTTCTTTGTTACTTCATCTAAATCTTTAATTACGTTACCTACTTCTTCCCAAGTTTTTAAACGGGCTCCTGAAGCATAGGCATGGCCACCGCCTCCATATTTAGCGGCTACTTCATTAATTACGGGACCGCGAGATCGAATGTTAGCTTTTATTACTTTAGCTTTGGAATCTTCTGAGAAAAAGCACCATACTATTATTCCTTCAACAAATTTTAAGTCATTAATCATGTTTCCAGCAGCAGCGGAATCAACTTCAAACTTTTTCATAATATCTTCAGTTATCTTGATATAGGCAACATTGTTATCAGTCAAAGTTAAGTTTTGATAGATATATCCTTGAAATTTTATTTCTGCTAATGGACGCATATATAATGGCGCATACAATTTAGTGAAATCAATATTAGTCATTTCAAGAAGTTTTGTTATTAGGGAAAATGTTTCTTTTGTTGTATAGTCATGAAGAAATCTATCAGTATCCCCTACTACACCTAAGTAAATATTCTCAGCAATTTTTGGAGATAATTTTAGTTTATTCTCTAGAGCAAACTTGAAAACTAATTGACTAGCACTACTTGCCTCTTCAATATATTCAATATTAGCATATTTTTCTACGAAAGGATGATGATCAATCTTAACTACACTAGCAAATTCGCTTAAATCATCAATATCTTCGATACGTTTTTTATCAGGGGTATCTAGTACTATTAAAAGGGATTCATCTAATGGAACCTCATCTATTTGTTCAAGAGTACCCATAAATCTAAATCTTGAGGCTATTGAACCTACTGCATAGACTTTTTTGTTTTTGAAATTTAATTGTATTAATTCTTTTAGAGCAAACTGACTACCAAGAGCGTCTGGATCAGCTCCAATGTGTCTTGCTATTACAATATAATTATATTTTTTTATTTCTTTTAATATTTCTTTAAATAATTTCATTTTCAATTAATTCTTTTTCTTTTTCTTTTTGTTGATACAATGAATATGTATCTCTAGCTATCATTAATTCTTCATTAGTTGGAATTATGTAACAAGGAATTGATGAATCTTCTGCTGTAATTAACCTTTCTACGCCACGACAATCGTTGGCTTCTTCATCTATTTTTACTCCTAGAGCGGCAAGTCCATCTATTACTTCTCTTCTAGTATGAATTGAGTTTTCTCCAATACCAGCAGTGAAGACAATAGCATCACAACCTCCTAGTTCAACATAGTATTTAGCAATATAATCAATGATACGATTAGTAAACATTTTTTGAGCCAATGTACATCTTGGATTACCAATTTTCATACCATCTTCAATATCACGTGAATCACTACTGATACCACTTATACCAAGTAGTCCACTTTGTTTATTTAGAATATCATCCATTTCTTCTGGAGTACATTCTAGTTCACGCATCATGTAAGTAACTACTGTAGCATCCATATCTCCACAACGAGCTCCCATCATTAAACCAGCATTTGGAGTAAGGCCCATAGAAGTATTGATACATACACCTTCTTTTACGGCTGAAATACTTGCACCGTTACCAATGTGACATGTAATTAGTTTTGTGTTATATCTTCCTAAAATTTCATTCATTCTAGTAGATACATATTTATGACTTGTTCCATGGAAACCATATTTTCTTACTTGGTATTTTTCACACCATTCATAAGGTACTGGATATAAATAATTTTCTTCTTCGATTGTTTGATGGAAGGCTGTATCAAATGTTCCTGTTTGAAGAGCGTTTGGCACAACGTTTTTAGCAGCTTTGATTCCTTTTACGGCAGCTGGATTGTGCAATGGAGCTAAACTAGATAACTCACGAACTTTCTTAATATTTTCATCAGTCATTTCTACTGCTTTGTCAAAATATGCTCCTCCTTGAGCAATACGATGACCAATAGCTTTAATATCGTCAAGTGAAGCTACTATTTGGTTATCTACTAATTCTTCCATTAGAATTTGAAGAGCTTCTTCATGATTTTTTAATTCAACCTCTTTTTTAATCTTTTCACCATTTATTTTCATTGTATAGAAGCTTTCTTTCATTCCAATTCTTTCAAAGTTTCCAGAAATTAAAACTGTTTCTTCTGGCATATCATAGGCTTGGAATTTTAAAGATGAACTTCCTGCATTTACTGATAATACTATCATATAACACCTCTTTCTTTAGTAATTATATCGAAATACATGATTTTTTTCAAGTGAATATGCAAAATAAATACAATTTTAGAGAAATTTTATTATATATTTTAGTTTTTCTTTTTATTGTAATTTTATTATCTTTTTATTTATATGATTACTAAGTTAACACGATGATAAATATGCACACTATAATTAAGTTATTAAAAGAAAAAAACTAGATCAAATATTAATCTAGTTAATCAATTATATCTAGGATACTTGGAAGAATTTGCATTTTACGTGAGAGGACTCCTGGTAAGTAAGTACCTTGCTCCATTTCAGTATTGAAAGCTTTTTCAAGAATATCTTTAGCCCCATCACTATAGTATACATATGTACCACTTTTGATGATATCTGTTACAAAGAGGGCTATAAATTTATATTCATTCATTTTTGTTACACTATTTAACATTTTGATATATTCAGCTTGTTCTTTGTTTATTTCATCAATATTAGTAGTGTAAATTTGTCCTAAGCCAATTAGTCCTTCATCAGTAGGATATTTCTTGAAATCAGTATATAAGATTTCTTCTTTAGTTTTTCCTGTTAGTTTTGTGCCTGCTGAGATCATATCAAAGCCATATTTTTTATAATCAACTTTAGCAATACGTGATAGATTATTAACTGCATCTTTATCAATGTTTGTAGTAGTTGGTGAATTTAAAATCAAGGTATCTGAAAGGATTCCTGATAGCATTAATCCAGCCATATCTTTAGGTATTTTGATATTATTTTCTTTATACATTAGATAAATAATGGTATTAGTACTTCCTACTGGCATATTTCTAAAGTTTATTGGATGAGTTGTACCAATATTTGAAATGTTATGGTGATCTATTATTTCTAGGATATCTGACTCATTTAGTCCTACGGCTGACTGTTCATATGAATTATGATCTACTAGAATTACTTTTTTACGATTATGGTATCCTACATTAGCAAATTTTATTATTCCTAAACAATGCTTGTTATTATCTACAATTGGGTAATAAGTATATTTCATTTTTTCAGCTGATGAGATAAATTCACTTAGATCATCATTTTCATTAACGGTATGTATTTTGACAGTATTAATAATTGTTTCTACGTTATTGCAAAAATTAAATTTTTTAATGGTATCTAGAGTGCTATAATTTGTTTTAATGATATTTACTTTGTTAGTTTTAGCTAATTCCAACCATTCTTTGTTTATTTCTTGTCCATTAGTAAGAACTATTAACTTTACTTTTGATTTTACAGCATATTCAATGATACTATGACGGTTACCAGTAATAATTATATCATTTTCATTTAATTCTACTTCATTAATAAAGGTAGTTGAACGGTATCCTGGAGTGATTAGGCGACCTTTGATAATATTATCATATTTAAGTATCTTTTGTCCTTCGATAGTTGCCATAATATTTTTATAATATGTTTCTATTTTTGAATAATCTCCTGAAAGACATTCTTCAGCGATATCTTTCATGCTTACGATTCCTAGAATTTTTTTATTTTTATCAACGATAGGAATTTTACTAATACCCTCTTGTTCCATTTTTTTGTAAGCTTCATATACTGAGATATCAGTTGGAGCCATATACCCTTTAGAGTAATCTAAATCTTTTACTTTTAATTTTACGTCATTTAAGAACATTGGTTCTTTTACTTTGAAATAATTTAGGGCATATGCTGTTTCTTTATTGATTGAACTTAGAATTACGGGAACAGCATTGTATCCTTGTTTCTTTTTGAGATATGACAAGGTAATGGCTGCAGTAACACTATCAGTATCAGGATTACGATGCCCAAATACATATATTTTTTCCATATAAATAACCTCTTTTCTATTCATTATAATATTTATTTTTTATTTTAAAGAATGCATAACTAATTGATAGGTATAGCATTACTAATAATATTGATTTTAGATAACTATTTGTAGTTATTGGGATAATAAATTCTAAGACTATTAGAATAATGGTAAGAATAATATTTTCATAGAAGATATTAAGAATTTTATCAAGATATTTTTCCCCTTTTGATGATTTATTTGATGATGACATATAGCCAATAATTGTTGGTATAAGTAGACTTATCATGGTACTTACAATGTCACCATAAATAAGATTATATCCCATACGGTAAAAGGCATTGATTAGTGGAATTGTGGTTAATAATTTGGTAATAATGCCTATAGATATACATACATATAATAGTTTTTTATTTTTTAATTCATTAATTGTTGTATTATATAATGCGAGGAATAATATCATGAAGTTGATAATTACTAAGTAAATTGATTTATCAGGAGCATTAAAAATTATTTTACATATTAATGGAGAGATGATACTTAGGATGATAGAAATTGGTAAAATAATTTTTAAGCGCAAATATAACTTATTAGTTAACGTTTTGGATGATTCGCTATTATTTATTAATGGAACTATTATTTTGGATAGTGAGATAATTATCATTAATAAATAATAATAGATGAATGTTATATCTTCTTCAATAACATTAATAGCATACTTATATCTAGTACTTAATACTAAATACAAAATAATTATAGAGATATAATAATAACTATTTTTGACTATATTAATGATACTTTTATAATTATCTTTTGTCAACACTTTTTTTAGTTCACGATAATATTTATTGGTGTTTTTAAATATTTTTATGGTTGCTTTGCTATAATCTTTTTTTGTTATTAGAAAGAATGCTATGCTAGATAATAAAATACTTAAAATTTTTGGAAGATATAGTAAGGCATTTTTAATATGTAGTGGTATATCTAATACTTTAAATAACAAGATAGACAAAATAATGAACAAGATTATTTCAGAGTATGAATATAAATTATCTATTATATTTGCCTTTTTGATTCTTTTAGTTGAATTTAAATAGTCAAGATAAAGATTTTTTAGTGGGGTGCTAATAATAGACAAGCCCATAAAGAGAAATACTAAAAACATATCTTCAATTTTTAGAATAGTGCTTGATATATCGCTTATTAAAATGCTTAAAATTATGAATGCTAAAGAAAGGCAACTAATAGAAAATATAGAAATATTTAAAAAAGTGTTTTTCTCTTTAATATCTTGATATTTATCAAAACTATTTTTAAATGATAAGTGACTAAAGCTAGATATAAATATTTGATATAAGCTTAAAGATAAGACATAGAGAAAAATACTATTCTTGCCTACTAGATAATAAAGAAGTATTATAATAAAAATTTGTAAAATATTTAAGATTATTTTTTTATCCTTAGTCATACCAATTCCTACCTTACTTTATTATATTTTAACAAAGATAAGATTTTTTTTCAATAGATAAGGCTAAAAAAAGAAAAAGGCTATTGGTTAAGCCTTTTCTATATTTAGTTTAGAGGGCAATAGTTACCATTAACTAATCTTCTAATGGCACTACCTGTTTGTCTACCTAATTCATAGACTACACCTATTGCTTTTGATATAGCATTGAGCCAAGCAGAAGTTATTCCTCCTCCTATAATTGTTTCCATTTCGTTTTGTTTTAATTCCATATTTACACTCTCCTTTTCAAATTAATTACTGCAGCGACTTGGATTAGTATAACCACTGAAGCAGCCAACGATATATACAAGAGCAGCGGCAAGGCCTGCTACTACTCCCCAAGCGATTCCTCCGTTTACTTGATACATTTCTTTTTCATTTAATTCCATATATCTTTCTCCTTTACACATATTTTTTTAGATATTTAGCTATTATTTCGTTTTCTTTAGGAATTTTCACTTGATAAGCATAATTATTTAGATTGGATAAATTATTGATATTTAAGTAGAATACTTGATAATTTTTATATGAAGCATCTACTACTATATTATTAGAAATACTGTTAATGGTGTAATTATATGGCTTGTTATCTAATTCAATTAATGAATTACTTTTTAGATACTTAGCATCTTCTAGTGGCATTAATACTTCTAACTTATTATCCACTACTTTACCATAGGTTATATAGTATGATTGATATTTATAAGTAAATATTATATATGTTATAATAAGTAAAATAACGATTAAGATAATACCTATACTATATACTTTGGGATACTTTTTTCTTTTTAGAATTATTTCAATATCTATAATATCATTCATTTCTAGTTAACACCTTCTTTATACTACCAGAATCCATAGTAATAACCATATCATATAAATCCATATTATCTGTACGATGAGAGATAATAAGAAATGTTTTATCTTGATATTTACTAAAGATACTTTTCAATATTTTTCTTTCTAAATTTATGTCTATTTCATTTAATCCTTCATCTATTAGAATGATTTTTGAATTCTTAAGCAACGATCTAGCTAGGACAATTCTTTGTCTTTGGCCTCCTGATAAATTAGCTCCTGATTCTTCTATTTGATAATCATATGATAAGTGATTATCTTTAACTATATCAGATACATATGTTAGATTGCATATTTCTACAAAATTTTCACTAGAAATATCACGTTCTAAGATAATATTATTTCTTATAGTATCAGTAAATAATAGTTCATTTTGTGAAATATAAGTTATATTGTCTCTAATATCATTTACAGTGAAATCATTAATATCATAATCGCCAAATGAGATACTTCCCCTATCTATTTCATAGTACTTATAGATTACTTTTAGGAGTGTTGATTTACCACTACCTGATGAACCTAGTATTAGTACTTTTGAATTCTTTGGAATATTTAAATTTATATCAGATAAATTTTTGAGTTTACTGGTATAACTAAAATTCATATGATTGATATTGATTTCATTTTCTAGATTTAAACTACTTGATTTGTCTAGGCTTTCACATTTATAATTTAAAATGTTGTTAATATTAGATATACTATTTTTTACATAGTATATCTCTTTATAAAAATCTAGAAAATTTTTGATGGGACTTAGATAATAATATAGCAATGTATTATATGTTAGGAGACTACCTATAGTAAGAGTGCCATCCATAATTGATGCTGAACCTATATAAATAATGAACAGGATAATAATACCTTCAAATATATCTTTGATTAATTCTTCAGAATTTGATAGTCTACTTAAAGATATGTGATCATTTATAGTATACAGGTATTTTCTATTTATCTTCTTTTTGAATAGTCTTTCAAGGTTTAATCCTTTAACAGTTTCATAGCTACTAATCGATTCTACTAATAAAGAATTAACTTTAGCATTATCTTCTTGAATAATACTAGTTTTTTCTTTAATGCTATTCTTGTATGATAAGAAGATTAATAAATAGATAACAGCTATTAAAAGTAATAATAATGTCATAGTTGTATTTATGCTAAAGAGAATTATTAAGACAATTATAGCAAGAATGAAATCTAAAAATATAGTTACAATTAATTTAGAGATAACATTCTTTATGTATAAAAGATCGTTTACTCTTGAGATAATTTCTCCAGTTGTTTTATTCTTATAATAACTATAAGGGAGGGAAATTATTTTATTTATTGTTGTAGTTATAATGGATAAATCTAATTTTTGATTTAGATATAACAAGAGATTATTTCGTAAAAAGTCAATTATTTTTTTTAAGAAGAGAATGATGATAAATATAACCGTTATGATCATAAGATTATATTTGCTAGTATTTAGGACATTATCAACGATTACTTTGAAATGATAACTATATAAACAAGTAAAAACTGTAGATACAATAGTTAAAGATAATAGTTTTATTATAAGGGTTTTATTATCTTCGATAACTTCTTTTATTACTTCTAAGAGATAGTTATTTTCTTGATAGTTTGGTAATTTTTTATATGGCTCAAGTAGTAGAATATTACCGGTAAATATCTTTTTAAACTTGTCCAATCCCATAGTGATAATTCCTTTAGCAGGATCCATGATAGTTATTTTATTATTTTTCATTTTATACACTACTACAAAATGGTAATAGTTATCTATAATAACTTGACTTATAAATGGATTTGTCATTTCATAACAAGTACTTATATCATCTATTTTATAGGCTTTAGAGTTTAGTCCAACTTCCTTTGCGGCTTGACTTAAATCATAAAAATTTGTGCCATTTTTATTGGTGTTTGTTAATTCAAGTAATCTATTTAAAGAAACATTTCCTTGATAATAACGAATAATTGATAACAAACATGCACTACCACACTCTTTGATTCCATCCTGTAAAACAATAAATTTTTTTAGCATCTCTTTTTCCTCCCTCAATAATATTATTACGAAAAAAAAACAGTTTTACTTTTTTTTCGTAAAACTTTTTTATTTTTTTGTTATTTTTTACTTTTTAGCTCTTTGAGAGAGTCCTCTAAGAATGATACATCGTTAGGTGACATAAAGATGAATACAGCATTACTATATTGATTTAATACTTCAGCATCGTTGATAGTTAAAGGATAGCCATTGGTCATCTTACTGATAATAATATCTTTAGTTATATCTGGAAAATCTTCTTGTTTTTCTCTCGCGGGGTGAATATCCATGATATAAGCAACAGTAGCAGTAGATAGTACTTTAGCTAAATCTTCTTGAAATTCTTTGGTTCTTGAAAATGTGTGTGGTTGAAAAATAGCTATTATTTGTTTATCAGGATACTTTTGTTTGATAGCGTTAATTGTTGATTTTACTTCATTTGGATGGTGGGCATAGTCATCAATAATAATACTATCTCCGACTGGTGTTTCTGTAAAACGTCTTTTCGCTCCGGTAAATGTTTTTAAGTGAGTAGATACTTCTTGTGAACTAATGTTTTCATAGTAACAAACACTAATGGTAGCAAGAGCATCAATTAATTGGTGACGACCATATATTGGTAAATCAAAGTGACCATATAAATTCTCTCCTATGTAAACGTCAAATGAAGTACCTTCTTTAGTATAATTTATATTGGTAGCAATAATATCATTAGTTTTTTCAAAGCCAAAATAAGCAACTTTTTTATGGAGATGCATTTTTTTGATATTTTGATCATCTCCATATGCTAAAACCATATTTGTAGCTGAATTAGCATATTCTTCATAGGCTGATATTACGTCATTAATATCTTTGAAATAATCTACATGATCAAGATCTATGTTTAGTATTACAGCATAATACGGAGTATATGATAGAAAATGGCGACGATATTCACAACTTTCAAGAGCAAAATATTTGTTATTTTTATCGGCGTGGCCAGTACCATCTCCTATTAAATAATTAATACCCTCTATTTCGTCTAGGACATGAGAAATCATTGAAGTTGTAGTTGTTTTTCCGTGACAGCCAGCTACACAAATTGTTTTAAATTCTTTAGTAAGCAAGCCTACCATTTCATTATAATCGATTATTTTTAGATTTAATTTTTTAGCAGCAATTAACTCAGGGTTTTCACTTGTAATGGATAGGCCACGAATGATTGTTAAATCACTGGTTATATTTTTTTCATCATAAGTCATGATGGGGATATTATTTTTGATTAATTCAGCTTCAGTAAAGAAATGCTTAGCAATATCACTTCCTTCAACTGAATATCCTAATTGTTTCATAATTACAGCAAGGGAACTCATTCCTGCTCCTTTAATACCGATAAAATGGTACATATTTATCACTTTCCTTTTGTTTAATTATATCACAAATATAAATAAATATTTTAATAAATCATATAATTTATTATGAAAAATAAATTTATTAAGTCAACAGTTGTTTTAATACTAGGCGGAGGAATTACAAAGTTATTAGCGATGGTAATAAAAATTTTTTTAACAAGAGTTATTGGCGATGAAGGAATTGGCTTATATATGCTGGTTTTACCTACTTTTAATTTGTTTATTACTCTTTGTACATTGTCGTTATCTACAGCAATTAGTAAACTTATAGCAGAAAAAGGTAACAGTAAGCGAATTATTTTGCCACTAGTTCCTATTAGTGTAGGATATAATTTTCTTTTGATGATTGTTCTAATCATACTAGCACCTTTTATTGCAAATAATTTACTACATAATGAAGCAGCTTACTATCCTATTATGGGGATTGGGTTAACTTTACCTTTTATATGTATTTCAAATATTTTAAAAGGATATTTTTACGGTAAGGAAAGAATGGCACCATATGTAATATCTAACGTTACTGAACAAACTGTGCGTCTTTTATTAATTATACTAGTAATACCTAAACTATTAGTTTATGGGATTAGTAAGGCTGTACTGGGAGTTGTTTTAATTAATGTTGCTAGTGAGTTATCTTCAACGATATGCCTTATTTTATTTATTCCTAACAAGCAAATAAATATAGAAGATTTTAAGATTAAAAATGATATATTAAAAGATGTTTTAAATATTTCACTTGCTACTACTGGAAGTAGACTTATTGGATCAATATCATATTTTTTGGAGCCTATTATTCTTACTTTTGTTTTGGTAAAGCTGGGATATAGTAATCAATATGTGATGAGTGAATATGGAGTAATTACTGGATATGTTTATTCACTATTGTTAATTCCTTCTTTTTTTACAATGGCAATTTCTACGGCGTTACTTCCTGTTATTGCAAATAGTTATGGAAAAAAAGATTATCAATATGTTAAGAAAAAATTAAAACAGGCTTTATTAGTGTCTTTGGGGATGGGTATTTTTTTCACAAGTATTTTCATGATAGCTCCTGGACAATTACTTAAATTTGTTTACAATACTGAACTTGGTAGTAATTACATTTTGATAGTGGCACCATTTTTCTTACTTTATTATATTCAGGGACCATTAACTTCATATTTGCAGGCTGTTAATATGGCTAAAGAAGCAATGATGGGTACTTTGATTGGGGCTATTATCAAGAATGTAGTTTTAATAATTTCCGTTAACTTTATGGGAATTTGGGGATTTATACTAGCTAGTGTAGTTAATATCATTTATGTAACTTTACAACATGTATACTATGTAAAGAAATCATTACCTTAATTTTAATAATTATAAGTGTCTAAAAAAAGTATAGTTAGTTGAAAAAAATATAATTATATGGTATATTTTCTTTGGTGGTAGAATGAAGAAAAAGAAAAAAACTAGAAAAGAAATTTCTTTGGAAGAAGAGAAAAAATTAGGAAAAAAATTTTATAAACTATTCATGATTTGGATATGTATTTTGGCAATTGGTGTTGTTAGAAAAAGTTTACAAAATGATACTTTTTACACTATTAAGATTGGTGAACTTATACTAAATAATGGTATTGATATGATGGATCATTTTTCTTTTCATGCAGGACTTGCTTATAGTTATCCACATTGGTTATATGACGTATTGATTTTTATTATCTACAAGGGATTTGGTCTTATGGGAATGTATGTATCTTCAATTATATTTTTGATGATTTTACTTCTAATAGTTTTTAAGACAAACAACTTTGTATGTGAAAGTAAACTAGTGGCAGCATTTGCAACATTTATTTGTACTCTTGCAATTAGTGGCTTTGTAACAGCTAGGGCGCAACTCATAAGTTTTATTCTATTTGCTTTACAGATATTTTTTATGGAAAGCTTTTTAAAGAAAGGAAAAAAGAAATATTTGGGTGGTCTTTTACTGATTTCGTTAGCTTTATGTAATATTCATGTAGCGGTATGGCCATTTTATTTTATTTTATATCTTCCCTACTTGGTAGAATATTTAGTAGCTTTGGTATGTGAAAAAATTAAACTTCATGATAACAAACTAGAGAAATTCTTAAAAAAGAAGATTGTTCTTGAGAAAAACGATAATGTTAAACTTTTATTTGTGGTGATGATACTTAGCTTGTTAACTGGTTTAATGACTCCGATTGGTGATACACCTTACACTTATTTGATTAAAACGATGATGGGAAACTCTCAGAAGTATATTCAAGAGCATCAAATGCTTACCTGGATAAATAGTCCATTTACTATTATTATTGCTGGAGAAACATTATTTTTGGCTATTATATCAAAAATTAAATTACGAGATTTATTTATGATTTGTGGACTTGTATTAATGTCAGTATTTTCTATTAGACATATGTCTTTACTAGCACTTATTGGTACAATTTGCTTTGCAAGAGTATTTGCTATGTTTTTGGCTAATTTTAATTTCAATGTAGACAAGATGCTTTTAGGATTCTTTAATAAACGTGTAGTTATCGTGATTAGTTTTGCGGTTGTTATTATTGGGTCTGGACTATTATTTAAATATCAAGCAAAAGGTGATTTGGTAAATAAGGAATTATATCCGGTAGAGGCTGTAAAATATATAAAAAAGAATTTAAATGTTGATGAAATTAGATTATTTAATGATTATAATTTTGGTAGTTATCTGGTTTTTAATGATATTCCTGTCTTTATTGATTCAAGAGCTGACTTATATACAAAGCAATTCAGTGGATTTAATTATGATATTTTTGATGATTATGAATATATTGTTGGAACATATCAAGAAAAGTTTGAATTTTATAAAATAACTCATGCTTTAATATATAAAAAGAATAATCCATTTTATCCAGTACTAAATACTAATAGCAATTATAAGGTTATATATGATGATGAAAATTTTGCTTTATTTGAGAAAACTGGTAATGACAATGTTATAATTTCTTACAATAATTAATTTATTTATGATAAAAATAAAAACTATAAATTGGCTTTAAATTTAGCTGATTTATAGTTTTTTTGTTAACTGTATTATTTGTTAAATTAGCAACACAGTATCATTTAATTCAAAAAATCATTTAGCACATTTTCTAAAGATTTAATACCTTTTACCTTTTCTTTTGAAATTATATAATTAGCTAATAAATAACTAATTTCTATGACTATAATATCATAATTTTAAAACTTTAGTAAGGCGGCTTATTTACTTTTAACTACTAAAAAAGAGCATAGTGTTCCTTATTATTAGTCTTTAACTAGCCCTTATTTATAATTTTATCTACTTTGTTTTTTTAAACTATATACATTTTTCGAAATCTTTTTTGTTTTAATTCTTTGTAATTCTTTTCCTTTGGAAAATAGTGTTTCAAATAGAGTAGAATAATCAACACCATTATTGCAATTTGTGATTTCTTTAACTGCTTGTTTTGCACATTTTAATGCTTTTTTGTCTTTTGAATTTTGAAGATATATAGATACATCTTTGACAATATCAAACCATCCACTTACATTTCCTATAGTCATAAATTCATTTGCAATTAGATAAGTAATAACATAACTATAATTTTTGAAGTATATTTTTTTTGTTTTTAAAGTATCTACACCATGTTTATATTTCTTTTTACCTATATAGTATTCTTCAATGTTTTGAGTTGTTTCTTCACTTTCTTTTTCAATTTCTCCGTCAGTAAATATTTTCGTTTGAATTCTTTGTCTTTCAACGGTTTCAGTTTTATTACCTTCTATTTCGCCAGTTGCTGGATTAGGAAGCTTATGAAATACTACATGATTCGTTACTTCAATAACTTCTAATGATTCTTGTTCTTTTAATTCTATGATTTTCATATTACTCTCCTTGTTGATTGTATATTTTAACACAAATTAATTAACGTGTAAATACCTATTTCTCAAAAATATTTTTTACTCAATTTTAATTTTTTAATGCCATCATCTAAAATATTATCTTCCTATATATCATTAACTATATTAATATATCATCTTTATCATGCCAGTTATAAAGTTTGATATATAAAATAGTCTTCTTAAATGAAAAAAACTAATCCATTTTTGAATCAGTTTTTTATTAAAGCTCGAAAAGTTCGAACAAATTTTTTCATGGTAGCGAGAGGGGGATTCGAACCCTCGACCCTTCGGGTATGAAAAATAAGCCCTAAATTAAATTACCGTTTATTTTTTACCGTTTCCC
>CAJJKI010000008.1 GCA_905188025.1 uncultured Eubacteriales bacterium | reverse complement strand
CATTATCACTTATCTCTTTAGCTTCATGCATTTCTTTAAGTAATTTCATATCAGGGTTCTCTATTGTAAAGTACATTAAACAAGTTATAATACATTCTGTTGCTGTTATTAGCAATATTTCTGGATACATAAATTGTATAAACATTACTAGTGTTCCTAAAATAAGAAAAACGCATAAGGGAATTTTTTGATTAAAAGTTGTATTCTTAGCATATTTAATCAGTAAATATATAATATACAATATTTGTATACCAACAATAAAATACAAAATGAAGACAGCTATGCCAGTAGAATATATTAAACCATCATTATCAATTATTTTGATTGGGAATAATAGATTTAATGATACAAAGATTATAAAAACTATTAATGATAATATACGTGATTTTTTTAATTTTTGTTGATCTTTTGTAGTAACTATAACCATATAATCTTTAAAAAAAGTTATCCATAGGAAGAAATAAATCAAATACAATTTAGCTATATATATATTTATACTTATTTGTGGATTATCACTTATTTTTAATACTATATATCCATATAAATCTATAAACATTCCGAAAAACGAAGTAGCTATTATTTTTTTGTATATATTATTTTCCTCACTTGGAACTTTTTTTCTACAAAAATACACTGTTCCGATTAAGCATAAAAATATAAAACTTGATAAATTAAATGCAAAGCTAAACACCAAATACCAACTCCTCTTATTTTATATAATTATACCATTAACATTAACAAAAAGGAACTACTTTTTCCTTTTTATCAGTAGTTTCTTTATTGTTTTATTACTATTTTCTTTTTTTGCATCAAGGTATTCTTTTTTTACTTGTTTTTTATCAATCTTACCGGCAGAAGTTCTTGGAATATTTTCTAAAACTACTACTTCTTTTATTTCTTCGATACCTTTAAAGTTGTTGAATATAAAGTTTTTTATTTCTTTTATGGTATTTTCTTGTTCGATGTTGTCTTTTAATTTTATGAAAACTACTGGTACATTTCTTTCTATTTTATCAGGGATACCTAGAACTAATGATATATCTATATAATCATTAAATTTTTCTTTTATGGTATTATTAATTTTTTTAGGAGATACTTTAAAACCATTTCTGAAAATTAAATCTTTAATTCTTTCTGTTATATATACATATCCTTCATTATCTATGTATCCAATATCTCCTGTATGTAGCCATATAGTTCCATCAGAATGTTTTTTTAATACTAGCGAAGTAGCTTTAGGATTATTTAAATATTCTTTCATTACTGTTGGACCATTTATACATAATTCCCCTGCTACTCCAAGTGGTAATTCTTCGTCTGTTGTATAGTCATCAAGAGTTTCATCATATTTAAAAGCAGCTATAGTTGTTAACAAGTGGGGGATGCCAACACTACCACTTTTAATTATGTTTTGATGATTGCACGCACAAGCTCCAAAACATTCCGATTCGCCATAACCTTGTTCTAAATCAACTTGGGAATTATTTTTTCTTAACTTGTTATTCGCTGATTGTTCCAAAGTGAGACTCATTTCATCCCCTCCTGAAACAATATTTTTAATAAAATGCCAATTTCTTTTGTGTTTATCTTTAGAGATGAATTCAAAATGGATTGGTCCCATCATAATATGATTTGGTCTATACTTTGATATGTACTTATTAATTTGTTTCTTTACAAGAATAGGAACCATGTAATTTTTAATATTATTACATAGAGTTAAATGTTCAAATGCAGCTCCGTATGATATTGATGGTAATAATATATCAAGAATAGAATCGCCTTCATTAAAATTAAAGCCCCCATTAGACAATTGATAATTAGATGCATAAACATTTTTATTTGTAATTACTACTCCTTTAGTAGTTATACCTGTTGTTCCTCCTGTTTGTTCTATTAAAGCAATATCACTTTTTAAAATATTTTCTGGTATATAATTTGACATATTATTTTGATTTAAAAATAAATCAAATTGATCATTCTTTTTTCCATTTAATAAATACAACATTTTATATAAACCATTTGAGTTTCTTAATGGATTAATTTCTATTACAGTTTCTAAACTTTTTATTTTATTTTTTAAGGTTTCATCATAATTATCTAGTAGGCCATTCATTATAAATATTTTTTTACATTTTGTGGATTCTATAATATTTAGTAAATCTTTTGAATTAATTGTTGGCATAATAGGATTTGGTATTGCTCCTATTTTACTACAAGCATAGATTAAATATCTTGCTTCTGGGCAATTAGGTAAAATAATAGGAATTATATCATTATGTGAAGCACCGGCATTAATAAGTGCAATTGCTGTTTTATCAATATTGTCTAATAATTCTCTATAAGTAATTTCGTTCCCAAGATACTCTAATATTATGTCATCTAAATGATTAATTCCATAATTATATAATTGTTCATACATACTAATGTCTTTATCTTCATACTTTATTAGAGCATTAATAGAATCATTATTAAAACATTTTAACCATGGCTTATCTATACTGGAATATCCTGGCATTGGACCATATAATTCTCCTGATGATAATTTTCTTAAATATAAGTTTCGTAATTTTTCTTCTTCTATAGATAATTGATTAATTTTTTCTTTTAATTTAATTAACTCTTCTTTTTTCATGATAATCCCCCATTCAAATCGTTTATTATATATTGAATATTATACTTATAATAGTTTTAACTCTATAAGTATTATTTAGAACCCTATGTGTGCTTTTTGTATATGTATTATTATATCATAGCTAGGAATTTGTGCAATTAAAAAGTAAGAAATTTATATTTTTCTTACTTATCTTATAATTTCATAGATTAATTTTGGATCTTTAATTTTATTTGGAGATATTTTAAATATTGTATTATCTATTGAGTTAACTGGTTTGTTGGTATATAGAGTCATGATAACGTCACCTT
Source organism: uncultured Eubacteriales bacterium (assembly GCA_905188025.1). Taxonomy (GTDB): domain Bacteria; phylum Bacillota_I; class Bacilli_A; order RF39; family UBA660; genus RUG705. Next base: position 56,325 of record CAJJKI010000008.1, on the reverse strand, counting down.
CATTTATGTAATCATTAATGGTTTTATGAATAATGATACCAGCACTATAATCGATAGTATCTTCTTTATTTTTACGGCCTGCTCCGAGAGACATTGAGAGGATACCTAATTTATAAGCATCTATATCAGTAAGATATCCAGTAGTCATAGATTTTATTTCATATTTTTTAGTAGCATGAGGAAGTTTTGTTATGTCACCATGTTGTCTTTCTATTAATTCTAGGAATTTTTGGTAGGCAGCTTGGTTATCAAGAACTTCTAGAACTTTGTTTCTAGCTTCTTCTAGAGATATGTTTAATCCTAGGGAAACCATTTCAGTAGATAACTCTATACATAAGTCAGTTAGATTACTTTTGTGATGATCTTTTAGGATCTTGATGGCTTCTTCTACTTCGAGAGAATTACCAATATTAGCTCCTAGAGGAATATCCATATTTGTTAAGATGCATACTACTTCGATACCATTTTGTTTACCTATAGATATCATTAGCTTGGCTAATTTAGTAGCATCTTTTATATTTTTAATAAGAGCTCCTGATCCTACTTTAACGTCTAGAACTAGTTTTTTAGCACCTAGCGCTATTTTTTTACTCATAATGGAAGATGCTATTAGAGGAATTGATTCAACGGTACCGGTTACATCTCTTAGGGCATAGATTTTTTTATCAGCTAGAGCAACATTTTTTGTTTGACTGGTGATAGCTACGGAAATATCGTTTACTTGGTTTATAAATTCTTCTTCAGTTAGATTGACATTGAAGCCAGGGATTGACTCTAATTTATCGATAGTTCCTCCAGTGTGACCTAGACCACGGCCACTCATTTTAGCTACTTTAACACCACATGATGCAACAATTGGGGTAATAATTAAAGTAGTTTTATCACCTACTCCGCCAGTAGAATGTTTATCAACAACGTTTGTTCCTAAAGATGATAAGTCTAAAATATCACCGGAATTGGCCATGTATTTAGTTAGAGAGAATATCTCTTCATTTTCCATACCATTTAATACTATTGCCATTAATAGTGATGACATTTGATAATCTTTAATTTCTCCACTTAAGTAGCCATCAATTACATATTTTAATTCTTCATCTGTAAGAGACTGTTTTAATCTTTTTTTATTAATAATATCTATAATGTTCATATGAATGCTCCTTTTTATTCTTTTTTATTTATACTTGTTCTTTATATGTTGATTTGAATAAATCTTTATCTTCATTATTAGCTTCTTCAAGGATATCTATTTTTGGTAAATCTTCTTTACTTGATAATCCAAAATAATCTAGAAATTCATCAGTAGTTTTATAGAGGATTGGATGACCTGGTTTATCACTACGGCCACACTCTTTGATTAGTCCTTTAGCTAGTAATCTTCGCATGACATAGACAGAGTCAACACCACGCATTTCATCGACATCAAGTCTTGTGATTGGTTCATTATATGCTATTATAGCAAGAGTTTCTAAGGCTTGATTTGATAAAGTGTTGTTTTTAGGATTTTCTAGTAATTTTTGAAAGTATTCACGATGCTCTTCTTTGGTGGTTAATTTAAAGGAATTACCTAGATAGTTAATACGAAGGCCACGATCAGCATCAATATAATCTTGTTTTAAAGATAAAATTAGTGATTTAGCTTCTTCTTCAGATATTTCTAGGATATTAGAAACTTCTTCAATAGTTAAGCCTTGATCACCTTGGACATACAGTAGTCCTTCAATTATTCCTTTCATTGTTTCACCTCGGATTCAATAATTATATCTTTGAAATTTCCATCTTGTCTTAGGGCTATTTCTTTTTCTTTAGTCATTTCTAAGATCGATAAGAAAGTTACAACGATATATGGAGTATTAGTTTCTTCAAAAAGCTCAGTAAATTTTACACGTGGGCGTTCTTTTAGAAGTTTTCTTAAACTTTGCTTTCTAGTTTTAACACTATACTCTTTATTAGTTATTTTAGTAGTTATTGGTTTTTCACGATCTAGTCTTTCTAGAAAGCCTTTAAAGGCATTAACTAGATCATCAATAGATGTATCTCCATCATTAGTAATAGTGTTATCTATATAATTAGATAATTTTTCAGGAGGTTTGATATATATTTTTTGACGATTTGATTCAAGAGATTTAAAAGTAGTGGTCATATCTTTATATTTTTGATATTCAATTAGTTTGTTGATAAGACTCTCTTTTGATACTTCTTCATCATCTTCTTCAGGAGATTCTTCTTCAGTACGAGGAAGTAATGATTTGGATTTTATTTCCATTAATTCAGCAGCCATTACTAGGTAAGATGCTGCTACATTTATGTTTAATTCATCCATCTTGTTGATATAATCTAGGTACTGAGCAGTAATAACTGATATATCAATATCTTGAATATTTATATTAGATTGTTTGATTAGATGAAGAAGTAAATCTAGTGGTCCTTCAAATTCATCTATTTTTACACTATAATCCATATTTACACCTTTAATTCATTTATTTATATAAGTATTATATCATAAATTTGGTGATTTAAGGAAGATACTTATGTAATATTTAAAAAGTATCACTTTATAAGATGCTCTATTTAGGTGTTTGCATCATTTTGTGATACTTTTGATAATTATTTTTGATTATTTTGTTTAAATATCTTTCTTACTAGTTTTTTGATAGGATTATTCTTCTTGTTTTTAGTGGGATATTCATCCTGAGTTGGAATTATTAATTCATCATCGTCGGAATGCTCTAAGACATTATCCATAAATATACCAACACTATCAACTATTTCAGGATTAGGTTTTTCAATATCAAAATTTAATAATTGACGTTTATGTTCTTCACTACTCATTGTATTTGAAAATAATATCTTTTTTAATTTCATACTTTTTTCTTCAAGAAGAGAATCATCCATATTAAATACATAATTTAGATCGAATAAAATATTTTCATTTGGTACTTCGTTATCTTTAAATATTATTTCTGCTAAAAGATGGATTTTTTCTCTATTTCTAGATTTGGCAATTAATGAAGCAGCATAATTATGGTGTTGATTCATCATGAAAATAGGATCATTCATATATTCGTATAGTGAATCAAAATATTCATTGGAAGTAGATAATAATAATTCAATATCTTTTTCATATGATGAATTTAGATAAAAGCTAGGGTTCATTAGAAGAGATACTATATGTAATACAATGTCATCTTGGGTATTTTTAATTATTTCAATACCACGTAGATATTTATATTCTTCTTCTTCTTTTAGCATATTATATTTTATTCTATTTGTTTTATCATTTGGATGGCTATCACTACAATCAGGGCATTTATTAACAGGATATGTTTCAACGGTATACATAGCACTATCAAAAATACGTAGTGTTCTTATATACATAGTATTTGGCATACATTTATGTGAATAATTATAACGATATGTATCGAAAATTTCATCATTATAGCAATCTTTTTGATATTTGTCACGTGGATTATAAATGTAATAGTAAAGGGCTAAAGCATTCATTAAACTTTTAGCAGAGCATATGGCTTCGATTTCCATTCTATAATTTTTAGATTTTACAATAACTTCATCAGTCATAATGTTATATAACATAATATCTAATTCAGGATGCTCAGCTAGTAACTTCATATTTTCACGATGATATTTGTCTTTTAAAGATACTTTATTTATCGCTAAATTATTTAGACCACTTTCATAATAAGAATCATTTGTATTCAAACATTTACTGCCAGTTTCAGCAATCAAGCGCATATCTTCTTCATGATATGGACTATTAATTGAATCTTTGTTACAAGCAACAATAGTTAGGGCTTCTTCTACTTCAAAACTACGATCAAACTCTTCTCCAAAAGCATCTTCATATTTACAAACATCTTTTGCTTCTATTATAAGTTTCATGTCCTCTTGATGATATGGACTAGTATTAAATTCTTCACTGTCTAATGCTATTAAGACACATTTTACTGATTCTGCTTTAGATAACATATCAATATCTTCATAATAATATTTGCTATCAATAAATCTTTTATTTACTAATGTACTTTCTAGTGAAGGTATATAACCATCAGCATTTTGAATCTTAGAAATTGCTTCAATCCTTTTAGTATAGTCTTTCTTTGATAACATATATTTATCAATTAAGACATTTGGTATATTTGATACACAAGTACGCTTTATATGTAATTTAAGAAAGTTATCTATTTGAATGTCATTTAATTCTGATAGCCATCCTTTAAATTCTTGTTCACTTTCAAAGCAATCTTTTAAATTATATTTTTTTATTTGTAGAATTATTTCTTTTAAAGTTTTATTTGTCATTTTCTCACCTTTCAACCTTTATTCAATTATATCATAGATGACACTTTGAGTACACTATAATTATATGACTTTATGATATTTTTTATTGAGGAGACTGGTATTTAAATATAGATAAGAAAAGGAACTAGAGTAATTCTATTCTAATTCCTAATACACCATATTTAGTTTGTTCTTCTTTTGGATAAAACTCTTCTAGTACTTTTAATAATTCTTCTTTAGTTAGAGATTTATCCGCTAGAATGGTGATGTCATGATCTTTAAACAATTCCTCAAATGTATTATATCTAAGTAGTCCTGTAACAGTGGTGTCAAAATATTCTTCTAAGGCACCTGGATCTTTATGAAATCTTATTTTATCTCCAAGAGATATTTTTTGTCTTTTTTCATCATTTAATCTTATTTCTATTCTTTTAGTACCATTTAAGATAAAGTCATAGTACTTGGGTCTTAATTTCATTTCATGCATGATATCACTTTCTTTTATTTATTTTTGACATATTTCTAATATTTTTCTCATGGTATTGGCAGTTCTTATGGTTATTTTATCTTTTATATCAGTACTAGCTGTTTTAACCCACCAATTAGATTTTCTATAATTATTTAGATCAAATGACCAAAATACACAGTTATTGTATTCTTCTATTAGTTCAAGGCCTTCTTTAGGTGAACCGATAGTGTTATATACTTCTTCATATTTAGTTGGGGGAATTATAAATATTAAATTATCATATATTTCTTTATTGCTACTACCCCACCACTTTGGACTATTATTTAAGATATTTTCTAATTCTTTATCTGTCATAATATAGACTGGTATTTGAAGAAGAAATTTGTTTTCTATAAGGGTGTGAATATTATCCATAATAGTTTGTTTATATTTGTATTACATTCAAAGATAATGTTACCACTATTGAGATAGGTAGATACATTTTGATAGTTATTTTCTTCCAAGAGTTTTTTTAGTTCTGGCATAGATATTTTATTTTTACCACTAATATTTATTCCTCTTAGTAATGCGATATATTTCATATGATACCTCTATTCTATTTTTGACAATGTGGGCAATAATATGTACCACGGCCATTTACGGTTATTTTAATTATTTTGTTTTTGCAATTAGGACAAGGCTCTCCTGTTTTACCATGGACTAATAATTCTTGTTGAAAATGGCCAGTTACTCCATCGACAGCAGCATATGAATGAATAGTAGAACCTCCGAGAGAGATAGATTTCTCTAATATTTCTTTAGTGTATTTGATGATATTTGAGAGATTTTTATTTGTTAGATTAGAGCCATACTCTTCAGGATTTATGTGTGATAAGAATAAGATTTCATCAGCATAGATATTACCTATACCAGTAATTATTTCTTGATCTAGAAGAAGAGTTTTAATGGCTTTCTTTTTATTTAGTTTTTCTCTTAAGTAAGAAATAGTTAATTCTTCGTCCCATGGTTCTTTACCTAGTTTAGTTAAAGGATTATTGATGGTGTCATCTTCTTTTAAGAGATACATTTTGCCAAATTTGCGTGTATCATTATAGATAAGATTTTCATGATTATCTAGATTAAATATGACATGATCATGTTTTGTTAAGGGAATAGATTCTTCTTTGATAAAGTACTTACCTTCCATTCTTAAGTGAGAGATGAGGATATAATCATCTAGATGAAAGATTATAAATTTTCCTCTACGAGATAAATCTTTGATAGTTTGATTAGCTATCTCTTTTATGAATGTTTCTTTATCTGGGTATGCGATGATACCGGGCCATAAGACACGACATGATAATATCTTTCTTCCTTTTACTTTTTTCTTTAGGCCATTTTTTACGGTTTCTACTTCAGGTAGTTCTGGCATAGATATCACTTCCTTTTATATAAATTAAAATTTATTAATGGCATTGTTTTCTTTTAAATATTTATTATAATTGCCGTTATTTAATTTCTAGCACATATCTATAGAAAGAAAATATTAATACATTACATATTTTTATATATTTTTGTATTTTTCTTCTAATTCATGTTGGTTTTCTTCAGTTATTTTATTTGTTCTTTTTAATTCTACTTACCAATATTTTGCATTTTTTAACTTCTCACTTTCAAGTATTAAGTTTTATTTAGCATCATACCAATTAGTACCAAATTCAATATCTACTTCAAGAGGGATATTTAATTTGATGGTATGCTCCATGATATCTTTAACTAGTTTTTCAACGATATCTTTTTCATCATTTATAACATTAAAGATAAGTTCGTCATGTACTTGAAGGAGCATGGTACTCTTTAGATTATTTTTAGTGAATGCTTCATCTATTTCAATCATAGCTTTTTTTAGAATATCAGCACTACTACCTTGAATTGGTGTATTTAGAGCCATACGTTCTCCCATACTTCTTTGCATGTAATTGGAGCTAGTTAATTCTTCGATAGTTCTTTTGCGATTCATGATAGTTTTAACATAACCGTTTTTATGAGCTTCTTCAATTTCTTTATTCATATAATCTTTGATACCAGGATAAGTCATGAAATATGTTTCTATAAATGATTTAGCTTCTTTTGGGGAAATGCCTAAATCTTCGGCAAGGCCATAGGGGCTAATTCCGTAAAGAATACCAAAGTTAACAGCTTTTGCTTGACGACGCATATTTTTAGTTACAGCATATTCTGGGACTTTAAAGATATCCATAGCAGTTTTTGTATGTATATCTAGATGATTATTGAAAGCATCAAGTAATTCTGGGACATTAGATAAATGAGCAAATATTCTTAATTCTATTTGTGAATAATCTGATGACATGATGAGAGAATTAGGTTCTGGGATGAAGGCTTTTCTAATTAGTTTACCAAATTCATTTCTTACAGGAATATTTTGAAGATTAGGTTCAATTGATGATAAACGGCCTGTTCTTGTTATAGCTTGAGTATAGATAGTATGAATTTTACCATCAGGAGATATTGTATTAATTATGCCTTCAAGATATGTTGTGTATAGTTTACTTAATAGACGATATTCAAGAATTGATTTTACGATGGGGTACTCAATTAGTTTACCTAAAACATTAGCATCAGTTACATAGCCAGTTTTGTTTTTCTTTGCATGGGGAAGTTTTAGTTCATCAAAGAGAACTTCTCCTAATTGTTTTGGTGATGAGATATTAAATTCATGACCTGCTAAGTTATAGATATCTTTACTGATTAGTTCCATTTTTATCTTGATATCTTCTTTCATATCTTCAAGTATTTGTTTATCTATAGATATACCATTTAATTCCATTTTGGCTAATACTGTTGATAAGGGAAGCTCAATATTATTGAATAAATCTAGAGCATCATTTTCGATTAATTCATCTTTTAATTTACTAACTGTTTCATGAATGAATTTTGCTATCATGATGCTTCTTTTTTGATTAACTTCAGGATTCTCTTCTTTTTTATCATATAATGGTATGTTGTAATTTAGTGAATTTGCTAGGTATGCTGGGTCGTCTTTTAGGGAATAGTTTAATAAGTAAGCTGCTAACATGGTATCAAAGGAACATGCTGGTACATAGAGGTTATTTCTGGTAAATACGGAATACAGTTTTTTATAATTGTATGTATATATGGTGATATTTTTTAAGAAATCAGTGTTAGTTAAGTCAGAACCTTTAATATATATTTTAGTGGTATCATTATAGATACTTAGTCCAAGGATATTAGCTTTATGATAATTATCATTATCTAATTCTAGATCTAGTGAAACATCAGCATTTAGGGAGATGGTGCTAGGATCTGTTACTATTTGATAAGAGATGGCTTCTTCTTTTTGAGTATGATTGGTTGTTCTTTTTAGAAGAGAATGAAAATCTAAATCGTTAAAGATTGTGATTAGTTCTTCAGTATCTTCATGGTTATATTTGATATTATCAAATGAGGTATCAATAGGAACTTCACGGTATATTGTAGCTATATCATATGACATATATGCCATTTCTTTATCACGTTCTAGTTTATCATGGTTAGCTCCTTTGATTGAATTGAGATTTTCATAGACGCCATCTAGGGTATGATAAGTTTGGAGAAGTTTAATAGCTGTTTTTTCTCCGATGCCTTTGACTCCAGGAATGTTATCAGAGGCGTCTCCCATGAGAGACTTTAGATCAACCATACGAGGAGGCTCTAAACCATAAGTATTAAAGAAAACTTCTTTGTTCATACGAATGTAATCTTTTTGTTTTAGGAGTTTAACGTCAACGTCATCACTTATTAGTTGAAGTAAATCTTTGTCACTACTTACTATAGTACCAACAAACTCAGGCTCTTCATCTATTTTTTTGGCGAAAGTGCCGATAATGTCATCAGCTTCATATCCTGCTAATTCAAAATATTTAATACCCATAGCATTTAGAATTTTTTTAGCTACTGGGAATTGTTTCTTTAAGTCATCTGGTGTTTCATCACGTTTACCTTTATAATAATCATATTTTTCATGGCGAAAAGTTTTTCCAATATCAAAAGCTACCATGATGTATTCAGGGGACTCTTCATTAATTATTTTATTCATCATGTTTACGAAGCCAAATAAGGCATTAGTAGGAAAGCCTTCTTTATTTGTCATCATACTACCTGAGTAGAGAGTGGCATAATAGCTTCTAAACATTAGGTTATTACCATCTACAAGTATTACTTTTTTCATATGTATCACATCCTTATATATATGATATCATAATTCTTGGGTAAAATAAAAGAGCAACTTGTGAAATTGCTCTAATTTGTTATTTTATAATGTATGGATCTTCTAGGGAGCCGGTACCTGATACTACAAGGGTTCTTGATTTTAGATATATAACAGGTCTAATACTTAGAGTGGTGTCTACTGGAAGGGATTCAATGGATGCGGATACTGCTACTATTTGATTATTTGTAATAGTAGTATTTTCACTTGTGGTTAAGTCATCTTCGGTAGTTGGTTCTTCGCTAGTTATGGTAGACTCTATTGTGACACCAGTCATAGTCATAGTTTTTTCTCCACTATTTAACCAGTTGTTATTTAAGCATGAAGAAGTTAATTCAGTAGTACAAGATGATGATAAGATATAATCTGATAAGTTCATTAAGAATACTTTGACCTTTTCATTGGTATCTAGGTAAGTTATTTTATCAAGAGTTAGAATATTACCTTTTATCATTTCTTGATTAATAGTTGGTTCTTCAAGAAATCTTATGCTATTAATTTTATATTCTTCATTTAGATATTTATTAATAGTTGATGTAGACCATTTATTAGATGAAGAATCATATGTTGATGAAGGTATACTAGTATCTTTTATTATTTTAGTAAGATATTTACCAGTATTTTTATCTAGTGTAGTACCAATAATACGCCATAATTCACAGGTATTTTTATCTTCTTCGTTAGTACAATTATAATAGATATAGTTATGAGGATTATCTCCATAGTATATGTAATTTGTTTGATTATTAGTATTTATTTGTTTAGTACCAGAGGTTGTAGCTAGATAACCTTTTAAGAGATCATATGAAGTTAACTCATAGATATCTTTGTTTAAATCTTCAGTTTTAGTAATTTTATTTATTTTATATAGATAGGTACATGAAGATGATGCTAAGCATGTATAGTAAGAGGTATCTTCAGTACTTTGATATTTAAGAAAATCTTTTGCTTCGATAGTCTCTGGATTAGTTAGAGTAAACTCTTCTTCATGATAAGTAAACTCTTTAGAGATAAGAATTTTATCTTCAGGAAGAGTTACTTTTGTTGTTTCATTTTTGTATGTTAGGTAACCTTCTTTTTCAGGAATGGCAGTTTCTTTATTGATAATTTTAGTTAAATCTTCATAGGTATCAATAGTTTCAGTAATTAGATTTTTATCTTTAGAGATATTTAGAGAACAAGTTCCTTCATTTTTAGTACTAGCTAATCCGATATTTACTTTGATAGGATCAGGATTATCATTAATGATAAGGATACTGATACGAGTACTACTAATTGGTGATAAGGTACTTGATGATGAAGCGGTATTTTTAGTTATTTGATATATTTTTGTTAGAGAATTATTAGAGTTTATTAATTTATACCAGACACTATAACATACTTCATAATCGTGAGTATTATATATATCAATATCGGTTGTTGTATATGATGATGCATCGACAGTTACTTGTTGATACTCTGAGACTGATTCATTTATTTTTAACGAGTTAGGTGTATATAAGCTAACAATATTAGAGGTACTGCCTTCAAAGGTGAAGATAGCATAAGTAGAATATATGGATAAGGCAATGATACCAACGATAATGATAATTAATAAATAAATTTGTTTCGTGGGTAATTTATTCATATAACCCTCCCCTTTTCTTAATATTTTATTTGTACGGCATGAATACTGATACTACCAGTAATAATATGACCCATTTCTTCATTTTGATTATAGTTAGTGTTATCTAACCAAATGATTAGAGTGTAACGAGCGGTATCATTACTTGCTAAGTAGATATTATCTGCTAGGGTTACTGTACCAGTTTCTCTTGGAACATAGCCATGTCCTATTTCATAGCCTTTTTCATTATAGATAGCATATTTTAAAGCATTATCAAGAAATTCATTTTTAGAGATATTTAAATCTATTTGGAGATTTTGATCAAGAGTACCAGAACTTTTTACGGCAAAGTTATTACGATATACTTTATCATAGGTATTGTAGTTAACATTCTTGATGGGATAAAGGATAGGATTACGAATGTAAACGCCATCAATGTAGTTTACTTCAAGGGTACCAGTGTAATATATTGTGCCTTCGTTCTTTTGGCTTCCGATGAATGAAAAGTATGCTAAAGTAGCCCCAATAATCATAGCTATAAGGGTTAATACTAGAACGATCATGTAGAACATTTTTTTCTTCTCTTGACTACTCTCCATCATACACTATCACCTATTATAATGATACATCATGCAAAGAAAAAAAGCAAGGTTTAGTTTGCTTTTTTTAATATTTTTATTGTTTGACTAGCCTTTAATTTCACCAGTAATTTTACCAGTACCTACACCACTATCAACGATAGTAACAATTAGAGTTCCTTTATATTCTTTACCTTGGTCAGCATTTTGATCTTCATCATTTTCATTTAAGAAAATTACTAGGTCATATACTTGAGTAACTCCTGCTTTAATGGCTTTTGTTTTAACACCTTCTGCTGTGTATCCAAAGATTGAGCTTGAAGCATTTTTAGCCTCATTATATTCTTTTTTACCACTATTTATAGAATAGCAATGATTATTTTCATTTTCATCTTCATTATTGCAATAAGTTAGGGTTAATTTTTTAGATGATTGATTGTCATCTAGGATTTGCCATCTTAAATCATCAGTAGCATATTCTCCACTAACGTCATATACAGCATAACTTAGGCCAGTAGTGAAGCCATTTAATTCATTGTTTAGTGTAGCTATCATTTGACGATCACTATCACTACTTACAGTGAAACGATAAATACTACATACTTGACGATTGTTATCATCAACACATACGTTTTTTGCTAATGATCCTTCATTACCAAAACTTTCTTTATTTTTAGCATAAGCCTTTTGAACTACTTCAAATGATGATGGAATTAATTCATCAGCTTGAGCAGTTACTTGTTGACTGTCATTATAAGAAATACTAACAGTATCAGCTTTTGCGTTAACAGCTCCTTCTTTACTATTTGCAGTTATTGAGAAGTATGCTAATGTAGCTCCGATTAAGGCAACTATTAAAGTGGCTATAGCAACTACTCCATAAAATATATCTCTACTCTTGTTTTCACTCATGATATTAATCACTCCTTTATTTTCTATTTATATTTTTATGATATCATTTTATTAAAAAAAATGCAAGGATATTTAGATATTTTTTATTTTATTTTTGATAGACTATTAAGAAATATTTTGTTATAATTATGTTGGTGATTAAAATGGAATGTATATTTTGTAAAATAGCAAATGGGGAGATACCTAGTAAGAAAATTTATGAAGATGATGAAATAATGGCTTTTTTAGATATTAATCCATTAACTCCGGGGCATACTTTGATTGTTCCAAAGGAACATACTCTTGATTTTCAAAGTATTTCTATGGATAAATTAATGAAGATTATGAATGTGGCTAGAGAGCTTAGTCAGAAGATTGTAGATAAGATGGGAGCTCAAGGGTATACATTAATTCAAAATAATGGAATTGCTCAGGACGTGAAACATTTTCATTTACATATAATTCCTAAATATAAGGATAAATTAGAAATGAGTGTTGATGAGGTATATAAAAAGATTGCTGGATAAGCAATCTTTTTAAAAAAGTCAAATTGTTCTTTAAGATATACCGTAAGGTTATCTTTTTTAGTAGCTACTAGTTAATATTTTATCATCTATTAATAGGCAAAACATGTTCCTAAGATGATAGCTAGTAAAATATATATTACTAAAACAATTAAGTAGCCATTTCCACAACTTTTTACAGTTTGTGTATGGCAAGAGTTATTACATGATGAAGTCATTTTTACCTCCTTTGGTTATTTTATATCCAAGCTCCTAGTATGATTATTAATAAGATAAATAAAACTAAAACAATAGCAGCTCCTGATCCACAACAATTTCCCATATACACAATCCTCCTTTTTTTGTCTTTTCACAAATAGTTTATGGTAAGATTCATAAAGTGTGCTAGTTTAGAATTAGAATAATAAAAAAAATGTCTTTTTACCGGCTTTTGTCCCATATTTTAACATAACTATTGAATTTTATTTCTTTTTTTGTTATGATAATACATGTGTTAGAAAGGAGAATAACGATGGCAAAAGATGCTAAAAAGACACAAAGTAAAACTAATAACAAAAAAAGTGTAAAGGAAGAAAATAAAAAAGTGGTTAAGACTACTGATACTAAGAAGAAAGAGGCAGTAGTTAAAGAAGAGAAAGTTAAAGAAGAACCTAAGGTAGAAATTAAAGAGGTTAAGAAAGTTAAGGAAGTAAAAGAAAAAACTCTAAAAGATAAAGAAGTTAAGAAGAAAGATCGTGATGAAAAAATCGATGCAGCATTTGCAAAGATTGATGATAATAGAAAAGGAATTATCTTATTTGTTATCGGTTTCTTAATAGCTACTCTATTATTTAGATGTATTTTATGGCCTGATAGAATTGCTACTTTAAAAGATGGAACACAACCTATTGCTAATATAGGAGATAAAGTAATTACAGCTGATGATTTATATACTGATATGAAACAATACTATTCAGTTAAAGTACTTCTTAATAAGATTGATACGATGATTCTTGAAGAGAAATATCCTGAAAATGATGAGATGAAAAAATCAGTACAAAGTACAGCTGATTACTACTATTCTGTATATGAAAAAAATTATCAATATACAAAAGAAAAATTCTTATCTGAATATGGATTTGCTAATGAAGAGGAATTTTTAAAAAGCTTAACTTTAGATTATCGTAGAAATAAATATTTTGAAGATTATGTATTAGGACTTGTTACTGATAAAGAAATTGAGAAATATTATAATGATGAAGTATTTGGTGATATTGATTCTAAACATATTTTAGTTAGTGTTAAAAAAGATAGTGATAAAGATGGCTTAAGTGATGAAGAAGCTAAGAAGTTAGCTAATGAAATTATTGAGAAGTTAAATAATGGTACTTCTTGGGATGATGTAGTTAGTGAATATAAAGATCAAATTACTTCTGAAGACTTAGGATATCAAGCGTTCAATGCTTCTCTTGAAAGTGCTTATGTAGAAGAGATGAGAAATCTTGAAGTTAATTCTTATAGTAAGAGCCCAGTATTGACTTCTTATGGATATCATATAGTTTATAAGAAAGCACAAAAAGATAAACCTGAACTTAAAGACGTTAAAGATGATATCAAAGAAGAAATAGCTACTGAAAAGAAGAATAATGATAAAAATTTATACTATAAAGCATTAATTAGTATGAGAGAAGATGCTAAGTTAACGTTTGTTGATACTAAACTTGGGGATGAATACAAAGAATACGTTAACAACTATAAATAAAAACAAAAGTCTTATGACGAATTAATCGTCTAAGGCTTTTTTCTTGTATAAAAATTATCTTTTTAATTCTAAGTTAACTTGCTTTATTGAGGTGTATAGTTTAGTGGGATTGGTTTTGGATAAATCGAGTAAGGAAGTATATATCTTTTTAGGATCAGGCTCTTCTTGTTGGTGTAATTCATAATAAATATATTTTAATAAATATTCATCTTTAGTAGGATCAATATTTTTTAAATAATTAGATAGATAAGTAGTTTTTTCTTGGGATAGTCTACTGATACTAGGAAGTTTATTCTTTTTATTAATAGTATATTTTAGATCTATTGATTTAATTAATTCTTTGTCTTCTAGAATATCATCTGACTCTTCAAAAAGAAGACTACTCTTTTTTAATACTTTACCAGTATTATCTACTATTAAGGCCATTACTTCAATATCATTAGTTAGTAAGAACATTTTATTTTGTTTAGGAAGAGATGATTTATCAATAGTAGTATAGCTATTTTTAATAGTTAGATAACTTTCATTAGATACTTTATATATAGGAAGTCTATTTACATTAATTATTTTATCAGTAGATTTCCATTCATAAAAATCATAATATTCTTCTTGAAAATTTAATACAATATCATATATGTAGTCCATATTTTTTATCTCCTTTTAAATAGAGGGATAGATTTATAATTATAAAGCCTACTATTGTGAAATAGCACTCTACTCTATTAATTATAAAGTTAACATATTCAGGGAAAGTATACCCAGTATTTAGTAAATTTAAATATAATATGATATAGACAAATCCTAATGTCATAAGACCAAAGCCAAATAAAAAGAAAAAAATACGGGTCATTAAATCACCTATAATAGTGTATTCAAATGACTCATATTTTATTATTGTAAATAGTTATATCTATGTTTATTCTAGATAGTTATTATCTAATTTTACGTCGTTAATAGATTCGAACTTTTTAGTTATTTTATCAGAGGTAATATTTAGGGCATCGACATCTTTAGTAACAGTATCAATGCTTCTAGATAATTTATCCCAACGTTCTTTATACCTTTGGAATTCAATGCCTAGTTTAATTAACTCTTCGTGAACTACTTTAGCATATTTATCACGTTCCATATTTTTAAGTAATACTTGAATTGTTGTAAGTGAAGATATTAGGGTTGTTGGTGAAGTTATCCAAACATTCTTTTTGTAAGCATATTCTACTAGATCATTATGATAGGCGTTTATTTCTGCAAATATGGCTTCAGCTGGTAAGAACATGATGGCTTGATTAGAGGTAACTCCTGGGATTATGTATTTGCTACTGATGGCGTCGATATGTTTTTTAACGTCTATTTTAAATTGTTTTTCATATAGTTGACGCTCGGTAGTACTTTTATTTTTATCTACCATGAGTCGATAGTTTTCTAGAGGAAATTTTGAATCTATGGCAACGGTTCCAAGAGGCTCTGGTGTGAAGATTACGGCATCTGCGATAGTGGTATTTGGTAAGGTGTATTGTAAGCGATAGATTTTTTCATTATTTTCTCCGAAGACACTAGAGAGGATATGTTTAAGGTTAACTTCTCCAAAAATACCACGACTCTTTTTATCAGTTAAGATACTTTGTAGGGATATGATATCTCCAGATAGGCTATCTATTTTCTTTTGAGCTTCATCTATTTTTGATAGTCTTTCAAGGACATTTGTGAATGTTTTATTAGTTTTACTGAAGTTTTCATCAAGGCGTTCATTCATTTTATCATTTATTAGAAGTAAACGTTTTTCTACTTTGTCCTCTAAGTGTTCAAAATCTTCACTCATGCTTTTTGATAAGTCACTTCTAAAAGAAGATAATTCTTTGACGGTATTTGTTTCAACACGACCAAGGCGCTCTATTAGGTTATTATTACCTCTTGATAGTAAAATTATTAGTAAGATTATGATGACTACTAGTAGTCCAATTATTATATATTCCATTTTAATTATCACCTAATTATATTATACATTAACTTAGATTATTTTTAAAGTCTAAATAGCCTTCTTTGACATAAAAAGTGTGATAACCAAATAGATTAAGGCGACGGCTTATTTCCATACTTTGATGGCCATAATCACAATATAAATAGTATGTATCTTGTTTATTTAGATAGATTGAATAGTTAGATAATAGACTATAATATGGGATATTTATAGCATTTTTGATATGTCCTTGTTGATAACTGTAATTATCTCTGATATCTATTATTTTAGGATTACTTAGATTGATCAAATTATTGATACTTATTTCATTCATTATATCACCCTACTTTAATATATTATGTTTTTATATTTATGATAAGTGATAAAGGCTAGTTTTATAGTGTTTTGTAAGAGTTTTTTATGGGATTTTATTTGTTTAAAGATTAAAGGTAGGATTATAAATTATTAAAAGAAAAAAGCGTTAGACGCTTTTAGGGTTGTTATTTTCTTTTAAGTACCAGATAGTTACTCCGAGGATAAGGCCTCCTAATACATTGCCAATGGTTACTGGTAATAGGTTATTTAAGAGAATGTCTTTAACTGAGATTGTGTTATCTAGAAGGTATCCTATTGATAGGTAAAACATATTGGCTACACTATGCTCTAGTGATAGGACAATAAAGGTAAATATAGGGATTATAATTACAAGTATTTTACCTACGGTATCTTTAGCAATAGTACTTAAATATACAGCTGTACATACTAGAAAGTTACACATGAATCCTAGTACTAGAGAAGTTACTAGAGAATATGATATTTTAGTATGGGCTATTTTGATGAGGCTATCAGTAAGGATTTCTTTTAAGGGAGTATTTAAGAATAGTAATGATATGATTAAGGCTCCACATAGATTTCCTAGGTATACTAATAACCAGTTTTTAAGTAACTCTTTAATAGTTATTTTATGTTCTAGTAGTGGAATTATAAGTAAAGAGTTACCAGTAAATAATTCTGTTTTTAAGAAGATTACAAGAATTAATCCAATCGGGAATACTAATCCTGATAATATTTTGGCGATACTATAATTAGTTATTTCTACAGATGCTACGGTTGATAAAATTGCTGCTAAGGAAATAAAGACACCAGCATAAATCGCTAGGATAAATGTTTTTAGGGATCTATTATTTATTTTTTTATTTGCTGTTTCTAAATAAGGATTAATATCCATAATTATTCCTCATCACTAAAGAAGTCATCAAAGAAAGCATCATCATCTTCTTTAGTTGCTACTGGAGTTGTTGCTGTTTCTTTTGATAAGTCATTTATATTAATTGATGGAGTTTCTTTTTCAGCTGGTACTACTGGAGTCTCTTCTTTTACAGGAGCAGGTGTTGGTGTGTCTACTACTGATGTTGGAGTTGGAGCAGTAACAGGGGTTGGTGTTGGTTCAGCAGGTACATCGATTGTTTTAGACTTCTCCTTCTCTTTTTCTTGTCTTTCTTCTTCTTCTAATTCAGCAATTTTAGCATCAATTCTTTTTACTAATTCATCAACATTAAAGCTACTATCAGATGAGCTTGGTGATGGAGATGGGCTATTTAGAGCACTGTTATTCATGTCAAATGGATTGTTCATAGCGAATGGATTTACTCCTCCAAACATAGGATTACCCATGCCCATTGGACTTGTTCCTCTATTCATCATGCCTCCGCCAGAGAATGTTCCTCCTTGGCCTCCCATCATTTCTTCAGCTTTCTTTCTCTTTTGTTCTTTAACAAATTCACGAATATCAAATAATTCTACAGTTTGTCTTGGACGATCTGGATATGTAGCTTTATCATAAGTTCTACCCCAGTCCATTTTCCAGTTAGGTACTAATTTTGTTTTAAATGGCATTGTTCTTAGACGTAAACTAATGGTTTCATATTGTTGTAATCTTTGTAAATCACTAACAGTTACTAATGGTGTTGAAGCTGTTTTATCTTTATCTTTAGATTTAACTTCTCCACATAATTTAGATAATTCTTCAAGGGCTCCTAATTCACTACTGATAAGATATGTAATGTTACAGTTACCTTTGATTGTTTCAGCATTTTCTTTACCATATACTTGTGTTAACTGAGCATAGTTCTGAATGATAAAGGTAAATCTAATTAATCTTGAACGAGCTGCAGTAACCATGGTAGTAACGTCTTTTAATGGTGGCATGTTAGCAAACTCATCAAGAATAAAGTTTGTTCTATAAGGAAGTTTTCCTCCAGATTCTTGAGCAACATCGATTAATGTTTCATAGCATTGTTTGATGAAGATTGTTGCTAATGGATGAAGGGTTTTCTTTTCATCTTGAACAATCATGAATACTGCTGTTTTTTGACGGCCAATTTCTTTCATGTCAAAATCACTATGGCATAACATTTCTGATAAGTTATCACGAGATGAGAATAATTTTACTTTTTGTTTAAATGTTGCAAGGACACCTTGCTTTGTTTCTTCAGCAGTAAATACAACTCCTGAAGCATTGATATATGCTGGTCTTGAAGGATCTTTAGCATTAAAGTATTCTTTCATGTAGTTGTTGTTTGGTCCTCCAAAACGCTCTTCTCCAAGACTTGACATAAGGTTCATACTATTAAGGTTTATTTGATTTTCTTTGGCATCTTCGAATAATCCAAGAGCTAGACCGGTAAAGTAATCAGCAGCTGATTTTTCCCAGAATGGATCATTACTACTTTTTTCATCATATAGAATGTTTAGGGCTAAGTCATCTAGTAATTCGATAGCTTTATCAGTGTCGCCTTCTTTATATAATTTGTAAGGTAGGGACATAGGGTTCCATCCATTACCATGTTGAGGATTACGGAAGTTTAATAAAATTATGTTGTATCCTCTTTCTTTTAGCATGTTACCAGTTTGTTCATAAATTTCACCTTTAGGGTCGGTAATAATCATTGATTCGCCTTTTTTAGCTAAGCTTTGTACCATTGGGAATACTACGGCTTGTGTTTTACCTGATCCAGTGGCACCAATAACGATATTGTGAGCTTCACCATCATCTACCCATAAAGTTTTACCATCATTGATAACTACTAAACCAGCGGCATCAGCAGTATATGCTTTAGGGTCTACTTTCTTTAATTGTTTTTCTACTTCACTCTTCTTAGCCCAACGAGAATAACCATTATTCTTTTTACCACCAATACTGAATCCGAAACCAGATTCACGATCGAAAATGTATGATTTTACGGCAGTAAATACTCCGATAAGAGCAAGAATGAACAAGACAATGGTAGCTCCGATATATTTACCAGTAAAGGCTTTAAATGGTAAAAATCCATATAAATGTCCTTCTTCTGCTAGAGTTGATAAATTTAATACTCCAATAGCACAAATATATAAGAGCAATATACAAAAACCTACAAAGGCAATTAAATCTTTTTCTTCAATTTTAAATTTCATCTAAGACACCTCTCTCATAATTAAAATTATAGCACAACAATAATGATCTAGCAAGAAAAAGGATGATATTACTCATCCAACTTGTTATAAATCATCACGATCTTTTTTTATTTTTGTAAAGATAAAATATCCTAATAACATAACTAATAAAATAATGACACAAAAGATATAGAATGTATAATCTTTTTCTTTGGTATTATCCTTGATATTAGAATTACTTCCACTACTGCTGCTTGTTGATGATGAAGAAGCATTACTATTATCAATAAGTAGATTTATTGGTTTGTTATTAGCATTAGTAGAATTTACATTCCATGTATATGTATTACCATTTACACTATCAGCATTATGGCTTTTTACTGGTTTAGTAGTAGTAATATTGATTTTTAAGTTAGTTAATGGAGCATATCTATCAAAGCAATTAACTTTATCACTAGTAGAAATAATAATTGAATCTTGATATGCAGTGATGGTTGCTTTACTATAGCACTGTGATATAGCAGTTGAATTATTAATTCCACTAGTAGTAAAGTCGTAATTGAAAATTAAATTATTTCCTGTTTTACTATATTCATATATGTCTCCAGTTATGTTAACATTTGAATTAGTATCTCCACCAATATCATTATATTCATCCTTATCAACAGGAATTTGCCAAGAGTTACTGAAATTAGTTATTTCTTCACTGGTTGTTCCTGTTAAGGTTATTTTTTCATGATAGGTATTGTTATCAATAGTTAAATTATATTCACATGTACACCCTGTGGTTAATAATACGGCGATTATTAATAAAATTATTCTTTTTTTCATATATTATTAGCTCCTTTTAATAGTTGGGATCTACATTATTTGAATTGTTGTAGTATGAATCCATATGTAAGATACGTGTTTCGGCATTTCCACAGTTGCTTGAATGCATATTCCATTCACGCATAACTACTCCAAGGCTACCAGTAGATTCGGCAACCATATATTTTCCGGATGATTCATCTACAGCGACAATCATTTGAACATGGCATTTACGAGAATTTATGAGGTCTCCAGGTTGTCCGATACAATTTGAATCTTTTATGTTACAACTATTACTTGAAAATTTGCTATCGAATTCTACAGTAGTTAACCTATTTAGATTATATCCACCATTTTTTATAGCCCAACTGACAAATCCACTACAGTCAAATCCTACGTTATAGTAACATGAAGTACTTGAGCATGAGGTAACAGTTTTAGCTCCAAGATTACTAGGCATACCATATCTTTGATAGTTACCACCCCAGTAATATGGTGCTCTTACTTTATAATTATCATATAGATAATTTATTTGTGATACTGCTGCAGTTACTACGGCTTCTCTAGTACCTTTTCCAGCTTTGGTGACATTACGGTAGATAAAGTCATCCATATCTTTAATGGTTGCTCCATTAGTGGATAAGATATTTGAGATTGGCGCTGTTAGTAGTTGCGAGTTAGTAGTATTTTTTATTTCTAGACCAGCAACTGATGTCATTAGTCCATTTGAACTAATCTTTACTTCATCTCCAAGGTAAAATGATATTATTTCATCATAAGTATAACCTTTTTCACTAGCTAAATATAAGGCTCCAAACTGACTCATACCATTACCATGGTGGTTACTTAGGTTCTCTTTACCATTACAGATAAACCAGTTAGGATGTCTTTCTTTATTTATTCTGGATTCAACCCACTCTTTTGGAATTTTTTGATTTCCTTGAGAGATAGTATAATAATTGCTATCTTCAGCAATACATGCAAAGGCATCATATTGGCTACCATATACTTCATTATTTTTTAGGAGTACTTGACCAGCTGTTTCTTCAGCGGCTTGTAGTGCCATTTGATCGTTTTGGTTTTCTGTTAGTTCACGGAAAGCTTGTTTACGATCGCTAGCTTCAATGGTACAGTTGCCATCATCATGAGTTAAAAAGTAACTTCTAGCGGCAATGGCATATACTTTGTCTACTTCATAGTTTCCTAAATATGCTACTTCACCAGCGATAACACCTGCTACATACTCTTCTAATGAATATGTTTTACTACCTGTTTCTGTGTAGCCATTTTGTTTATCAACGAAGATTACAGTTACTTCTGGGCAACGGACTGAATAGTAACCACCTAGGGCTAGGTTGCTTTTATTTACGTCTAAAAGTTGAAAGACTGAAATAAAAACACTTACTAGTACAACAAAAATAACAATAGGAAGAATAATTATGCCAACTGGAAGCGCTGCTGCGATAACTTTAAGTACATTGGTGGCAGCTTTTCCTGTTCCTTCATTATTAGCTTCTATTCCTTTTGGGCTAGGAGCAGGTGTATTTGCATTTGGTTGGGTTGGAGCGGCTTTGGCTTGTTTAGTAGGTGTAGATGGCTTTTTAGCAGCTTTACCATTACCAGCATCCATAAGATTGTTAGTGGCATCTAAAGCTCCTGAATCATTTAACTTATTAGCAGCTTTGTTTAGTAACTTATTTTTTTTTATATTATTACCTAAACTTCTTTCGAGATTTTGACCCAATTTCGTTTGGCTTAGGGCATCATAGGCTTTTCCTCCTACTTTACCACCAAAGTGAGTAGCTGCTGCTTTTCCGACAGTGTGAGCAGCTTTTGCTGATGCTTGCGTATCTTTTGCGTCTTTCATTTGTTTTTCATCCATATACTGCTCACCTGCCTTTACTTCTTATTTATTAAATATTATAGTCCGCCACCACTACCGAATGATTCTAATTCACTATCAGTTAAAGTGACATCTATTTGCATTCTTCTATTTCCACATACAAAGAGAGCTTCTCCTTGATTGTATCTTTTAATATTTTCTTTTTCATTATCGTTTAAATCTATTAATAATGATAAGTCATCTGCTGCTTGTTTTCTTAAGCCCATTACTAAGTAGTATGAAGCATTATCGAAAATAGCTTTTCCGTGCATAATCATATTATTAGCAACGAAATCTGATGGTTGTTGTGTAATAATGATTGTACCAGTATTATATTTTCTAGCTCTTCTTTGTACTTGTGCTAAGAACTCTGCTCCTAATTCATTTTGTGTTCCTAACAATACATGCGCTTCATCTACTGATAATACAGTATTTTTATTAGGATTTAAACATAAACTCCATGCGTATTTTAAAACATTAAACAATAGAGCATTACGAATGTTTATGTCTGAATTCATAATTTCTTTTATATTAAATACTAGATAATCATTACTTGTATCGATAGTGGTACGACCATTAAAGTAATATTGTAATTCTTTTACTAATGGTCTTAATTTTAATTCTAGTCTTTCTAGTACGTCTCTTTCATGGGTCTTTTCAGTCATTGAAGTTAATTTACTAGTTACTGTTATATAAACATCTTGCATGATTGGAAAATCTTTTGATTTATAGTTTGAAAAGTTTGTATTATAAGCTATTCCAAAACGAGCATATGTTTCAAGTACTATTTCTCCAAATAATGTTAATACATCTTCTTCAATATTAGGTGAATAATACTTCATGAATGCTTTAATATTTTGAATTGTTGAAGTTAATACGGTGTATCCTAGGCCTTGAGTGGCAATTGAATCATCATCACTATCCATTACTATTTCTAATGGATTGATCATACCATATTGACCACCTTTTCCTAGGTCTATTACTTCACCACCATAGTTTTTAGTCATTTCGGTAAGTTCACCTTCAGGATCAACACACACTAATTGATAATTATTTCTTATATGGCTACGAATCATTAATTTAGCAGCTGTTGATTTTCCGGAACCTGATGCTCCAAGTATAATCATGTTGGCATTATTACGGTTATTCTCTTTCTTTAATTGATATAGAAATTGATTGAATAAAACTACTCCTCCTGAAAACTCTATGCCTAATAATGTAGATAATCCTTCATCTTTTAGACTATCAAAGATAAATGGATACATTGTAGCCATTGTTGAAGATGGCATAATTGTTCCAATACGGTCTTCAATAGATGTCTTTTCGAAGATTGGTAACATTGATTTAAGTACTCTTTGTTGTTCAAATCTTAATGGAACTGCTACCATTTCCATTGAATCTAAATATGTTTTTAAATTTAACTTTTTATTTTCTAATTCTTCTTTGGTATCAGCAGTTATCATTAAGTGTAATTGAAAATCAAATGTTCTTGATTGTGATGCTGTGAATTGTTGGATAAACGCTTCTAGTGAATCCATATCTTGGCGAATTCTTTCAAGAATAGTATTGTCTCTTTCCACTTGGTACCTTGCTCTTAAATCTGCTAATTCTTTATTTAGCATTTTAGCCAATATAGAGAAAGGCACTGGAATGTGTTTGATTGATACTTTTACTCCTGGAATATTCGTCAAATCTGAAAGGTATCCATCATTTATGTAACGGGGATAGGATATAACAGTTAATACTGTAGCATATTTATCACTAATGATAAAGTCTGCTGCATTAAATTGAAGCCCTTTAGGAGCTATTTGTGATTTAAAATTCACTTGGCAACACCGCCTTACTTTCTGTTGTTTTCCCCCCATTTAGAAAACTATCTAACATTGTTCTTAAATCAGCATTAGATGTTTGTGTTGAGTCTAATCCACAATTAGATAAACCTAACATAAGTGTTCTTAGACGTTTTTGAATTATATCATTATTATTTGATTTAAATAAAATATAAAATTCAGTATCAGTTACATTATTGTTCATAAAATCATTTGCTTTAGCAATATCTTGGCTAATTAATTTTTTCACTCTTGGATCTTGAACTTGATTATATTGTATTTGCAATGTTGCTAGGTAACTTGAAATATCTACTGGTCTATCTGATGATATTAACCAAAATTCAAAGTCAATAGTATCATAAAATGTTTTTAGCATAGCTAGGATATTATTTCTTGTATTAGTATCTAATATAAAGATATTTCTTGGTCTTATTTTTACTCCAGTAACTTTATATTTATTATCTAATTCAATCATTCCATTAGCAATATTTCTGACTGGTATCCAGTCTTCAGTATATTTTGAGCTATTTGTCGTCTTTGTACTCATCTCTCATACACCAACCCTTCCATATAAATTTTCTTCTTCCATTATAGAAATCTAGTATACTTTGTATTGCACACAATGTATTATGATAATTTGGTATAGGTAGTACCAATGCTACGGCTAATAGCATTGGTATACAGCAACCTATAAGTATCCAAGTACTTGCATTTCCAAAAAATAATAATAGAAATATTGTTAAGCCTACTCCACCACCTAATATCAATAAATCGGGTAGTGGCCTAAACATGCCAAATATCAATAAAGATTTCTTAGTATTTGCTGGTACTAAACTACCATTCATTAAGTATCACACTCCTTTTATTCATAAATGTTATTGATTTATTTTTTACTTTCAGATGCGTTGGCTGAAGCAGCTTGATATTTTTCGTGCTCTTTAACTTGTCTTATACCATCGTTAATTGCAGTTTCAAATGCACCAAGATTTTTCCTTAAATCTGATTCTGTTAATTTATCTAATTCTACTTCCTCTACATATTTTTCTGATTTGCCATCTTCAGTAACCCTTTCTCTTTCTATAGGAACTTTTAGTTTTCTATTAGGGTCTACTTGATTAATTAAATCCGTAATATAACCTTCTTTAATTAATTTATATAATCTAGCTGTTTCATCTTTTGTTGCATTATATCTAATATCATCTTCAGCATCTGTTCTCTTAGTGAAGACTACTGTACCATCATCTTTTTCGTATACATATCCAGGACCATACTGTTCTTTAATTTTTGGGTTTCCATCTGAATCATTAACAATATTTCCATTAGCGTCTCTCTCATATACAATGTAATTTTCAACTCTATTTCCATTTACGACTGCTGATTGTTTCGCTTTATATTCTTTTCTTAATCTTTCAATTTCTTCAGCACTTGCGCCACCACTTTTAGCACTTTCCCATGCTGCTTTTGCTTGTTTTACTTCTTTTACTTCGTCTGCTTCAGATAATGCTGAGGCTTTAACTTTTACTCCATTTTGTGCATTTTCAATTTGCGTGTTTAATCTTACTTTTACATCTTGATAATATGCGCCTTTGAACATTGAATCTAAAACATTTCCACCGTCAATTACTTTCTGTACCTCTGCTTGAACTACTTTTTGAGCTGCTTCTTTTGCTGCTGAATATCTTCCTGTTTTTGCACCCGTACTTGCACCTTGGTAACCAGCTCTTGCGGCACTAACTGCGTAGGTGGCTCCACGTTTTAATCTATCTTTAAATTTATCTCCTGTTATATCTTTTACTATATCTTTGTTTAGGGCATAACGTTTTTTACCAATTTTAACTCCGCCGTCGGTAGTTTCTTTAAGAAATCCTCCTAAACCTCCAGCTACTAGTCCTGCTGTTCCAGCGACTGGTTTTATCATAGAGCCAATTGTTTTTCCAATAGGCTCAAACCTTGATTTTCCAGAGAATCCAAAACCAATTGAGGCAGCTCCACCTTTTGCAGGTAATAATTCTTCAAGTAATTTAGGTGCTCTTTGAACAAAGATTAATAATCCGGCAATAATGAATAAATATTCAAATATATTAATTTGTGTACCATTCTTACTCATTTCATAGAAATCTAATGAATTTGAAAGAATTGATGTTATTAGTAGCATAAAATATAAAATTGCTACTCTTATAAATACATCTAAGTAAGTAGTTGTAACTTGTTTTGTCCATTTTTGAAATGTCCCATCTTTTTGAGGAACAATATAGCTTATTGCTGCTACTGGTGCTATTATTTGTAAGAAGATAAGTTGAATATAACGTACTCCTAAATCAATACAGTATAAGAATACTATATACAAGATAAAAGCTCCGAATACCACAGCTAAAAGTCCATCATATTGAATTGTATCATCAACGTCAAGAAGTGAATACCATGTGCCTTCAACCAAGGCTAGCAAACCACTATCTTCTTTGAATAGATTAATTACTTCATCAACCTTATTCTGAGCTTTTTGACATTCTTCTAATGAACCACATTTACTGTAATCAACACGGTAGAAAGCCGAGAAGACATCACCAGCAAAATTACTACCAGCATCCTTAAAATCAAAACTATCTTGTCCTAGAATTACTTTTGATATAACATTAGTTGATAGTATTTTGTTCTGTAGACGCATTCCAAGATTAAATATTGTTGGTATAAAGGCTATCAGTAAAATTGCTATGACTATTCTCATGCCAATTTTGCCGACACCTTTTTCTTTATCACTTATTGTATCAGGCTGTACAACATATTTTACAAACTCGAAGGTGATATAAAATACCATAACTATTGTAATAACCATTGTGACTCTTTGATATATACCGTTTGTTTGATCTGCTGATAAAATGTCTAATTGGCTAAGATTAGTAAATAATCTAAATATTACAACAATTAGGCCATATATTAGTCCGTTAAGTGTGAACCATATTATGTTAAATACGTCACCAACGACATCAGCTACGCTTCCAAATAATAAGAAATTCATAATATCACTTCCTTACTTTTATATTCCACATGTAGGGTACATTCCATTCCATACTATGTTTGCTAACCACATTATTACGTCGACAATTGATGGTATAAAGAAAAAGGCTACACCGATAATTAATCTTTTAATAAATGTTGATTGAGCTTTTTTCATTTCATCTTCTTTTTGGGCTATTACAGCTTTAGCAAAATCTAAACTTCCTAATAATATTACTAAGATAGGAACGATAATTCTTGGATACTGTAATATTTCATCAATTATTTCCATTAGTTCATCATCAAATAATTTTTCACAATCCATTTTTTGAGTAACGTCAACTATTTCTGTTTTTGTTTTTGTTAATTTTGTATCATAGCTTTCTTTAGTTGTTTGAACAGCTAAGTAAGCATTTATTTTGTTTATACCGTTTGATGAAGAAGTAAATTGCTTGGCATTACTTAAATCATTAAAACCCCAAATTCCTTCTGAATTAAAGAATAAGAATCCATCTTTGTATCTATATACAAGATATTTAGGACAAGTATTACCAATTTTAGTGGCTGTTATGCCTGTTTCTTTATCTACCACGTCTTTTTTCATATTAATTAATGGATCTGTTTTTCCATTTTTTTCTTTTGTAAGTGAAATTGTTATTTTATTCTTTTTTGGATTATAGCACATGTAGGTATCTGCTTCACTAGATGCATAATAACAATCATCATCATTCTGACAAGTTCTTATAGATGCTGCTGATATATTATTCATTCCTATTATCATTGTTAATAATAGGACAAATAGGTATTTTTTATATTTCATATAGTTCTCTCCTTCAATAAAGTAAAATATCTCGTATACATTATATCATAAAAAAATAGAAAAAGATATAACTTTTTCTATTAATTTTATATTAATTGCTACTATTTTTGATTCCAACAAGTGATCCAATTTTCTTGTCCATAATCACCGCTATTATCAATTAAGCCAAATACTAATTGTACGATAAATACTACAAAGAATATTGCTACAGCATAAATACATCTTTTGATAAGTAATTTTTGTGCTGATTTGATTTCATCTTCTTTAGAAGCCATTACCGCTTTTCCTAAATCAAACATTCCTAATAATATTAATATAATAGGAATACCAATTTGAATTAATGGAATTATTCCATCTCTAATTAATCTTATAAATGGCATTAAAGCATCGCAACTTACAGCTGAAAATAACATAATATTCCTCCTCTTTTCTTGATATTATCATATAATAAATTTCTATTTATGTCAACATTTTATGAATATTTAACAATATATAAAGTGTCATTTTTTTGATTATTTGGTATATTCAAATTCATAATCAAGGATCTTGATAGTATCTCCCTCTTCTACTCCTAGTTTTTCTAATTCTTCATCTACACCCATATTTCTTAGTTTTTTAGCAAAACGAGAAATAGCTTCTTCTGTATTAAAGTTAATCATTTTAAATATTTTTTCTACTTTTTCACCTTTGATAGTGAATGTATGATCTTCTTTAATAATAGTAAATGGTTTTTCTTTTTTGAATTTATATAATACATGACTTTCTTGAATATCTTCATCATATAATACTTCTTCTGGAGTATTTTTTACTAGATCACCAAGAACATTGATAATGATATCTAGATTTTGATTAGTTAAAGCAGATATTTCATATACTTCTTTATTTACTTTTTGTTTAAATGTTTCTAAATTTTCTTTGGCTGTTGGAAGATCCATTTTGTTAGCAATAATTATTTCTTGTTTATTTAATAATTTAGGGCTAAATTTTTCTAATTCTTGACGGATTATTAAGTAATCTTCATATGGATCTCTTCCTTCAGATGATGACATATCTATAATATGGGCTATTATTTTGGTCCTTTCAATATGTTTTAGGAATTTATGACCTAGACCTGTTCCTTCACTAGCTCCTTCAATTAATCCTGGTAAGTCTGCTATTACGTAATTATAATGATCTTTTGTTGTTACTACTCCTAAGTTTGGTGATAAGGTAGTAAAGTGATATGAAGCTATTTTTGGATTAGCATTAGTAATCATTGATAATAATGTTGATTTACCTACACTAGGCATTCCTACTAGGCCAACGTCTGCTAACATTCTTAACTCTACTTTTATTTTTCTTACTTCTCCTGGTTCTCCACGTTCTGCAAATGATGGACATGGATTATTTCTAGTAGCTAGAGTAACATTACCTCTACCGCCCTTGCCACCATATGCTACGATTACTTCTTCATCATGATGAGTTAAATCAGCAATAACTAGATTAGTATCATAATCTTTAATGGTAGTTCCTACTGGTACTTTAATAATTTTATCTTCAGCATATTTACCATTTTTATTTTTTCCTTCACCGTTTAATCCAGCATCTCCTTTAACATTTTTTAGATATCTTAAATCTACTAATGTTTTTAATCCTTCATCAGCTTTGAAAATGATATCAGCTCCCTTTCCACCATTTCCACCATTAGGGCCACCCATAGGAACAAATTTTTCTCTTAAGAAAGCCATACAGCCGTCTCCACCACGACCTGCTGATACTTCCATTACAACTTCATCAATAAACATTATTAACGCCTTCTTTCTTTAATTCGTTATCAATTATCCATAAGATATCTTCAATAGACTTATCAATATTAAAAATGCCATTACCTATAGGATAATATACACTATAAAATTTATATTCTTTATCAAGTACTTTAGATAGATATAATTTCTTTCTAGAAGTACTTACAGATATTTTTTGATTTAATACTATTCCACTAACTTGATTACCAAAAAGAATAATTACTTTGGGATTAATTATAGATATTTCTTTTTGAAGTAATTCTAGATATTCTTTATATACTTTATTAGGAAGTGGTCTAGCATCTAATTGAGTACACTTTCCTAAGTTAGTGATATAGCAATGATTGTCAGTGATATTTTGATATACTTCTTTAGCAAATGATGGTGTCCAATCTTGAGGTCTTTTTTCTTTTATTTGATAATAAAGAGTCTCTGATAAGATATTTAGTTTATAGAATAGACACCAAATATTTTTTGTTCCTATCCATGGGGAATATGGCCCTGGCCATGATACACTTGAGGCAATATTTTTACCAGTGGGATTCATGAATATAAAACAAATATCAGGATTATTGATACATCCTCCATTATAAATTGAATGAAGGTTGGGATCACCATATATTTTTTGAAGTCTATCATATTCTTTATTTAATTTTAATAATTTTTCTGACAAGGAAATCACCAATGAAATTATACCATAAGATTTTAAAAAATACTAGTTTTTACATAATTATAGATGATTTACATATCTTTTAGTATGAAGAAGATTAAATTAATAATTACTTTTGTGATATTTGGATTGGCTTTTATATGTCACTTTATGTATGATTTTATTCCTATAGAATTTTTTAAGGTATTTTTTCCGGTTAATGAGAGTATATGGGAACATATGAAACTATTGATTACTCCGGTACTTATAGGTAGTTTATTTGAATATATTTATTATATTAGAAAAGGCATAAAGGTTAATAACTTTATTTTGGGATATACTATTAGTATTATTATTGGAATTATTTTATATTTAGGAATATATTTACCAATACATATGACTATTGGTCATAATGCTATTATAGCAATTGGTTTACTACTGGTAGTATATTTTGTTATGGAATTAATTAGTTATTATTTTATTACTAGAAATAAAGTTAATTGTGGAAATTATATAGGAATAATACTAATAATTTTAATATATGGGATATGTTATTATTTAACTAATCATCCAGGAGATAGTATGATTTTCTATGATAAAAATATTAAATGATTAGGTTTACGTGGAAAGAAAAAATCCAAATTGAAGTAATACAATTGGATTTTTTATTAATCTTTATAATTATCTAATTTACCATTTTTCATTATTAAAGATATTTTATTTATCATTATATTTGTTATTTTGTATGGATGAATATAACTATTCATATTGGTCACGTATAATCAATCATCTTGTATGTTTTCTTGTATGTCATCTTGTATGTTTTATTTTTATAGGCATAATAAAACCCTTGATATAAAGGGCTAATTTCTTAATGGTGCGAGTGAAGGGACTTGAACCCCCATGGATAAACCGCTAGATCCTAAGTCTAGTGCGTCTGCCAATTCCGCCACACTCGCATTAATGGTGGACCCTATAGGACTCGAACCTATGACCGCCCGGTTATGAGCCGGATGCTCTAACCAACTGAGCTAAGGGTCCATTACAAAATCAATAATATCATAAATAGAATAATTTTTCAAGACTAAATACAATATTTTTGATTTTTATATTTAATTTTATTTATTTTGTAGTATAAACACTTACTTTTTTCTTATCTTTTCCTAAGTGTTCATATTTTACATATCCTGAAACTGTTGAATATAATGTATCATCAGTACCAATTCCTACATTTGTTCCAGGATGAATTTTTGTTCCTCTTTGACGATAAATTATAGAACCAGCAGTAATATATTCACCATCAGCAGCTTTTGCTCCTAATCTTCTACCAGCAGAATCTCTACCATTACTTGTTGAAGATTGTCCTTTTTTATGAGCAAATAATTGTATATTAAATTCTAAGAACTTTAACATCTTTTATTCCTCCCTATCAATTATTTTAATGTTTTTAGGATATTGATTAGCTACTTCTTTAAGACATTTTATCATATTACTTATTAGTGTATTTGTAATATTATCGTGTTTTGTGATAGTAATAGTTAGTTTATCAGTCTCTTCTTTAATATTTATAGCTAATTCATCAAATGATGAAATAGCTTCTACTGAAGTTATGACGATAGCACTAACGGCAGCACATACAGTATCTTTACCATAGTCAGCATAATTTGCATGACCGGTAAGAGTAATCATATCCTTCTCTACTTTTATTTTAATCATAAAAGCACCTTACTTAATCTTTTTAATTTCAATCTTTGTGTATGGTTGACGATGTCCTTGTTTCTTTCTAGTAGACTTCTTGTTTGGAACATAAGTGAAGATAGTTAATTTCTTTCCTTTTCCTTGTTTTACAACTTCGCCTTCTACAGTAGCACCTTTTACATATGGGTTACCTGAAACACCGTTGGCCATTAAAACTTTATCAAAAACAACTTTTTTTCCTGCTTCTGCATCTAACTTTTCAACGTAGATGATATCGCCTTCAGCAACATAGTATTGTTTTCCACCAGTTTCAATTATAGCTTTCATAGTATTACCTCCTTATATGATTTGTTTAAGACTCGCCATTATGGTGGATTATATCACTTATTACCAATTCTGTGCGGTTGAGTGATTTCAACTCGAGGTCTTTCAAACAGTTATAATTTTAGCATATTAAAGGCTTTTAGTCAAATATTTTTTAATATTTTCTAGAAAATCTTGCTTTTAGGGCTTGTTTTTCAGTGATATAGTGATTATTTTCTTTAATTATATGATATTTTTCTTTATACATATTGTTTAGATGAGATATTTTTTTGTTTTGATGATAAGTTATTTTATAGAGATATCTTTCTAGGAGAAATTTGTTGAATAGATAGTCTATTTGATGATAATACTTGGTGATACTGGTAATTATTAGGCTTATTATGAGGATTGTTGTATAGTTAAATTTGTAATATTTGGTGATAAGTAAGGTAATGATGGTTATTATAGATGTGATGATATTTATTTTTAGGGTTATTTTATAAGGGAATAGTTTTGATAGTAGGAGTGTTAGGATTTTTGATCCATCTAAGGGATGAATTGGTAATAGGTTAAAGATAAGGATACTGTAATGATAGGTAGTAAACTGTTGGTAAATATATGGTCTAATGAGACCTTGTTGATAGAGAATGGTTATTAATGAATAGTAGATAATTTGAATAGCGACGCCGGATATGGCTACTAATAGATCATGCTTTATGAGGGTATTTATGGGAGTATTTATTTCAGTTAGACCACCATAGGGATAAATAGTTATTTTGTTTACTTTTTGATGATAATATGATGCTGTTAGGTAATGACCTATTTCATGAATTAGAATAATACTAGTAAATACTAAGAGATTAGAAAAATAGCCAGTTATAATGAAACCTAAGGCTACTATTAGATATGTATAGTGAAATTCTATTTTCATTTTAGGTAGTCTTGATAGTTTTGAAATTGGCCATCTTTTTGATAAGCTAGATATAGGGAGTTATCTTTTGTAGTACCTAGATAAGTGCCTGTTTCTACATAGTCATATAATTTTACGGAGGTAGTTTCCATGTTACCATACCAAATGTCTATGCCATTTAATCCTTCTATAATTACTACTTTCCCATAGTATTCTTTTTCTCCTATATAAATAACCATACCTTCTTCTTGGATGGGAATGAGGTAATGATCAGACACTTCTAGTTTGACGCCATCATGGTAAATGGATGCGTTAGTATATGTTAATTTTTCACTAAAGACAGGGGTTATAGGATCTAAGATATGATCTAGAGGATGGATACCTCCTAGGTATTTGGTGTAGAGATTTTTAATTTTAGTGAAGGAGATATTTTCTTCATAGATATTTTTTACTATTATGTCTTTATAGGTTGGACTACTTTTTGAAACGATAGCAAGGATTAGGAACAATACAACGACGGTTAGGGTTCTTAGTATTAGGCTTCTTAAATATTTAATTATTTTTTCTTCATTTATCTTTTTCATGGTACATTATATGCACTATTTTGGATAATATGAAAAGAAGCTATTTAGTTAGATAGTTAATAGCTTCTTCAAATGTTCTTACACATACTAATTCAATGTTATAATTATGTTCTTCAATTACTTTTTTGGCTTCTTCATAATTATATGGAGATACAAGGATAACATCCATTTTGTTTTTTACAGCTCCCGCTATTTTATACTTGATGCCATCTATTTCACCTACATTTCCTTCGGCATCTATGGTACCAGTACCAGCAATGTTACGTCCTTTTAGAATGTCTGTGCCAGTTATTTCACTATAGATTCCAAGAGAAAGGATTAGGCCTCCTGATGATCCACCTTCTCCACTACGGAAGTTTATGTTTAGGGGTTCTTCTGTTTCATAGATATAATTAGTTATTAGCATGATGCCTATTATTTTATCTTTATCTAGAGTTATGGATATTTCTTTTTCTTCATCATTTCTTTTTACTTTTATTTTAATGATGTCGCCTTCATTCTTAGTAGTAAGATAATCTTTGATAGTGGTATTATTCTCTACAGGAATACTATCTACTGAAAGGACGATATCCCCTATTTTTAGACCATTATCTTTAGTGGTAGCAATAATAATATTTTGTTTTTCTTTGATAGTTATTTGTTTACCAGCATATTTATAGGCTACTAAGGTGGCATTTTCAATGGAATTATCTAACATTACTTTATTTCTAAGATAGATATCATTAGCATCTTCATTAGATATTTGTTGATTACTTATTTCATATAAATCCCAGCTTTTAATTATTTTGCTTAGAAGAACAGTAACGATATTACCTTTATATTCAGTAACATAGAGCATATTTAAGCTGCCATTCTTTTTATCATAGTTTTCATCTATTCTTTTTGATAAGTTAATGGTACCTCCAGGGGCTTCAATATAATATGGCAATTCAACATTAACTACAGTTATTAGAATTAACATAAATATTAGAAATTTATAATTTTCTTTAAAAAACTTTTTCATGTATTCACCTACTTATTTATATAATTATATTTTAATTTTATTCATATTATTTAATATGAGAAAGAATTTTGGAGAAATATTAACTATTTGTATATGTATATTTATTTTGGGAGAACTACTATGTAATAAGACATTAGTATATTCTTCAGTGATGGAAGCACTTAATATGTGGGTTAAGAATTTAATACCAGCACTATTCCCTTTTTTTATTATAGCAGATATTTTAGTAAATTATAATATTAGTACATTTATTCCTAAAATAATTAGAGATTTTTGTAAAGTTATTTGGAATATTACTGATGAGATGTTTTCTATTTTAGTGCTTAGTATGGTATCGGGATTTCCTTCTAATGCAAGGAATACTAGAACTTTATATGATATGGGGAGGATTAGTTTGGAGGAAGCTAATCATATTCTTATTTTTTCACATTTTTCTAATCCGGTATTTGTTTTAACTACGGTGGGGGTGTTTTTTTTAGGGAATGAGCGGGTTGGTATTATTATTTTGATAGCTCATTATCTATCTAATTTTATATTAGGGGTATGTTTTAGAGGAAAATTTAGACATAATGAGAATGTGATGGTATCAGGTAGTGAGATGAAGGATTTAGGAGGTATTTTTATTGGTGCTATTAGGCATGGGATAGATACAATTTTATTAATATGTGGGATAGTGGTAGTTTTTATGATGATAGCTACTATTATAGTTGATATGTTGCATCTTGGTAGTTATAATACGATGATTGTTAAGGGAATAATGGAGATTACTATTGGTATTCAAGCACTGAGTAAGTTAGGAATTAATATTATATATAAGGCAGTTATTGCAAGTGTTTTTTTGGCTTTTGGTGGGTTGTCGGTACATGTACAGGTATTTAGTCAGATAACTGGTACAAAGATTAAATATAGTTATTTTTTGATGGGAAGACTTTGGCAAATGATACTGGCGGGGGGAATTACTTATTTCTTGATGATAATTTAAAAAGACCTCATGTTTGAAGTGAGGCCTTTATGTTTTACTTAGTTTCAATTAGACCATAATTGCCATCTTTACGACGGTATAAGACACATACATTATTAGTATGCATATCTTTATATACAAAGAATTCATGTCCTAAAAGATTCATCTCAAGAATAGCTTCTTCTTCATCCATTGGTTTCATTTCAATATTCTTTCTTTTAACGATTGTTTCATCTTCAGAACTTTCTTCTTCATTATTTATTTCATAATCAAAATTAAAATCTTTATATTTATTATCAACATTTTGCTTATTTAATCTAGTTTTATTTTTTCTGATTTGTCTTTCTAGTTTATCAGTTACTAAATCAATAGCAGCATATAAGTCTTTATCTTCTTCTTCGCTCCTTAATATGAATTTGTCTGTAGGAATAGTTACTTCAATTATTTGACTATTTCCTCTTACTCTTAGTAGTACATTTGCAAGTATGTCATCTTCTTTAAAGTATTTGTTAAGCCTGTCTAATTTAGATTCAACATAGTTGTTAATTGCTTCAGTTACAACAAGTTTATCACCACGTATATTGTATTTCATTATATCAAATCCTTTCTAATTTAATTATAACATAAGTATACTTTTTTTATAAGGCTTTTACAATAAATTACATTATTTTCCATAATTTGTTATAAGGATATTTTAAGTGGGGATATGTTACATGAAGAGAAGCATATAATTATATTGATTTATTTTAGATATATTGAGTAAATTAGAAGGAAATAGAGATATTTTTCTTGACAGGAATAGGCTTTAAGGATATAATATTAATGAATTTGGCAGCAATACCAGTTTATTTATAATGTGTTATGTATTAGTAACTTATAGGCTGCATAAGGGAAAGTCAAATTAAACACCCTATAAATAAGAGGTATCTCCCAAATAAAAGGAGGAAAGAAAAATGGCAAGATATACAGGCCCAAACAACAAACAAGCTAGACGTGTAGGATTTTCAATACTTGAGAATGGTAAAGATTTAAAGAGACCTTATGGTCCAGGACAACATGGAAAGGATAGAAAAAGAAAACCATCAAACTATGCTATTCAATTAAATGAAAAGCAAAAAGTTAGATTTATGTATGGTATTTCTGAAAAGCAATTCGAAAGATTAGTTAACGAATCTGCTAAGATGAAAGGTGTTCATGGTGAAAACTTATTAATCTTATTAGAAAGTAGATTAGATAATATCGTTTATAGAATTGGTTTTGCTACTACTAGAAGAGGAGCTAGACAACTTGTTAATCATGGCCATATAATGGTTAATGGTAAGAAAGTTGATATTCCATCTTATAGAGTTAAACCTGGAGATGTAGTTGCTTTAAGAGAAAATTCTAATGATCATAAGGGTGTTGAAATTGCTTTAGCTAATGTTAAATCAAGAGTTGATTATATTAACTATGATGAAAAGAAAAAGCAAGCTACTTATGTTAGATATCCACAAAGAAGCGAATTAAATGCAGAAATTAATGAAGCATTAATCGTTGAATTCTATAGTAGAGTTTAGTTTTGATAAAGACAGGCTATTAGTTAGTCTGTTTTTTTGTGGGATAATTTGTCAAATCAAGAGTTGCACTTGTTATTATAAATATCGTGTCTAGATCAAAGGTAAAGATATTTGTTCTTATTCTTTAAATGAATCTTTTTTCTTAGGGTTTGTGATTGGTCTTAACTTAATTTTTGGCAGTTGTTGCTACGAGAGATATTTTTTAAGATTAATTAAATTTTATTATAGATTATTTTGTATAGGTTAAAAGCACCTTCCTATACGAAGAAAAAAACTAAGCGGGTTGCTTAGCTAATTCAAGACGCAGTTTATCAGCGACGGTAACAATAAATTCACTATTAGTTGGCTTGGCTTTATCAATATCAACACTATGACCGAATATTTCTTCCATATAATCCCAGTTACCTCTATTCCAACTAACTTCAATAGCATGACGAATAGCTCTTTCTACTCGTGAGACAGTAGTATCAAATTTGGTAGCTAGTTCAGGATATAACTCTTTAGTGATACCTCCAATAAGGGCGGGATCATTATAAATCATACTTACTCCTTCACGAATATATTGGTAGCCTTTTATATGAGATGGCATACCTAGTTCATGTAACATTTTAGTTATTGATATTTGCAAGTTACTATGATATAGATTTATAGTTTTACCTTGAGTATTATTAAATAAGTCCACTATTCTATTCTCTAGATCAGATAAATCAAAAGGTTTTAGGATATAATAGTTTACACCATACTCAGATACTTTTCTAATGACATTTGGTTCATTATAAGAAGTTTCTACAATAATATTCTTCTCTATTTTTCTTTTATTCAACTCTTCTAAGACATATAAGCCATCTTTTACGGGCATTACTAAATCTAATAAGATTACATCATACTCCTCTGGTTTAGTAAGAATTGTCTTTAATCCTTCTTCACCATTTTCACAACTCAAAGATACAGCAATTTTTGAATGATTAGAAAAATACTCTTTAACCATTTCTACTAGGCTAAGATTATCATCAATCATAAGTACTCTAATTTTTTCCATTTATTTTACCTTCTTTCTTTGTAATTTAATTATATTACTTTGATATGTCTAAATTTGTCGAATAAAGAAAATGAGAAGTATTTTTTTGTTTTACTTCTCTTTAATATTTAATAATAATGGTTCTAGTTTTAATATATCACTAGATTTACTACCAATCATGATACCTTTTAATTTAGGAATATGATAGATTTTATTGATATTTTTTTCAGTTAATCCGCCACCGTACACTACAGTGGGATCAGTAATACCTTTTGATATTAGATGATTATATATTTTGTCTATGTTCTTTGTGAGATCTTGATAATCTATATCATTTTTAGCTATGTTATATAACGGCTCATAGGCATATATTATTCTTTTATCATAGCAGTTAATAACTGACAGGATATCGGTTATTTCTTCTTCTTTTTTGGTATTACCAAAGCATAGTATTGGAGTAATGTCATTTTCTAAACAGGCTTTTACTTTGGCAGTAATGCTTGTTAGTTTATCTTGCTTTTCACTGTGACCAATAATGGAATATTTAATTCCTAATGATTTTATTTGACTCCAGGAAACTTTACCGGTATGATTGCCTTCTTTTAGGTAGCAAATATCTTGGCTGGATATTTGATGACGGCAGTTTTTTACGAACTCTAATAGATAGATATTTGAAGGAGCTATAATTATATTTCCTTCTATTTTATTAATATGATTGATATATTCAGATAAATCTTGATAGCAGAGGTTCATTTTATGATTTAGAATGATTAATTTCATGGTTATACCTCTTTATCTTCGATGACAGTGATTCCTGGTAATGAAGAGCCACTTAGGTATTCGAGGGTAGCTCCACCGCCGGTAGAAATATGATAGAAACAATTAGAGAATCCTAGAAGGTTCACAGATGCAGCAGAATCACCACCACCGATTAGAGTTTTAATGTTGTTATTTTTTAGAGTTTCATAAAGGGATTTAGTACCAGTAGCAAAGAATGGATCTTCAAAGACTCCCATTGGGCCATTAACAATGACACGTTTGGCATCTTTTAGGATACTTTGATATAACTCAATAGTTTTGGGTCCAATATCATAACCAGTATCTTCTCCTGATAGGGAACTTATATCTTTAATTTGATGATCTTTTAGAGTGATATCTATAGGAAGAACTATTTTATCTTGGTAAGTTTTTAATATTTTTTGACAATAAGAAATATTTTCATCATCTACTAAAGATGCTCCTACATTTAATCCTTCAGCTTTTAGAAAAGTGAAACACATACCCCCTCCTAGAAGAATTTTATCACATTTTTTTATTAGATTGTCTATTACAAGAGTTTTATCGCTGATTTTTTTACCTCCCATGATTACTATAAATGGATGGGTATTCTCGTTCATTATGTTGTCTAGGGCAGTTATTTCTTTCTCTACGAGGAAGCCTACGGCATTTGGTAAGTGTGAAGCGATACCAACATTTGAAGCATGAGCGCGATGGGAAGTTCCATAGGCATCATTAATAAAGATATCTCCAAGACTAGCCCAGTATGTTGATAAGGCTTCATCACAAGTGCTTTCTAGTTTATCAGGATAATCCTCATAACGGGTATTTTCTATTAGAAGGATATCTTTATTTTCTAGTTTATTTACCAAGGCTTCAAGCTCTTTACCACGAGTTTCTTTACTAAAATAAATATTAGTAGTTGGTAACAGTTCTTTTAGGCGAAGGTAAACAGGATACAAGGTATTTTTTTGTTTATCTTCTTCTGACTTTACTTTTCCTAAGTGAGAGAGAATTATCACTTTAGCGGAATTATCAATGAGATATTTAATGGTTTCTAGGCTAGCTTTAATTCTAGTGTCATCAGTAATTTTGCCATCTTCGATGGGAACATTTAAATCACAACGCACTATGACTTTTTTACCTAAGTAGTTATAATCTTTTATATTTTTTTTCATATGATCACCTAAGATAATTATATAATAAAAATAAAATAAGTGCAATATTGGATACTGCACTTATGAATATTCTAGAGAAACAAAAATCAACCGTTCTGATAAAACGAATTGATTCGAGTTTGTGAATAACTTGACCGTTATAATTAATAATTGTTTAAACCAAATATAATAATTAACGATTAAACAAATCTTCAGAGTTTTCTACTCTTAATTAATAACTATTATATAATGAGTTTTAACAATATGATAATTACAACATTTCCTAAATATTATCAGTATTTAGTTAAGTTTCTTATCTTTTGAGTTTTCTTTCTCAATAACAATTGTTTATACTTAGCGCAGATAAGACTTCTACCCTTTTAGAAGAATTCATGCTATACAGTTACAATCATTATTGTATTATAATATAATCTAAACAATAAAGATTTAAAAAATCAATACCATATTAAACTATAACTATATTGTTGCTTTTTAACAACCGTATACAATAATGTATTCATACTGTTCTATCTAAGCAATTTTATTATATTACTAATTTTGACAAATGTCAACTATTTTTTGAAAAAATTTAGTTTTTTGATTGGTTTTGAATTTATGTAGATTTTTTATCATTATGGATATAAGAAATTAAATAAATAATAAAGAAAAGAATTAGCTGTTTAGCTAACTCTCCTACTCTTTTAAGGTTCTTTTATTTTAGAAAAATGCCAAATATTTCATCTGGGAAAAATACGCAAGCTACAATAATAGCTATAGTTAAGATTCCACATACGACTAAGGCAATGATACCTTTTTTACTTTCTTTTGTTTGTTCTTTCATAATATTTCCTTTCTATCTTTTTATTTTTCAGCTTTTCTACTTTTATGTTTTTTCTCTTTTTTATATTTTTCTCTTTTTATAGTTTTTTTCTTTCTTTGTTTGATTTTCTTGCTTTTCTTTCTTTTCTTGCTTTTCTTAATTTTTTTGAATTTTTTTGTTATTATTTTTCTTTGCTAATGTTATTTAGTTATCTTTTATTTTTTTAAGCCATTCAACACAACAATATCAACTTCATAATTA
This sequence comes from uncultured Eubacteriales bacterium, assembly GCA_905188025.1. Classification (GTDB taxonomy): domain Bacteria; phylum Bacillota_I; class Bacilli_A; order RF39; family UBA660; genus RUG705. Next base: position 14,745 of record CAJJKI010000008.1, on the reverse strand, counting down.
CCAATTTCATTATTGAACTGTTTTACTAGTGGTGTATAGTCAATAGATATTTTATTTGAATTTACGAGAATTACAAAGTAGTCACTACTAGTATTACCAAGAATAATATCTTTTAGATATACAAGATATTGATTACTATCTTTTTTAGCTTGTTTTAAGTATGTGTTAATAGTATTTATATCAATATATGTTGAGTTAACATTTTGCCATACTTCTTCTTTAGTAGTTAAGATATACTCATCATTTTCTTGCATTTTATAATAGTTATTGTTTTGATATTGATAGTTTTCTACTTTATCCTGATATTCTTTTATGATTGTAGTATTTTCTTTTGTTTTGGTAATTGTGTAAGTGTATATTTCAGTATCTATTTTCACCGTAGCGGTATAGGTATATTCTGGAGATAAATTAATGATATCGGTTGACTCATCTTGATTTACTTCATTTTTTATTCCATTTAGAATGTTTGATGATGAGCTTGATGCGTTAAGGCTAGCGGCATAGATGGTTACTATGACTATAAATATTGTGTATAATAACAATTTTATTTTTACTTTGAATTTTTTATCATTATGCCATTTTTCTAAAAAATCTTTCATTATTTTAATACCTTTCCAAGATAGTCTTTGGGATTGATACCATTAACAAAATCTTTCACTAGGCATCTTTTCTTTCCTTCTAGTTTGATATCAGTTAATTTTAGGAGATAGTCATTGGTGCTAATATAGATACCTGTTTTATCTATTTTTTGGATGGTGCCTGGGATGGTGATGCTTTTTTCTTTGGTTAGTTCGCTGTGATATACTTTTAGTCTTTTTTCATTTAAAAAGCAATAAGCTGCTGGTACAGTGCTAAGTCCACGAATGAGGTTATGTATTTTTATACTTGGATGATTAAATTTGATTTTCTCTTCTTCTTTGGTAATGTTGTATCCAAAGGTGACAGCCATTTCATCTTGTTTATGGCGGGAATTTGTGCCTGATATAATGCTAGGAAGGGTTTTTATTAATAGGCTAGCTCCGAGATGGGACATTTTCTCGTATAAGGAGTCAAGGTTGTCAGTGTCTTCTATGGGAATGGATTCTTGACTGATAATATCTCCAGAATCCATTTTTTTATCCATATACATGATTGTAATACCAGTAGTTTTGTCTCCATTTATGATGGCATGATGAATAGGTGCTCCTCCTCTTAGTTTTGGCAAGAGTGAACCGTGTACATTAATGCAGCCATATTTAGGATAATCAAGAATAGCAGAAGGGATTATTTGACCATAGGCACATGTTATTATTATATCAGGACGTTTGTCTAAAATGTACTGGTATTCTTCTTTTATCTTGGCTGGTTGATATACTTCAATATTATGTTCTTCAGCAATTTTCTTGGTTGGAGTTTCTAGGAGATGGCCTTTTCGATCTTTTTCCTTGTCAGGCTGTGATACTACCATGATAACGTTATATTCTTTGATAAGAGATTCTAATATGGGAACAGAAAAAGTAGGAGTTCCCATGAAAATTACTTTTAAATCTTTCATTTTTACACCTACCTTTATTTTATTTATTATTAGGAATTAATTTTTCTTTTCCACCCATATATGGTCTTAATACTTTTGGTATGTTAACTGAACCATCTTCTTGATAATTATTTTCTAGAAAGGCTATTAATCCACGTGGGGTAGCTACGACGGTATTGTTTAGGGTATGAAGGTAATATGTGCCCTTCTCGCCTTTCTTACGAATGCCTAGTCGTCTTGCTTGAGCGTCTCCAAGGTTTGAACAGCTACCTACTTCAAAGTATTTCTTTTGTCTTGGACTCCATGCTTCAATATCGCATGATTTTACTTTTAAATCGGCCAAATCACCTGAACAGCATTCTAATTGACGTACTGGAATGTCAAGGCTTCTAAAGAAATCAACGGTTAGTTTCCACATTTTATTGTACCAGTCCATTGATTCAGTTGGTTCACAAATAACAATCATCTCTTGTTTTTCAAATTGATGAACACGGTATAGGCCACGTTCTTCCAAGCCGTGAGAGCCGCCTTCTTTTCTAAAACATGGAGAATAGCTTGTCATGTGGATTGGTAAATCACTATCTTTTATGATTTGATCTTTAAAGCGACCAATCATACTATGTTCAGAAGTACCAATTAGATATAAGTCTTCTCCTTCTATTTTATACATCATGGCTTCCATTTCTGGGAATGACATAACTCCAGTAACGACATCGCTATGAATCATGAATGGTGGGATAGCATATGTAAAGCCAGCATCTATCATGAAATCTCTAGCATATGCTAAAAGGGCTTCGTGTAGTCTAGCAATATCTCCCAAAAGATAATAGAAACCTTGTCCGCTAGTTCTACCAGCAGCATCTTTATCCATTCCTTGAAGAGATTCAATTATATCAGCATGATAAGGTATTTCGTAGTTTGGTACTACAGGTTCACCAAATCTTTCTACTTCAACATTTTCTGAATCATCTTTACCAATAGGAACAGATGGGTCTATAATATTAGGAATTACCATCATATGTTCTTTAAGTTTTGCAGATAATTCAGTTTCTTCTGCTTCAATATTAATTAACTTTTCATTTATTCTTTTTACTTCTTCTTTCATTTCATTAGCTTCAGATACTTTTTTTTCTTTAAATAGAGCTCCAATAGCATCAGACTTTTGATTTCTTTCTTGTCTAAGGTTATCGCCTTCTATTTTTAATTTTTTTACTTCTCCATCTAATTCAAGAATTTTATCAATTAGTGGTAGTTTTTCCTCTTGGAATTTCTTTTTTAAATTATCTTCAACTAATTTACGATTTGTTCTAATTATATTTATGTCTATCATGTCAACACACCTCTAAAGAAATTATACACTATTAGGCTATAAAATGCAATTATAAATGGGATGATATGAGGAAAAATGTGGGATTGATGGATTTTTTAAGGTTTAATGATATTACAATATTATTCTCGTAGTTCAAAATATTCATAAGAAAAAGCATCAAGATGGCTATAATAGTAAATAAGTCATATGATACTTTTAATTTTAATTTATAAATCATTTCTAAAATCTTTTAATTCTTTGATAAATTTATCATTTTCTTCTTCAGGAGTTAGATTATACAATTTTTCTTCAGCTTCTTTTTTCTTAATTAATTCATCAATACTTATAACGGCGTCTTCTTCATCTACTATTTTGATACTATCCTTTTTTTGCATTAATTCTTCATAGCTTATGATGGCATCTTCTTCTTGTTGTAATTCATATGCTGTTCTATGAATATTATCATCATTTTCGGCGGCGGATAATTTTTGGGAAACTTCTTCTAAATATGTTTCTTTTTCACTTGATGTAGGCTTTTGTTTTGGAACGTCAGCATATTCTCTAAATATATCATTTGTAGAAGTTAAATGTGCTTCTTTTAGTGATGAAACAGCTTTTGGATTGTTTATGTTTTCATGATTATTTCTTTCTATGTTGAGGTGAGAAGGATTATCTGAATATGATTTAGTTGATGATAAATCTTTTTTCTCTACGGTTGATACTTGTGAAAGCAATGATGAATAAACTGGCTCTTTTATGTTAACCTGTGAAGTATTTTCTTTGGTTATTATATTTTCTCTAGCTGGCTCTTTTGTTAATAATTCTTTTTGAACTGGTTCTTGGGATGAATGCCTAGATGAGTTGTCATTTCTTGATGGAATACTTGATATTTCTTGTGCTTCTGACAGATTTTTATTTAATTCTTTAGCTTGAATTATTTCCTTTTTTTGAGGTTTTACAATACCGATTGGAGAGGTTTGTCCTAAAGACATTTCCCTTAAAACATTTCTTTGATATGGAGTGTTTGGTATTGTAATAGTGCTAGTGGTTACTTCTTTTTTGATAGGAGCTTCTTTTGGAAATTTATTTTCATATTCTATGACATGCTCTTCAGCTACAAAGTGTTTTTCTTCAGGAATTGGCTTTGGCAATGGTGCAATGGGCTTTTCTTCATTTATATGTGTGGTATTTTCTTGTGCTTTTTCTTGAATGAAGGTAAGCTCTTTTTTTGGTTCTTCTTTGATGATAGAACTTTTTTCTTCAGTTAATATATCATTAGTGTTACTATTTGATTTATTTGGTGTAACATTTATAGGTAGGTCATCTTCAAATGATGGCTCTTGATAGTTTCTTGACGCAATTATTTGTTTTAGTTTTTTATTTTTATTTGATATAACAATAGCAAAAATTAAGAGTAATATTATTACAACTATTATTCCCCAAAAAATTATTAAGTTTAAGGCATCTAGACCTTTATAAAAATCGATTAATGTGTCCATGTTTATCCCCCATATACATAATTTATAATACTTGCTACATACATAGCTGCTGTTTCAACTCGTAGTACTCTTTTTCCTAATGTTGTTCTTTCAAATGAATTTTCTACGAGTAACTTTTCTTCTTTTTCACTGAAGCCACCTTCTGGTCCAATGACAAAGAGTAAACTTTTGATATTTTCATTTAGATATGTATGAAGTGGCTTGGTTGATTCACCTAAAGAGCAAATTAATTTTGTATCGGCCACTTCTTTTGTTAATTCTTGAAGAGTCATTATTCTTTCTACTTTTGGAATATTTGTGCGATCTGACTGTTCACTGGCTTCTTTACAAATTGTTTGCCATCTTTGATATTTTTTTGTGATTTTTGAGTCATCTATCTTTACAATGCTTCTTTCTGTTTTAACAGGAATTATCCTTGATACTCCTAATTCAGTTAATTTTTGTAAAATTAGATCAAATTTTTGTTCATATACTAAAGATACGGCAATAGTCAATTCAATATTTAGATCACGATCTTCTTTTCTTTCGTCGATAATGGATAGTGTTAATGGGTTGATACTGTCAATGTTACAAAGATAAATAGTATCTTGCCATACAGCTTCAATGTGATCATTTTCTTTATTGCGCATGACTTTTTTTATATGATGCTCATCTTGCTCATAGAGCATTAATTGGTTGTCTTTTTTTTCTTTTAAAAAATATCGTTGCATACTTATCACCTAACTATTTTTATTATAACAAAATTAGAATAAAAGATAAATATTATTAGAGGAATTTGTTAGTTTATTTTTTGAATAATTATTAAATAAATGTATGAGGTGTTTGATTTTATTTTTTATGATATTTGGAATTTTTGAAATAAAAAAAATCTCTATAGGTGACTACTCTTATTTTTAGAGAATAGTTTTTTCTAGAGATTTTTATGTTTTTATTTAAGACTGTTTTTGTATGATTTAAAGTATTTATTATTTTCTAAGTCAGTCATTGATAATTCTTCAAATAATTTCTTTTGATCACGAGTTAACTTTTCTGGAATAATTACTTTAGTTATTACATACATGTCGCCTTTTCTTTTAGTGTTAACATTTTCTACACCTTTACCACGAAGACGCATTTTTTCACCATTTTGGGTTCCGGCTGGGATAGTTAATTCTACTTTTCCATATAATGTAGGAATATCTTTTTTTGCTCCAAGAACAGCTTCAGTAATTGTTAGTGGTAAGTCAATATATATGTCATCATCTTCACGATGATAGAAATCGTGATCACGAACGGTAAACTCAATGTATAAGTCTCCATTTGGGCCGCCATTGCTTCCGGCACCACCTTTTCCTGATACACGTAGACGATTTTCGGTGTCAATTCCTGCTGGTACGGTTATGGTTATTGTTTTACGATTGGTTACCTTTCCACGGCCATGACACTCATCACATGTCTTTTCAAATGTGGTTCCGCTTCCGTGACAATATGGGCAAGTTGTTTTAGATAGAAAGCTACCAAAAATTGTTCTTTGTTCTTGTGTGACAGTTCCACTTCCATGGCATTCTTGACAGGTTTTTGAGTCGAAGCCACCGGCCCCATCACATTTAGAGCAATTTTCCTCAACGTCTATTTTGACATCTTTCTTGGTGCCATATGCAGCTTCTTCAAAATCGATAGTCATTCTATAGAGAATGTCGTTACCCTTTTTAGGACTATTAGTTTTTCTTGATCTACTATGACTGCTACCACTAAAGCCCATGCCACCAAATAAATCATCAAAGATATCTGACATATTTCCAAAATCAAATCCTTCAAAGCCAGAGAAACCACCAGCTCCGCCATTATTATTGAAAGCACTATGGCCAAATTGATCATATTGTTTTCTTTTTTCAGGATCTGATAAAACGGCATATGCTTCTTGGGCTTCTTTGAATTTTTCAGCTGCATTTTCTTCTTTAGAAACATCAGGATGATATTTTTTAGCTAATTTTCTAAAGGCACTTTTGATATCGGCTTCAGTAGCATTCTTATCAACTCCAAGTACCTCATAATAATCTCTTTTATTATTATTCATGTTACCTCCTTATAAAATAGAAGGAATAAGCCCTAGCCTAAACTAGGACTTATATTCTACTTTTCAACGTATTCAGCATCTACAACGTCATCATCTTTTTTTGATTCGTCTTTAGATTCTGTTTCACTATTATTAGATGTTTCTTCAGTATTTTTATTTTGCTTTGCAGCTTCTTCATATACTTTAGTTGCTAATTCATTAGCTTTTTTCAATAATTCATCTTTATTTTTCTTGATTTCTTCAAGATCTTCGCCTTCAAGAGACTTTTTAGTTTTTTCTATTAATTTTTCGGCTTCTGATTTATCTTTTTCAGATACCTTTTCTCCAAGATCTTTTAGAGCTTTTTCAGTCATAAAGATTACTTGTTCAGCATCATTTTTAGTGTCTGCAGCTTCTTTTTTCTTGTTATCTTCTTCTTTATGAGCTTCTGCTTCTTTCATCATTTTATCTATTTCTTCATCACTTAATGTATTTGTAGCTGTTATTGTAATTGATTGTTCTTTGTTAGTTCCTAAATCTTTAGCTTTTACATTAACGATACCATTGGCATCAATATCAAATGTTACTTCAATTTGAGGTACTCCACGTGGTGCTAATGGAATGTTAGTTAATTGGAAGTTTCCTAATGTCTTGTTGTCGCTAGCCATACTTCTTTCACCTTGTAATACATGAATGTCTACGGCTGGTTGATTGTCAGCTGCTGTTGAGAATACTTGACTCTTGCTAGTTGGAATTGTAGTGTTTCTAGGAATTAAAACAGTCATTACTCCTCCAAGAGTTTCAATACCTAATGATAATGGAGTTACATCTAGTAATACGATATCATTAACATCACCTGTTAAAACACCACCTTGGATGGCAGCTCCCATAGCAACTACTTCATCAGGGTTAACTTCTTTTGAAGGTTCTTTTCCTAATTCTTTTTTAACTAATTCTTGAACACATGGAATTCTTGTTGATCCACCTACTAATAATACTTTATCAATATCATTCTTAGTTAATTTAGCATCTTTCATAGCTTTTCTTACTGGTTCTAGAGTTGATTCTACTAAATCACTGATTAAATCTTCAAATTTAGCTTTTGTTAATGTCATATTTAAATGAATTGGGCCTTCTTCTCCTTGAGAGATGAATGGTAATGATATTTCAGTTGATGACATTCCGCTAAGATCTTTTTTAGCTTTTTCAGCAGCATCTTTAACTCTTTGCATAGCCATTTTATCATTTGATAAGTCTACGCCAGTTTCTTTTTTGAATTCTTTTACCATCCAATCCATGATTCTTTCATCAAAGTCATCACCACCAAGTTTATTATTACCACTTGTAGCTTTTACTTCAAATACACCATCACCTAGTTCTAGAATTGATACATCGAATGTTCCACCACCAAGGTCATATACTAAAACGGTTTGTGTTTTATCTTGTTTATCTAGTCCATAGGCAAGGGCTGCTGCTGTTGGTTCATTAATAATTCTTTCTACTTCTAAGCCTGCTATTTTACCAGCATTCTTAGTAGCTTGACGTTGGGCATCATTGAAGTATGCTGGAACAGTAATTACAGCTTTGTTTACTTTTTCTCCAAGATATGATTCAGCCGTTTTCTTTAAATCACTAAGAATCATTGCTGATATTTCTTCTGGAGTGTAATCTTTATCATTGGCATGAACTTTATCATTAGTACCCATTTTTCTTTTAATTGAAGAAATTGTATCTTTGTTGGTTACCATTTGGTTTTTAGCTTTTTGACCAACTATTATTTCTCCTTTTTTGAATGCTACTACTGATGGGGTTGTACGCATTCCTTCTGGATTAGCAATTACTTTTGCTTCTCCACCTTCATATATAGATACACAACTATTAGTTGTACCTAAGTCAATTCCTATAATTTTACTCATATTTATCTCTCCTTTTTTATATTTAATTATTTATTCACTTACTATTACCATGGCTGTTCTTAGTACTTTGTCCTTATACATATAGCCTTTTTGATATACTTTTAGAACGGTGCCTGATGGTACGTCTGGTTTTGCTTCGGTAGATATTGCTTGTTCATATGTTGGATCGAATTCTTGATTTAAGCAATCAATTTCTTTTACTTCAAATTTTTCTAATAGACTTCTCGTTTGATTGTATACCATACGAAATCCTTCAAGAAATTTTGATGTTTCATCGCCGAAGTTATTGTCATCCATTGAAATAGCTCTTTCAAAGTTATCGAGGATTGGTAAGAAACCTTTTAGAATATCTTCTTCAGCATATTTCAATATTCTTTGTGTTTCTTCATCTTTTCTTTTACGATAGTTTAGCAATTCAGCTTGGCTTCGTAATAGTGCATCCTCAAGATTTTTGATTCGATTTGTTAGTAAATCATTTGTTTCTGTGTCACCGCAATTATTTTTACATTGACATTCTTGGTTATCATTGTTTGATTGGTTTGTTTTTTCTTCATGATGGCAATGACAAGTTGTTTCTTCATTTTGACAGTTGCAGTGTTTATTTTCTTCTTTATTTTTCTTACTCATTCTGACCTCTTTTCAATATTTTAATCTTGTTCTTCAATATTTTCTTTTATATAATTTAGAAGGTTTACAACTCTTTGATATTCCATTCTTTTTGGACCAATAATAGCTATTGTGCCTTCTTCTCCATTATAGTTGTATTTTGTCTTAATAACTGATACGTCATCTGAAAATTCAGATTCTTTACCAATGTAGACGTTGACGCCATTTTTTTCTTCAGCCATTTCATTAATAGCGTTGACATCATCAAATTTTGCTAACAATTCTTTAACTTTTTCAATGTTATTGAATTCTGGCTGTTTAAGGAAGTTATTTTTGCCTACGAAGTGTACATCATTTGCCTTGTTTGTAAAGCTTGCAAAAGCATCATAGAAAGCATTATATAATACTTCATGTTGTTTGACATATTTCGTAATAACGGGCTTTACATCATATTCAAGTTTCTCACTAATTTCATCTATTGGAGTACCTGAAATCATTTTATTTATTATGTTGACTGTTTTAATAATTTCTTCAATATCGGTATCTGGAAGGTATAAGTTTTTATACTCAACATAACCTTTATCAGTAATTAGCATTGTTAATATCTTACCTTCATCTAATGATATTACTTCTACTTTTTTTAGTTTGTTTTCACTAGAAGTTTTTCCTAATACTACTGAGGTATAATTAGTTATTTCTGCTACTAGTTCTAGACTTTTTTCTATTGCATCGCTTAATACTAATGATTGATTATGGAAGATTGTTTGAAGTTTTAACATATCCTCACCAGTTAAATCTTTTGGTGTCATTAAGTTTTCTACATAGTAACGATAGCCTTCTTCACTAGGTTGACGGCCAGCAGCATAATGATTTTTTTCAAGGTATCCTAATTCTTCTAGAAGTACCATTTCATTTCTTATGGTAGCACTAGAGCATTTTAGTTTTTTGCAAATAACATTGGAGCTAACAGGCTTTACTGTTTTAACATACTCTTCGACAATAAACTTTAAAATTTTGTTTTGTCTTTGTGTTATCAATATTATCACTTCCTTAGCAATGTCATTATTCAATTGCTAAATTAATTATATTACTATTTGTTAGCAATGTCAATATATAAATTGCTAATTTATTAAAAAAATATGCATTTTTTTATTTTTTATGATATGGATTTAGTTTTCTCTATTTGCTTATTTATTGTGCGTGGCATTAACATAGTGTTAGTGTTAAAATGTTTAATAACATATGAGACTCAAAAATAAAAATTTTTAATACTTAATTTATGGGTAATAAAATTTAGCAGGAAATTACAAAAAAATCCATCAGTTCATACCAATGGATTTTTATATGTTGATTAAATTATTTTGTTTCTTTTTTATTTTTATCGATCATTTCATTTATTACAGTACCAAATGATGCAATTCCTTCCATATTAGATGGAATAATAATTTTTGTTGAAGCACCTTCAGCTACTTTTGATAGAGCCTCATAACTTTTTAGCATTAATACTGAATTATCAGCTTTTGCTTCTTTTAATAATTTAATTCCTTCGGCTTCAGCTTGTTTTAATTTTAGCATTGCTTCAGCTTCACCTTCGGCTATTTTTACTTGTGATTCTTTCTTTGCTTCTGCTCTTAGGATTGCTGATTCTTTTTCACCTTCAGCTATAAGGATACTAGACTTCTTCTCACCTTCAGCTTGAAGAATTTTCTCTCTTCTTTCACGTTCAGCACGCATTTGCTTTTCCATGGCTTCTTGAATGTCACGTGGTGGAAGAATATTTTTTACTTCTACACGGTTTACTTTGATACCCCATGGATCTGTAGCTTCATCCAAGATTGAACGCATTTTGTTGTTAATAATATCTCTTGAAGTTAGTGTTTGGTCTAATTCTAATTCTCCAATGATATTTCTTAATGTTGTAGCTGTTAAATTTTCAATGGCATTAATAGGATTTTCAACACCATATGTATATAGTTTAGGATTAGTTATTTGAAAATATACAACTGTATCAATTTGCATTGTAACATTATCTTTAGTTATAACTGGTTGTGGAGCGAAATCTTTAACGATTTCTTTCATTGTAGTACTATTGGCAATGCGATCTATAAATGGTATTTTAAAATGAAGACCGTTTCCCCAAGTTTGGTAATATGAACCTAACCTTTCTATAACATAACTTTTTGCTTGTGGTACTATTTTTATACTAGGAATTACCACTACTAGTAAAATAATTATAATGGCTATTAAAAATTCCATCTTATCACTCCTTTACTTTTTCGACTTTTATTTTTGTACTATTAATTTCTAATATTTTGACGATTTCATCTTCTTTTATGGTCTCGTCAGCGATGGCACTCCATATTTTGCCATCTACTTTTACTTCACCGGGATGGTTTTTGGTTATTTTGCTTAGTACTACTCCTTCCATACCAATAATGCGATCTAAATTTGTTTTCTCTTTTTTGGGCACTATTTTCTTGACAATATTTTTGGTTAAAAGCATAAATAATAGGCCTAATATCACAAAGACAGTTATTTGAATGGTAATGTTGTCAGTTATAAGTGATATGATCATGGCAATTATTCCACTGGCGACGAACCAAATACTTACAAGATTGACCGTTAAGATTTCCACTATTGATAGAGTAATTACTAAGGCTAACCAAGTGTAAAACATACTGCTCACTCCTTTGTTTTATTATACTATAAATATATTCTTCTTACAAGGAAATAGAAATCAAAAATTAATTTTAGAAAAAAAGACCTGAAATGGCCTTTTGAAATTTTTATTTGAATAGGTTGTCACTTATTATGCTATCTTCTTCACCTTTGCAATATGCTTCTCCAACTACTCTTTTACCATCACCATTTAGTTTTTCAACGTATTCTTTACCTGTTACTTCGCAGCCCATCTTGGTAATAGTATCTTTTAAGTAACCACCAAATATTTTTACTGCTCCGATTGCTACTACGGTTATAAGAGAAATTATTAGTACATATTCTACTAATGTTTGACCTTTATTATTTAATCTTTTCATCGTCAGCCACCTACCTATTTATACTTTAATTATATAATAAGTGATTATTTATGTCAACCTTTTATTTCTACATAGTCACCAGAATCTAAATAGATGATTCCCTTTTTTCCTTCTAGTTGTTTTACTATAGAGTTATATTTATTTACTTTTTCTATTTTTGATAATGTTATATATACATAATTTGAATCTACCATATGAAAGATAAATCTTTCTTTATCTACTTCATTTGGGGCATATTCTATATGGGATATTTTTAGCAATATATCGTCGTTTACGAGGTTAAATTTTTCTATGAAGCGAGTATATATGCTAGTAATATCATTTGTTATGTATGGAACATAGTCAATCATATATTTATTATCTACTTTTTTTGATGATGAGAGTACTAATTTGTCTTGATATATAAATAGTGGACGATACTCTTCAATTTCTAGATATATTTTATTGAACATTTTTCTTTTGATATGGACATCTTTGATATAAGGATTGGCTTTTAGTTTTGTTTTTATATCTATAAAGTATGTTTTTATAAATGATGGGTAATCATTTAATTTAGCTGTAGTAATTATTTCTTTATCTGATACTAATTCGTTGCCACTTATGTAAATGTTCTTTATTGGTAAGTTTATAAGGTAAGCTACTCCTAAAATTATTATGGTAAATAGTAATATGCAAATTAAGATATTTTTAACTTTTAGTTTCTTTTTTTTAACTTTTACTTTTACTTTTTGAGTAGCCATTTTTATCACCTATTCAACTATTATTTGTTCTAATTTTAAATCAACGTTATATTGTTTTTTTACTTCGCTTTTTATTGTATTTATTAAGTTAATTATGTCTTCTCCTGTGGCTGAGCCAGTATTTACTATGAAATTAGCATGCTTTGTTGATACTTCGGCGCCATTTATGTTATAGCCTTTTAAGCCACATTTTTCAATTAGTTCTCCAGCATACATTCCTTCAGGATTTCTAAATACACTTCCAGCACTTGGCATATTTAATGGTTGAGAAGCCATTCTTTTATTTTTTCTTTCGGTTACTTGAGCTAGCATTTCTTCTTTGTCTCCATCATTTAAAACCATTGTTGTTGATAATACTATTAATTCTGGGTGTTGTTTTAAATAGGAATCACGATAAGAAAAAGCTAATTCTTGATTGGTTAATTTTTTTATTTGATAATGTTCATCTAAGATAGTTACTTCTTTTATTACTGAAGCCATATCACTATTATAGGCGCCAGCATTCATGGCAGTAGATGCTCCAACATTTCCTGGGATACCTGCTGCGAAAGTTAAACCTGATAGTGATTTATTTATGGTATCTAATGATAGTTTTATTAATGGGCAACCTGCTTCAGCAGTTACTATATTGTCATTGTATTCCACTTTGTTCATGCGATCTAACTTGATCATTACACCATCATAGTATGTCATGCTTAATATGATATTTGAACCATTCCCTAAGATAAAATACTTGATATTGTTTTCTTTGATATAACGTAATATTTTAATTAATTCTTCTTTATCCTTGGGAAAGACTAAATATTTACATGTTGTATCAATGTGATATGTATTGTATTTTTTTAAAGATATATCTTCTAGATATTCTATGTTGTTAGTATTAAAAAAACTTTTTATCATCCATAATCATTCCTTTTAATAATTCATATATTCTTGCACCACTATCTTTTATGCCTAACTCTTTTAAATTATTCTTAATGTTGTTATATTCATTTTTATTTGACAATGTTTTATCAATTAAATTAATAAGGTTTACTTTGGTTAAATCTTTTTCTTCTAGTATTAATGCGGCATTTTTATCCACTAAATCCATAGCATTTTTATATTGATGGTTATTTGTAACATATGGGCTAGGAATAAATATTGATGGTACTCCTAGTACAAGAATTTCACTCATTGTAGATGCTCCAGCACGAGTTATCATTAAGTCTGTTGCTTTCATTAGTGATGGTAATTCATATACAAAAGGTACTACTTTAACGTTATTTGGAACTTTTAGGGTTTTTACTTTTTCGTAGTATGAATTTCCAGTAACAAACATTACTTCATAATCTTTATTTCTGAAAGCATCTAAAAATGAAACTATTTTATCATTAACAGTTTTGCTTCCTAGGCTTCCCATAACTATTAATACTAATTTTTTATCTTTTGATAAGCCATAATCTTCTTTGTTAGCTTTTTTCATGTTCAAGGCCTTTTCACTGCAAGGATTCCCTGTTAAAACAACTTTGTCTTTTGGAAAGTACTTCATTGTTGATTCGAAGGACACTCCTACTTTGTCAGCATATTTTGTTAAGTATTTGTTTGACAATCCCACGACTGAATTTTGTTCATGAATAAATGTTTTTTTACCTAATTTTTTTGCAGCCCAAATTACAGGTCCTGTAACATATCCTCCAGCGCCAATTACGACATCTGGATCAAAATCTTTAATAATTTTTTTACATTTATTACGAGCTTTTAAAAATTGAGCTAATACTTTGAAGTTTTCTAAAGTTAACTTTCTTTTTAGGCCACTTACTTTTATCTCTTCATATTTTATACCTAATTCTGGAATTAAATCTTTTTCCATTCGATCAGCTGTACCGATATATAAAAACTCACTATTAGGTTCTTCTGATTTTATTTTATTTATAATGGCAATGGCTGGATATATATGTCCTCCAGTTCCGCCAGCACTTATGACAACTCTCATGTTTCACCTCTTTATAATTATATCATAGATATTACCTTTTGTGTCATCTTCTAATTAATTATACATTTTATATTGTTACTTTATGTAAAAAAAGACATAAAAAAAATATTGGCA
>CAJJKI010000007.1 GCA_905188025.1 uncultured Eubacteriales bacterium | reverse complement strand
ATACCTGAACCAATGATAGATAAATTTCAAGAATATAGTAAAGATGAACTAATTAGACAAGAATTTTTATTATTTGGATTTTATTTATCAGAGCATCCAGTTAGTAATTATAAGGATGAACATAGTCTTAGTACACTTGATATGAATAGATATGTAGACAAATATATGGAATTAATTTTAGAAGTTAATAATATTCGTGAGGTTGTTACAAAGAAGAATGATGTGATGGCTTTTGTTCGTGCAAGTGATGAGTATAAGCAAATTGATTTGACTTTGTTTCCTAAGATATATAAAGAAAATAGAGATATACAGGTACATGATATTGTAAAGGTATCTGGTAGTGTAGAAAAAAGACTAGATAATTATCAATTGATAGTTACAAAAATAGTTAAATTGTCAGGTGATATGAATGAATAAAAGAATAAAATGGGGATTTATGATATTTCTTATTTTGATTCTTAGTGGTTGTGAAAGTAAGAAATATACGATAAAAATAGTAAATGATAATGGTGAAATACTTTCTTCAGTTTTGGTTAATGAGGGAGATAATATTGAGAATGTAGATGATCCAATAAAAGATGGATATATTTTTGTAGGATGGTTAAAAGATGGGGTATACTATGATACTACTACACCTATTTATGATGATTTAACACTTACAGCTAAATATACGGAAGTACCTGAAGGGAGAGACAGTTATATAGTTACTTTTAATTTTGAAGAATATAAGAAAACTAAGACTGTTAAGATAGGAGAGAAGATTGATAAACCTAATGATCCTATTAAATCAGGATATAAGTTTTTAGGATGGTATTATAATGATAAGGTGTTTAATTTTGATAGTGAACCTAATGAAAATATAGAACTAGTGGCTAAGTGGAAAAAGATTAGCTATGTAAAAGTTACTTTTGATCTAGATGGTGGAGATGGTACTAGGGAAGTTACTATGGAGAAAGGACATGCTTTATCAATACCTACTGAACCAACACGAATGGGATATAAGTTTTTAGGATGGTATATAGGCAATGAAAAGTATGATTTTTCTATGAAAGTATTGGAAGATATTACTTTGACTGCAAAATGGGAAGCTATACAATATGTGAGAGTATCTTTTGATAGTGATGGAGGGCAAGAAATAAAAAGCCAGATGATTGAAATGGGTACTAAAATTACTACTTTAGAGATACCAGTAAAAGAAGGATATAAGTTTTTATGTTGGATGTATGAGGGAGAGATATTTAATCCAGAAATGATCATTGAAACGAATATAATTTTAGTAGCAAAATATGAGAAAATATGATATACTAAATATAGTAGATTAAAAAGATATAACATATTTTCTTTTTTGTTGTTTATAAAGATGAGAGATAACAATTATATGCTATATGTAGAGGAATAAATAAGAATAGTATATACCTAGGGGTTGATAATATGTATTTTAATAACAAAATAGATACAGATATAGATTCGGAATTTGAAAAGAAGAAATTTAATTTGAAATTACCAAATATTAGTGGGAAAAATTTGCTTTTATTAGTTGTTGGAGTATTACTTTTAATATTTGGAATTGTTTTCTTTGTAATGTTTAATAAAAAAGAAAGTGTTAATTATTTTTTAGAACTAAATGGGGAAGAATTTGTTACTGTATATAAAGGGAATGAATATATTGAACCAGGATATAGTGCTTATGATAATAAGGGGAATGACTTTACAAATATGGTACTAGTGGATAATAATGTTAATACTAATGCTATAGGAGATTATTTAATAATATATACTTTGAATGATAAGTCTTTAAAAAGATATGTGACTGTAGTAGATAAACCGATTGGGGCTACGTATATATATTTAAAGGGTGATAATACAATCTATTTAAATATTGGGGAAGAATATATTGAGCCAGGATACTTAGTAATAGACTCTATCGATAGTGATCTGACGAATAAAGTAGTAGTTTATAATAAGATAGATACTAATAAAAAAGGAACGTATCAGATTGTTTATTCGGTTACTAATTCTACAGGAGTTACAACTACTGCTAAGAGAACGGTTATAGTTGTAGACGGTAATATTTCTTTATCTTTAGATAATGAGGGATATACAAATAAAGATGTAGGAATAAATATTTATATTATGGATAATTATTTTGATTATCTTCTTTTACCGGATGGAACTAAAATTAAAGATAAATCTTATACTTATAGAGTTAATAATAACGGAGAATACAAGTTTATTAGTTATAATAAGACAGGTAAGGGGACTGAAGCTTCAATAACAGTTAATACCATTGATAGGGAAGGACCGACAGGATCTTGCTCAGGGACATATGAAAATGGTAAAAGTTATGTTAATGTTAATGTTAATGATAAATCGGGTATTAGTAAATATGTAGTTGATGGTGTTAATTATAATAGTAACAGTATTACTATTAATAAAGAATATAACATGGTTAAGGTTATAGTTTATGATCGCGTGGGAAATAGTAGTGAGATATCTTGTAGTTTAAGTAAAGGAAATGTTAATATATCTGAAAAAAGTTTAAATATAAATAGTTCTTTTAATGAATATTCAGGGAAAGTAAAATATTATTTATATATACCAGAAAAGGCGACAGAAAATATGCCACTTATTTATGTATATCCTGCGGCATATGGGGATTATGGTTCAACAAAAAAAATATTTGATAATTTAAAACTTAGCAGTTTACCGGCTTTTGTATATATACCTTTGGCTTATTCATATAATAGTGGTTCTTATGAAAAGAAAATGGTTAAGAATAGTATGCTTGAATTAGATGACATTATTAATAAATATAAGATAGATAGGAAAAGAATATCAATTACAGGATTTAGTTCTAGTGGAACTTATATGTATTATGTTGTGGCTGAATATAGAGATTATTTTGCTGCAATGGTACCGGTTAGTTCAGGAATAAATATTAAAAATAATACCATTAAAAATAATTTAGATCTTTTTAAAACTATACCTACTAAGGGATATGGTGAGAGAAAAGGACGGTATGATGATGCTGGTAATAAATGCCTAGGATGGACAGAATGGAATCCGGTAGGGGAAATGACCAATCTTTTTAAAGAATTAGGAAGATTGAATGATTTTACAGATATGAAGGGAGTATGTCATCCGAATATGAGAGGAAAAGTATTTTCAATGGATAATAATGGAGATGGAAAAGCAGATGTTTTTGAATGGATGATTTCTCAAAGCAAATAATGGCTCTATGATTTCTAGTGTGAAGAAAGGATGACAATTTGTTATCTTTTTTTCAAATGTTATTATAAAGTAAAAAATATTAAATATTCTTATTTAAAACATTGTTAATATTATTTTTAAAAAAGAGGTATTAAATATAATAACTAATAAAATAAAATATCAATTTATGAAATATTTTAAAACTAGATAAGAACATGATTATTATAAATAATAATTTAAAATCTTCATTTTTTTGAATATTTCTACTAAAGAATAATAGGACATAAGAAAAAATATTATTAAAAAGTTAACATATTATATATTAGTAATTGAAAAATAGTTTTATTTATTGTATAATTTAATTATATATATTATGGAGGAATGAAAATGGAATTAATAAAGAGACATAAGGGGTTAGCAATAGTTGGAGGTTTAGCATTAATCTTACTGATAGTTATGTTTGCAATATTTGCAAGAATGATATTTTCATCAGGTAAAACTGAATATGGAGATAGACTTAATGGAATAGTAAAAATAGATAAGAGTGAAACCGATAAACTTATTAGTGAAACAAAAGCATTAGATGAAGTAAGAGATATTACAGTTAGAACTCAAGGGAAAATTATATATATGACTATTACTTTTGAAGATAATGTTAGTAAGGATAAAGCTAAAGAAATAGCTAATAAGACTTATTCTTATTATGATGAGAAAGTTATAGATTGTTATGATTTTGAATACTTTTTAAGGCAACAAAAAGAAATTTCTGAGGGAGAAGAAGATACTTCTTTTGTGATAGCTGGTACAAAGCATCCAGATAATGATTATATTAGTTGGACAAAAAATTAGGAGAATGTTATGAAGAAAAATAAAAAGACGAATAAGATAGTTATTTTATCAATAATTGGTGTATTGTTAGTTGTATGTTTAATAGTATTTATTCTTAATTATACAAAAGATTCTTCTAGTTTTTCTTTACTTGAGAAGAATTGGATAAATAGTCATAAGAGTAATGTAATAGATGTTTCTGTATATAATGATGTCCCAGTATATGGACAAGATGGTGAGGGAATGATCTTCTCTTATTTGGAAGAGTTTACTAATTCTTATGGAATTGAATTTAATAAAGTATCATATTTGAATGGTGGACAAACTAATTTAAAGAATGTAGCTTTTAAGATAGTTAATTTTAGTGATAATCTAGGTGATAATGATATAGAGCTATTTAGAGATTATTATGTTCTTGTAGGTAAGACTGGTACAGATATTAATAATATTAAAGATTTACGTGATAAGGCAGTAGGAGTACTTGATGATGATATTAGTAATGTTAGATATTATTTAAATGATGCTGAGGGAGTTAAATATACTACTGGGGCTAATAGTACAGAATTATTTGATTTACTTAATACTAAAGAGATAGATTATGTTATATTACCACAAAATTTATACTTGGATGATATACTTGAAAATGAGACAGAGATATTATTTCATTTTAATGAGTTATATAAGAGATATGTATTGACAGTAAATAATGATAAGACTTTAAAGAGTATTATGACTAAATACTTTATGATATATCAGAAGAATTTTGAGGAAGAGAAATATAAGAAATATTTTCTAGAAGCATTTTTTAAGTATGCTAGAATTAGTGATGCTGAGAGAATGAATTATAATGCTAGTAATTATGTATATGGATATGTAGTTAATATGCCTTATGAAAATATGGTTAATAAGGAATTTGTTGGTACTTTAGCTAATTATTTGAGCGGATTTGAAGATATGGCTGACGTTGATTTTAAGTTAGTTGGTTATAGTGATATAAATACACTTAAGCAGGCTTTTTCTAGGGGAGAAGTGGATTTAATATTTGGAGACTTTAATACTACTGGGGTTAATGTTGACGTTATTAATACGATTAGTCCTTTTGAAGAAAAATATGTAATAATTAGTAAGGATGACTATATAGTTAATTCTATTAGAAGTCTTAAGGGTAAAGAGATATCTGTAGTAAGTGGTAGTTATTTATATGATTATCTTAGTGTTAATGGGGTTAGTCCTAAAGGATATAATAATACAGATGATTTACTTAGAAGTATAGGTAATGATAGTATAGTTATTATGAATAGAGATACTTATGAATACTATAAAGATAAGAAATTTAAGAATTATAAGATTATTTATGAAGATACTATTAATTATGATTATAGTTTTGTGATTAGAGACGTTAATAAGAATGAGACTTTTGCTAAATTATTTAGTTTTTATATTAGTAGTATTGATTATAAGAGTATAAGATATAACTATAATACAGATTATATAATTAATTCTAAGAATGAGATTGGAGTAATGGTTAAATATGTAGTTATTATAGTAGGAGTTACAGTACTAGCGTTAGTTACTTTATATTTAATTATTCGTAGAGGTAAGAAGAAAGAAAATATTAATAAGGATGATAGACTTAAGTTTATTGATGTGATGACTTCTCTTAAAAATCGTAATTATCTTAACTATAATATTAATAAATGGGAAGAGAATGTGATATATCCTCAATGTATAGTTATAATTGATTTAAATAATATTAAATATATTAATGATAATTATGGCCATGCTGAAGGGGATGAAGTTATTAAGAAGGCTGCTAGTATTCTTATTAATAATCAAATAGATAATACTGATATAGTTAGAACTGATGGTAATGAATTTTTAATATATATGGTTGGATATGATGAAAAGAAAGTTCAAGAATATGTTAGAAAGATTAATAAAGAGATGAAAGAATTACCACATGAATTTGGAGCTACTCTTGGATATAGTATGATTATGGATGATGTGAAGACAATTGATGATGCAATTAACGAGGCTACTTTATCAATGAGACAGGCTAAAGAAAAACTATAATATATAATTAATGGTGATAAGATATGATGGAGAAAATTAAGGGGTATTTTAGGAAGTTATTTAAAATATTAAAGAAACCAGAGATGGCAATATTACCTGGTAATATTGCCTTCTACTTGATTTTAGCTGTTTTTCCACTACTTACGGTAATTATATTACTAGCTAATTCGTTTGGTATTTCGATTGATTTATTAGTTAATTTAGTTAAGAATGTTATGCCTGAACAAGCTAGTGATATAGTTATTGGAGTTATTTCTGGTAAAGGATTTGATAATAAAGTAGGTTTATTTAATATTATGGCTTTTATACTCGCTTCAAATGGTACACATGCGGTTATTACGACTTCTAATGCTTTATATAAGATAAAGAATAGTGATTGGATAAAGGATCGTCTTAGTTCTTTTGTATTATTAATTATAATTATAATATTGTTTGTATTCTTGATGGTTATTCCGTTATTTGGTGATAATATTTTGATGCTTATTAGTAAGGCTAAGATATTTGAAAATTATATTGATAGTTTTAGAGTAGTATTTAATGTTATTAAATGGCCACTTACTTTGTTTATAGTATATTTTAATATTAAGTTAATTTATACGATAGCGCCTTCTAAGAATATACGTAGTGAAGAGACTACTTATGGAGCAATGTTTACTACTATTATGTGGTTATTTGCTACTTTGATATTTAAATTTTACTTGGAGTATTTTGCTAGATATGATATTTTATATGGAAACTTGTCTGCTATTATTATTATGATGGTATGGATATATTTCTTATCTTATGTATTTGTACTTGGAATTGCTATTAATGTTTCTAGAAAAGAAGAGCAAGAATTAATTAAATTTCAGTTGAAGATAGAAGAAGAGATTGCTATGAAGAAACAATTAAAAGAAGAAAAAGCAAAGAGCAAGAAAAATAAGAAGAAAGCTAAAACTAAAAAAGAGACAAATATAAAAGTAGAAGATGATACTAAAAATATAGAGAGTAATGATACTCAAAGTGATAAAAAAGATACAGTTAAAGAGAATGAAATTCATGAAGAAAAGTAATTCTTTTTTAAAGAAAAATATACAAACAAATGTACGAAAAAGTATTGACAAGAAAAATAAATGATGATATAGTTAGATTAAGATTAGTGAGGTAATAAAATGAAATTTCTAGATGATATTAAAGAAGAGACAATAATTATATGTGATAATGCAGTAAAGGAAAGTATTCTTAATTTACATAAGTTAATACCAATTAAAATGATGACTTTAAAAGAATTTATTAATAATATTACTTTTAGTTATGAAGAAGACGCTATAATTAAACTTATTAAATTATATGGATTTAAGTATGAAGTTGCTAAAATGTATTTGGATAATTTATGTTATATAGAAGATAAGAAGTATGATAATAGTAAGTTAGATTTTTTGTGTGAAATTAAGAAAAAGTTAGATGAAGAAAAATTACTTAAATATAATGATAATTTTAGGGATTTTGTTAAGAGAACACCAATAATTTTATATGATATAAGAGTTGACAAGTATTTAGAAAGAATATTAAATGGATTAAATTATCAAGTTATAGAAAGAGAATATAGAGAATATGATCATACAGTTTATAGTTTTGATTCAATGGAAGAAGAATGTGAATATGTAGCTAATCAAATATGTGAAAAAATTACTGATGGAGTAGATCCTTCGAAGATTAAACTTATGAATGTTGATAAGAGTTATTATAATACTTTAGAGAGAATTTTTTCATTATTTAATTTAAAAGTTAATATTCCTTATATGGCAAAGTTATCTTCTTTTGATGTGACTAAGAAATTTATAGAAAATTATATGAATAGTGATCTTGAGACTGCTACTAGGGAGACTGACTTGGATAATGAGATAGGCCATGAGATTATTAAGATTGTTAACAAATATCTTATTTATGGTGGTAGGGATTTAATTCTTTATAAGCTAAATAATACGGAAGTTAGAAGTAAGAAATATGATAATGGTATTGAGATAGTAGATTATCTTAATTATATAAGTCACGATGATGAATATATTTATATGTTAGGATTTAATGATGGAGTTATTCCTAATAGTTATAAAGATACAGAGTATATTACGGATAATATATGTAACCTAGTAGGAAAAGATACTATTGTTCTTAAGAATGCAATACTTAGAGAAGAGATAGTTAAAAAGATTAAGGATATTAAGAATTTGGTTATTACATATAAGGAAAAAGATATGACTAGAAGTTATTATCCTTCTACGTTATGTAGCTATTTTACGGTTTTTAATGGTGATACATGGTACAATTATAGTTATAGTGATACTTATAATAAGATTAAATTAATGAGTCGATATGACGATTATATTAGATATGGATATGTTAGTGATGATTTGGCATTTCTTAATAATAATTTTAAGATTAATTATAATAGTTATCAGAATAAATATACAATGATTAATAGAGTTATGGATAAGTTAACATTATCTTATTCAAAGATGCAAATATATAATAAGTGTGCTTTTAGATATTATCTTAGTGAGATACTAAAACTAGATATTTTTGAAGAGAATTTTAGCACAGTAATTGGAAGTATGGTTCATTATGTAATGGAGAAATGTCTTAGTAATCAAGATATGGATA
The DNA here is from genome assembly GCA_905188025.1 of uncultured Eubacteriales bacterium. Classification (GTDB taxonomy): domain Bacteria; phylum Bacillota_I; class Bacilli_A; order RF39; family UBA660; genus RUG705. The sequence goes on along the minus strand of CAJJKI010000007.1, from coordinate 76,102 downwards.
CGGATAAGTATGCGATGGAATATTTAGGTGATAGGATATTTAGTAAAAAGGAAGAGTTTTTCTTGAAAAAATATCGTGAAGCTTTAAAGGGATTACTTGAAGAGACCATTTTAGAAAAAGAATATTCTTTATTTAATCAGGCTATGTATGAGAAAAAAATAGAGATAGATTATGGAAATAATATTAAATTTGTGGGTATTATTGATAAGATATTATATTATGTAGATAATGATACTACTTATATTAGTTTAGTTGATTATAAGACGGGACATGATGAGATAAGCTTAAAATATTTAAAGTATGGACTAGATATTCAATTACCAATATATTTATATTTGGCTACTAAACTTGATTTTCATAATCCAGTATATGGAGGATTTTATTTACAGAGATTTAATATAAAGGATCAGGATTATAGATTACTAGGATACTCTAATAGTGATAAAGATATATTGAAAGTAGTAGATAGTAATTATGATAATTCTAAAATAATTAAAGGAATGAAAACTTTGAAAGATGGAAGTTTTTCTAGATATACGAAAGTTTTATCAAATGAAGAGATGAATAATGTAAAGAATGAAGCTCATGATAGAATTATGGAAGTTATTGAGAAAATTAAGAATAATGAATTTTCAATTAATCCAAAAGTGATTGATGGATATAATAAAGGATGCGAATATTGTAAGTTTAAAGATATTTGTAATGTTATTAAGAGCGATATGGTAGAGATTACGATAGATACTGAAGTAGGTGATGATAATGGCTAACACTAAGGAACAACAACTAGCAATTGATATGGATGGAACAAATATTATTGTTTCAGCAGGGGCTGGATCTGGTAAGACAGCTGTACTTACGCAAAGAGTTATTAGAAAAATTATGGATGGTGTTGACGTTGATAGATTGTTAGTTTTAACATTTACTAATGAAGCTGCTAGAGAGATGAAAAGTAGAATTAGGGATGCTATTATTAAGAACAATCTAGATAAACAGTTAGGGCTTCTTGATGCTTCTTATATTACTACTTTTGATAGTTTTGCTTTATCACTTGTGAAGAAGTATGCTTATACTTTAAATATTGATAAGAATATTGGGATAGTTGATAGTAATATTATAACTATTTATAAATATAAGATACTTGATGAAATAATGGATAGTAAATATTGTGAAGAGAAATTTGATAAGTTAATTGGAGATTTTTGTCTTAAAGATGATGAGAGCTTAAAGAAGAAAATTATTGAACTTGCTGATAAGATTGATTTGGCAATTGATAGAGATAAATTTATCGATGGGTATAGTAAGAAGTATTTGAATGATGAATTTATTAATGATAGAGTACAAGAGTACCAAAAGATTGTTAGAAATAAGATTCAAGAAATTAATGATACTTATCAAAAATTTATGCACTATATTGATGATACTTTGATAGATAAGTTAGATAATTATTTTAGGCCTTTGTTTCAGGGAAAGACATATGATGAATATTTGCCATTTAAAACAATGAGTACTATTAGATATACTGGAGTTAATGAAGAGGGTAAAGAACTTAGAGATAAACTTAAAGGATTAATTACGGAAGTTAAGAATTTACTTCGTTTTGATGATATTGAAGAAATTAGAAATGGTATTAAAGAAACATATGATTATACGAAGGTTATTTTAGATATTATTAAAGAATTGTCTAAGAGGATTGATGAATATAAAGATAAGAATGGTGTTTATGAATTTAATGATATAGCTCATATGGCAATAAAAATAGTAAGAGATAATACTGATATTAGAAAAGAAGTTCAAGAATACTTTAATGAAATAATGGTTGATGAGTATCAGGATACTTCTTCAATTCAGGAAGAGTTTGTAGGACTTATTAGCAAGAATAATGTTTATATGGTCGGAGACGTTAAGCAGTCAATTTATCGTTTTAGAAATGCTAACCCATATATCTTTCAGGAGAAATATAATCGTTATAGTCAAAATGATAGCGGAGTTAAAATTGATTTACTTAAAAACTTTAGAAGTAGATCAGAGACACTTTTTAATATTAATGAGATATTTAATTTGATAATGGATGATGAGATTGGTAATGCTGAATATTTGAAAGAACATAATATGGTTTATGGAAATACAGCTTATGATCTTGAAGACACTAAAGAAAATAATTATTTAGAGATATATAATTATGATAAAGAAACTAATTTAGATTATGCTGACTATGAAAGAGAATTATTTATTGTTAGTGAAGACATTAATAAGAAGATAGCTGATAAGTATCAAGTATTTGATAAGAAGACAGGAAAACTTAGAGATATTAGATATTCTGATATATGTATAATTACAGATAGAAATAAATATTTAGATAAATATAAAAAGATACTTGAATATGAAGGAATACCTTCAGTAATTTATATGGATCAGGTACTTACTAATGATAAAGTTATTTTGATTCTTAAAAATTTAATATCTTTAGTTGATTATGTTAATAGGGGAGTATATGATGATAAGTTTAGGTATATGTTTACTTCAGTAGCTAGATCATTTATTTTTGAGTATACTGATGATGAGATATATCAACTTATTAGTAAGAAACAGATAAGACAAGATAAGATAATAGAAGAATGTAAAAAGATAGATATTAATAAGCCGTTGGTGGAAGTTGTTAATGATATAATTAGAGAATTTAAAATATATGATAAGTTGACAAATTTATATAATATACAGGAAGACTTAGTTAGAATTAGTAATTTGATTGATATTGCTAGTAATTTAAGTAGTTTAAATTATGGAATAGAGGACTTTATAAAATATTTGGATGAAGTTAATGAAAAAGGATTATTAGTTAAGTATTCAGTTAACACTGGCGGACAGGATGCAGTTAAGATTATGAATATTCATAAATCTAAAGGACTGGAATTTAGCTTATGTTATTTTACAGGAATGGCTAATAAGTTTACTATTAAAGAGCTTAATGAAAAGATTCTATTTAATGAAAAGCTGGGTATTATTTTGCCTTTTGTTAAAGAAAATGAACTTAAAGAGACAATTTTAAAAGATATTTATAAAGATGATTTTTATAAAGAAGAAGTATCTGAGAAGATTAGATTATTCTATGTAGCTTTAACTAGATGTAGAGAGAAGATGATAATAGTAGGATCTTTTGATAAGAATAGTAATAAATATGATAAGTTAGTGCCTACTTTAGAGAGAATTAAATATAGATCTTTTTTAGATATACTTAATTCAGTTACAGTAATTGATAAATATATGGTAGATAAAGAAGCTAATTATACACATATGTATGATGAAGTTAGAACTAAAGATTTAGCCGGATTTAAGAGTGATATGGTTATTGATAAACTTGAAGTTAATATTGAGTATAATACTATTGATAATTTACATTTTTCTAAAGAGACTAATAAGCTTATTGATATGGAACAAGCTAAGGCAATGAGATATGGTACAATGGTTCATGAAAAACTTGAATTTGCGGATTTTGAAGTAGGAGAAGATAAGACAATTCAACAATTATTTAAATATATAGATAAAGATTATGAAAAAATATATCGTGAGTTTGAATTTACTGATGTGAAAGAAGGCAATTTATATCATGGTATTATTGATTTGATGCTTGAATATAAAGATTATATTAATATAGTTGACTATAAACTTAAAAATGTAGATGATGAGAAATATAATATGCAATTAAAAGGATATAAAGATTATATTCAGAAAATTAGTAATAAGAAAGTAAATATTTATTTATATTCAATTATGGATGAAATAGTTAAGAAGTTGGAGGATTAATATGAGAAAGAATGTTATTGCTATTATGTATGACTTTGATAAGACTTTATGTGGCAAAGATATGCAAGAGTATACTTTTATTCCCAATTTAGGATTAGAGGCATTAGAATTTTGGAAAGAAGCTGATATTCTTAGAAAAGATAATAAGATGGATCAAGTACTTGCTTATATGTATTTAATGTTTAAGAAGATGGCAGATAATAATCGTAGTTTAAAAAGGCAATATTTAAATGATATGGGGAAGAATATAGAACTTTTTCCTGGAGTAGAAGAGTGGTTTATAAGAATTAATGAATATGGAAAAGAACATGGCATGGAAATTGAACACTATATTATTTCTTCGGGACTTAAAGAAATAATTGAAGGCACTAGTATTGGAAAATATTTTAAGGAAATATATGCATCAGAATTTTATTATAATGAAGATGGAAATGCAGTATGGCCTAGAATAGCGGTTAATTATACGAATAAAACACAGTTTTTAAGTAGAATTAATAAAGGAGTACTTGATATTTCTGACGATGCTAGTCTTAATAAGAAAATGTTAGATAATGATAGAAGAATATCTACTAGTAATATGATATATATAGGTGACGGATATACAGACGTTCCTTGCATGAAACTTACTAAAGATGGGGGAGGAATTAGTATTGCGGTATATACTGATAAAACAGAAAAGACTGCTGAATCTTTGTTAAGTGACGAGAGAATTAATTATATGACTTTGGCTGATTACCGAGAGGATAGTGAAATTGATAAGATAGTTAAGAAAACTATTGAATCAATGGCTTTAAATACTGAACTTAAGAATATTACATATAGACAAACTAGCGAATACGCTAAAAAATAGAAATTTCTTGTTATTTTTGACATATTATGTTATTATATAACTACATGTGAGGTGTATTATGAATTATTTAGAGAAAAAAGAACAATTAGAAAAACAAATTAACGATACTCAAGAGAGTTTTGAGAAAAAAATGCTTAGGTTTTTGTATGCTTTATTTGGTATATATGCAGTAGGAGCGTCTTTTACATTAGCTTTCAATAGTATAACTTTATTTTGCTTAACTATTTTATCATCTGGGGTTCCTTTAACTGGAATGTTTAAAAATTTTGTAGATGAGAAAAAAGAAATGCTTAAACTAATGAAATGTGGAGAGCAATTAGATATTGAAGAAGAAAATAGAGTTAAAAGAGTAGCTACTGAGAAAAAGATTAAAAAATTATCTATAGCTGATATGAAAAGAATTAGAGAAATGATTATCAATGAAGATTTATCTTCATTAGCAAAAGAAATTGTAGAAAATGATTGCATGGAATTACTTTTAGAGGAAATGAGAGAAGATACTTTAAAAGAAAATAAAAAAGCAATAAGTGCTCCAGTAATTGAAAGTAAAACTAATGCTAAAAGTCTTAAGAAAACTAAAAGTAATGAGTAAAATGTTATATTTATAAAGGGAAAGACTAATCTTTCTTTTTTATTTTCACATATTCACGTAAAAAAATTATAAGATATTGTTGATTTTAGGCTTATTTTTGTGTATAATTAAATTGTATCATTTTAGGGAGAGTCGATATCATGAAGAAAATATACACAAGTATTGATATTGGATCTGATACCGTTAAGTTTTTAGTAGCAGAAGAATATGAAGGTAAATTTTATGTCTTGGCTTCTTGTGTGATAAAGTCTAAAGGTATTAGAAAGGGGTTAATAGTTGATTCAAATTTAGCGGTTAATACTATTAAAGATGGTATAAAAAGAATTAATGATGAGTTAGGTTTTGAGATTAAGAAAGTATTAATTAATGTACCTGACTATAATGTTAAATTCATGTATGTGACTGGCAAGACACAAGTTAATGGTGTTGTTGGTACGGATGATATTAATAAAGTTATTAAGGATTCTGTATATGGCAAAATTGATAAAGAATATGAACTTGTGACAGTGATTCCTCTTGAATTTGTACTTGATGAGAAAGAGGGAATTGAATATCCTTGTGGAATGAATGGTAAAGAATTAAATTTAAAAGGAATAATGGTTACAGTACCTAAGAAGAATATATATTCAGTAATTAGTGTTGTGGAGGGGACAGGACTTGAAGTAGTAGATATTACATTATCTGGACTTAGTGATTATTATCAAGTTGGTAATAAGAAATTAGATACTAAACTAGGGGCAGTTATTAATTTAGGACATGAAACTACTAATGTATCAATAATCAATGGAGGAAAACTAATGAATACAGAGACTATTCAATTAGGAGGACTTAATATTGAAAATGATATAGCTTATGTGTTTGGTACTAATATTATTGATGCTAGAAAGATAAAAGAAAGATTTGCTACATGCCATAAGAGATTTACTAATTTAAATGAAGTATATGAATTAGAAAATAATATAGGTGAGAAAGTAAAACTTAATCAGTTAGAAGTTACAGAAGTAGTAATGAGTAGAATGGTAGAGATACTTAATTATGCTAAAAAACAAATAATGCTTTTAACTAAAAGAGATGTCCAATATATTATTTTAACTGGAGGACTTACAGAAATTAAATCTTTTAAAAATTTAGTATATGAAATTTTAGGAAAAGATGTTATAATATATGTAATGAATGAGATTGGAATTAGAGATAACAAATACACGACAGCTATGGGGATGATTAAATATTATGCTGAGAAGATGGCTGTTAGGGGGAAAGAATATTCTATGATAAGTCTAGAAGATGAACAATTATTGCTAACTCCAGATGATAAGAAGAGAAAAGAAAAAGTGGTTGTTGCTAAGATGTTTAAAGGCTTTATTAGAAATAAGGAGGAAAAATAATGAATAATATGTTTGGTTTAGAAATGAATCAATTGGCAAAAATTAAAGTTGTAGGAATTGGTGGAGGTGGCTGTAATGCAGTTAACCGAATGATTGATTCTGGTCTTAAAGGTGTTGATTTTATTGTAGCCAATACAGATTTACAAGTCTTGAATGATTCTTTAGCTCCTACTAAATTACAGCTTGGTAGTGATTTAACTGATGGACTTGGGGCTGGGGCTAATCCAGCAATTGGTAAAGAAGCTGCTTTAGAATCTAAAGAAGAAATAGAGGAGGCTCTTAAAGGGGCTGATATGGTATTCGTTACTTGTGGTATGGGTGGTGGTACTGGTACTGGGGCTTCTCCAATAGTTGCAGAAATTGCACAAGATTTGGGAGCATTAACAGTAGGTATTGTTACTAAACCATTTAGTTTTGAAGGTAAGAAAAGAATGGAACAAGCTATTGCTGGCTTGGATGAGTTAAAGAAACATGTAGATACTTTGATTGTTATTCCTAATGATAGATTAAGAGAATTAATTGATAAATCTACTCCTATGCTTGAAGCATTTAGAGAAGTAGATAATGTACTACATAGAGGTGTTCAATCTATTTCTGATTTGATTGCTATTACAGGACTTGTTAACCTTGACTTTGCGGACGTTAAAGCAGTTATGAAAGATCGTGGTAATGCTCTTATTGGTATTGGTGTAGGATCAGGAGAAAATAGAGCTGTTGAAGCGGCTAAACAAGCGGTATCTTCACCACTACTTGAAACATCAATTAATGGTGCTACAGATGCTATTATCAATGTTACTGGTGGTAGTTCACTTACTTTATTTGAAGTAGAAGAAGCTGCTGAAGTAATTAGAACGGCTGCTAATACTGATATTAATACAATATTTGGAGCAGTTATTAATGAAAATTTAACTGATGAAGTTATTGTTACAGTAATAGCTACAGGATTTGAGGAACCAAGTGAACCTTTATATCATAGTTTTAATTCTACTAAGAAAGAAGATATGTATAAAGAAGAAGATGACTATAATGATAATGATTTAGATATTCCACCTTTCATTAGAGATAGACAAGATTTTTAATAAAGCTATTTGAAGATAAGTGATTATCTTCTTTTTTATGTAAAATGTATTTTATAAATAGATTATTTAGAGAATAAATGATATAATTAAATTGGTGGTAATGATGGGAAAGAAATTATTAAGAATATTATGGATACTAGGAATAGTACTTATGATTGGAGTAATTATTTATTATTTGAATTATTTTAATTTGATTCCGCATAAGAAATATTTGGCTAATGATTTTAATATAGAGATTATTGAAAGTACAATTGATTTTAATAATAATGGGATTGATGACTATGAAGATATTTTAAATGGAGCTAAGAAAGATGCGGAAAATCATCCTAGGTATAAATCTACTTATTACGCTGGAGGATACCCTCCTCAAAGTGAGGGAGTATGTACTGATTTAGTATGGAGAGCTTTTAAAGAAGCGGGATATTCTTTAAAGGATATGGTTGATAATGATATTGAAAAGAATATTCATGATTATAATATTCAAGTAATTGATAAGAATATTGATTTTAGAAGAGTTGTTAATTTGAGAGTGTTTTTTGATAAATATGCTACTACTCTTACTAATGATATAAATGAAATAGAGGAATGGATGCCAGGAGATATTGTGATTTTTGGGAATAATACACATATTGGAATAGTATCTAATTATCGTAATAAAGATGGTATTAGTTATATTTTACATAATGGAGGACAACCAGTAAGAGATGAAGACTATTTAAAGAGGGAAAATGTAACTAAACATTATCGTTTTGATGCTAGTAAGATACCTCTAGAAGTATTATATAGATGGGATAATTAACTCATCTTTTTTCTTTATGAAATGTTAATTTTTGGCTTTACTCTTTTGCTATTTTTTTGAGAATTATTAGGGGTATATTGTTGACTTTAAGATATGATTTAAGATATAATTATATTAAGGTGGTAAGAATGAAGAAAGTAACTTATCTATTTGTAGTAGTAGTGTTTGCAATGATGATATTTCCTAAGAATATACAAGCTAAAACATTACAAAATATGTATGATCAATTAGCAGAATTACAAGATAAGTATAATAAAAATAAAAATAATAAACAATTAACAGAAAGTCAAATTAATCAATTAAACAGTGAAATATCTAGCATTTCTGCTACGATTAAAAAAACTCGTAAAGAAATTAAACAAGCGGAGATAGATGTAGAGAATAGTAAGAAAGAAATTGAAAACAAGAAAGTTGAAACAGATGGGCTTATTCAATTTTTACAGGTATCAAATGGTGGTAATATATATCTAGAGTATTTATTTGATGCTGAGAATTATACTGATTTTATATATAGATATGAAGTTGTTAAACAATTAACTAATTATAATTCAGATTTAATAGATGAGCTTGAAACTTTAATATTGGATTTACAAAAGAAAGAAAAAGAATTATCTGAGAAGAATGTAAAGTTAGAGAATGATCGTCAGGAGTTAACTAAAAAAGTGAATACACTTACTTACAGCTTAGCTAATTTTAAATCTGAAGGTGTAGATATAGAAGAAGATATTAAAGATTTAAAGAAAGTTATTAAGATATATGAAGATATGGGTTGTGGTAGAAACCAAGATATTACGACTTGTGCTACTTCAGTTAATGCTTATGGATGGAAATATCCTTTGACTAAGGGGTGTGTTACTAGTGAATATACTGGATTTAATACAAGACTTGACTATAGTGGTGGTGGTGGACACCATGCAATAGACTTAGACTGTGTTAATGAAGGAACTAATGTATATGCTGCAGCTGATGGCGTTGTTTCAAGAATTGCTTTTTATAGTTGTGGTGGAAATGCTTTATATTTAACACATACAGTTAACGGTAAGAGATATACAACAGTTTATATGCATTTGCTTAGTATTGCTAGTGGAATATATGTAGGAAAAGTAGTAACTGATCAAACGGTTATTGGATATGTTGGCGGTGGTAGTACGGCTGCTTCTAATGGTGGATATGATTATTGTACTACAGGAACTCACTTACATTTCGGTATAGCTGAAGGACATAATGCTTGGGATTTTAATTCTTATTCAATTAACCCTCGTGAAATATACAGTTTCCCATCTTTAGTTTATAATGGCGGAGGATATTTTTACAGATAACTTATAGGGGATCTAGATGATTCCCTTTTTTGAAAGAAGGATATTTATGGATGGTCTAAATAGAAAAGATATAGAATATAGAGTTAATAATGGACTAGTTAATAATGAAGATATAAAAAATTCAAGAACTTTGAAAGAGATAATTCTTACTAATACTATTACTTTATTTAACTTTATTCATTTAGTATTATTTGTTTTGGTACTTACTACTGGATCTATTGAGAATGCTACTTTTGTGGTATCTATATTATTTAATACTATTATTGGAATTTACCAGGAAATTAAAGCTAAGATTATTGTAGATAAATTAAAGATTGTTTCTACTGATAAAGTTACAGTTATTCGTGATGGCAAGAAAGAAGAAATACTACCTACGGAGATTGTGTTAGATGATTTATTATATTTAAAAGCTGGAGATAATTTGGCGGTAGATGCTAGATTAATTCATAGTGATAATTTAGAAGTAGATGAATCAATTATTACTGGAGAAAGTGACGTTATTTTAAAGAAAGAAAATGATAAATTAATATCAGGTTCTATTATAACAGCAGGGGACGGATATGCTAAAGTGGTATCTATTAATAGAGATACTTATGCTAATAAATTAATTAAAGAAGCTAGTAAAGAAGTAGATGACTCTTCATATTTAATGAAGAATATTAATACGATATTAAAGGTAGTAACAGTATTAATTATACCGGTAGGTATTTTATTATTTATTACACAATTTTTCTATAGTAATCAAACTTATAGTGAATCTATTTTAGCTTCAGTTGCTGGTATTATAGGAATGATTCCTGATGGACTAGTGTTACTTACTTCAATATCTTTAACAGTTGGGGTTATTAAAATGGCTTCAAAGAAAGTTATTATTCAAAGGCTTTCCGGTATTGAGCTACTTGCTTGTGTAGATACTTTATGTTTGGATAAGACAGGTACTATTACTGATGGCAGTATGGAAGTAAAAGACGTTATTTATTTAGATAATGATAAAGATAAAATTAATAATATTATGGCAAATATGGTAGAAAAAGAAGGAAATGCTACAAATATTGCACTATATAATTATTTTAAAAAAACTGATGAGATGAAAGTTATTAATAAAGTACCTTTCTCATCAGCTAGAAAATATTCTTTAACAGAATTTGATGAAGGAATATACGCTATAGGTGCTTGTGAATTTATCACTAATAAGAGTGTTGATGATTATGATGATATTACTTTATATGTTAATGGTGGATATAGAATTATTACATTAGTTAAGTGTAAAGATAAATTTGATAAAGATAAAAATAAAATAATGGCTTTTATTATCGTTAAAGATAATATTAGAAAGAGTGCTAAGGAAACATTAAATTATTTTAAGGAACAGGACGTAAATATTAAAATTATTTCTGGTGATAATCCGAAGACGGTATCTAATTTACTTAGACAACTAGAAATTGAGGATTATGATAAATATATATCTGGTAATGATTTACCTACTGATTACAATGAACTCGTTAAAATAGTTAATAATTATAAAATATTTGGACGTGTTACTCCTCAACAAAAGAGAAGTATTGTAGAGGCTTTAAAAACTACTGGAACAATTGGTTACATTGGTGATGGAGTTAATGATATATTAGCTTTAAAAGAGGCTGATTGTGGTATTGCTTTAGCTAGTGGTATTAGTGCTGCAAGAAGTGTATCAGAGGTTGTTTTGACTGATTCAGACTTTGCTATTTTGCCAAATATAGTTAATGAAGGCAGACGTGTCGTTAATAATATTGAAAGAGTTGCTAGTATGTATTTGATAAAGACTACTTATTCTTTCTTAATTTCAGTACTTTGTATTATTTTAAATCATGAATATCCTTTTTATCCAATTCAACTTAGTTTAATTAGTGCTATATGTGTAGGTATTCCTTCATTCTTCTTAGCTATTGAACCTAACTATAAAAAGGTAAAGAAAGGATTCTTGGTTAAGGTATTTAGAAATGCTCTACCTAGTGGTATTTGTGTATTTATTAATGTATTCTTTTTGATGATGATATCATATATCTTTTCAATTGATTTCGATATATTGAGAATAGTAGTTGTATCTACGACAGGATTTCTTAGTTTAAGACTTTTATATAATATAAGTCAACCATTGTCATTACTTAGAAAGATACTGGTATATTCTTGCTTTGTTACTTTTTATGTATTATTAATTATATTTAATAAATTTTTACTAGTTAATAACATTAAATTTATTTCATTTGTATTTATTGCATTATTGATTTTTGCGGATATTTATATATCTGAATTTTTGGAAGAAGCATATGATTATGTAGTTGATAAAGTTAGAAAATGGAAGAATAAAAGGAGTAGGGTAGTTAATGAAAAACAATAATCTTTGGAGAGTTATTTGGGTAATAGGCATATATGCAGTACTTGCAATAATACTATACTTGGTAATAATGTATAAAGTTAAATGGGAAGATAAAGATTTTAATAAATACTTATATTTTTATAATTGTAGTAATTCTTTATGCACTTCAGATACACCACAAAATAAATATTATAGTAAGATAGTTTGTAAAGATAATACTTGTCCTTATATTAGTAATATTAATGATACGGTTTTAATACTTAAAAAAGACAATACTTCTTGGCTTTATGATTATGCTGAAGAAAAGATTGTTAATGATAAGTATGTTGATTATAAATATCTTAATGGTAAATACTATGCTGTAAAAGATACTAACGGAATGTTGGGTGTAATTGATACGGATGGTAATATAGTAGTTAATTTTGATAATTATGATGAGATAAAAGATTATAATAGTAAATATTTTGTATATAAAAAGAGTGGTAAATATTTTCTTAGAAATATAGATAGTAATAATGATATTCAACAAAACAAGGATGATATTGTTCTTATTAATGATAAATTATATGCTTTATTTGAAGATGGAATTTATCACTTTATGTATATAGAAAATAATAGTAGAGTTAATGATATAGGATATAATTATATATATAGTTATGATGATACTATTTTGGCTTTTAGTAATAAAAAAGTTGATATATTAAATACAGAACTTAAATCTACATTGGTTATGCCTATTGCAACTTTTTATGAATATAAAGCAGGGCAGGAGAGAGATAGTCTAAAGATTAGAGTTAATGATAATATATTACATTTTGTAGTGATTTTAGAAGATAATAAAGCTGTAAGTTATCGCTATGATTTAATTAATAAAAAAGTGTTGTAGTAAAAAAATAACAAAATAAAAAAGAGTAGGGAGAGTATAGAAAATTTAAGTCCCCTATTCTTTTTCTTTAAATGAATTACAAATTGTTTCAACTTTTTGTTTGCAATCACATTTGTTACAAGTACATGTTATATCTACTGAATCTAATGTACATAAATAATCTTGGTCATCATTATATTTGCAACTTTTTACGTCACATTTAATTGTTTGATTTTTTTCTTTCATTATATTTTACCTCCAGATAATATTATTATGGATTTATTTATTCAAAATATACTTTTTTGAATTGATTTAGATTATTTGGTATTTTTAAATTTGCATTGAGGCTTAATAACTATGCATCTAGAAATATTTCAATGCAAATTTTGATTTTAAATGTTTTTTGTTACTTAGATATTTTTACTTTGATTTTTATTTTTGCATCGTAGCTTAATACTTATTCATCTTTTAAGTTCTCAATGCAAATTTTGAAAAGGTGAATTTTGCGATAGGTGAATAATTTTATGAAAGTGGTTGAATAATATATCATTCTTATATATAATTAAATTAATATAATAATAAGATAAATAATAAATAAATATATTAAATAATTAGAAATTGAAATTATATCATTTTAAATATTAATATTAATAATTAATTTTATTATAAATAGATAATAGAGTAAAATTGTTTTATTATTATTTATTATTTGTTTATTATTTTATTGTATATTTTTTAATATAGAGAAGTTAACATAATATATATTATAGGAACTTGATTAAGAGAGTAAAAAATACTTTATATATATATATTATTTAATTATAATAAGTCTTTTAAATACAGTATTAAGGTTGTTAATATTTATTTTAAATAATTTATTATATAATGATTGTAGATTTTATTTAAGAATATTTTTTATTTTTAAAAGCGAACAAATATTTATTATATTTTTATTGGAGTGTGTAGTATGTTAAAGAAAGTATTATTGTTTATTTTGAGAGTTTTAGGGTTATATAAAGAAGATAATATTACCCCTACTCTTGCTACTAAAGAACAAACTATTTATGAATTGAAACCATTTATGACTGCGTATGAGAGAAAAATGTATAATGTATTTTTAAAATTAGGTGACGAATATAAAGTTATACCTCAAATTAATTTAGCTAGCATTATTAGAAAGAAAAATAATGATCACTATTATAATGATTTGTTTAGAAATATAGACTTTGCAATATTTGATAAGGAATGTGAAAAATTGTTATTATTAATTGAAATTGATGATGCCTCACATGATACATATAAGAGGAAACAAAGAGATCAAAAAGTTAACATGATTTGTCGTGATGCTGGTATTAAGTTACTTCACTTTCATACTAGTTATCCTAATGAAGAAAATTATGTATTGAAAAGAATTTTGAATGCTATGGAAAATGAAAAAGTAATTAAACAGTAAAAAAGTAGGTATCCCCTACTCTTTTATTTTTTTAGTACTATTAATTAACTCAGCATATATTGTACATAAAATTTCTTCTAAATTTTCATACATGCTTTCATCTTATTAATTATATATCCCTCTTGATTGAATTTCTGCTATTTTATCAAATACTTCACTAGCATTGTGTTCATTTATTTCAGTGTAACCTAGTTCTTTTAAAGCTAGGACTTTAGCAGTATTTAATTCTTGGGTACGACTTAACTTTTCTTCATTTTTCTTTGATAATTCATTTTCCCAACGGCGATGGGACTCAGCTAACTTTGTTCTTGAAGCTCCGCCATTATTATATAAAGTCATTGCGGAATACATAATACTTTCAAAAACAAATTGTTGATCATCATCGAAGGCATAATCAGTTGGCGAAGTAAATCCTGATGCTTTTGAAATGTATGCTAGAATATATTTAGCTTCTTTTGTTTTAACAGTAGCTTGAAGAAAATGATAATAATAATTTAACATAGTTAAGCTATATTTAGTTTTATCTTCATTTAACATTTCTTTTATGATAAAGAAGATATCATTAATAATATTTTGTTCTTCAGGACGTAATCCAGTTAATTCAATTATTTCATTCTTTTTTACAGTATTTCTTTTAGCATTAAATAATTTATTGCCTACTTCTTGAATATATTCTTTTGTTAATTCAACGTTTTTTAATTCATCTTCATTTTTTACATTTAACAAAGCAAATAAAGCTTGTGACTTATCATTTGATAATTTTGACAAATCTTCACCATCTAGATAATTGTATACCATTTGTCTAGATACTCCTAAATACTTGGCTAGATTTACTTTTGATATATTTGCTTCCTTTAATATTATATTTATTTTTTCGACAGTATTCATATTATATGACCCTCCGTATATATATTAATTTTATCATTTTACACTTATTGTGTCAAGGTATTAGTATTTATCATTTACTATTTAATTATATCATAAATAAAGAAAAAAGACTACTAAATAGTCTTTATTTGTATACTTTATCAATAATTCCGCCACCTAGACATAAATCTCCATCATATAGAACACAGAACTGTCCTGGAGTAACAGCTTTGGCGTTTTCATAATTTACTTCTATTTCTGAATTATCTAGACATTTAATTTGACAAGGTATATCTTGTTGACGATAACGGAATTTACAACTACAAGTAGATGGTAAAGTGTCTACTAGGAAGTTAAATTCTTTGATAATGGCTTTAGTAGAATATAAATATTTGTTTTCATCACCAGTGGCAACATATAAGATATTTTTATCTAGATCTTTCTTTACAACAAATGCTTTGTCGTGAATTAGATTGTGAGCATTACCTAGATTTAGACCTTTTCTTTGACCTATTGTGTAGTACATTAGACCGATATGTTTACCTAATACTTCATTTGTTTCAATATTAACGATATCTCCTGCTTGATTAGGAAGATAATTTTTTAAGAAATTAGTGAAGTTTCTTTCTCCGATAAAACATATGCCGGTAGAGTCTTTTTTGGTGGCAGTTATTAAGCCATGTTTTTCAGCTATTTTTCTTACTTCTGGTTTATCAATATCTTGTAATGGGAAGATTACTTCTTTGAAGATTTTTGAGTTAACATACGCTAGGAAATAGCTTTGATCTTTATTTTTATCGCTGGCTTTATAAAGTTTACCATCTATGATTTTAGCATAATGACCAGTAGCAATATAATCAGCTCCTAGTTCTTTGGCTTTTTTATAGAATAAATCGAATTTGATATATTTGTTGCACATTACATCAGGATTTGGAGTTCTTCCTTTTTTTAATTCATCTAGAAAATATGTAAAGACATTATCCCAATATTCTTTTACAAAATCAACTCTATGTAAGGGAATACCTATTTTTTGACATACGGCAAGAGCATCATTGTAATCTTTTTCTTGTGGACATATATCTTGATTATTTATATTAGGATTACCTAGATAGTCATTATTTACTTCACTATCCCAATTACGCATGAATAAGCCAATTACATTATAGCCGGCTTCTTTTAATAAAATGGCTGCTACGGAAGAATCTACTCCTCCAGACATACCTATAACAACTGTAGACATATTAATCACCTGTTAAAAGTATATCACAAAATGAAGAAAAAAACTATTAGATATATAGTTTTATTATTAATTTTACAAGTGTTGGTACTAGAAATGATTCACTTATTGATGAGATGAGGCATAATATGATAGATATTACAAAGATTAGTGAATAATTCTTTAGATATTTTGGTATTTCATTAGGAATGTTACTTTTAAAGATATGTTTTAATAATTTTGATGAGAAAATAATGCTATAGGTGGTTAATATTGATAGGATTATGATAGTTAATAGTTCTCCGAAGATTAAATATATAGATGAAAGGATTAAACCTTTATAACTGTATGTTAAGATAAATGAGGATAAAGAGAAGCCAAGGATAAAGTTTTTTATGAATAATAAGAAGGTGTTTATAGGGATGCCTATTAAAGTCATACCGAGTATCCAAATAATAATTATATAGATTAGATTAATAGATATACTGTTTTTAAAAGATGTGATGGTATTTAATGAATTATCGCTAATATTAGTTATGAATAGTTTTATTTTTTCTATTACAATATTTTGATCGTTTTGTGTAATGATTGTTGAGAATATAGAACCTAGAATTATGCCTAATATAATGATACTTAGAATAAAGATATTTAGTTTTTTACTTGGAAATAGAATGCTTTTGATACTACGATATTTTTTTAACATATGATCACCTATAAAATTATATTCTTAGATATTGAAAATATTCTAAATATTAGGTATAATTAATATGAGGTGGATAGTTAATGAGTAGAAATAAAAAGAAAAAAAGTAAGACTAGTTTGGGTATGAAGATTATGGGCATTTTTATGCTATTATTAATGCTTGCATCTTCTATTATTGGAATTATTGCTTACTTATTATAATTTATTTTTATATATGTATAAGAAAACAAGGTGTTTAGTACCTTGCTTTTTATTTGTATTTAAAGGCTATGTATGCAACGATCGCTGACACTATTAGAGTGATAATTGCTAGAAGCCAATAACTTGTAAATCCACTGCTTGCTTGTGGTATGGGATTGTTTGTTACTTTTGCAACTAGTTTATCTTCTTCAGGTTTTTCATTCTTTGGAGCGTCAATTTCGGTATTATAACTACCTACTACAAAAGTCATACCAGGAGTTTCTAATTTTTTATAGGAAGTGGCGTTGACATTAAATATACGGATTAGCTCTAGTAGGCTTTGGCAAGTAACACGACTACGATATCTAGCGGTAAACCAATTGATAAATGTTTTATAACGATCATTATCTATTAAGATTACTTGATTTTCTATTTTTAGATTAGCTTCAATAAGATTACTGTAAGCACTATTGATGAGGAACCCTAATAATTTGTCTATTTCTTCATAATGACTAGTATCAATTTTTTCTAGTATTGAGACTGCTTCATTATTAAAGACTGGTAATACTAAAGTAATGTTGTAGTTATCAATGAAAGAATAAGTATTTTTAATATTTTCCATTACCCATACTTCGTCATTTAATTCTAGATTGTAATTATCCATTTTATTTTTTAAATCTATACAAATGTTAGTAGTAGTCATATTTTTGGGGATAGTGATATAATAATTTAAAGTCTCATTTTTTACATAATAGACATTGTGATTATTTAATTCAAGTATTAGCTTCTTTTCCATATATATCCCCTCCTTATTTATGCCTCTTAGTAAATTCTAAGCCAGCTGATTCCAGTTCACTAATGGTTACTTTTTCTTCTTCTAGAGCAGTTTTTACTAACATTTTATTACCATCTGATAGTTTTACGAATACTGATGTGCTTTTTGGGCAAGGAAAAGAATAAATGTATGTATCATCTTCATAAAAGTCTTCAGGGATGGCTTCACATGAATAAGTGGCATCTAAAATAGTAATTTTATTTTTTGATAAATTGATATTTTTGGTTAATAATATAACAGCAATGATTAATATTAATATGGCTGCTATTAAAAGTATTATGATATTTTTCTTCTTCATATCTTATTCTCCTATAATATGATTATAGCATATGATTAAAAAAAATAAAAGATAAAATATTAAAAAATTATCTTTTGTTAATTATATCTTTTATTTATTAATGAATTGTTAGCTGTATATTTTAAATATTATCTTTTGTATGTTATATATTTTTTATTTATAAATAGTTATTCTTTATATTTGAAATTTATTTTTTGATATAAAATAACTTATCTAGTACTCAACATAGTTATAGCTACTAGCACGAATTAGGCGATTCATGATAGCAAGGCCAAGGCCTTTTTTGGATACTCCTTCTATTAGGATGATATCAGGATTATAGGTATCGGCTTCACGGAGAAGACGGAAGATATTGTGAGATATTTCTTCTAGGGTATCGCCATAATACAAGAAGTGTTTACAAGGAATATCTTTTAAGATGCTTGATCCGATGATTACGGCATTATTGGTAGTATTTTCTTTAAAATATTTGATTCTTTCAGGTATATCTTTAATATATATTAGATGGCATTCACTTACAGGGGCATAGTGACGATATTTCATACCAGGGGACTCTACAGGGCCTGAAGTAACTTTTTTAAAGAGATTATCGGATTCTTTGACAATACCAATAGTATTTAGAATGTCTTCTTTAGTGATATAGCCTGGTCTTAAGATTGTTGGAATATTATTTATTACTTTGACAACGGTAGATTCAAGGCCAATATCAGCGTTACTTCCATCGATGATATAACCTACTTTATCTCTAAATTCTTCAGTGATATCTTCAATATCAGTACCAGATGGTTTACCGGAAATATTAGCTGATGGAGCTGCTACTGGAATATGATTATATTCAAGAATGGCGTGAGCTATTTTATTTGATGGGATACGTATACCTACAGTATCTAGATTAGCAGATACATTCATAGGGATATTATCTTTTTTCTTTAGAATGATAGTGAATGGTCCTGGCATAAAGGCATCAATTAATTTTTGCTCTATTTCATTACTTATAATAGCGTATTTTGATATTTCTTCTTTACTAGATAAATGAACGATTAGGGGGTTATCATTAGCACGACCTTTAGCAATAAAGATATTATCTACGGATTTTGGATTAGTAGCGATAGCACCTATACCATAGACTGTTTCAGTAGGAAAAATAACTAGTCCCCCACTCTCTAGGCATTCACTTACCTCTTTTAATTCATTTTGATTAATTTCATTTTTCCAATTTAGTATTTTCATTTTTTACCTCCAAAAAATGGCAATGTTTACATAATTCAGCTATTTTTTTATTTTCTTTGAAGCCTTGTATCATTTCTTTTACAAGGGACTTTTTATAAATATCAGGAATATTATCTTGATAGATATTGCCTAGATTAAGGACACCAGTTGTGTCAAGGCAACAAGGAATGATGGTACCGTCTGAGAGGATACCGATATGATCAATAAGGCCTCTACAAGTACCTTTATCACAGTAGTAAGAGTTATTTAGATCAGGCCAAATGAAACAGTGAAAAGTATCTATTAAGAGATTATTTGTGATCTTTATTTTTTGATTATTTAGAACTGATGATATATCAGTATGATAACAATTATTTAGATAAGCAATGATACTACTGGTGTGATGATCTTTTACCCATAATCTTAATGAGACATATGTTTTATCACGGATACTATCAACAACATTAAAGATATTATTAAGATAATCTTCTAGATGAATATTATATTTTTCATGATATGAATGAAGAGATATATTTAATCTATGAATATTATGATTATCTTTGATATTATTAATTAGGTAGCCATTAGTAGTTATATTTACCATAAGGCCAGCATTAGTAGCATAATCTATAAAGTAATTAATATCAGGATGCATTAGCGGTTCTCCAAGAATATGAAGATATAATTCTTTAGTATATGGCTTTATTTTATCAATAATATATTTATAATTATCTAGAGTAATACTAGTGATTTTCTTTTTATTTTTGATACAAAAAGAACATGATAGATTACATTTATTAGTTATCTCTAGGTAAATCTTTTTTAATTTCATAATTAACACCAGTTATAATGATACCACAGATAATAAAAAAAGACAAATATTTGGTTATTTTGCGTATTATTTAAGTAGATTTCTTGACGAAAATATGTTTATATGCTAATATATGTGACTGTTACTGGGGTGATAAAATGATTGATATTATTAAAAATAAATTTGATAAGAGTATTAAAATTGGTAAGAAATATCTTGAAATTTTAGATAGTGTTTCTTCGGGGAATATTGATAAGGATATGCTTGGAGAAAAGGCTGAAGAGATTAGTAAGCTTAGAGATGAAGAGAAGAAAGATTATGATGGTCTTAATAAAGTACAGGTTAGTTATTACTTGAATATAATTAATGATTGTCAATTATCTTTTGATACTCTAGATGATTTTAGTATTGCTATTGGTAGAATTCGCCAAAAATTAAATATGCAAATGTTAAGACTTAACAAAAAAGAACTTTCTTTTGAATATTCAATGTTACTTATTGGCGATATAAAAATTAAAACTGTTAGTGAAATTAATATACTACTTAATAAGATGCTACATGAAGAGAATACTTATATGGAAGAAGAAACAATCAAAGAATTGATTATTTGTAATTTAAGATTTCTAATTACTGCGGCGTTATTTAATGATTATATGGAAAAATATTTGATAATTAATGACTTTGACTATTTTGACATTATTAAAGATAGTACAATTAATATAGCTTTTGATATAACAATGAGAGATGCTAATAAGGATTTATTAGATAGAATAATTGAAGATTATATTGCTCTTATTAAGAAAATGATTATGGTAGATGATAATTCTGACTTATATATTTTACTTAATAGCAAGATGGTAGTTCAATTATTAATTCCTTATATGGGACAAGAACATTTAGTTAAGTATAAGAAAGAAATTGAAGGTATTAGAGTAACTAATGATAATAGTCAGGCAATATATGCCCTATCTGATACGATCAAGAAGAGAATTAAAAAAATACAGGATACTAATTAGAGTTTTTGATAGAAATGTTAATGATATGATAATTTAAGTATAGATAGATATTAAAAGAAGCTAGTGATAGATACCAGTTGGTAAGAATACTAGCTTCTTTTTTTATTAAATTATTTCTTTTATTTGTTTTATTTTATCTAGAATAATTGATAGGTCATTGATATCAATAGCTTGCTCTTTATCACTTAGGGCTTCTTCTGGATGATCATGAACTTCAATAATGAGGCCATCAGCTCCAGCGGACACGGCTGCTAGGGAATCTGACTCTATCATGTAACGATGACCTGATGCGTGTGATGGATCAACGATGATTGGCATATTAGTATTATATTTTATATAGGGAATTGCTTGGATATCTAAAACATTTCTAGTAGAATTATCAAAGCCACGTATGCCTCTTTCACATAGAATTACTTGGTTGTTACCGGATAATTTAATGTATTCACTAGCGGAAAGCCATTCTTGATATGTAGCACTGAAGGCTCTTTTTAAGAGTATTGGTTTTTTGACTTTGCCAAGGGCTTTTAATAATTCATAGTTGTACATGTTACGAGCACCAATTTGAATGATATCAATATAATCACCATATTTATTTAATTGTTCAATACTCATTATTTCAGTAACTATTTTCATGCCTGTTAGTCGTTTTGCTTCGAGTAGGTATAATAATCCTTCCTCCCCTAGCCCTCTAAAACTATGGGGATTGGTACGTGGCTTAAAGGCTCCGGCACGAAGATATTCAATGCCAAGAGCTTTTAATTTTTTCGCAATACGGATTATTTGTTCACGTGACTCGACAGCACATGGACCAGCAATAATTAGTAATTCTTTTTTCATTATACAACCCTCTATTTTATACTTTCATTGTTTAATACTTTGTTTATTAAGTTTTTAGCATTAGTGATGGTATCTTCATAAGGGATCATTATCCATAAATCTTGACCAGGATATGAATATGTTGGGCCCATTGAACCATAGCCATCTAGTTGAGCATTTTTAATTGTGTAATCTTTTAAATCATTTAATTCATATTTGATATAACTTGTTATTTCTTTAGTATCCATATTGGTAGCAAATTTGCCATCTAGAGTATTTAGAATATCACTATATTCAGTAAGAATGGTAGAACTACTACTTAGTTTAGTAAATATGGCACGGATTACTTCTTGTTGATTGCGGCCACGATGACGGTCTCCGTCGGTATATGAATGTCTTTCACGGGAGAAAGCTAGAGCACAAGTGCCATCTAAATGATTATAGCCTTCATTTATTTTACATGAACCTATTCTAATACTTTGATCAGCATAGACGTCGACGCCTCCTATTTTGTTTACTAAGTCTACAACGGTAGTAAAGTTAACTTTAATGTAATAATTAATATCAATATCAAGAATGTCTTCAATAGTTTCTACGGCCATATTTATTCCATAATAGCTAGCGTGAGTTAACTTGTCTTTGTATCCTGTGGTACCATGAAGTTGTACATAGTAGTCTCTTGGGATAGAAGTTAATAATATTTCATTAGTATTTGGATTAACGGTTGCTACAATATTAACGTCATTACGAGAAGTTTGATTTATATCTCCATAAGTATCAATACCACTGATAAGAACATTGAATGGAGTATTTTTGATAGATACTCTTTTAGTGATATCTTCAATAGATTTTTTTATTTCAATAGTTTTAAGAATACGGATATTATTTGTAAATGATTCATCATCTTCTTCATATTTGTTTTTAATAATATCACTTATAAGAATTGCTTCTACTTCATGATTGTAGAGTTTTTCTTTTAGTTTAGTCATATCTTTTTCAATGTCATACTTTAAATCTAGTTTAAGGCTATCTAAGACTGATGAGTCAGTTTTTTCATAGTATGCTAGTCTTTTACCATATAAATCGGATGGTTCATCATAGATGGATGTGTCTAGTACAACGATATAATAGTTAGTTACTTCTTCTTTGATTACAGAAATATTATCGAAGAGATTCATTGTTTTATTTAGATAATATATTCCAAAAGAATACGCTACTATTAGGATGGTTGTAATGATGGTTAAGAATATTTTAATAGCTTTTAATACTTTATTTTTAAATTTGAATATGAGAAAGAAATTTAATATTATACTTAGAATAATTAATACTATTAAGATGATAGTGAAATAATTATTGGGAATAATATCAAATAGTTTTAAGATAACTACTAGTGAGGTAGTCATTATTAAAAGAAGTATACCTAGAATAATTCCAGGGATACTAAGACGAATTTTTTTATTTTTCTTTTGATTCATAATTACACCTACTTTTCAGGAGATACTAAATTGTTACAGTTTTCCATTATTTTGTCAAAGTAATCTTTACCAGCTACTTTAGTTATATGTTTGATAATTTTAGGATAGTTATCGATGAAGAAGGCACGATCTAGATGATGAATATCTGATCCTAAGAAACTGACATAGCGTTTTTTCAAGAGATACTTGAATAGTTTTTCAGCTGATTTGCCATAGTAACCGAGAATACTAACATAATTACATTGGAATAAGACGCCCATATCTTTTAATTCTTCTACTAAGTCATAATTATCTTGGAAATAAGTATAACGCTCAGGGTGAGCTATTACAGGAATGTAACCTTTTAGTTTTATTTCATAGATAATATCTTCAAGATTAAGTATTTGATTATGAAATGGGAACTCTATTAAGAGATATCTAGTATGATTTAGGCTAGATATTTCATCTTGTTCAATTAATTCAGGAATATTATCAGTTATAAATATTTCATTACCAAGATAGATATTTATATTTAGATTTTGTTCTTTAATAGCTTCTTTTAAGAGATAGAAGTTATTTCTTTTTCTTTCGTTGTTGGCGTTATAATCTGATCCTTTAATGTAATGAGGTGTTAAGATGATATTGTTGTAGCCAAGGCTCTTCATTTTTTTTAGTAATTCAAGGCTTTCTTCGATAGAGTAACTGCCATCATCTAATGAGAATAATATATGTGAGTGGATATCTGTCATTTTACACCTCTCTATTCATAATAGTTAGAATATTTACCACGTTTTGTGCCACTAGCACGGTTTACAACGACTCCTGCTACATTGGCGTCAATCTTTTCAAGGGCTTTTTTAGCTTCCATTAATTCATCTATTTTGGTATAGCCACATGATGTGACAAGGACTACACGATCTACTATGGATGCCATGATAAGTGAGTCTGGTAAGCCATTTATTGGAACACCATCAAAAATTATACGATCAAAGTTTTCTCTTAGAAAATTGATAATTTTCTTAGTATTAGTGGAGTTTAATAATTCACTTGGGTTAGGAGGTACAGTTCCTCTTGGTATTATATATAAGTTAGGAATATTAGTCTTTTTGATATATTCAGCACAATCAACGACATTTTGTCCTACTAAAAGATTGGATAAGCCTTTTGTGTTAGATATACCAAATACTTTGTGAATACGTCCCAAACGAAGATCACTATCAATTAATAAAGTGGATTCTCCGGTTTGAGCAAAGGCTGTAGCTAGGTTACTACTGATAAAACTTTTGCCTTCTCCAGGAATTGAACTAGTAACTAGTATTACTTTTGACTCTTCATCAGATGAAGTAAACATAAGGTTAGTTCTAATGGTACGAATATCTTCACTTATATTTGATTTGGGTTTATTTTGAATAACTAATTCATCTTTCATTATTTTTTACCCCCTTTTGTAAATTCTTCTACGCTACCAAGGATTGGTAATTTAATTTTTTGCTCAACTTGTTCAGCTGATTTGATTGTTCTATCAAAATAGAAAATAATAAATAATACGCCAGCTCCAATAATTAAGCCAATAAAGAAATATATGATTATTTGTTTTACAATATTAATATTATATGGATTATTACTTTCGTTTGCTTCGTCTAGAACATTAACATTATTCATTTTATATAATTTAACTACTTCTTTTGAGAAGAAATTAGCGGTTACATTAGCAATATTTTTTGCTTCGATAGGATTTGTATCAGTTACAGTTATTTTAATTATTTCAGTATTGTTAACAGCACTAACACTAATTTTATTAGTTAACTTTTCATATGTCATATCAAGATCTAGTTCATCAATAACTTGCTCTAGAACACGACGTGATTTTACTATTTCCGCATATGTGTCAACAAGATTTTTATTAAGCGTTAATTCACTTTGCGTAATTTGACTATCACTACCGCTTAGAATAATTGTAGTATAAGACTTATACATTGGTTTTTGAATAAGTAAACCATAGATGCATCCTAAAAGACAAACTCCTACAGTAATAGTTATTAATAATCCTAATTTGTTTTTGACAAAATCAAACAATTCTTTTAAATCTATTTCTTCCATGTCACACCTCTACTTTATAATTATATCATAGATTTTTATATTTTTATTAAGAAATTTATCAATTTTTGGTAAATAACTGATAAAGTGTTGATATATATGGATTAGAACTTAGAATTATTTATTTAAAAAATAATATTATAAAGAAAAAGATAAATTTATTTTGGCAAATTTATCTTAAAATAGAAGGAAAAAATGATTAGGGCAAAGAAGAAAAATAAAATAAACGAGAGGATAATATATCCTAGAGAGATTATTATACTAGTCATATATCACCTCTTTTTCATTATATTATATTAAAATAGAAAAATAAGGAGAATTATGTTAATTAAAAGCTAATTCTACTGAAATATTTTTATCTTTAGTAATTATATATAAGTAAATAAAACCACTGATTAATACTAAAATGCTAGCAATAAGAGATAATTTATTTAGATTGTATGCTTCAGAAGAACTATTTTTTAGATCTTGATAACTACTATAGGCATAATAAATATATACTAATGTAGCAGTACCAAATATGATATATAATAATAGACGGTAGTTTTCTTTATCTTTAGGATCTTTATATTTTAAATAGTTTCTTTCTACTTGATTAGCTATTAATGATAAGGTAATAATACCATAATAGATTATAAATATGATATCTTCAATAGTAGTTTCTTTTATTCTTTCATTGTTATTCATAATAAATTATATGGTTATTTATTATTTGCTTATGTCAAAAATTTGTTGGTTAAATAAAAGATATGCTGTTATACATATCTTTATTTCTTTTTAATTAATTTTTTTGATGCTATTAGTTCACAGTAGGTATTATTAATAGTAGTAGATGATATTATAAATTCATCAGGATATAGTTCTTTTAAATATTTAATGGCTTTGATTTTTTCATCAATATCTTTATCCCAGGTACTACCAAAAGCTCCGATTATTAGGGAATGTGTAGTGTCTTTGAGGTTAGCCCATTTTGATATTTTTTCTGGTGAAGGAATATTTTCAGTTAAAAAGGTTTTTATTCCTAAGTCTACTGGATAGTGGGCTTTTCTTTCTTTACTAGTTGGTACTATTAATGGGGTGTTGTTAATAAATTCTAGGTTGCCATTTACTATGATATTGCCATTGTAATAGTTTAGGAGCTCGCTATATGGGCTTAAGATAATACCACGATAGTTTGAATTATATAGTACTGAATCGTAATGCCCCTGCCCTACTTCACACAAGTAATTGTTTTTTAGATCAAAGTCAAGGAATGATAGATATGCAGAATAATCAATAGTGCTTTTTTGTAATTCTTCTAACCAGTTAAGGAAATATTGTATAAATCCACTGGCAAATAAATCGATATCTTCGGGAAGATTTCTAGCTTTAATGAATTTACTATGAAGATTTTTAATATATGGGCTTCTAAAGTCTAGGCGATTGACTAGTTCTAGTGGTTTAAATAATTCATTAACGTATACTGCATCTTCTTGTAATTCAATAGTGGGATCAAGCATTACTTTAGTGAAGAATGCTATTAGTGGTTTTTGATCTAGATGAATATGAAGAGTTTCATTATAGTAAGAAGCCTTTACAAGAGCGTTACGGAAAAATCTTGAATTTTCTTTGAAGATATCGTTGTCTGTTTGGTATCCTAATGAATTTAAATATTTTTGAATAAAGACGGCAACTGTACGAGTATTTCCTTCGCTAAATGCGTGGGTGCTCCAAAGACGGGCAGTAAAATCTGCTATTTTTTTCACTTGAGTTTCTTTTGGTAGACTTCGATAGTTTATTCTTTTTTCTTCTGCTATATCATAGTTTAGATATGTTTCAATAGTATTGTAATTAGCATAAATAACTGATTGTTCATTTAATGTCATTTCATTTTTGGTTAAATCAAATGTACGATACTTTCCGTTATTTGGATAGATATCTTTAAATAAATACTTATTAATATATCTTAAATATTCTTTACTTAATTCGAAGTGACCATCAGATAATAGTTCATTTATCCTAGTGGACACTAATGATAATTGATTAATATATTTTATGTAATCCATATTATCCCTTCTTTTCAGTTTAATTATATCATTATTTGATATAGAAAGTAAATTA
Organism: uncultured Eubacteriales bacterium; assembly: GCA_905188025.1. Taxonomy (GTDB): domain Bacteria; phylum Bacillota_I; class Bacilli_A; order RF39; family UBA660; genus RUG705. The sequence continues at coordinate 48,002 of CAJJKI010000007.1, read as the reverse complement.
TTATTCTTTTATAATTAATTTTATTTAAAAAAATTTAGAGATATGACATATAGTTATATCTCTATTTAATTATTTTTTCTTTAGGATTATAGCAATAAAGTTTAGATATTTACAGGCTCCGGCATCAATAGCTAATTTGTCACTTTTGGCATATTCATTATCGCATTTTATCCAATCAAGCCAACATTCTTCATTACTAATCATTTCATGAATTGATATTATTTCACTATTTTTTGATTTAGATATTATATTAGTCCAATAGGTTATATCATGAATATAATCTAATTGTTCTTTATTCCAGGATAAGAGTAATTCTTTGGGGATGTTATTATGAAGATCTTTTTTCATACCAGGTATTGCAATATATAATTAGTTCTCTTTAAACAATATCAATATAGCATTTTGAACAATTGTTTGCCATATATTTTTAATAATTTTTAGAATAATTTTTTAATCTTTTATCTTGATCTACCTTTAGTTTCACTTTCAATTTCGTATGAATATAACCTATCTAATTGTTCTGGTGTAATGTGAATTACTTTACCACCTTTTGGATTAATTTTTTCACCACCAAATACTATCCATATTGCATCAATTGACATATCTGGCATTGAAGCTTCTCCATCAGTAAATATTATTTTATTTTCAACTCTTCTTGAAAAAGCACCTACAGCGACATCAAAGTCAGTTCCTCCACCACCTTCAAATCGCATATTTTCTATATCTTCTTCTGTTCTAATTTCATTAAATCCATAAAATTCTGTATCAAAACATCCTACTTTTAATTTAGTATGTTGTAATATATTTTTACATTCTCTTAAAAAGTTCTTTAATAATACTTCATTTATTGAACCACTTGTATCAAGAACAATTTCAGTTTCTGGCATTGGCTGTTCTTCTAAATTAGCAGTAACAATTCCATCTTCTAATGTAGCATTTTTATATGACCAATCTATATCATATTTAATTGCTTCTCTCAAAATATATCGCCAATCAACTATTGGTTTTGCAGTACCAATATCATTAACTGTTCTAATACCTCTATTTGTTGAATTTCCTGCTTGTGATGCTTGTTTAGAAATTGCTTCTTTTAATTCTTCAAGTTGCTTTTTTTTATCTTCAAGATTTTTCTTAAAAGCATCTTTCTCGCCCATTTCTTCTAATTCTTCTTGTTTTTTTCAAGTTCACTCTGTTCTTTTTCTTGTTTATCCTTTTGTTTATTTAATATTTTATCTAATAGACTTTCCTTTTTGTCAGAAGATTTACTCTGCTCTTCTTTATGTTTTTTTACTGCCTCTTCCCATAAACTATGGGTATCATGTCCCACATCTTTTTTTGAAGAATCTTGTTCTTCTTGTTGCTCAGAATCTGAACTGTCTCCGCTACTTTGTTGATTCTGTTGCACATTTTGATTTTGATTTTGAGAACTATTACTTCCAGAACTACTTTGATTTTTAGAATCACTTTTCTGTTCATCACTATCGCCTTGGCTTTCGCTAGAACTTTGTTGTTCATTTTGGTTATTTCCTTGCTCTTGACTTCCAGATTGACTTTGAAGCTCAGAATCTCCTTTTTGAGTCTGTCCTTGACTAGATTCCTCACTACTAGAATCACTTTGACTTTGTTGCTGTTTTTGATTTTGTTTTTTTTCTTGCAATAATTTTTCATATAATTGCTCAGCATCATAATTAATTGCATCTGCCATATCAACACCACCTGGTGCTAATTTCAAACCATCTTTTTTTAAAAATTGATTAATTACTCCATCAGTTGCAATATTCCATAATTCTGGATCTTTACCTTCACTCCTTAATATATGGTTAAATGCAATATGACATACCTCATGAGCAAATATAAAAGTCTGTTCATCACGATTTAATCCCTCTAAATACTCAGGATTATAATATATTGTCTTCCATCAGTACCTGCAGTTGGTATTCCTGTATTTTCTTTATAATCAACACTTGCGACTACACTACCAAAGAAAGGATATTTAACAAGCATTTTTCTCTTTAAAGCTTCTATATCATATTTCATAATTTATACCTCATATTTGTGCTACTAATGAATATATTTCCTCGTTTATTTTATCCTTATTAATTTCATCAACAGTTACAATTATCACACAACTTTTTGGCAATTCAAAAGTTGATATTTTTCTATGTTCTAACAATTCGCAAAACTTTAGTTGTTCTTCCTTTGAAATAGAATCAATTTTATCTATTATTAAAAATTTACTTTCATTGGTTTCAGTTATTTCACTAAGCCATTTAGGTGGCATAAAATCTATTCCATCATAATGACCATTTAATTCCTTACTATCGATATTAGCAGGTATTACAACCGCACCTTTAACATCTTTTCCAGATATAAAATCCACTAATACTGGTGCAACATTTGCTCTTATATATGACAATAATATATCCCTTTTGTTTTCCATTATCTTCTTATACCTCCTCTTGGCATATCAGCAAGTTTTGCTTCTGCAATTCTTTCTAATCTTTCCTCATCGCCATGTGTCCATAAAGCATCAAAAATTGCCCCAAATTCTGCACCTAGCCCTGTTACAAAACCTCTTACTTTATCAAGATTATCTTCATCTACTTGTGATAATCCCATAGTTGTAGCATATCTTTCAGCAGTATTTAATGCTTGTATATCTTTATCAGTATAAGTTCCATTAATAACATCATCAAGTGTTATAACTTGTTGATTACAAAATTGTACGAATTCTCTTGTAATATCTTCTCCTACTAATGCCCTTAACATCTCTGGACTTCCTGTAGCATATAGCATTTTAGAAGCCATTTCCCACTTTCTTGGATCTGCATTAGGTTTTTCACCATCATATTTACTTCTAAGTGTTTCACCCTTCTTATAAGCAATATAAGAATAAATTGCAGGATGTATATTATTTTCACTTGCCCATTTTAACCAACTTTCAGTTGTTGTTTTAATATAAACATGAGCAAATCTATTAAATAATGGTTCTGCTAATTGATTTGCAGCTAGTGAATCTTTCATATCATTTCCCGCTGCAACTATTCTAGCATTATCTGGTAATTTCCAAATGCCATTAACTTCTCTATCTAAAACTATATTAAATGCTATACCTTGTATACTAGGTAGTGCATTTGTAATTTCATTCAAAAATACAATATGGTACCTATCTGGTTCTTTTTCACATTTTTCTTGTAACTTTTTTAACCAAGTTGGAGGAACATCTATCATTTCTCCTGTTGCCCCATTATAAACACTTTTACCATTCAAACTTTCTGGTGTTGCATTACGAAGATAAATTATTTCACAAGTTGGATCTATTTGTTTTACCCTTGCAGATTTTCCTTCTGATGAAGGACCATGTAAGAATACTGCTACACCACTTTCTATTGCACCTTTAATTATTTCTTCTTCACTAACTTGCCCAAACTTTAAACCATAAGGATTTCTTCTTTTTTCTTGCTGTTCTCTTTCTTTTTGTAATTTTTCTTTTTCCTCTGGCGTTAAGTCAGCAATATTTTTCAACGTTACAGTTTGAAATAAATCCTTTGACATATATCTATCAAGATATTCTTTCATTTCTGTTCTTTCAAAATCACCTTTATAATTTTGATTTCTATCAAGAAATCTAATTCCTGAAACTAATCCTTTTTTAGAAATTAAAGTCCCAGTTCTATCATCAATTAACCACTTAACTGGTGATACTTCTACCCATACATAATCGCCATCTCTATATTCAACTCCATTTGAAAGTTTAAATCTATTACCCCCAAAATCAGAATTAGCTCTTATGCGGATATATTTTTTACCTTGATATTCATATTCTTCATAAGTAACCGCTTTAAATCCGGTGTCATAATCATCATATTTTACTGAATCAAATGTATAACTTTTACCTGTTTTATTCATTCCTCTATTATATTCTGTTTCTAATATATTCTGCATTCCTGAATCAACAGCATATTGAGGATATTCACCACATTCAACTTCAAAAGTATCGTTATAGCCCCTCACTCTGTTCGGGGAGATTTGGGAAAAGATTACAGAAGATTGCAAAGCTGGGCGAACAACGCCATCGCGGATACATCTACATCTGTAGCACCTACCACCACCCTCACTGACCGCGCGGACATCATTATCACCATCGTCAGATTTAGCCCAAAACCAACTAGTTCTACCAGTTAAAGAACGATCCTCATCTATATTATAATCTGTATCTTCACATAAATAACTGCCTGTTAAAATACATAAATCTGTAATAGCAGCTTTAGTTCCATATTTTTTCATTACATCTAATTGAGATTCATTATTATTACCCCAAATTTGTCCTTCGGACAATAAAGTTAATTCTTGATTATTCATTTTCATCACCACACAATTATATTTTACCATATAAAATCTTTTTTTCTTACTATTTTTTCAAATTTTATATTTTTTTATCTAAATTGAATAATAATTTGTCCATAATCGAAAAAAGCAAGTGCATTTTAGCACTCACTTATTCAAATTTCTTTATCATTATTTGGAACCGCGCCCACTATTTGACAAAGAACCGGTTAATCCTGCTTTTAAGTATTAAAAATGTGGTTTTAGTATTTTGCGATTACTTGAAATAACATGCATATATACTCCATTTACATCAGTATTTCTTTCATAAAAACAATTATCTTTTATTTTTTCTTTTAGTTGATTTAACATTTTTATTTTGCCATCTATATCATTATCAAAGATACTACCATAAATACCTACTGTTATATTATATTTTTCACTATTATGTAGTGTTTCCCAATTTCTAATATTACCTTTAGAATATGGATTATGAGTAATAAATCTTTGGATATTACATTTACTTATATCAGTAGATTTATTACCACGAATGATTAATGGATGACTTCTTTCTATCCATAGAGAGCCTTCTACTAAAGTTTCAGGCTTAATTCTTTCTATATGTTTAGTAAATGGGGTTATCATTATAGAATCAGTATCTTTTAAAAGACTATCTGATTCTCCCTTGCCTATTTCTGCAATGATTTCTTTAGTATTGTTCAAGTTTATTAAAGGTTCAATAAACGACAAATAATCTAATCCCATCTTTCTTCTTTCTTTAATCCAACTGGCAAATTCACTAACAAAATATTCTGAATTTAAATCTATTTCAGTAGCATTATAGCCTCTTGCTGATAAGAAAGATTTTACTAATATATCATAATATATAGCATTGTAATGATTTTGATTATTCATTTTATTCATCTCCTTAATTTGTTAACCGTTTATATTTTAGTACAATCATTAAGATATGTCAACTAACATGAAAAAAGATTCTAATTATTTTTTAGAATCTTAGTATTAATTAATTTATATAAATATATTCCAATAATAGATCCAATACTATCTATTAGGATATCTATTAATTGACATGCTCTACCTGGTACAAATAGTTGATGTATTTCATCACTAGTAGCATATATTATACATATAAGTATTGATAAGAGATATTTTTTAGATATATCATTTTTATTTAGCATATTAATTGTTAGGAATCCTAATATCAGATATTCAGTAAAATGAGCTAGTTTTCTAATTATAAAGCTTAATAATTCAATGTTTTCTATTTTAAAAATATTGTTAATTATGTTTACGATAAAATTAGATTGGTTAGCTGACTCAGTAGCATCAAAGGATGACATGATGAAGATTAGGAGCATCCAGAGGAACATGAGGATTGTTGATAGTTTATTTTTCATGTTTGATTATTCTTGCTGGCACACCAACTGCTGTACAGTTGTCTGGAATATCTGTTACTACGACTGCGTTGGCGCCAATTTTTACATTGTTTCCTATATTTACATTTCCAATTATTTTAGCACCAGCTCCTATTAAACAATTATTTCCAATAGTTGCTGCTTTTTTTTCTTTGCCTTCCGCAATTGTTACTTGCTGAAAGATGGTACAGTTTTCACCAATTTTCGCATAATGTGAAATAATAATTCCATTCAAATGATGTGGTAAATTTGGCGGTGTTGCAAATAATGCTCCTTTACCTAAATCTGTACCCATCGATGCATTTCCATATGCGTCTGACTTTTTAATATAATACAAATAATACATTCTTATTAATTTAGATTTTTTTGAATTGTTATCTACAACCTCTTTTCTCCTTTTCCAATATTTTTTGTGATTATAATGCTGTATTTTGTGCATTGCAAATTTTGTCAGATTACTATTAATATTTATATTCATTTATAATCTCCTCTACTTTTTTTTATTAAATTTATACATTTATTTATATTTAGTGCTTTAGCTATTAATACATTGTTGTTCTTTATAGGCTTTATAAAAAAGGTAATAATATAATTAACAAATATTTCTGTTAATACAGTTGCAATTGCTGCACCGGAAATTCCATAAACTGGTATTAACATATAATTAATAAATATGTTTAAAAATACTCCGGCTGAGTTAATAAGCATTAAATAGTTGTGTTTGCTTTCTGCCATAATCCAAATTGTTCTAGCTGAACCTAGATATGAAAAAGTTGTATACCACACAATTATTCTTAATATAGAAATTGAATTAATATATTCGTTGCCATACATTATCTTTATAATTAATGGAGCTAAAAATGTTACAATCAAGCAAATAAAAATTGAAAAATATATTACAATTGAGTATAAACTTATTATACCTTTTTCGTATTTTATTAAATTATTATTTTTCTTTGCTTCAAAAATCAATGGCCTTGCTGAGTCTATAATTGCTGCAAAAACAAAACTAGCCATTCCAGCACAGGTTACAGCTGCGGAATAATAGCCAACTGATGCGTTATCCATCATTAATTTTAACATTATTTTATCTGTTTGTGCATATATTGTTACCATCAAATTAGCTAATATATAATATTTACTTTTTTTAATCATTTTTTTGCAAATATCGAACGAAAATGATAGTTTTTTTGTTTGCTGCTTTTTATATATTGAATATAGAATTAATGATATTATCATATAATCCATTGAATTGGAAATGGCAAACCAGTAAACACTCTTATTTGTAATCAATAAAAAGATTTGAAATCCAGTTACTAATATATAAGATAACAACATAGCTATTGATGAATATTTTGCTAGCAGTTTTGCTTGAAACCAATATTGAATCATTTCGAAAGCTTGAAATATCAACAAAATGCTATATATTAGACAAACAATAATTGTTTCTTTTTCACCAGCATTAATAATTGAAACAAATAAATATATTCCTATTATACACATGATGGCCGATAAAAGGCTCATCAGTATTGAAGTTCCTAATATTTTACTTTCATTTTTTTCATCGTTTACTATTTCATGAACTAATATTGAATCTAATCCTAATTTCATGATAGGTGCTACAAATGCTACTATACTTGCAGCATAGCTTATTAATCCATAATTTGCAGGGCCTAGATATCGCGCTGTGATCATTGTCACAATAAGAGTTAACAAGGCTTTAATTATTTTACAACCTATTATCCAACCTGCATTTTTAATTGCACTACTCTGTTTCATTTTAATTTCCTTATCTTACTATATAGCCACAAAATGGCAATGTTTTCACTTTTTAAAGCCTTTACTGCCCAATAATTTTTGGTAGTTGGTTTATATTTGCAATTGTTAATTATATTTTTGTAATTATTTTTATTCAAATTTGATATTATTTCATTTTTTAATTGTTTATAACTTTCTTTTTTGTTAAACTGAGATATTGTGATATCTATTAGGCAATGTGAAATATGCCTATTCAGTTGATTTTTGAAATCATAATCATTTATATTTATATGTTTTTCTAAATGTTCTTTGATTCTTGATGGTCCTTCCCAAAGATATGCTTTTTTGCCACCCGTAACCGAATCTTGATTTATTCTATAATAATATAGGGCTTCATCTGATAAGTAAATACTACTTGCATGATATATCATACATTTGCTACACGCATTATCTTCTCCAATATCTATTTTAACATTTTTCACTTGATATTTTTCATATAATTCTTTTCTAAAAACTGCTGCCCATAAATGAGGAATAAAGTATTTCCCTTCGCTATTTTCTAGTAAAATTGGAAAAATATTTTTAATTATTTTATCTTTTTTATATAATCCAGATTCTATTTGCTGATTATGTTTTACTTTTTTGTTATTTGTTACAGTGTAATAACTACAATATGCTATTTCTGGCGAATTATTTTTAATTATTGTTGAAAATAAACTAAAATAACATTCTGAAATCCAATCATCGCTATCAATGCAACTAATATAATCTCCTGTTGCTATTTTTACACCTGTTTCTCTTGCAATTGACACTCCCTCATTTTTTTTATGTATTACTTTTACTCGATTATCTTTCTTTAAATATTGATCACATATTTTTCCACTGTCATCTGTTGAACCATCGTCAATAAGTATAATTTCAATATTTTTGTATGTTTGATTTATTATTGAATCAATACATTCTCTTAAATATTTTTCTGCGTTATATACTGGGACTATTACGCTAAATAATGGTTTCATTTGTTCCTCCTTACAATTTTATTTAATTCTATATGGTATTATATTTGACTGTTTAAATATGACGTAGCTTATGAAGAATAATAGTATGGCATATGTGAATATACCTAAATACATTAACAATTTATTTCTGCTGCTTTTTACAACTTTTGGTATTTGAGATAGTAACAGGATTGATGGAATACTATAATAATACATGGATAATCTTTTTATAAATGCAGAGAAAAAACCAGTTAATTCTAAACTTAATGAAATTAACAGCAACATTATTAAAAAACTGTTTTTCTTATCATGTTTTTCTAAGTTTCTTTTGAAAATAAGTATAAACAATATTACTATTGATTTTAACAATAGTGAAGCATTGCTACCGACTGTTGCTGTAGATGATAAATATGAACTATATTGACTTAAGAATGATAATTTACTTAGCATTGGAAAAATTAATTGTATGTTACTAAATATTATTATACTAAATAATACTATAAATATTGACTTCCATGAATATGGGCTTTTTTTATTTTCACTGTATAAAAAATACATTGGTAATGTTACTATTGCTGTAACATGAAATACCATCGCAATAAACAATAGTAACATAAATTTTTTCAATTTTCTATCATATATATTTTGAAAGTTTGCAAAAGATATTGATATTGCAATAGTTTGTCTAATTATGTTAAAACCGTTTGTAAATGGCTGCATTAAAAAAAGAAAAATTAATAAAAACAATGAATACTTTTCATAATCTTTTTTTATTCTTATTATAAATATCCAATATATTATCAATGCACATAATCCAAAAAATGTTTTTTCATTTCCAATTGTACTGGCAATTTTTATTATCAAAAATAATCCAGGGTTATTGACTCCTATTTTCAGAAAATCTTTTATTGAAAGATGCGAATAATTTATATATGTATAATGATAGTTTTCGTAATCGGTGCCTACACAGTATCTAAGACTGGCAAATATTACTGGAATTAAAAGTGCTATTATGAATAAAACTTTTCGTTTCTTTTTTATACTTCTAGTCATCAAAATCGCAGATATTAAATATATTATTATATATAATATAAAGCTTAAAATATTTTCCATTTTATTCCTTTCTTATAATTATTACAGTTTATATATTTTTTTCATTTCTTTTTCTACAGATGATATTATAAATTTTTGTTCTAATTTAATTTTTTCAAGTGTATTATTATTTTTTATTTCTAGTATTTTATTAACGTATTCTTCTTTATTGGCTACTATATAACCGTTTAGGCCATTTGCTACCAGGTCACTCATTCCTCTGCAGTTTAATGCAACTACTGGTATATTTGAAGCTAAAGCTTCCATTATATTTACCGGTAGTCCTTCCCTTTTTGATGCACTTACTACAATATCAGTTATTTTTAATATTTGCGGAATATCACTTCTTTTCCCTGCAAAATAGATGCTATTATTTAGTTTATATTTTTTTGCTTTTTCTTGGTATTTTCCGTTAAGTTCATCAGGGCCCACCAATAATAGCTTAATATTCTGGTCTTTTTTTGCTAGTTCTTTCATTCTATCTATCAGAAAGTCTTGACTTTTGTTTTTATCTAATCTAGCAATACATGTGAGTACATAATCTTCTTTTTTTAAACCTAATGATTCTTTTAGTGCCGTTTTTTCTTTTTGTGATAGTTTGACATCAAACTTTTTGACGTCAATTCCAACTCCTGGTACGTATTGTATTTCCTTGCATCTCTTATTAAAATGTTTTTTAGCAAAGAGATAATCTTCGATGTTAATGGTTATTAACGTGTCAGTTAACTTTGAAAGATACCACTCTATAGGATAAAATATTAACCAGTTTTTTAGTGGTGCCCCTTTAAAAAAATGAAACCCATGAACCGTATATATAACTCTTGTTCCATACTTTTCTCTTGCTTTTTTTGCTGCCAATCTGGTTATAACTGCTCCAATTGGTGTGTGACAATGAATAATATCAAATTTTTCTATATCAATTATATTTTTCAATTTTTTAATTTCTTTAATGTTGATTATGCTTAATGGATTTCTTTCTATTTGCTCATCATAGAATTTATCACAAAATTCTAGTTTATTTATACTGTTTACAGTTTTTTTTGCAAAGACATAAGTTTTCCAATTGTTTTCTTTGAACATTTTTAGATATGGCGTATGAAATGCTGTTATGTGGCCTAATACCGATGCTACAAATAAAACTTTTTTTTCTTTCATAGTTATCTCTCCTTATCTAGAAATGTATTTTTATTTATTTTATAAACTTGATAGTTCTGTATTTGCCATTTTTTTCTAGTGATATATTTTTTACCATTTCAACATTAATTTTTTCTTTTTTTCCAAATATTTCATTAAGTTTTTGTCTCAATAAATTATTATCAATTTTTTCATCACTAGGCACTATACATAAAGTTTTAACATTATTCTTAATTTGCAATTGATAATGACTTATTCCTGGTATTGTGCATAAATGAGTTGATAGTGAAACACATGTTATTGGGGCTCCATCACTGTTGTACAAAATATCACCACTACGACCTTCAAACGAACTTAGCTTGTTAATACTACCTTTATTATCTTTTGATATCCCTATTGCTAAATCTCCTATATCATACCTTATTAAAGGAAATTTTTTATTATATAAATCTGTTACCACTAATCTCCCTAATTCACCAAATTCAGCTGGAATGTCAGAATCTAACTTTAAAATTTCAAAATAGTAACTCGCTGTATTAAGTGTAAAATAGTCGGTATTATCAAAATTCATTGCTAGTAACCCATGTTCCTCATTGGAAATTCTGTTTATAATTTTGCAGTTAAACATTTTTTTTAATTGCTTTTTTGCACTTTGAGTTAATTCATCAGATGCTGTTACTATCACATTAATATGGAACATTGATGCATTATCTTTTTTTCTCTGCAAATATTCTACAAAGCTTGTCAATGCTGATGAATATCCTAATATACATTTAATTTTTTTATCTTTTTTGAGCAGTTTTCTTAATTCTTCTTTTGATTTATCGTTGAATGTGTTTGTATCTATCATTATGAAATTTTGTGCAAAAATACGTAACTTTGACATTTTATATTGACTGGTCCATGATCGAATAAAAACATATTTATCTCCTAATTGCCAGTCAGCTTTTTTATTGAAAAAAATCAAATCTGCTTTTGTTCTATTTCTTTTTTCTCGATCTTGCGGTATTTTTAATGGGGTTCCAGTTGATCCACTAGTACAAGTCCAATGTAACTTTTTCTCATTAATATCACCTATTAGTATCTTGTCATAAGCTTCTACTAATTTTTTCTTATCCATAACAGGGAAATCTTTTAAATTTGTTGAATTAATTTTCTTGTAATAATCAGAATTGTTACAAGCGTATGTCAAGATATTATTCAATTGTTTTTGATTACTTTTCCCTACATTAATTATTTTTTTTATTTCTTTAACGTTTTTTAATACTTTACTGCCTTTTATTATATCAAGGCACCAAAAGGTAACTCTTCTTATAAATGAATCCATTTATGCTCCTCTTATTCTTTAACTATTTTTATTTCATTATATTTCATCATATAAATATTTTCTTCATAATGGCCTATTTCATTTTTATTTTCTATGCCGTTTATTGAATTGATAATTAGTTCGGGAAAATTAACTCCTGATTCGTATGCGTGTGGGTATCCGCCACCAAATCTAGGATTTATTTCGGAAATGTAATATTCATTATTTATTTTAAAAATATCCATATCTATCATATATTCGTAACCTATTTCTTCAACCGTTGTAGTAATTAAATTAAACAATTTTTCATCTTTAAAAGATCTGGATTTATCTGTTTCTCCAGCTCTCATTTTAATTTTTTCTTTTGTAAATATTGAAACTACTTTTTTGGAAATTGGATCAATATATACATCTGCTCCTATTTCTTGACCGTCCATATATTCTTGTATTATTAAATCATCATATAATGAAAATAGTAATTCTATTTCTTCTTGTGAGTTAACTTTTGAAATATTTATACTTGCACTTCCTGTAACCGGTTTTACAAACACTGGAAATTTAATTTTAGAATTATCTAAATCATTATAAAATTCTTTTTTGTCTATATATGTTTTAGGTGTTTTTACATTTTTTTTTGTTAAATATTTATACATTTCATACTTATTAAATGCTAATTCTACTGCATTATAATTTGAAATCAACGGTGTGGCTCCTATTTCTAAAAATTTATTTTTATTTTTTGCTATCAGTGATAGTTCAGGATCAATTAGTGCAAAAATACAATCTATTTTTTCTTTTTTGCAAATGTCTAATAGTGTTTCTATATAATCTTTATGATCTATTCTTGGAACTAAATAAAATTTATCTGCGTCGTATATTGCTGGGGCTAAATTGCTCATATCGGTTGCTATGACTTTTCCGTTTTCTTTTATTTCTCTTTTAAAATATTGTACTATTTTATTTCTACTACCCGCGCTTGTTATTAGTATGTTCATTTCTGTCACTCCATTCTTCTTTTATGATTCCATACATGCATCTATCTATCATTTTTCCTTTAAAATATATATCTTTTCTTAATATTCCTTCTAATTTGAAACCTAATTTTTCATATAATTTTCTAGCTGCTATATTATCATAGTCTACACATAGCCATATTTTTTCTAATCCCAATTCTGAAAAACCATAATCAATTAATTTTTGCGATGCCACATAGCTTATTCCTTTTCTTTTGTAATCCGTTTCTCCGAGTGTAATATAGTATTCACCTTTGCGTTTGCCTATATTTATTATGCCTATTACTCCTACCGGAATCTTTTTGTATTCTATAATTGCATCATATCTATTGGATAAGTTTTTAATATTTTCATACCATATTGCTGTTTTATCTAGTGTTAATGGCAAATCATAATGTAAATAATTATTATTACACTTGTCATTTATCCATTTTACTTTGTTTGGAATATCCTTTTCTTCAAATTTTCTTATTGTAATATCTTTTTTAGATTCATCCATTAGTTATCACCTGTAAATTTTTCTGTAAACCCTTTATTATCACTGTATATATCTTTTCTTAATATTACTTTTTCAATTGTTAAAAATACAATTTTTAAATCATTTTGAAATGTTATATTATTCACATATTCTAAATCATATTTAAATTTTTCTGACCATGTTATATTATTTCTACCACTCACCTGCGCAAGCCCAGTCAATCCAGGTCTTATATCATGGCGATGCTTTTGTTCTTTATTATACAGTGGTAGGTAATCTACTCTTAAAGGCCTTGGACCCACAAAAGACATATCACCTTTTAAAATGTTAATAAATTCCGGTATTTCATCTAAACTGGTTTTTCTTAAAAAGTTGCCAAATTTTGTAATTCTTAATTCATTTGGCAATAAGTTACCATCTTTATCTTTTTTATTAGACATGGTTCTAAACTTATACATAGTAAAGATTTTTTCGTTTTTGCCAGGACGTTTTTGTCTAAATATAGCTGGTTTGCCTAAAAATATTAAAACAAGGATACCAATTATTAAAAATATTGGTAAAGTTATGATAATGGCTATTAGTGATAACACTATATCTAATAGCCTTTTGATATATTTTTTATACATAAATATCTTACTCCCTAAAAAATGATATAATCTATCAAGTTAATTATTTTCAACCTTAAATAAATTATATCATTTATTTCAATTATTTTCTATATATTTGTCATAATTTGTCATTATTTATACGAATAAATTTCTAATTATCTCTATTACTCTTTCTTGTTCTTTTTTATTCATGTTTGTATCACTTGGTAAACATACTCCGGTATTAAATAATTCTTCTGATACGGAGATGCCTTTTTTGTTGTGATTAAAGAAAGGACATTTTTTGAATACTGGTTGCATGTGCATAGGTTTCCATATTGGACGTGATTCAATATTTTCCTTATCTAGGGCATCTATAATATCATTAGGAGTAATCTTTGAACTGTTTAATTTCATTATACTTAACCAGTGAGTAGATACTCTATCTTTGTCTTCACTTAACATTTCTATTTCTGGAATATCCTTAAAAGCTTCAACATAGCGATTAAAGATATCTTGTTTCATTTTTATTTTTTTATCTAGACATTCAAATTGGCCACAGCCGATGGCTGCTGAGACGTTAGACATACGATAATTGTAGCCAATTTCTTTATGTTGATAGTATCTAGCTGGTTCACGAGCTTGTGTTGCCCAAAATAAAGCTTTTTTGGCATCTTTTTCTTTCTTTGTTAGGAGCATTCCTCCTCCTGAAGTAGTAATTATTTTGTTACCATTAAAGCTAATGATATTGTAATCACCAAAAGTTCCTACTAAACGTCCTTTATAAGTTGCTCCTAAGGATTCTGCGGCATCTTCAATGATAGTTACTTTATGTTTTTTACATATTTTTATAAGCTTATCCATAGTAGCTGGCATACCATATAATGATACTATTACTACAGCTTTGGGAGTATATTTTTCAAAAGCTTTTTCTAAAGCTACAGGGCTCATATTATAACTACCAGGTTCAGAATCAATGAATACTGGAGTAGCATTTTCATATACGATTGGATTAGCACTAGCAGAGAATGTTAGGGATGAACAAAAAACATAATCTCCTTCTCCTACTCCAGCTAATTTCATGGCTAAATGCAATGCTGCTGTTCCACTAGCTAAAGCTGTGGCTCCGGGTAAGCCCATATATTCTTTGAAATCATCTTCTAATTTATTTACATATGGCCCTAGAGGAGCTATCCAGTTAGTATCAAAGGCATCTTTGACATACTTCAATTCATTTCCCATCATATGGGGAGAGGCTAAATAAATTTTTTTATTATTTTTCATTTTCATTACTTCCTTTATCTATTTTATAAGTACCTACTATTTTAGCTACTTTTTCTTTTATATCTTTATTATTCTTGTATGAATACTCAATTAATTTATCTAGATCTTTGAAGAATTTATCATCATCCATGGCAATTGGTTTGCCTATATGAATTAATTTATTAGGAGTACTTTGCAATCCTTCTTCATCCATGAGCAATTCTTCATATAATTTTTCTCCTGGTCTTAATCCAGTTATTTTGATTTGAATATCTACATTTGGTTCGAGACCTTTATAGCGAATTATTTTTTTAGCTAATTCGTATATTTTTACAGGTTCTCCCATATCTAATACAAATATTTCACCACCATTGGCGTAACAAAAGGCTTGTAATATTAATGATACAGCTTCTGGTATGGTCATAAAATATCTAGTTATTTCTTTATGGGTTACCGTTACGGGGCCACCACTATCTATTTGTTTTAGAAATAATGGAATAACTGAACCATTAGAGCCTAATACATTACCAAATCTTACTGCTACATAATCGGTTTTTGATTTTTTATTATATGCTTGAATGATCATTTCACAGATTCTTTTAGTAGCTCCCATGACATTAGTGGGTCTTACTGCTTTATCTGATGAGATTAAAACAAATTTTTTAACTTTGTATTTATCGGCTATTTTAACTGTATTTAAAGTTCCTAAACAGTTATTTTTAATAGCTTCATTGGGACTAAACTCCATTAATGGAACGTGTTTATGTGCTGCTGCATGAAAGACATATTCTGGATGATACTCTTTAAAAACGTTCTCTAATCTATCATAATCTCTTACTGAACCAATAATTGTTTTAAGATTTAACTTGGGATAATTTCTTATTAGTTCTTGTTCTATATCATAAGCATTATTTTCGTATATATCAAAAATAATTAATTCTTCAGGATTACATTTAGCTATTTGACGACATAATTCACTACCTATTGAACCACCACCACCAGTAACAATTACCCTTGCTCCTTCAAGATGGGATGATATAGCTTTTATGTCTACGACTATTTCTTTTCTTCCTAAGAAGTCTTCATACGTAAGTGGTCTTACTTTTTTCATTGTAGGTTTACCCACTAATTCACTTAGACTTGGCAAAGTTTTGATAGTACATTTTGTTTTTTGACATTCATCTATAATTAGATTTAACTTTTCTCTACTAATAGATGGCATAGCAATAATTATTTCACTAATATTATATTTTTCGGCATTATATTCAATGGTCTTGCGATTTCCTACGATAGGGATACCTTTAATATAATTACCTATTTTATTTTTATCATCATCAATTACACAGCATACTTTATTACTAAAATTATTTTTATTATTAGACATTTCAGTTAAAAGCATACGACCGGCTTCTCCAGCTCCGATAATCATAGTATTATTTAAGCCACTTTTTTCTTGGTAATAATCTCTTAGTGTTCTAGCTATACGATAAGAATATCTAATAGCTGATATAAAGATATACATAAGAATTAACTTAATTAGATAATAACTACGAGGCAGCTTTATATCAAATATTAACTTATAAATATACTCAACTATTTCAAATGAAGTACATGCAAAAATAATACTTATAAGTTCATTAATTGAAGCATATGACCAAATGTTTTTGTAGATACGATATAATTTGAAAATACATATAAGGATGATACTATCAATTAAAAGATAATTATAAATATTATCAATATACATATTAGGTATATCTGAAAAATCAAAGCGTGTAGCTATTGCTAAGAGAGAGCATATTGTTAGTGCTAATATGTCTAAAATTATAAATAATATAGTCCGCACAGTTTTTTTAGTCATTACTTTTTTTACCTTTTTCATATGATCAACCACCTATTCAATTATTTCCCCTTTTTAGTATATACTAAGCTTGCAAATAAAGCTATTCCAAAAAAGATTATTGCTAATAACCATTTGCCTTGATATGTATTCTTTTCTTTATATGTATTCTTATCAATAGTAGCATTTTTTATATCTTTAAGGATATTTACTTTTATGTTATAGGTAACGATATGGTTATCATTATCTTCTACGGTGATGGTTATTTTATTATCTTCAAGATCAGATATTTTTTGTGTAGATGTTGTGACTTTGTATTTATCATTGATTGCAATTGGTTCTAGATCTAACTCCTCTAGATCTTTATCTATTGTTATTTCATAATCGAAAGTATCTTTTACTAATTCTATTCTTACTTTATTAGATTTTATTTCTTTTAAAAGATTTTTATCATAATCATCATTAGTTGGCTCGTCTTTTGGTTCTCCAATAGTGACATTTATATTTTGGCTATTTAGATTAATGGTTTCACCGGTTGCGGTTATAGCTTTAGCACTATGAATGTTAATAGTACCAGTAGTTTCTCTAGGAGAATTTACGGTATTAATCTTGACAGTACCTAGTTTGATGGTACCTGATACGGGAGTATCAAAATTAACGATATGCTTAATACCATTAGGATTTCCATCGGTATAAATATTATTTACGACAAAATTCGCCGGTACGTCATAAGTAGAATACACTAGAGTAAATTCAACTCTTGATACTTCTACCTCGGTGGTGGTAGATAACTCTACCTCTTTACTAGTACCTGGAGACATAGTGATATTAGAATCACTTACGGTTAAAGCAAATACCCTATTAGTCATAAAAAATAGAGCAAAACTAATAAAAATTAATTTTAATATCTTATTCATACAATCACGCTACCTATTACAATTATAAACTTTAAGTAAACTATAGTCAAGTAGTAGTTAACTTAAATTTACAGGAAGTTAATTTGAATAAGGCTTATTTACAAGGAAAATTATTTGTGATAAAGTAATGATTAGGAGGTATTGGGGATGGAAAAAGAAGTTGTTTTATTAAGACGATTAGTAAATTTAGCTCATTCTATTAATAATGAATACTATAATTTAATATATTATGAAAGTAATAATATGAAGGGCAGTAAAGATTTTAAGTATGCTATTAAGGGTATTGAAGAATATACTTTAGTAGAAATAGATGCTTATCAAGAAATGAACTATGATACAGTTATAGGGTTACTTAGAATAATACCTGATGATAAGTTAGATGAAGATAATGATTATATAAGAGTATATAGGGCTTTATCAAGAAGATTTTTAGAGTTATCCTATGAAAAGAGAGATAAAGGAATAGATGTCAATATACATGATGAGATAAATCATTTTGAAGAAACGATGGAATGGGATATTGATAGTGGATTTAGAGATTATTTGGAAGATTATCAGGTAGATGAGTATCGTCATCAGGAGGAAGCTTTAGCTTTAATATATGTTAAGGCTATAAAGAAGGCTATTTATAGTCTAGAAAATACTATTCCTGATAATAAGAATGAAGCTAAGTTGGCACAACAACTAATTAATAATTTTAATGAAGACAAGTATTCTTTCTTTACTAGAGATAATAGCATTTTTGAAATGTTAGGTATTTTATATGAATTTGATCCTAAAATGATACCTGACTATGAACGCAAGGGAGATTATCAAAATATATACTATAATGAATGCTTGTTTATTATAAGGGATATATATAGTATGACACAAGAGGAAGATGAGAATATTAATACTCTATTATTCTTATCATTATGTTTTGAAGAGATGATTGGTATGCTAGGCAGTGATAGAGTTAATAATATAAGTAAGTTTATTCAGGGACTAGATGATAACTTTAAGGAATCATTCTATATTACAAATATTAGTGATAAGGTAAAGGCAAGAAAAAGAGAATTATAATGGTTAGGATTATGGCTAATAGTAAGGGATATAAATAGTTTTAATAAAGACTGGTATTAATATAAAAAAGAATTATAACACTATGATAGTTTAGTACTTAGATAGTTATAATTCTTTTTTTAATGGTATAATAAAAGATTACTTTTTTGGGGTAATCTATGGGTACTGCTTAATTTTTTTACTTGGCACGATGCTTTATTTGACGCAAGAATTGTTCATCACATGACATTCTTTCATAAATACTATTGTTTGATTGACGAATAATATCAGTATCTATCAATAATTTTAATTTAGTCAAACTAGCTGAGCCAATTTTCTTTTTTTCATAGTTTTTAAGTATTTCAGAATAATCTTCATCGTGGGGAACACTTAAGGTGTACTCTTGCTCTAATAGTTGCAAGAGATATAATTCTTTGGGAAGACATAATAGATTACTATAATACCATTCTTTAGGGACACGTCCATATGGGGTGGTTTCAATAAAATAGTATATATCGTCATAAGATTCTTTTTCTGGATTATATCGGTTAACTATAAAAGGAAGAACTTCTTTATATTCTCCATTTAAATACTTTTCTAGTAGTTCTTTTTGACGAGCTTTTTCTTTACGAGTTTTAGGATTACTAGGAACGAACTTACCATAAAATTCATGATCACGCGGTGCTGGCCTACTAAAAACTAGGGCTCGTATATCAATATTGTGCGAGTCTTGAAAAGAAAATATTGCTTTGCTCCAGTTAGTGTGATAATCATAAAATATGGGCTGGTCTTTGTATTTTTCTAAAACTTTTTCACGATAAGCCCTAATTTCACTTTTTATTTGTTTTACTTCATATACTTCTATTCTATTTTTATTGTTAGCAAACAAATACATATCTTTCCTCCTCAATTATTTATTATATATTATCTTTGGGGGTTTGTAAATATTTTACAGGGTCGTAAAATGGCATTTTAGGGGGGCTACTATTTGAAATGATGATTTATGGAGGTTTTACAAGGGTTTATGTGGGAGTGTTTTTTGCAAGAGAAGTGATTTTTACTAAAATAATGTATTTCAGTTGTATACTTTTTTTGCATGTATGATGTAGGCTTTATGAATACCTTTGAAGTTGATATTTTGCTTATATTTTTGAGGTTGCTTAGTAAAATGAATGTCTTTTTCTTGACAAATATGAGTAATTATAAAATAATATAATTAGGTGATAAGATGAAAGATAATAAGATACAAATAGTTCAGGACGGTAAGATGGTGGAATATGATATTATTTTGCTATGTAGAAATGTAAAAAGTGGCTACAATTATGTGATATATGGTGATAAGAATGAATATTACGCTAGCAGGTATAAGATAATTAAGGGAAACTTGATACTGGAAGAAATTAATGATGAAGAGGAATGGAATTTTATCGATAAGGAGTTGGAGAAAGTTGAATAAGGTAGTTTTTTATATAGTTAATAAGGAAGAAATGACGGTTAGGAATTGTACTTGTTTCCGTTATAGAGATAATGATTTTTGTCAGATAGAAAATATTGTACTAACAGATGAGGATGCGAGAGGATTTTTTAGGGATTTTAATCAAAGATATGAAGGAAGTGATCGTGAATTTGATGATGGAACGATTGAAGTATCTTTTGAGAGAGTAAGTTCACCTGATGCGGATATTTTGATTAAGTTTAGTAAGGAATATAAGAAATTTTTAGATAAGAAAGAGGAGCCTTTAGAAGACTGGAAAGTTGACGACGACGAGGATATTTTTTTTAGAGATGAAGAAGATGAAGAGAATGAGAGGCTAGAGAAAAGAAAGGTATCTAGAAAAAACTTATTTAAAAAAACAATTGCAATAGTTACTGGAGCTACACTTATTACGATGAATGCTTTTATCTTGAAGGAAAAGCTTGATAACAATGATAATGTGGATAGTTTATCTTCAAAAGAAGAAGTAGTTATGGCTAGCCCTATTGTGGAAGAAAATCAGGCGTTAACTAGTGCTCCTTTGATGGTAGAAGTTAGTCCTACTCCGACGATTACTCCTACCCCTACTCCAGTGGCTACTCCTCAAGTAAATGATTCTTCTCAAAAAGAGGAATTTAATGAGGGGAAGATTAACGGAATATTTAGACTTGATACAGGAAATGAGAGAGAGACTGAGAAGTATATTAATATGGTTAATACTTATGGGGATGAAGTTAATAAATATGCAAAAATGTATGGGCTAGATCCGGAGTTAGTACTGGCAATTGGTACATTAGAGAGAGGTGTTCACAGTACTGAAGTTGATTATGATGGTGGACTTGGATTATTTCAAATACAGGTGGCTGGTCCATGGTCATGGGTTGGTGAGACGGTTAGAGCTTATAATTTTGAAACGCATGAATATGACAAGTTTGTAATTGATGAAGAAAGCGTGCGAGATATATCAAGTAATATTCAGGTAGGATGTATGATTTTACAAAGTGAGTTAGTTAGTGCCAACTACAATGTAGCGGAAGCGGTAACGGCTTATAATTATGGTAGAACTAATATGGATAAGGTGTTAAGGATATGTAGTTCAAATACGGGAATACCTTTTGGTGAATTGAGACAGCTTGGGAACACTTCTTGCTGGTTAGGTTATCGTGACTACATTTCTGGAGGAGATCCAACATATTTGGAGGATGTGTTTAAGTATATTGAACCTAATACGATTTTGTCTTTTACTAAGCCTGATGGTGAAGTTGTTAGGATTGCTTATATGAATACGGCTTTAGAGAATGTGGTGAATACTACGATTAAGAAATAGGGTTTTAGATTTAGATGCTGGTCTATATTAGAAAATGAGAGTAATACATAAAAAATTAAAATATAAAATGTAGATAGATAATTTTGAAAGGCTGAAAAACTAGAGTTGCATGATATTATGTAGTTTGGAAAATTATAAAATTTTAAAAAATAAAAGGCTTTATTTCTTTTTAGGAAAATGAGGCCTTTTTTGTATGATTATGTTAGAGAGTACTGTGATTGATGATTGTATTTGGATTATTATTGTTGTTTTTCTATGATTGCATTGATATGAAACTACTATTACACTGTTTATGGAATACTTCTATGCTATTTTTTTATAAATTGCACTAGATCTATTTTAGAATACTTATATTTTAGCTACTTATAAAATACTTTTTAATTAATCTATAAAATGTTTCTATACTAGGAACTTATAGAATATTTTTAAGTATTTTTGTTTTTACTGTAAAATTTTTATTGGCAATATTTATCAGTATTATCTTTATCATAGGCAGTGTTTGGCATTATTTTATAATATTCATCTTTGGTATCACGTTTACATCTAATGACATCATAAAATGGGGTGTCATAGTAAATGGTATTCTCTCCGGTTATTTTATAATTGGAAAATCTTGGAGCTTGTTTAATATTTATAACACTTAAGTAGTCTATTAAGAAAAGAATAAGTATTGAAATAATTAGGAAGCTTACATTTACTAGTATTTTTGATAATGGTTTTAATTTTTTAGTAAATCTAGTTAATCCTAATAGAGAGATGATTACTCCAAAAATGGCATAGATACTACCCCAACTACTTTCACTAGGGAAAATTGTCATAGCAGTAATAGTGATCATTACTCCAAAGGTAATTAGAATTATTCCTAAGAGATTATTTTTAGCAGATACTTTTTTGTTGGTATAATCAATCGTTTTTATGATATTATCTTCAAGGGTTTCTTGATATTTATCATTTGATACTTTTTCTCCACTGATTAAGTCGTTGATTGAAATATCTAGAGCTTCACAAAGAGGCTTGAAGAGGGATAAGTCAGGCATATTGCGGCCACACTCCCAGTTACTTATGGACTTGTCAGTTACTCCGAGTATTTCAGCTAATTCTGACTGAGTTAGTTTTTTGTCTTTTCGACATTTGGAAATAAATAATCCAATTTTTTCTTGATTCATAGAATCACTCCTTTTCATGAGTTAATTATATTAAATACGTGAATGCTTTAACAGGAAATGATACTAGAATTGGTTATTTTGGCTGTTTTTGACTTTTATTTTTTAGTTTTGGTTTGTCACAGTTTATGAATTTATTTTTATCTATTTTTTTATTGGTAAGGATGGTAAATTGCTATTATTATTTTTTGCCATGGGTATTGACTGGATGAATTCGGTGTTTTTATTATTATATCATAAAGTTATACAAAAACTAGGAAATAAATCCTAGTTTTCTTGTTCTTCTAACATATTAGTAATAAATATTCCATATCCTTTATTAGTTTTATCTACTAAGACATAGTTGACAGCTCCGATAATTTTACCATTTTGGATAATTGGACTACCACTCATTCCTTGAACGATACCACCTGTTTTGTCAAGGAGAGTTTGGTCAGTAACTTCAAAGAGAATGTTTTTGGTTTTTGAATTTTTGTTTAATTTGATAATGTTAATAGTAAATTCTTCGACATTATTTTGATCAATAACAGTTAATATTTTAGCTGGTCCTAAGGATATTTCATCACTGGTAGCAACTTTATATTTTTTAGTATTTGGAAGAGTGCTAGTATAGGTACCAAAGATACCACTGGTGGTATTCTCTTTTACATTACCATAGACGTCATTTGAATTACTGCGAGCATTTTTTTCACCAGGATGACCATCAGTACTTTTAGTAATACCAGTAACGGTTGACTGATAAATGGAACCGCTTGTCATATTGAATTTGCTTTTAGTAGACTTTTCAATTATTTCGTGACCGAGAGCTCCAAAGTAGTTGTTCTCTGGGTCGATATAAGTAAGCGTAGCTACACCTCTAATAGTGTCTTTGATATATAAACCTGTTTTATAGATATTATCTTCTTTATATAGTTTAATGTTTGTTTTATATTCTTGATTATCTCTAGAATATGTAATGGTTGCTAATGAATTATTTTGCTTGCTGATTAGATCATATACGTCTTGTGATGAGATTACGGAAATATCATTTACTTTAAGTATTTTGTCCCCTACTGTGAGGTCACTATTGGTAAGAGCATTATATGATCCAATGTTGTATGATCCTACGATGATGGGATGATCAGACTTTAGCTCAATACCAATATTTTGACCGGAAGCAAGAAGATAATCAGAATAGGCAAAGACAGATATAGGAATAAATATATATATAATAAGTAGAAATAAAGGTAGTTTTTTCATAGTCTATCACTCCTTTAGACTACATTATTATAATGGATATTATATTTAGTTTCATAAGAAGTAAAAATTGGCGATACTTATAAATTCTTGTATTATCGTGGTTTAGATTATTTGGTAAAATTTGTTAATTTTTTTAAATTTTTTTACGAGAATTCTCTAATATTATTATGAACAATTTATGGGATAAAATTAATGGTTTTATGTGTTATTCTTGCATTTGATATATTTTTTGATAGAAGAATTATTTTAATTTTATAAGATATAATTTTAAAATTAGACATATATTTTATTAGGTGATAAAATGTTATATCCTTTTATACTTACTACATTGGCAGGAATGGCTACGATGATTGGGACTATTCCGATATTTGTTAAGATTAAAAATACTGATAATTTAATAGCAGGAGCTTGTGCTTTTGCATCGGGTGTTATGATATGTGTATCAATATTTGATTTAATACCGGAAGCAATTAATTATTTAAGAAATAGTTATATAGGAATATTAGTGATACTTATTACTTTTATAGGAATAGTTATAGGTATGTATATTTCTTATGGAATGGATAAAATTATAGATAGAGTTAGTACTGGGAATAATTTATTTAAAGTGGGTATTTTGTCAATGATAGTTATTATTTTACATAATATTCCTGAAGGAATAGTTACTTATATTGTTAGTAATAAGAATATTATGTTAGGAATATCTATTTGTATAGCGATAGCACTTCATAATATACCGGAAGGAATAAGTATAGCAATACCGATATATTATGCTACTGGGAGTAAGATAAAAGCTATTCTTTATACTTTAGTATCAGCTTTATCTGAACTAGGTGGTGCTATTATTACTTATCTATTTTTAGGAAGATATATTAGTGATAAGATATTGGGAGTATTATTTAGTTTTATAGCAGGAATAATGATACAGATAGCTTTTAGTAAACTGCTACCTACAGGAAGAGAATATAATAAAAAGATGACTAGATTATTTTTTATACTAGGAATGGTTGTAATGATGATTAGTTTAATTATTAATAGGATTGTTTAGTTAATATTTAATCATTTATTTGTTAATATTTAATCATCGTCAATTAGGGCACTTAGTTTTTTAAAGATGGCTTTCATACCACTACGCATTAGATGATTACCTTTATCAGATAGTTGATAGATGACATTAGTTAATTTATTTGAATAGTTAGTGTCTTCAGGATCTAGATAGGTTTTGATATCGATATTTTGATTGTTTTTGACATCTTGCTCAAATTCTTTTATTTTTTCGTTAGTGAGAAGAGTTTTTTGTTTTAATTCATATTCATAGTATCCAGAATTAGATATGTAGTAGGCACAAATAAAGACTAGGATGATTACTAGCATGATAAGTTTTGGGGGATTAGTTTTTTTCATTTGATATATATGTTGATAAGACGTCAGTGAGGGCATTAACGGTGTTTACAACTTCACTTATGGTGTTATCAACTCCTCCTAATTCGATTAGCATGACATTACTAGAGATATCTTGATTATAGATGCCGTTTACTCCGGGGCCTTCTTTTTTGTATACTCCCCTGCTTAATCCTGGATATTTAGATTCAATTAATGAGCTTAAATTATTAGCAAGAGTTAGATTGGCTTCATAGTTAGAGTGCTCTAGGCCTACTACGAAGAGAACTCTAGCATAATCTTTATTATTAATATTAACAGTAGTTAGCTTTTTATTTACTGAGTCACGGTGGATATCAATATAATACTTTATAGTAGAATATGTATTCTTTTTATCTAGCATGAAGATACGGCTGGCTTTATAGGCACTGGAATAATCCCAATTATTTAGAGTTAAGAATTCTGTTAAGTTGGTGTCTTCAACAATAGTACTTAGGCCACTGGTATTTAGTTTTTCTTTTAGGAGATAGCTTGCCATTAGGACGTTGGGAGTTATTCCATAGATAGATAAGTCGGTACTATTATAGTTTTCTAGTTGATGGGAGTTATAGATATAGATGATGGGGTTATTGATATCTACTTTATGGGGATCTGATATGTATGAGCTTATTTCTTTTAGAGAATCAATATCATATTCTTCATCAGTATCATGGCTTGTTTTTCTATATGAGATGATACTGGTATTTAGAAGAGTTTCTG
The DNA here is from genome assembly GCA_905188025.1 of uncultured Eubacteriales bacterium. Lineage (GTDB taxonomy): Bacteria > Bacillota_I > Bacilli_A > RF39 > UBA660 > RUG705. Next base: position 21,471 of record CAJJKI010000007.1, on the reverse strand, counting down.
GATGAGTTAGATCTATTTTTAAGAGATATGTGATGGTTTTGTTGACGAGGCGTGGTAGTTTATACTCTTTTACGAGATGGGGATTACCTTCTTCTAGGAGATAAGTTAGAAATTCTTGACTATAGTAGGATTGATTATTCTTAAGAGAATTATAAAATGTATATGAGAATGTGAGATAGATAATTATCAGGATAAATACTAGTTTGAATTTAGTTTTTTTAGAGACTTTTTTTAATTTCATATGAGCCATGTGATCACCTTATCTTTATATAAGTATATACAATTAAAAGTGATTTATTTGTCGATGAAGGGCATTGTTGATACTGGAAGCTATTAAATTACTTAGTTTGGATATTAGGAAATCTATTTCTGTAGGAGTTACGATTAGGTTTAGGTTAGTACTCATTAGGACTTCACTTATAAGGCTTTGTTTTTCTTTTGGGGATAAGGAGCCAAATAATCCTAGGATGGTGCTAGTATCTTCTTTAGAGGGAGAAATATTGTTTAGTTTTTGTTTATAATTCTTTTTTATGAAGGATAATTTATAGGTACTGGTATGTTCTTTGATATAGCTTATGTGTTTGGAGAGGTATTCCATGGTATCTATAACAATTACTTCGGCAGTGGTTACGGTAGGGATACCGATGGCTATTACAGGGATACCGATAGTGTTTTTGCTTATTTCTTTACGATTATTACCTACTCCAGAACCGGGATGGATACCAGTATCAGTTATTTGGATAGTTTTGTTTAGGCGATCAATATTTTTACTGGCAAGGGCATCGATAGCGATGACAAAGTCGGGTTTTGTTTCTTTGATTATGGAAGAGATAATGGTAGAGGATTCAATGCCGGTAGAGGACATTACTCCGGGAGAGATAGCAGATACGGGGCGGATACCTTCTTTGACAGGACCTAGGCTAAAGAGATGATGTGTGATGATGATATCGTCTAGGGCTTTTACTCCGAGACTATCTGGAGTGGATAAGCGATTACCTAGACCTATTATGAGACAACTGGCAGTATCTGCAATGTTATTTAGTTTGAGGAGTTTTTTAATGATAGATTCTAAGTGCTTACCTACTTTTTCACGATCTTCAAAGTTAGTGATATCCTCAAAAGAGATAGTTATATAGTGGCCATTATTCTCAGTAGTAGTAATAGTTAAATTATCGATAATTTCTTCAGAGTGATTGATAGAATCATCTTCAATGATTAGGTCTGTATGGATATTATAATTAGATAAATTTAGTTTATTCATAGTAAAATCATTCCTTTATGTATATTTTTTACAAAAAGTGGCGATTTTATTTGATTTTTTAGATTTTTTTTGATAAAATGGTATTTAGTTATCGGAAGGAGATGAATTTTAATGGCAAATGTTAAAAATGCAAAGAAGAAAATTAAACAAATAGTTAAGACTACTAAGAATAATGAACAACTTAAGTCTACTGTTAAGAATTCTATTAAGAATACAGATAAGGCAGTATTAGCAGGAAATAAAGAAGATGCTATGAAGAGTTTAAAGTTAGCTATTAAGAGTTTAGATAATGCTAAATCTAAAGGATTAGTACATAAGAATAAAGTTGATAGAGAAAAATCTAGATTAACTTTAAAAGTAAATAAAATGGAAAGTAAGTAATACCGAAAAATATTTCGGTTTTTTCTTTGTAAATATAAAAATATTATGTTATAATAGAAAGCAATTACCAATTACTAGGGGTGAATTTATGGGATATAATAGAAAAATAAATAATATATTTAAAAGAAATGATGATGGGATGATTACTAAGAAAGATTTCTTAGCAGAGTTTGGTAGTTTAGAATATAGAGATAATGAGGGGAATACTCTACTACATTTATTGGCTATGATTCAAGATAATATTAGTGATAAGAAACTAGAAGAAGCTTTTGAAGCATTATATAGAGCTCCAATAGATATAAATTCTATTAATGATAAAGGAAATACTTTTATGCATGAACTTATTAATAATAAGAGAATTAATGCTAATATTAAGAAGAATATTATACTTAAAGCTACAAGAGTTAATATGAATACTAATGTTAATTTATTTAATTATGATACTGAGACAATACTACATTTAATTATAAAGAATTATGGATATAACGGAGTTCGTGGATGGGAATATACTTTAAAACAAACGGGATTTAATTTTGGATCATCTTTATTTAATGATAATAGATTTACTTATTATTTGAAGAATTATACTAATGCTAATGATGGAGATATTAGACTTATACTTAATATGATTAAGTCTTGTAAGAAGTATACTGATCTAGGAGGTCCTTATTTAGATAGTGATAAGTTTGATCAGATGAATAGTGGTAAAGGAAGTAAGAGTAAGAAAGATATACAGGGTATTGGTACTATTTTGACGGAGAAGAATTATTTTAATGAGCCGGCTGTAGGAAGAGAGAAAGAAATTAAAGAGATGATTATTGCTTTAGCTAGTGAGAAGAAATCTCCTTTATTAGTAGGGCCTTCAGGAGTTGGTAAGACTACTTTAGTAGATGAACTTGCTTATTTGATACAGAATAAACAGGTACCAAGATTTTTAAGTGATAAGATAATAGTAGAATCTTCAGCTAATTTATTAGTAGCGGGAACTAAATATAGAGGAGATTTTGAAGATAAGTTACAGAGAATATGTGATTATGTTAAAGATATGAATGCAATATTATTTTTAGATGAAATACATACAATGTTTGGTACTGGTGCTACAGTTGATGATAGAGCTAATGATATGGCTTCAATGATGAAGAGTTTTATTGATAGAGATGGAATTAAAGTTATAGGGACTACTACTACTGGTGAATATGATAAATACTTTGCTAATAATCCTCTTAAAAGAAGATTTGAAATTATTGATATAGAAGAACCTAATGATATATTATTACATAATATTATTATGAATTATTTTGAGAATTCTTCTGTTAATAGAGGGGTATCTATTGATAAGATATATGATTATTTAGATGATATTATTAAGATACTTATTAATGGTACTGGAGATAGTCATAGAAGATATAATGATAAGATATATAATCCTGACTTACTTATTACTATTATAGATATGTCTTTTGCTTATGCAGTATATGAAGATAGTGAATATTTAAAGATAGAACATATAATTATGGCATTAGAAAGTAATAATAGATTATATGATACTACGATAGAAGAATTAAGATTAAAATTAAGTATGTTTATTAATAGAGATAAGACTCTTAAGAGAAATTTAATTGTTGATTTTAATGGTTATAGATAGATATAAATATATATAAATATAATAAAAGACTAGTATTTAATTATTTACTAGTCTATTTTATATTTATTTATTGTCAATGATGATATTTTTGTAACTACTAAAATTAGTATTTAGCCATTTTCAAAAAATCTGTATTATTTGTAACATTAGCAAAATCAAATTTTTTTATATTCAATTTTGTTAAAGCAGTAGCATTATTGAACCTACTGCATCATTAGGTACATTGTTATTATCTACGAATGTTATACTTTTAATTGTCGATTTATCAAATGTTTGACCTAAAAAATTATTTGCTTCAAACCAACCAGCATGCAAATAATGTACTGTTTTAGTAAATGCCGCATTGGTATTATATTTTGTTTCTTTTCCTTGATCAAATACGGTTACTGTTAAATAGTTAGTATTTTTTGCAGAAGCTTTTCTTATTACTTTTTCTGTAACAGGAACTTCTACAACCATCTCTTCGGTAACTGCCGGCACTGTGATATTATCTTTAAGAATTTCATCCTCATAACTTACCATTACTCCAATATCATAATCATTAGGATTAGACAATACTGCCTCTACAGTATCGTTATTATGATTATTGATATTACTAACTATTGAAGGCGTCATACTACAAGTTCCATTTAAAGATAAATTTATTTTTTGACCAGCTTGTTTCCAAAGTAGTTTGAGCAGCATCTATCCATATCCATAAGTAATATGTATTAGTAAACGTTGATATTTCATAGTATTTATGATATTATTTAGTTATAATAAACGGTACTAAAGTAGAATACTTTAGTGTCATTTATTAAACTTTGTATGTATAAATTATTGATAATCATTAATATTTTTAGTATAATGAATATAGATGAAGGAAACTTCATAAAATAAAAAAGGAACACTTAGTATCAGAGTGCTAAGTACTCCTATTCGTTGGTTGTACCTAACAAACTATGTTAGGTACGTTTTTTATTTTATAATCAACAAGATGATTATTAATAGTAAAAGGAGGATTATAAAATTTTGGAAAATAATAGTATAATCTTTCTTACGCATTAATATCACCTCCTCATCTTATTTTATAAGAATAAGGAGTACCTAACTACTAAGTGTTCTCATACATGATAGCAGGTTATTTTTATCTTGTCAAACATTTTATCTTAGGGTTAACTTTTTAGAATTCAACTAAGATTTACACAAGAGAAATCTTAGTTTTATTTTATGAAAAGAATGTTAATTAATTAAGAAAATAGTTAATCATGACTCTAATATATCACGAATAATATAGTTAGAACATAATAGTCCTGAGGTAGCTGGTACATATACTAGGCTTGATAGGCAATCTTTTCTAATAGGACTCTCGGTAGTAGATACTACCATTATTTTTTTATTGGTATGTTTATCCATTACGTATTTTCTTAGTATTTTAGCTAGGGGATCGTAGGAAGTTTTACGTATATCTAATACAGCTAGTTTGGTGGGATCTAGTTTGTTAGCGGTACCCATACTGGCAATTAGTTTAATATTTTTATCTAGGGAATAGTCTATTAATAGTTTTTTTGCTTCTACGGAATCACATGCATCTACGATATAGTCAATGTGATAGTTGTCTAGGAGATTTATGGTATTTTTATCTAGAAATATTTTCTTTGTAACGATACTACAAGTGGGATTAATGGATAGCATTCTTTCTTTACATACGGTAACTTTATCACGGCCAATGTTTTCTTGTAGTGAGATGATTTGTCTATTTAGATTGGTTATATCAACGGTATCATGGTCTATTAGAATTAGATTTCCTATGCCACTACGAACTAATGATTCAATGGCATAACCTCCTACTCCACCTAATCCTACTACTAGGACGGTGGTATTTTGTATCTTTTTAAAATTAGATTCTCCTACTAGGGAGATAACTCTTTCAAACATATTGATCACTCCAAAAAATATATATAATTAAAGAGATAATATAACAATTATCTCTTAAAGTCAATAACTTTACCCAAAGAACCGATACTAGGGAGATAAAACCCGCGCGTAATCACACAGGTGGGTAATCACATACTTATAATTAGGATTCTTAATAGGATTAAGCATTCAACACATATAGGTAATTAGATTCCCTTTATATATCTTTGTCGGTTTTAAATCTAGTTGTCGTATCCTTCAGGTATTTTAATTATATCATATATAGAAATATATTCAATAGTTTGAACATTACTTTACAGAATATTACACTTTTTTATTTATTTAGATATTTATTTAATTCGTTTGTGAATTCTTCTTTTAATTCTTCTAGGCGAGACTCAGTAGTAGCTTCAAAGCGCATTGTGATATTAGGGCCGGTGTTTGATGCTCTTACTAGGGCAAATCCATCTGGGAATTTAGCTTTGGCACCATCTATAGTTAGGGTATTATATCCTTTGCTAAGGCAATACTCTTTAATTTTATCAATGATAGTAAATTTTATTTCATCGGGTACTGCTACTTTTATTTCAGGAGTCGAATAATACTTATTGATTCCTTCTAGGAGGGATGAGGATGGTTTATCAGTGTGAGTTAATAATTCAATTAGACGCATTCCGGCATAGATACCATCATCGTATCCTGGGAATTTATCACGGAAATAGACATGTCCTGATAATTCGCCACTTAATGGATAGTCACCTTCAGCAGAAGCTGCTCTGGTATAAGAATTACCGGTACGATATTCGACAGGTTTTATGCCTAGTTTGATTAGTTCATCTTCAAGGGCTTTAGTGCATTTTACGTCAAATAATCCAGCTTTATTCTTTACTTTATCATAGAGGTAGCGCCACATGATTATCATAAATTTATCGGTTTCGATCATGGCTCCCTGATTATCTATGAATCCTACTCTATCGCCGTCACCATCATAACCAATACCAATATCAGCATGAGTTTCGAGAACTTTTTCTTTTAGTTTGGTAAGATTTTCATAGACACATGGATCAGGGTGATGGTTTGGAAAAGTACCATCTGATATATTGAATAGTGGAATGGCTTCGATAAATGGAAGACGGGCAAATATTTTATCAGCAATGATACTGGTAGTACCGTTACCACAGTCATATACGGCTTTTATTTTATGTGTTCCAAAAGATAATTTGTCGGTTATTAGCTCTATATATGGCTCAGTTATATCTTTAAATGTAGCACTACCCGTTCCAGTAGCGAACTCTCCTTTTTCAATTATTTCATATATTTCTTTAACGGATGGGCCATAGGCATTATGAATACCATTATATGAGAATTTGAAACCGTTATATTCTTTAGGATTATGACTAGCAGTTATCATCATACTGGCATTGGTGTTGTAGTAGTTAGCGGCAAAGTAACACATTGGAGTAGTAGCGAGTCCTAGACGGATAACATTTATGCCTGTTTCTAAGAGACCTTTTAAGAGCGATGACTCAAGGCTTTCACTAGATAAGCGATTGTCATAAGCAAGAACGGTTTCTGTTTTGTTTAGGCTCCTTAGTTTTGTACCATAGGCTTTTCCTATTAGGTATGCTGTTTCTTCATTTAGTTCCGTTGGATAGATACCTCTTATATCATATTCACGAAAGATTTCTTTATTTAAATTCATATTTTTAATTCCTTTCTTTTTATTATTATTTAAATTATATTTTTAGATAATTTGTTTTACTATATTTTTTGTTTTATGAATATTTTATTTTGGGGTTATTATGATTATTTTTTTACTTGGTTAGGCTTTATTATTTTTGATTTTTTTGGTTTTTTGACAAGCTATTTAGCCTTTTGGATAGTATAAATCATAATTTTCTTTTACTTTTTCAGTACTTACATTGGTATAGATACCAGTAGTAGAGATATTTTCGTGTCCTAGCATTAGTTGGATGCTTCTTAGGTCTGCTCCATGGTTTAGGAGATGGGTGGCAAAGGAGTGACGGAGCATGTGAGGAGTTATTTCTTTTTTGATACCTTGGGCTAGAGCGATTATTTTTAGGTTTTTGAAGAAGCCTTGACGGGTAAGTCTTTTGCCATGGTTATTTAAGAAGAGATAGTCACAAATATAGCCTTTTAAGAAAGTATGGCGATATTCTTCAAGATAGATATGGAGATACTTGCAAGCAAGATCATCCATGGGAACAATTCTTTCTTTATGTCCTTTACCAAAGCAACGGACTATTTTTTTATCTAGATCAATATTTTGATAGGTCAAATTGATTAGTTCACTTACTCTTAAGCCAGTAGCATACATTAACTCTAGCATAGCTTTATTACGATAATCATATGGGGTATCTAGCTTGATATCTAAAAGACGTTCTACTTCTTCTTCAGTTAGGACATGAGGAAGTTTTTTGTAGAATCTAGGACGCTCTAGAGTTAGGCTTATAGTAAGGATATTTTCTTCAGAGAGATACTTATAGAATGATTTTATGGAAGATATTTTTCTTGCTATAGAATAAACACTATATTTTTGGGTATCTAGATATGTTAGATATTTATAGATATCTTCATTAGTTATTTTATCATAATCTTTATTTAGATAAGTAAATAGTTTATAGATATCTAGGATATATGAATTAGTAGTAGTTTCACTATTTACAAATTTAATAGTTATAAGATATGTTTGATATGATGATAAGATATCTTTATTTTTTTTTGATATTTCTAGATTTTCTATTTTTATCATGATGGTCACCTTATTCTTTGTTTGTTTGCTATGTTAAATTATATAAGTACATTATATCACACAATATTATTATTGATAAGATATTTACTGATAATTGACAGTTAAATAAATGGATAATTAGTGATATAGTTAACATTTGTTTGATATATATTTACAAGTTGTGAGAGTTTTGTTATAATTAGATTGTGAGGTATAAAGATGGAAGAATTATTAGCAATTAAAATGAGGCCTAAAAAGATAGATGATATAATTGGACAAAGACATTTGATTGGTCCTGGAAAAGTTATTAGTAATCTAGTTAAGAATAAAAGATTGTTTTCAATGATACTGTATGGGAAACCTGGTATTGGAAAGACTTCTATAGCAATGGCTCTAGTTAATGAAATGGGTGTTAAGTATAGGATGCTTAATGCAGCGGTTAATAATAAGAAGGAACTAGATACGGTTATTAATGAAGCTAAAATGTATAATGGTATGGTGCTTATTATGGATGAAATTCATAGAATGAATAAGGATAAGCAAGATATTTTATTACCGGTACTAGAGAGTGGCTTGATTACTTTGATTGGTATGACTACAGCTAATCCATATCATAGTATTAATCCTGCTATTAGAAGTAGATGCCAATTATATGAACTTAAAGAGCTTGGTAAAGATGATATTATGATGGCTATTGATAAAGTTATTGATAGTAATTATTTACCAGGGATAGAGATTAGTCAGGATAGTAAAGAATATATAGCAGGACTTGCAAAGAGTGATTTGAGATATGCATATAATTTATTAGAAGTGGCTTACTACTCTACGGATGACTATAAGATTACGCTTGATAAATTAATTAATATATGTAATAAACCTAATATATTTCATGATAAGGATCAGGATGGGTACTATGACTTGCTTAGTGCTTTTCAAAAGTCTATTCGTGGAAGTGATGTACATGCATCCTTGTACTATTTAGGAAGGCTTATTATGGGTGAAGAGCTTGAATCTATTTGTAGAAGAATGGCAGTTATTGTATATGAGGATATTGGGCTTGCTAATCCAGCACTAGGGCCACGAGTAATGGCTGCTATTGATAGTGCTTTAATGTTAGGATTACCAGAAGCAAGAATTCCTTTAGCGGAAGTAGTAATTGAGATGGCTTTGTCTCCGAAGAGTAATAGTGCAAAAGCTGCTATTGAGAAAGCTTTACAGTTAATAGAAAGTACGGATACTGGAAATGTGCCAAGTCACTTAAAAAATCCTAGTCCTGATTATAAATATCCACATAATTATAAGAATAGTTATGTAAAACAGCAATACTTACCTGATAAGATCAAGAATGTTAAATTATATCAACCTAGAGAAAATAAGAATGAAACTATTCTTAAAGATATTATGGATAAGCTAGATAGTTAGTTAAAAATTTAAATAGTGATATAGTTAAAAGAAACTAAGTTAATTAATAAAATAATTATATAGTAAAAGAGCCCCAGTAAAATGAGGCTCTTAATTATTCATTAAATAAATTATATTGTCCTTTTAGAATAGGATTTTTTTTCTTTTTGGTTTTAGTTAATGGTTTAAATTCTAGTAATGCTATTTGTTCATTTGTTAATGGTTTCATTTCAGTTAAATATTTCTTTTCATAATGATTAATGAATGCTACCAAGGAGTGAAGATTAGCATATTTTATTTTAGGATAGTAAATAATATCACCACTAGATAACTCTCGGTGTTCATAGAGAAGTAAATATGCTACTCTTTCAGGAAGAGTATGTCCTTCATTATCAAGAGTATTTAGATATTTAGATCTTGTGTTATTTTTTTTACTATAGATAGATGCCATTTTTAATTCACTAGCACTAGAATTACATTCATGAAAATCTTGATAATTAGTAGCAAACTTTTCTAGGAAGTGAAAGTTATTTTGATGATTAAAGTCATTTATTTTATCTATTATTCTTTTAGGATCTGCTATATAGATGAGATCTTTTTGATAGAGAAAATCATACATTACTTTTTTAAAGGTATCACGACGTGGAAGACGGATTGATAATGGTTTATTTATATTATCAGGAGTTAAAATACCTTCTTTTAAGAGAGACATACGAAGTTCTTCTTCATCATCAAACATCATAGTAAAATAATCTATTTCTTCTAAAGAACATGCACCATATTGTTTATAACGAGAAGATTTTCTAAAATACTTAGAATTTGGAATATTTAACTTTTCCCAACTACCCTTTTTATTCTCTAACATAAAATAATATGCCATATTAGACCTCTTTCTTAGATAATATTAATTTTTTACTTTGAATGGTTTTCTCAATAGTAGCTAAATCCATACTCTTATCAAATGTGATGGGAAGAGATAAGTATTTATTTATTTGAGTAAACATTTCCGTTAGATTTAGACACATTTGTTTTAAATCATCAGGATGATTATTAAATTTTACATAATCACTTTGATAATCTATTAATTCTACTTGATGGGTATTATAGTTTATCATAAAGTTATTAGGATGAATATCTAGATAAGTGATACCGTTAGTTAGTAATTCTTTAATAATATTTAGAATTTTTTGATAATACATGGAAATATTGATATCTTTTAAAGCTTTTGATTGATAACATACTAAATCTTCTAGAGTGATATAGTCTTTTAGATAAAACATTTCTTGACCAATAAGATGATCTTTAATAGTTACTACTCCAGTAGGAAATGTTGTTAGTTTTATATTTGGCTGGATAATTGATAACTTACTTATAAGAACAGCATCTTCTGGTTTGTCGATACTGAAAGAACGATATCCTCGGTAGTATTTTAAGGCTTTTTTCTCATCATATGTGGGAATGCTGATGCAAGCTACATAGGGATTATTCTTAGTAGTAGCAAAGATATTATTACGAGTATTTTCAATGATACACGTCCCTTTATAATTTTCAAAGTCGTCTAGTGTGGCAAAATGAATATTTCTTACTGGGATTATTCTTCCTTGTTTATTTGTATAGGTATTTAGTATTTCCATTATATCACCATTATATCCTGTGAATAATATGATAGCATAAAGACTTTGGTAAGTCAATTAAAAAAGACTCTGGTGAGTCTTAATATTTTTTTCTTAGAATTCTAGTTGTATTAATGATAGTTAGAAGAGTTACTCCAGTATCTGCAAATACAGCTTGCCACATAGAAGCTATTCCTACTATATTAAGTACTAATACTAGAACTTTTGTAAGAATAGCAAAGATTAAATTTTGTTTTATGATCTTGTTAGTATATTTTGAAATAGCTATACTTCTAGGAATTTTAGATAGTTTATCATCCATGATAACGATATCAGAAGATTCAATGGCAGCATCACTACCAATACTACCCATAGAGATACCGACAGTTGCTAAGGCTAGAGATGGAGCGTCATTAATACCATCTCCAACAAAGGCTACATGGGGATCTTTGGATATTTCTTCAGTTAATAAATCATACTTGTCTTGAGGAAGTAAGTTATAGTAGACATTATCTTCTTTGATACCAGCAGTATGAGCCATACTTTTAGCTATTTCTTCATTATCTCCAGTATATAATAAGACATTAATATCTAGGGCGTTTAATTCTTTGATAGTGCTTTTAGCATCAGGACGAAGGCCATCTTTTAAGATTAATTTAGCTACATTTTTATTATTTATATTTAAGTAGATGGCTTCATCTTTTGTATTAGATTTACAATATGATGAAGAACCTATTTTGACAGATAAATCTTTATATGTATAAGTTATACCTTTACCTGATATTTCTTTAAAGTCTTTAATATTTTTATGTGATTTTATGTCTTTGAAGATTGTTATGATGGATTTACCTATTGGATGATTAGAAAGTGATTCTCCGGTAACATAATATTTAATGATATCTTCTTTTGGATATGTTTTATCTAAGATAGATAGATTATAGTCTGAGAAGACTCCGGTAGAGATAGTTCCTGTTTTATCAAAGACAATTGTTTTGATATTGCTTATAGCATCTAGGTAGTCACTTCCTTTTATAAGGATGCCTTGTTTAGAAGATGCTCCAATACCGGAGAAGTAACTTAGTGGTACGGATATAGCAATAGCACATGGACATGAGATTACTAGGAATACTAGAGCACGATAGATGGAATCTTTTAGAGATATATTAGTTAATAATGGAAGAAGGATAACTGTTAGGATTGCTAATGCTAGGATGATTGGAGTATATATCTTAGCGGCTTTTGAGACGAATGTTTCAGTTTTTGCTTTACGATCAGTGGCATCATCTATTAAAGAGAGAATTTTTGATACAGTACTAGTGGCATAAGTGCTAGTTACTTTGATTGTTAGTAAACCACTTGTATTAATTGTTCCTGATAGGATTTGATTTCCTACTTTTACTGGTAATAATTTACTCTCTCCGGTGATGCTTTGGGTATTTAGTTTACTCTCCCCTTCTTCGATGATACCATCTAGGGGAACTTTTTCTCCAGGTTTTACAACGATTAGGTCATTTATAGATACGGCTTCAGGAGATACTTTGACTAATTCTTTACCTTTTAAAAGATTAGCATAATCAGGCTTAATATTCATTAAGTCTTTGATAGATTTACGAGAGTTATTGATAGCAATACTTTCTAATATTTTACCAATATCATAAAGAATAATTACCATTAATCCTTCATGAATGTTATTGGTGAAATAGGCTCCTATACATGAGATAGTTATTAAGAGATTTTCATCTATGGATAATGTTTTTAATTGTTTTATGGCTTTAATAACTATTTTATATAATAATAGAATATATGATATGATAATAAATATTTTTGAGATAGTTCCTTTTAAAAGATACATACCTAGGGCTCCAAGGATAAGGCCTAGTACTAAAGTAATAATATCAGTAGTAGTTGCTTTGTGATCATGATTGTGAGAATCTTCTGGTAAGCTGATGGTTATGTCTGGTTCTATTTCTTGAATAACGGATTCTAAATAGTCTTTGACAGAGCCACTATGATTTGTTTCTACAGTTAGAGTTAATTTACTGAAGTTAACAATAGCTTTATCAATGTCGGGAGTTTCATTTAGTCTCTTTTCTATTTTAGTAGCACAATTAGCACAATCTAAATCATGAATATTAAATTTATATTTCATTGATATGTTCACATCCTTTCTCAAATATTTCTTTGATATGATGATCATCTAGTGAATAATATACAGTATTACCTACTTTGTGATATTTTACTAGTTTAGAAGATTTAAGAATTCTTAATTGATGAGAGACAGCAGATTGAGTAGCATTTATCCTCTCAGCAATATCTCCGACACATAATTCTTCTTCAAGTAAAATATTAATTATTTTTATCCTAGTGGAGTCACCAAATATTTTAAATAATTCTGATAAATCAATAATTTTATCATCATCTAATAGTTTCATATATTTCCTTCTTTCTTTTTATCTTTAATCTATATGAATAATTGTTCATATGTTTAAATTATATGTTTTATTTTTATTATTGTCAAGATATTTTCAATTATTTATGATAAATATAAATTGATTTAATTGCTTTCTTTATTTATGAAAATAAATATGTCAAAAATTTGACACTATTGATAAGAAATTATTTTAATTAATTGAAAAAATGCTATAATAATTATGATAGGAGGAAAAATAAATGAAATGTGCTAAAATTATAGGGCCTAGAGAAATAGTTACTACTACTATGGAAAGACCTGATCCAAAAAAAGGATATGTACTATTTAAGGTAGATACTTGTGGTATATGTGGATCTGATATTCACTACTGGGTTAGTGGAGAACCTAAGGGACTTGTTATGGGTCATGAATTTGCTGGTACAGTACTAGATAATGGTGGCCGTGAAGATTTAAAGAATGGAGATAGAATTACAGGGCTTCCTATTAGTCCATGTGGAAAGTGTGATGCTTGTAAATCAGGTAATCCACAATATTGTTTATCTACTTGGAATGAAGCTGTTGGATTATCTCTTACTAATTCAGGCGGATATGCGGAATATTCAATGTGCCGTACTGATATGGTAAGAAAAATACCTAAAGGTGTTAGTTCAGAAGAAGCTTGCATGGTTGAACCATCAGCAGTATCTCTTCATGCTATTAACTTAGCTAATGTTAAAGTTGGTGATAAGGTATTAATTATTGGTGGCGGTATTATTGGTCTTATGGCTGCGGAGTTTGCTAAACTTAATGGGGCTAGTTATGTAGCTTTAATGGAAACTAATGAAAAGCGTGGTAAGAAAGCTCTTAAATATGGAAAAGTAGATGAATACTTTAATGCTTTAGAAGAAGGCATTGTAGAAAAATTATTTACTAATACTAATGGTGGATTTGATAAGGTTATTGAATGCTGTGGTAATGGTCCTGCTGTTAGTGAAGCCATTATGACGGTTAAACCAGGTGGTAGAATTGTTTTAGTAGGTGTTTCTTTAGAGGCAATTACTATTCCTACAGTACTTACAGTTATGCGTGAAGTAGATATGCAAGGGGCTATTGCTTATACAGAAGATGAATTTGATATGTGCTTACATTTAATTGATAAGAAGAAGATTGATGTCAAGAAATATATTGATGCAGTTGTTCCACTTGAAAAGGCTCAAGAATCTTTTGAAAGATTAACTAGTGGTAAAGATGACGCTATTAAGATTATGTTTAAGCCTGAATTTAGATAATTAGCAATAATTAAAAACAATATATAAGAATTGTAGTTATATAAATTACAGTTCTTTTTATTTTGATAATGTGATTTTTGGGAATAGAACTATTTGTATTTTATAAAATTTTGTAGTTAAAAAAGCTCGCTTCTATTAAATGAAACGGGCTTATTTATTATATAATTAGTTTTTTGGTTTTGATGATTTTTCTTTTTGACTTTTAGTTTTTAAATCATATTCTTCATAACCAATACATGATACTTCTTCAATTAATGCGAGAAGTTTTAGTATTGATGGAGTTTTATGAATGGTATTATTAATAGTCTCTTGTAATTGTTTTGGTACTACTGCACCTCTTTCATAACAGTCAATAAAGGTATGATTTAATTCATCTATTAGATATTTTCTAGTAGTAGATAGTACTTTCTCATCAATAACAAAGTCACGATGATACATATTTTTATATTCAGTAATAATACTGGTATAATTAGCTTTAATTACTTTGTAGTATCTATCTATTTCTTTTGGTGTAGCATTTTCAGGAAGATTACCATAGATACTGGCATATGGTACTTGAATACGGCCAAGAAAACCAGTAGCTGCTAGACAAGTAAAGACTTTTTTATAAAGTAGAATAGCTTGTTTTTCACAATAATTAAGCAAACTGCCTGAATAGTAATATTTATTGATTGTAGCTTCTTCTTTATCTGGAGAGTCTTTAAGACTAGATTTTTTAGTAGCAGTTAACTCTTTGTGTTCATACTGAAGGAATAATTTATCAATATAAGATATTTCTTGATTATTTTCTTTAGTACGATCTTGCATTGATACTAATGTTTTTTTATGAGATGCTGCTATTAAGACGTCATTTTTCTTATATTTAGCACGATTCTTTTGAAAATCACGGCTCATTTTATTTAATTCTTTATCTTCGGCAATTAGGTGTAGATAAGATTCGGGAATAATGGCTTTTAAATCTTCCTCTAAACGAGCAATGGTTCTTTCATTAAATTCAGCATTTACTAGACTTGTTACACGATTATGCCAATAGTTAATTCTTTTAATGAAATTGCTAGCTTGTTCGACATACTTTTTGTGGACTTCTACTTTATTTTTGAGGCTATTCATGGAAGATAATTCTTCAAGAGTACTAGTAGATTTGTCTTTTAAACATTTATAACATATTATTTGATTTAGTTTATCAGAATTATTTAATAATCTACTTAAAACTACCCTAGTGTTACGAATGTGAGAGTCATTATCACGAAATTCTTTGGCTTTTTCTTCTTGTTCTTGATTTTCCCAATATGCTAATTCTATTTTGAGGAAGATATTATCACTAAGATTGTCAATATAAGGGCCCGCTAATTTAGAAATAGCTTGATATAACTTTTTACCATCTAGGCAGCCAGTATCTACTAGTTTTTTAAGTTCTATATAGTCCTCATTAATTTTTCTTAGTTCTATTTTGGTATCGTTATAGAAATTTACATATTCAGTATAGAGGGTGTATAATTCAGTAGGAAGATATGTTTTATCTAGTTCTTCATTAAAGAAACTGGCGTTTTTGTATAGGGCACTGGTAGCTTTATATTCACGTAATCTTTTGGCATAGTCTGCGATACGGAGAAATGCTGGAATTAGTTCTTCTATTTCAGAGGTTTCTTTAGACATAGCAAGGCGATATATTACTTTGCTTTCGTTATTTTTCTTAGGCTTTTGTGGAGTGGTGCTTTGGTACGGAGTGTTTATGTTTACGAAAGTAAGATTTTTATCAAAATAATCTTTAGCGGCGTTAACTAACTTCATACGTTCTTCTTGAGTTTTATCTCCACTATTGATATCAGGATGATATTGTTTTGATAGGTTACGATATTCCTTGCGAATTATTTCTTTAGTCTTAGTAGCTTCTAAATAGACTTTTAATAACTCTTCTATACTTCTATTTTTTAAATATTCATTAGCAATTCTTTCACCATACACACTGCTAAAATAGCCTTTTATTTTGTCAATTGGCCTTTCTTGATAGAATATATAATATGCTTCAACTAGTGTCATATACTTCACTTCCTTTTTATTTATACATGAGAAGAGCTGAGAAACAATAAATTTGTTCATCAGCATACATTGCCGTAGATACCGCAAACTTGATATCAAGGACTTCTACTTGTTTTTCTTTTATAAAATTATTAATTGATTCTTCTAAATCTTTTTCATGAGATTCATCAAATGTTTTTACTTTCATTTTTTATCACCAAGAACATTATAATTCTTTTGGGATAATTATTTTGTCAATTCTTCTTCGATACGCATTAGTTGATTATATTTACAAATACGATCGGTACGAGACATTGATCCGGTTTTTATTTGACCTAAGTCTAGGCCTACTGACAAGTCAGCGATGGTAGTATCTTCGGTTTCTCCACTACGATGAGAGATAACTGTTTTATAGCCATGCTCTTTAGCGAGGTTTATTGTTTTGATAGTTTCTGTGTATGTTCCTATTTGGTTTAATTTTAATAAGATAGCATTTCCGGCATGTAAATCGATACCTTTTTGTAAGCATTTAATGTTAGTTACAAAAAGGTCATCACCAACTAATTGGATACGATCTCCGAGTACTTTAGTTATTTCTTGGAAGCCTTCCCAGTCATTTTCATCTACGGGATCTTCGATAGAAATAATTGGATATGTATCTACTAGTTTTTCATAGAAAGCAATAAGTTCACTAGTAGTTAGTTTTTTATTATCTAGGTAATAGTAACCATCTTTATAGAACTCTGATGCTGCTACGTCAATACCTAATGAAACGTCTTTTCCAGGAACATAACCGGCTTTTTCAATAGCTTCGATGATTACTTTGAAGCCTTCTTCGTTACTAGATAAGTCAGGAGCAAAGCCACCTTCATCTCCGACATTAGTATTGTAGCCTTTTTCTTTTAGAACTTTCTTTAGGGTATGGAAAACTTCTGCTCCAATACGGATTCTTTCTTTAACGGTATTACTATGAGGAATGATCATGTATTCTTGAAAATCTAGTTTATTATCGGCATGGGCGCCACCATTAATGATATTCATCATAGGGTTTGGTAAGGTTTTGCCATCTCCAACATAACGATATAGTGGCAAGTGAGCACTACAAGCGGATGCTTTTAGGTTAGCAAGGGATACTCCAAGGATGGCATTGGCGCCAAGATTAGTTTTATTTTCAGTGCCATCAAGCTCAAGCATAGTGTTATCTACAAGTGTTTGATCAGATGATTCAAGACCAATAACTTTTTCTCTAATTATATTGTTAACATTAGATACTGCTTTCTCTACTCCTTTACCAAGATATCTTTTATCTTTATCACGAAGTTCTAGGGCTTCTCTTTCTCCAGTTGAGGCTCCTGATGGAACAATAGCACGTCCAAATGAACCATCTTCAAGAGTGACATCTACTTCTACGGTAGGATTGCCACGAGAATCTAGGACTTCTCTTGCATGAACTTCTTTAATTTTACTCATAATATTTTCCTCTTTTCTTTGTGATTATTATTTTATTTATACTTATATTGTATACAAAATTTAATTTACTTAATATTTTAGAAGACCTAGCAGATAATTTAGTAATTCCACCGGTAATGATAAGAGTGATTTTTTTATTACCTACTATCTTCTCTACTTTTCCTCTAGCAAGAGAGGGAAAAAATCTTTTATTAGGGGCAATGATACCAGTATTGGATTTAAAGAATGAATTTAAGAAATCAGGAACCATACCAGCATGGGTATGACCAGATAATAATAAATCATATTCTTTTAATTTAGATAATACGATAGGATCTAAAAGTTTTATTGGTGAATGCACTAGGAGTACTTTAGGAAGTCTTGGTGGTAGTTTTGTGATTAGTTTTTTATGTTTATCTAAATGCTCTAAGAGTACTTCAGCTGATTCATCATGAGACATATTGTAATAATAACTAGTTGGTAGTGTTAAGCCTCCAATAAATATATATTCATCTTGATAAGATGAGTTATCAAGTAGATAGATATTATCTAATTCATTTAACTTTTCAAAGAATACTTTATCACTATCACAAAATATATCATGATTACCAAGAGATATAATTATTTTAGTGTAGTTACTTAGATCGGTTAAGAATTTGAGTAATTCTTTTATTTTATATTTATTCTTAGTGATACTAGGGGTGTCTATTAGATCTCCAGTTATTACTAGGTAATCAGGATTCTTTTTGATAATAGATTCTTTGATACGTTGTAAGATATTTGGCTTGGTGATACTACTAAAATGGAGATCAGCTATATGAATGAGAGTTATGTCTCTCTTAGCATAATCATTATGAATTAAATCTAGTTGTTCTTTTATTTTATTCATTTCTTTAGGCCACCAAATCTACGATCTCTTTTAGTGAATTCAAGAAGAGCTTTATCATATTCTTCTTCAAGAAAGTCAGGGAAATAGCATTTAGGGAAGTATAGCTCCGCGTAGGATAATTCCCATAACATGAAATTGCTAATTCTTAATTCACCACTGGTACGAATCATTAGATCAATATCAGGTAAGTCATTATAGAGATATTTTTTAAATGATTCTTCAGTAATATTCTTTTCTCCAGATGAAATTATTTTATTAACGGCGTCGACGATTTCAGCACGTCCTCCATAATTTAGACATATATTTAAGATACCGCCGGTGTTATTTTGAGTAACTCTTTCCATAGTACGCATTGATTCAATGACATCTTTACGAAGTGGCTCTTCACGACCAGAGAATACTACACGAATGTTTTCTTTTTGAAAGAATTTGGTATCTCTTTTGAAGCCTTCAAGAAAAAGATTCATTAAGTAGTTAACTTCTTCGATAGGACGATTAAAGTTCTCGGTAGAAAAAGCAAAAACGCTTAAATATTTAGTTCCTTTATGAAGAATATACTTGCTGATTCTCTTTAATGTTTTATATCCCTCTTTATGTCCTTCAGTTCTTTTTTTACCTTTTTCAGTAGCCCATCTGCCATTGCCATCAAGAATAATAGCTACATGACGAGGAATTTTTAATTCTGTATTATTCATATCCTACTCCTTATATTTATATTATATAATATTTTAGAAATAGTGGCAAGATTTTTAAAGATGGTTATGATTATTTTTTGTTTTGTGTCAGTTAAAATGATAAGTCTTTTTTATTGCTAATTCAAGAATAATGTTTTATTACTGATTTATGGGGAGTTTATATTTATATATAATTAATTATTGTTCTTTTGATAGTTTTATTAATGGTGCTTTAATATCTAAAATTCTTTTGGTATTGGTTATGATAGATTCTTCTAGGCGAGAAAAATAGATAGTGATGGAATATTTACCAGGAGGATATTCGATATTTAAATAGTTAGACATATCAATTATGGGGATAGTGACTCCTAGGTAATTGGATAGATATGAAGTAATGATGGGATAATGTGTGCATCCTAGGAGAACGACGTCTATTTTGTTTTTGTAGGGTTCAAGATAGGAAGCAATGATAGAAGAAATATTTGATAAGTTATTTGATTCTATTAAGGGGACAAAATCTGGTGTGGGTATTTCGTAGATGGTTTTATTTTTAGATAATTTAGTTTTAAAGATATGGCTATTTATAGTGTTAGAAGTAGCTAGGACAGCAATATTTTTTAGATTTGTTTTGTTTAGATAAGTAGCAACTGGAGTGATTATATCCAAGATGGGAATAGAATATTTTTTCTTTAGGTAGCTAATACAGTTAGAGGATACAGTGCCACATGCGATGATAATTAGATCTACTTTTTTAGATATGAGAAAAGATACACAGTTATCTGCTAGTAAATTTAGTTCTTCTAGGGTTTTATTTCCATAGGGGACATTTAAGGTGTCTCCAAAGTAGATATATTCATGATAGGGATATTTTTTTATTAGGGTTTTTAGAACGGTTAAGCCCCCTACTCCTGAATCAAATACTCCAATACGCATAAATATCACCTCTTATTATTTTTGCTATATTTATAATTTTGGCACATTTGGATAAAATAGTCAAATATTAGTTTGGCATGAAGGTTATTTTCATAGATATTTTCAGGATGAAATTGTAAGCCAATAAAGAAAGATTTTTCTGGATCTTCAATGGCTTCGATGGTGCCATCTTCTGATGAAGCGGATACTGTAAGTGTGGGTGGTGTGATACTAGAAGAGTGTCTTGAATTGACAGTTATATGATGGGTTTTTAATATTTTATAGAGGATGGTATTGTCATGAAGATGAATTTTATGGGTGGTATTTTGATGGGAGGAGACGGATACTTCACTTGAGTTAAATGTGGTAGCCATTTCTTGCATACCTAAACAGATGGCTAAGAGTGGAATGTTTTTGTTCCAAAGATACTTTATAATTGGATAGTTATTGGGGTCTAGATCACTTCCTCCTTCAAGAATAAAACCATCACAGATATCTAGATAATTCTTAAATGATTCATTAGAAACTCCTAGAGGGATACCACCACTTTTCTCAATAGCGGACTCAAGATCACGGTAGATTATTTTGATTGGATGATTAGACTCAGAGATGGATGAACGGGTAATGATTCCTATTAAGGCTTTTTTGTTATTCATAAATCACTTCCTTATTTTAAGTATATGTTTTTCAGTGATAATAAGAAAAAGAAATTACTTTTCTTTAGCAATTTCTTTGATTTCTTTTTCACTAAGTCCAGACACTCTAGATATAGTAGATATATCTATATTTTCTTTAAGCATCTTTTTAACCATTTCAACAGTTTTCTCTTTAACCCCTTCTTCTCTTCCTATTTCTTTCATGGTATTTATATATAGTCTCT